>NZ_DASPLS010000017.1:0-34663 GCF_035627455.1 Noviherbaspirillum sp.
AAACCCGACCCGTCCAACCTGCCGATCCATGCCATTTTCTTTGAATCCGGAGCAGAAACAGACCTTATTGTGGCTCGCGGTCGGGCTGATACTGGTGGCGCTCCTGGCCTGCCTCGGGCCGGTGCTGGCCCCGTTCATCGCTGCCGGCATCCTGGCCTATGCGCTCAACCCCGCTGTTGACTGGTTGTCATCGAAACGCTTCGGCCGGCTGTATGCGCCGCGCTGGCTGGCCGTGCTGCTGGTCATGCTGTTGCTGCTGGCCGCCGTGCTGGCGCTGATCCTGGTGGTCTTGCCGATCATGCAAAAGCAGATTCCGATGCTGCAGGAACAGATTCCCGCCGGACTCTCCCGGCTCAACGCCTTCCTGGCGCCGAAGCTGCGCAGCCTCGGCATCAATGTCCGGCTGGATGAGGCCGGCATCCGGCGCATGGTGACGCAATATGTCGCCACCAGCGGCGATGAAATCTGGAGTTCGGTGCTGGCATCGGCCAAGGTGGGCAGCGCCGCCGTGCTCGGTTGGATCGCGACCCTGTCGCTGATCCCGATCGCGCTGTTCTACCTGCTTCTAGACTGGCATGCGGCGCTGCGGCGCCTGCAGAACATGATTCCGAGGCGCTGGGTCGGCGAAGTCACGGCCTTCGGCCGGGAGACGGACGGGCTGCTGGCGCAGTACCTGCGCGGCCAGCTCGCGGTGATGCTGGCACTGTCGGTATACTACTCGGCGGCGCTTGGCCTGGCCGGCTTCGACGTCGCGGTGCCGGTCGGCGTGGTCACCGGCCTGCTGGCCTTCATCCCCTATATCGGCTTCGGGCTCGGCCTGATCCTGGCGCTGGTCGCCGCGGTGCTGCAGTTCGAAGGCGCGCACGGCCTGGCGCTGGTGGCCGGGATCTACGGCGCCGGCCAGGTCATCGAGAGCTTCATCCTCACGCCGCGCCTGGTGGGCGAGCGGATCGGCCTGCATCCGCTGACCGTGATCTTCGCGCTGCTCGCCTTCGGCCATCTGTTCGGCTTCGCCGGCGTGCTGCTGGCGCTGCCGGCATCGGCCATTCTCGCGGTTGCGCTGGCCCACCTGCGCATCCAATACATCAACAGCAGTTTCTATCGTCAGTCATGAGGCAAATGCTGCTCGACCTGGGCGCGGAAAAACCGCAGACCCTGGAAACCTTCGTCGTCGGACACAATGCGGAGCTGGCCCAGCTGCTGCAGCAGTTTGCGCAGCGCGCCCCGCGCCCGCCGGGCGAACGCTTCGTCTACCTGTGGGGCGAGGCCGGCGCCGGCAAGACCCACCTGCTGCGCGCGCTGGCAACGGATGCGCGCGCGCGCTACATCCCGGCCGGCGCCCCGGAACGGGAGTACCTGTTCGACCACGGCATCGACCTCTACCTGATGGACGACTGCCAGCTGCTTTCGCCGGACATGCAGATCGCCGCCTTCGGCCTGTTCAACCAGGCGCGCGAAAACGGCGCGCTGCTGGTGAGCGCCGGCGACAAGCCGCCGGCCGGCCTGGCGCTGCGGGAAGACCTGCGTACCCGGCTCGGCTGGGGCCTGATCTACCAAGTGAAGGGGCTCACCGATGACGAAAAAATCGCCGCGCTGACCCACGCCGCGCAAGCCCGGGGCATAACATTGTCGCCCGGCGTGTTACCCTATCTGATCACGCATTACCGCAGGGATATGCGGTCGCTGTCGGCCATGCTCGACGCGCTCGACCAATATTCGCTGGAGACGCAACGGCCGATCACGCTGCCCCTGCTGCGCAGCCTGCTGCAACTCGAAGGTGAACCGAAGGCATAATGAATCTCGCTTTATTCGATCTTGACCATACCCTGATCCCGCTCGATTCGGACTACGAATGGGGGCAATTCCTGGTCCGCATCGGCGCCGTCGATGCCGTGGAATTCGCGCGGCGCAATGCCGACTTCTATGCGCAGTACGAGGCCGGCACGCTCGATCCGGTGGAATACCTGGAATTCGCGCTCGGCACCCTCGCGCAATTCCCGCGCCGGCAGCTGGACGAATGGCGCCGCCAGTTCATGGATGAAGTCGTCCTTCCCGGCGTGCGTCCGGTGGCGCAGGACCTGGTGAAGCGTCACCAGGACGCCGGCGACGAAGTCGCGATCATCACCGCCACCAACAAGTTCGTGACCGAGCCGATCGCGCAGGCATTCGGCGTGGCGACCCTGATCGCGGCCGAACCCGAAACCACCGCCGACGGCGAGATCACCGGCAAGCTGGTCGGCATCCCCACTTCCGGTCCCGGCAAGGTCATCCATACCGAACGCTGGCTGGCCGGCCAGGGCAGGACGCTGTCCAGCTTCGACCGCAGTTACTTCTACAGCGACTCGCAGAACGACATCCCCCTGCTCTCCACGGTCACCCACCCGGTTGCCACCAACCCGAACGCCTTGCTCAAAGCGCATGCACAAGCGCAAGGCTGGCCCATCCTGACACTGTTCGATGATTAAAAAGTTTATCAAGCGCATACTTGGCGGCAAGAAAAAAGAAGAAGCGCCCAACCAGCCCGTCGTGCTCGGGCCGCAGGAGCACGGCATCGATCCGACGCTGCTGTCACCCAATGCCGTGCGCGTGACGCAGACGCTGCAGGAAAACGGCTTCAAGGCCTTCGTCGTCGGCGGCGCGGTGCGCGACCTGCTGCTCGGCGTGAAGCCGAAGGATTTCGACGTGGCGACCAATGCGACGCCGGAACAGGTGAAGCGCCTGTTCCGCCGCGCCTTCATCATCGGCAAGCGTTTCCAGATCGTGCACGTGATGTTCGGCCAGGAGATCATCGAGGTCACCACCTTCCGCGGCGCCTCCGCCGACAATGCGCCCAAGGACGAACACGGCCGCGTGCTGCGCGACAACACCTTCGGCGAGCAGCACGAGGATGCGGTGCGGCGCGACTTCACGATCAACGCGATGTACTACGACCCGGCCAGCCAGGCGGTGCTCGACTACCACCAGGGCATCGCCGACATCCGCAACCGGACCCTGCGCATCATCGGCGTGCCGGAAGCGCGCTACCGCGAAGACCCGGTGCGCCTGCTGCGCGTGGTGCGGTTCGCCGCCAAGCTCGGCTTCACCATCGATCCCGCCACGCGCGAACCGATCGAGGTGATGGCGCCCTTGATTAACAACGTGCCGGCCGCCCGGGTATTCGACGAAATGCTCAAGCTGCTGATGAGCGGCCATGCGCTGGCCTGCCTGCAGCAGCTGCGCAAGGAAGGCCTGCATCACGGGCTGCTGCCGCTGCTCGATGTGGTGCTGGAACAGCCGCTGGGCGAGAAATTCGTCACCCTCGCGCTGGAAAACACCGACGATCGCGTGCGCCAGGGCAAGGGCGTGTCGCCCGGCTTCCTGTTCGCCTCCCTGCTCTGGCACCAGGTGCTGGAAAAATGGAATGCGTACAAGGCGGCGGGCGAATTCCCGATCCCCGCGCTGCACCTTGCCGCCGACGACGTGCTCAACACCCAGACCGAAAAGCTGGCGCTGCAGCGGCGCATCGCCACCGACATGCGCGACATCTGGGCAATGCAGCCGCGCTTCGAACGCCGCACCGGCAAGTCGCCGTACAAGCTGCTGGAACACCTGCGCATGCGCGCCGGCTACGACTTCCTGCTGCTGCGCTGCGCATCCGGCGAGCTCGATCCGGAGGTCGGCCAGTGGTGGACCGATTTCATCGCTGCCGACGGTCCTGGCCGCGAGGAACTGCTGGCACGCAAGCCGAAGACGGAAGGCGAAGGACAGGCGCCGAAAAAGCGCCGGCGCCGCGCCGGACGCAGCAGGAGCAAGGCGGTGCCGGCGGAAGGCAGCCTGGAATGAAGACGGGCAGGACGCCGGCCTACATCGGCATCGGCGCCAACCTGGGCGATGCGCAGGACGCGGTGCGGCGCGCGATTGCGCTGCTCGCCGCCCTGCCCGGATCCCGTCTTGCCGGCCAGTCCAGCCTGTTTTCCACGGCGCCGGTGGACGCGGGCGGGGATGATTACGTCAATGCGGTCGTGCGCATCGACACCGAACTCGCCCCGGCCGACCTGCTGCAGGCCCTGCATGCGATCGAACAGGATTTCGGCCGCGAGCGGCCCTACCGCAACGCGCCGCGCACGCTCGACCTCGACATCCTGCTGTACGGCGAAGCGCGCATCGCGTCGGCATCGCTGACCGTGCCGCATCCGCGCCTGACGGAACGCGCTTTCGTGCTGATCCCCCTGCTGCAGCTCGATCCGCTGATCTCCATTCCCGGACAAGGCCCGGCGCACGCCTTCGTGCCCGCCGTTGCCGGGCAGTCCATCCGCAAGATCTGATCATCCCCTATGCAAGTCCCCGTCATCGTGCAAACCCTGGGTTTGCTGACCGTGGCCAACGTTTTCATGACCATCGCGTGGTACGGCCACCTGAAGAACCTTGCCAGCAAGCCGTGGTGGGTCGCGGCGCTGGTGAGCTGGACGATCGCGCTGGCCGAATACCTGCTGCAGGTGCCGGCCAACCGCATCGGCTACACCGAACTCAGCCTGGCGCAGCTCAAGATCATGCAGGAAGCGATCACGCTCACCGTGTTCGTGCCGTTCGCAATGATCTACATGAACCAGCCCTTCAAGCTCGACTACGTCTGGGCCGGCCTGTGCCTGGTCGGCGCCGTCTATTTCATCTTCCGCTCATGAGCCTGGACCGGTACAAATACATTGTCGTCGAGGGGCCGATCGGCGCCGGCAAGACCACCCTCGCCCGCAAGCTGGCCGATACCTTCGGCGCGCAGACGCTGCTGGAACTGCCGCAGGAGAATCCTTTCCTCGAAAAGTTCTACCGCGACCCGTCGCGCTACGCACTGCCGGCGCAGATGTTTTTCCTGTTCCAGCGCATGAACCAGTTGCGCGACATGGCGCAAACCGACCTGTTCGACGCGCGCGTGGTTGCCGACTTCCTGCTCGACAAGGACCCGATCTTCGCCCGGCTCACGCTGGGGGACGACGAGCTGAACCTGTACCAGCAGCTGTACAGCCACCTGCGGCCGCAGGCGGCGGTGCCCGACCTCGTGATCTACCTGCAGGCGCAGCCCGAGACCCTGGTCGAGCGCGTGAAGAAGCGCGGCATCGCGATGGAAGCCGGCATTTCCGAACTGTACCTCTACCGTCTTTGTGAAAGTTACAGCCGTTTCTTTTATCATTACGACGCCTCGCCGCTCCTGATCGTCAATACCGAAAACCTGAATCCGGTCGGACGCGAAGAGGACTTTCACCTGCTGGTCAGGCGCATCGGAGAAATGCGCGGCAAGCGGGAATTTTTCAATATTGGGGAATGACTATGTCGGGATATCTGCAAGATGGCGTGCGCAGCAAGGCGGTTACCGTGCCGTCGCTGCTGGCGATGCGCAACGCGGGCGACAAAATCGCCATGCTGACCTGCTATGACGCGAGCTTCGCCGCGTTGATGGACCGCTGCGGTGTCGATGTATTGCTGGTCGGCGACTCCCTCGGCAATGTCTGCCAGGGCCACAGCTCCACCCTGCCGGTGACGCTGGATGATATCGCCTACCACACCGCCTCGGTGGCGCGCGGCAACCAGACCGCCCTGCTGATTGCCGACATGCCCTTCGGCACCTACGCGACGCCGCAAGCGGCATTCGACAATGCGGTCAAGCTGATGCAGGCCGGCGCGCAGATGGTCAAGCTGGAAGGCGGCGCGTGGCTGGCCGACACCGTGCGTTTCCTGACCGAGCGCGCGGTGCCGGTATGCGCCCACCTGGGCCTCACACCCCAGTCGGTGCACCAGCTGGGCGGCTTCAAGGTACAGGGCAAGACGACCGAGGGCGCGGAAAAGCTGAAGGCGGATGCACTGGTGCTGCAGGAAGCCGGCGCATCGATCCTGGTGCTGGAAGCGATCCCGACCGCGCTCGGCAAGGAAGTCACCGAGTTGCTCGCGATGCCGACCATCGGCATCGGCGCCGGCCCGGATTGCTCGGGCCAGGTGCTGGTAATGCATGACATGCTGGGCGTCTTCCCCGGCCGCAAGGCGCGCTTCGTGAAGAACTTCATGGATGGCCAGACCAGCATCGAAGCCGCGATCCGCGCGTATATCGCGGCGGTGAAGGACAAGTCGTTCCCGGCGGCGGAGCACTGCTTCTAGTAGCGCGTCCAGATAAAAATAAAGGGTTGTAGGGTGGGTAGAGCGCAAGCGAAACCCGCCATGCGTTTCGGCGGAAGTAGCCCAAACGGTGGGTTTCGCTGCGCTCTACCCACCCTACGGTCCTGTAGTCATCAAAATCATCTGGATGATCTACTAGTAGCGCGTCCAGATAAAAATAAAGGGCTGTAGGGTGGGTGGGGCTGCACAAAGTCGAGTGCAGCAGAACCCGCCGAAACGACCTGCGCTGAGCAAAGCACCGACCGCGCCCGTCCGGGCCTGCCCTCCTGCCTACCCCTTGTCCTCGTAACGCGCCAGGCTCTGCGGCAGCTTTGCCGCCAGCTCTTCCGCGTGACTGACGGTCAGGCCGAGGTCGCGCAGCCTGCCGTCCTTCAACCCGTAAATCCAGCTGTGGATCGTGAGCGCCTGCCCGCGCTCCCACGCGTCCTGCACGATGGTCGTCTGGCAGACGTTGACCACCTGCTCCAGCACGTTCAATTCGCACAGCCGGTCCTGCTTGACGCCGAGTGGCAGCGAATCGCCGAGATAACGCTCATGCTTCTGGTGCACGTCCTGCACATGACGCAGCCAGTTGTCGGCCAGGCCGACGCGCCGGCGCGCAAGCGCCGCATGCACGCCGGAGCAGCCATAATGGCCGCAGACGATCACATGCTTCACCCCCAGCACTTCAATCGCGAACTGCAGCACCGACAGGCAGTTCAGGTCGGTATGGACGACGACGTTGGCGATGTTGCGGTGGACGAAGAGTTCGCCCGGCAGCAGATTGACGATTTCATTCGCCGGCACGCGGCTGTCGGCGCAGCCTATCCACAGATACTCCGGCGACTGCTGGCCGGCCAGCTTGCGGAAAAACTCAGGATCCTGCGCAACCATCGCAGCGGCCCAGTCCTGGTTATTGCGGAACAGGTGTTCCAGCGTCACGGAATTCTTGTCGGGTTCTGTCATCTCGATCAGTCGAAGTCGTAGTGGGTCTCAGCCCTCGACACGTTGAGCCAGTGATCGCGGATGATCAGCGCCGATCATGCAGGAAGCTGCTGCAGTGGACGGCGGTGGCGAATGCGGCGGTGCGAAGGGCACCGCGGCATTATACAGATGACAGTATTGCCGTCCGCTAAAAGGCGGGAACGGACGGCCGGTGGGAACCGCCGGCCGGAAGGAATCAAACGTTACCGCGGGGCATTTCTTCGGGCTTCTCGCCCAGCATCGCCGGCTTGAGCCTGGTATCGATCGGCTTGTCGCCGAGCCAGATTTTCAGGATCGCATTGTAGAAGGCGATATCCGGCAGGACGTCGGAAATCCTCTTGCCGTTCAGCTGGATCACAGTGCCGGAGCCGGGCAGCCAGTCGACGGTCAGCACATCGCCCTTCTTCGCTTCGGGGATCGACGCGAAGATCTCGCCGAACTTCTGCAACTGCATGATGATCTTGGATTTTTCCGTCCGGTCCAGGTTTTGCTGGATGCCCGACATGAAGCCGCGCCCGAGTTCCTCGTTGCTGATATCCCGCAACAGCACGATCGACACGCGGCGCGGGCCGGTTGCATTGAGCACATCGGCAACCGTTGACTTCTTCTCGGGAAGGTACAGGCCTGCAACATAGACCTTGAAGATCGCCTTGTAGCGGATGCCGGCGCCGTTGAGCTTCAGATCCTGGTTGGCGATTCGTACAGCCTCGTCGAGCTTTACGCCGGCCACTTCGGCGGCGCCGGCGGGTGCCCCAAGGAACAATGCTGCGGTCACGCCGACGAGGCCGAGCGCGCGGGAAAGGCGAATGCCAAGCTTCATTTTTGTCTCCAGAGTAATAGTGATGAATCGCAATAGCACGGGCGTTTCATTATCCAGAGAAAGACTAGAGCGACAACTCTAAAACCGGAGCAGTTTGATAAAAAATAAAGCCGCAGGCCTTGACGGCCGGCGGCTTTCTGCCGGTGCGGACGAATCCGGAGGACTTACTCGAAAAACTCCTTGACCTTGTCCTTCCACGACTTGCTCTGCGGGCTATGCTTGGAGCCGCCAGCATTGGTCAACTGCTCGAATTCGGCCAGCAGTTCCTTCTGGCGCTCGGTGAGCTTGACCGGCGTTTCGACCACGACGTGGCAGAACAGGTCGCCGGCATAACCGGAGCGCACCCCCTTGATGCCCTTGCCGCGCAGCCGGAAGGTCTTGCCGGACTGCGTGCCTTCGGGCAGCGTGAAGGAAGCCTTGCCGTTGAGCGTAGGCACTTCCACCTCGCCGCCGAGCGCTGCCTTGGCAAACGACACCGGAATTTCGCAATGCAGGTCGTCGCCTTCGCGCTGGAACACCGGGTGCGGCTTGATGCGGATTTCCACGTACAGGTCGCCCGGCGGACCGCCATTCATGCCCGGCTCGCCGTTGCCGGACGAGCGGATGCGCATGCCGTCGTCGATGCCGGCGGGGATCTTCACTTCCAGCGTCTTGTTGCGCTTGATGCGTCCGGCGCCGCTGCAGCTCGGGCAGGGGTTCGGGATGACCTTGCCGGTGCCGTGGCACTTCGGGCAGGTCTGCTGGATGCTGAAGAAACCCTGCTGCATGCGCACCTGGCCCTGCCCGCCGCAAGTGCCGCAGGTGGTCGGCGTGCTGCCCGGCTTGGCGCCGGAACCGTGGCAGGTATCGCACTCATCCCAGGAAGGCACGCGGATCGTGGTGTCGTAGCCATGCGCCGCCTGCTCCAGCGTGACCTCCAGGTTGTAGCGCAAATCCGCGCCGCGGTACACCTGAGGGCCGGAACGGCCGCCACGCGCGCCATGACCGAAGATGTCGCCGAAGATGTCGCCGAAGGCATCCGAAAACCCGCCGCCGAAGCCGCCGGCACCCGCGCCGAAGCCGCCGCCGCCCATGTTCGGGTCGACGCCGGCATGGCCGTAACGGTCGTAGGCTTCGCGCTTGCTCGCGTCGGAGAGCATCTCGTAGGCTTCCTTGGCCTCCTTGAATTTCTCTTCCGCGCCCTTGCTGTCCGGATTGCGGTCCGGATGGTATTTCATCGCAAGCTTGCGATACGCCTTCTTGATCTCGTCCTCGGAAGCGTTCTTCGCTACGCCCAGTACTTCGTAATAGTCTCGCTTTGCCATGTTGTCGGCCTGTTTCTAAACGCAAAACGCCGAGTCGAGGATCTGGACGATCGCATCGGCTCGGCGGGACCGTCGCGGCGGCGGCCGCGACGAAGGGTGATTACTTGTCCTTGACTTCCTTGAAGTCGGCGTCGACGACGTCCTCTTCCTTGGCCTTGGCTTCCGATGCACCCGCACCCGCGCCGCCGGCAGCACCCGCGGCACCGGCCGCGCCTGCCTGCTGCGCCTGGGCGTCGGCATACATCTTTTCACCCAGCTTCTGCGCGGCGGTCGACAGCGCGGCGACCTTGGCGTCGATGTCGGACTTGTCGTTGCCCTTCAGGGCTTCTTCCAGGTCCTTGATCGCGGATTCGATCTTTTCCTTTTCGCCGCCGTCGAGCTTGTCGCCGTACTCGGACAGGGCCTTGCGGGTCGAGTGTACCAGCCCGTCGCCCTGGTTGCGCGCATCGGCCAGTTCCTTCAGCTTCTTGTCTTCGTCCGCATACAGCTCGGCGTCCTTCACCATCTTCTGGATTTCCTCCTCGGACAGACCGGAGTTGGCCTTGATGGTGATCTTGTTTTCCTTGCCGGAAGCCTTGTCCTTCGCGCTCACGTGCAGGATGCCGTTGGCGTCGATGTCGAAGGTCACCTCGATCTGCGGAATGCCGCGCGGTGCCGGCGGGATGCCTTCGAGGTTGAACTCGCCCAGGAGCTTGTTGCCGGTCGCCATCTCGCGCTCGCCCTGGTAGACCTTGATGGTCACCGCCGGCTGGTTGTCGTCCGCGGTCGAGAACACCTGGCTGAACTTGGTCGGGATCGTGGTGTTCTTCTGGATCATCTTGGTCATCACGCCGCCCAGGGTTTCGATGCCCAGCGACAGCGGGGTCACGTCCAGCAGCAGCAGGTCCTTGCGGTCGCCCGACAGCACGGAACCCTGGATCGCGGCGCCGACGGCCACGGCCTCGTCCGGGTTGACGTCCTTGCGCGGCTCCTTGCCAAAGAATTCCTTCACTTTTTCCTGCACCTTCGGCATGCGGGTCATGCCGCCGACCAGGATCACGTCCTGGATGTCGGACACCTTCACGCCGGCATCCTTGATCGCGATGCGGCAGGGCTCGATGGTGCGCTCGATCAGCTCCTCGACCAGCGATTCCAGCTTGGCGCGGGTAATCTTCATGTTCAGGTGGACCGGCGCGCCGTTGACCATCGCGATGTACGGCTCGTTGATCTCGGTCTGCTGCGAGGACGACAGCTCGATCTTCGCGCGCTCGGCCGAAGCCTTGATGCGCTGCAGCGCGATCGGGTCCTTCGACAGGTCGAGGCCGTTGATCTTCTTGAACTCGTCGATGATGTAGTCGATCAGGCGCTGGTCGAAGTCTTCGCCGCCGAGAAAGGTGTCGCCGTTGGTGGACAGCACTTCGAACTGCATTTCGCCGTCGACGTCGGCGATCTCGATGATGGAGATGTCGAAGGTGCCGCCGCCCAGGTCATACACGGCGATCTTGCGGTCGCCCTTGCCGCTCTTGTCCAGGCCGAACGCGAGCGCGGCCGCGGTCGGCTCGTTGATGATGCGCTTCACATCCAGGCCGGCGATGCGGCCGGCATCCTTGGTCGCCTGGCGCTGCGCGTCGTTGAAGTAGGCCGGCACCGTGATCACGGCTTCGGTCACTTCCTCGCCGAGATAGTCTTCGGCGGTCTTCTTCATCTTGCGCAGGACTTCAGCGGATACCTGCTGCGCGGCGAGCTTCTTGTCGCGCACCTGCACCCAGGCGTCGCCGTTTTCGGCCTTGACGATCTGGTAAGGCATCAGGTTGATGTCCTTCTGGACTTCCTGTTCCTGGAACTTGCGGCCGATCAGGCGCTTGACTGCATACAGGGTGTTCTTCGGGTTGGTCACCGCCTGGCGCTTTGCCGGCGCGCCGACCAGGATTTCGCCGTCTTCCTGATAAGCGACGACGGAAGGCGTGGTGCGGGAGCCTTCGGAGTTTTCAATAACCTTGGGTTGACCGCCCTCCATGATCGCGACGCAGGAGTTGGTCGTGCCCAGGTCGATACCAATGATCTTGCCCATGATGATGTTCCTTTAAAAACGAGAGTTCTTCGATGTGTTGTATATGTGGAACAAAGTGCCGCTTTCAAGCATCTTTGCCGCCGTTTTCTGGATTTTTATTGCGCCACCGTGACAAGGGCGGGCCGCAACAGCCGGTCGGCGATGAGGTAGCCCTTCTGCAGTACGGTGACGATGGTATTGGCTTCCTGGTCGGCCGGCACCATCGAGATCGCCTGGTGCTTCATCGGGTCGAGCTTTTCGCCCGGGACCGGGTTGATTTCCAGCAGGCGGTTGCGCTCGAAGGCGGCGTTGAGCTGCTTGAGCGTCATTTCCACACCTTCCTTGAGCGAATCCACCGACGGCGTGTCGAGCTTGAGCGCCATTTCCAGGCTGTCCTTGACCGGCACCAGCGCTTCGGCAAAGTTTTCAATGGCGAATTTATGCGCCTTGGCAACGTCTTCCTGGGCGCGGCGGCGGATGTTTTCCGTGTCGGCCTTCGCCCGCAGGAAGGCATCCTGCATTTCCGATGCCTTGGCTTCGGCGGCGGCCAGACGCTCTTCCAGTCCGGGCACCGATTTCGGCTGTGCAGCCTGCTCCGCGCTAGCCGCATCCTGCGGCTGCGGGATCGCCTGTTCCACCTGGTCTTGCATCTTTTCCTGATCGTGCATCACAAAAAGTCCCCCAAAATCAATGGCTTAGCTGTAATTGCCATTGTAAATGAGGGTTACTCGGACTTTTTCAAGGGGAATTTTCTGATTTCCATCCGTCAGCATCGTGACGGAAGGCGTAAAGCCTTGTTACACACTTTACCCCTCCCGGGGCTTCTATTTTCCGGCAGGCGTACTACGATGACCTTGAAGACATTGCAATCGAGCCTTGTCCGATTGCAGGAGTGCCATCATGAAACTACCATTGATTTCAGCGTCTGTAGTCGCTTACAGCCTGCTTGCCACGGCCTGGATCTGCCAGGCCGACGTGCTTGCGCTCTATTGAGCGCGCGCCGCAACGCCCGAGGGCACGCCGGCGCGTCATTTTAATTCTTCGCACCCAGCTGTAGCGCGTGTTCCCGTGCGCGGTCCGCGTCGCGGCGCATATCGTCGCGCATCTGCGGCGCGAGCATCGTCGGCCAGCCGACCAGGTGCTGCTCGGCGATCTCGGCCAGTGCCGCGATCCAGTCCGGTGTCTCGTTCAGGCAGGGAATATAGTGGAATTCCTTGCCGCCGGCCTTGAGGAAATCCGCCCTGGCTTCCATCGCGATTTCCTCCAGCGTTTCAAGGCAGTCGCCGGTAAAGCCGGGGCATAGCACGTCGACGCGGCGCGTGCCTTCCTTTGCCAGCTTTTCCAGCGTCGGTGCGGTGTACGGCTGCAGCCACTCGGCCCGGCCGAAGCGCGACTGGAAGGTCACCAGGTACTGCTCGGGCGACAGGCGCAGGGCCTCGGCCAGCAGGCGCCCGGTCTTCTGGCATTCACAGTGATAGGGATCGCCCAGCAGCAGCGTGCGCTTCGGCACGCCGTGAAAACTCATCACCAGCTTGTCCGGGCGCCCGTTCTGGTCCCAATGGGCCAGCACCGTTTTCTTGAGTGCCTGGATATAGCCTTCATGGTCGTGATAGTGCTTGACCAGGCGCAACTCCGGCACGTTGCGCACCCGGCTGTAATGGCTGAACGCGGCGTCGAAGATCGACGCGGTGGTCGTTGCGGAATACTGCGGATAGGCGGGCAGGATCAGGATGCGGTCGCAGCCTTCGACCTTGAGCTGGTCCAGTACGTCCGGCAGCGACGGCTGGCCATAGCGCATCGCGTGGACGACGGTCACCTCATGCCCGCGCTCGCCGAGCGCACCGCGCAGCAGCATCACCTGCTTGCGCGTATGGGTCAGCAGCGGCGCACCTTCGTTGGTCCAGACCGACGCGTACTTGGCGGCCGACTTGGACGAACGGAACGGCAGGATCGCGCCGTGCAGGATAAGCCACCACACCGGCCGCGGGATCTCGACCATGCGCGGATCCCACAGAAATTGCTTGAGGTAGCGGCGCACCGCGGACGGCGTGGGCTCGTCGGGGCTGCCCAGGTTGACCAGCACGACAGCAGTTCTGGCCAGTGTGCCGTGGGTGTGCGGCGGTTCCGGATGGGGGCGCATGATGTCTGAATATCCTTGAAGTCTGTGGTCACGAGGCCAGCAGCTCGCGCGCGTGCTTGCGCGTGGTCGCGGTGATCTCGAGTCCGCCCAGCATGCGGGCGATTTCCTCGACGCGGGCCTTGGCGTCGAGCGCATCGATGTGGGACAAGGTGCGCCCTTCGGCGCTGCGCTTGCTGACCTGGTAATGCTGGTTCGCCTGGCTTGCAACCTGCGGCAGGTGGGTAACGCACAAGACCTGGCGGTCCTGGCCGAGGCGCTTGAGCAGGCGCCCCACCACTTCGGCCACGGCGCCGCCGATGCCGCTGTCGACTTCGTCGAAGATCAGCGTGGGCGTGACGGTGGCGGTGGAGGTAATCACCGAGATTGCCAGCGAGATGCGCGCCAGTTCGCCGCCCGACGCCACCTTGGCCAGCGGCCGCGCGGAAGTGCCGGCGTGCGCGGCGACCAGGAATTCCACCTGTTCCATGCCGTAGCTCGCCGGTTCGCAGGGATGCAATGCCACTTCGAAGCGGCCGCCGGCCATGCTCAGGTCCTGCATCGCGGCAGTGACGGCGCCGCCGAGCGCCTTGGCGGCCTTCGCGCGCGCCTTCGAGAGTTTTTCCGCCTCGGCCACGTAGGCCGCCTTGAGCTTGTCCTCCTGCGCGCGCATCGCATCGAGGTCGGTGGCGTCGGCCAGCTGACGCAGCTGCGCCGACAGCGATTCATATTCCTGCGGCAGGTTCTCCGGCGCCACATGGAACTTGCGCGCGGTCGAGTGGATCGCGTCGAGGCGGGCCTCCACTTCGCGCAGCCGTTCCGGGTCGAGCTCGACCCGCCCGAGATAATCATTCAACGCATACACCGCTTCCTGCAGCTGGATGCGCGCCGGTTCGAGCACGTCGACCACCGGCTTCAATGCGGCGTCGATGTCGGCCAGCTTGCCAAGCTTCTGGGTCAGCGCGGAAAGCTGCGACAGCATCGGGTTGGCATCGGATTCCGAAATCGCATCCAGCGCCTCCTGCGCACCCTCGATCAGGCTGGCGGCGTGCGCGAGCCGGCTGTGCTCGTTGCTGATCTCGGTCCACTCGCCCGGCTTGGCCGCGAGCTTTTCCAGTTCGCCGACCTGCCATTCGAGGCGCTCGCGCTCCAGCAGCACGTTTTTCGCATTGGCTTCGAATTCCTCGCGTTGCCGCGCCAGCGCGCGCCACGCCTTATGCGCGGCCGCCACGGCGCGCGCCTGCTCGAGCAGGCCGGCCTGGCTGTCGAGCAGCAGGCGCTGCGCATCGGTTTTTAGCAGCGACTGGTGCGCATGCTGGCCATGGATGTCGACCAGCATTTCGCCGAGTTCGCGCAATTGCGCGGCAGTGGCGGTGATCCCGTTGATGAAGGCCTTGGAACGGCCGGCATTGTCGATCACGCGGCGCAGCAGCACGCAGCCTTCGTCATTGGCGAATTCATGCGCCTCCAGCCAGGCGTCGGCCTCGTCATGCGTGCCGAACTCGGCGGTGATGTCGGTCTTGGCCGCCCCCTCGCGTACCACGCTGGCGTCGCCGCGGCCGCCGAGCGCCAGCGCCAGCGCATCGATCAGGATCGACTTGCCGGCGCCGGTTTCACCGGTGAAGACCGTAAAACCGGGCGCGAACTCGAGTTCGATCGAATCAACGATCACAAAATCGCGAATGGAAAGTGTGCGAAGCATGTAGGACTTGGCGTGATGGCAAAAACAGCTTGTTATTTTAACTTCCCCGCCACCGACGGATACTCGTTCCAGTGCAGCTTTTCGCGCAGCGTGTCGTAGTAGCTCCATCCTTGCGGATGCAGGAAGGTGATGGCGTGCGCGGAACGCCGGATGAAGATGCGGTCGTGATGCTGCAGGCTGGCCAGCGACTGCATGTCGAAGTTGACGCTGATGTCGCGCCCGCCCATGATCTCGACCATGATGGTGCAACTGTCGGGAATCACGATCGGCCGGTTCGACAGCGCGTGCGGCGCGATCGGCACCAGCACGATGCCCGACAGGCTGGGATGGAGCAAGGGGCCGCCGGACGACAAGGCATAGGCGGTGGAACCGGTCGGCGTGGAAATGATCAATCCGTCCGAGCGCTGGTTGTACATGAAGTGGCCATCGACCTCGACCTTCAGCTCCGCCATGCCGGTTGTCGCGCCGCGCGCGACAACCACGTCGTTGAACGCGAGCGCATGGAAGATCGGTTCGCCGTCGCGCAGCACCGAACCCTCGAGCAGCGAGCGCTGTTCATGGTCGAGCTTCCCGCCAAGCATGTCGGCCAGCACCTGGATCATGCCCTCCTGCGGGATGTCGGTCATGAAGCCGAGCCGGCCCTGGTTGATGCCGATCAGCGGCACGTCGTAGGGCGCGAGCTGGCGCGCGATGCCGAGCATCGTACCGTCGCCGCCGACGACGATGGCGACGTCCGCATGCTGCCCGATCTCGGCGGGCGTCATCGCCGGCACGCCGGGAAGGGACACGCTTTGCGCGGTCTCCGCCTCGAGCACGACGCGGTAGCCGGACTTGGCGAGGAATCCGGCAATGTCGGACAATGACTGTTCGATACCGGCGGCCATGTACTTGCCGATGATGGCAACTGTCTTGAAGGCAAGGGACCCGGCAAATGGCTTGGAAGGCAACATGCAGCAGATTAGACCATAATTTAGCGCGCCGTTACAGGCATTGAAACCAACCCGGCAGATCCCATATGTCCCTTATCAAGGCTGTTCTCTTCGATCTCGACGATACCTTGTGGCCGATCGTGCCGGTGCTCCGGCGCGCAGAAAACCTGATGTACGCCTGGCTGGCCGACAACGTGCCGGACGTGGCGCGGCGGGTGAGCATCGACGGCATGCGCGCGCGCCGGCAAGAGCTGATGGCAAGCGACCCGGTCTACCAGCTCGACTTGCGGGTGCTGCGCCGCACGGTGCTGACCGAAGCCTTCGTCGAGGCGGGGGCGGATCCAGCGCTGGTGGACTGCGCAATGGAGGTGTTTTCGAAAGCGCGCAATGAAGTCACGCTGTTCGAGGATGTGTTGCCTGCGTTGCAGCGCCTGCAGGAACGCGTCGCGCTCGGCTCGGTGTCGAACGGGGTGGCGGACCTGCATGCGATCGGACTCGCTCATTTGTTCCGCACTTCGATGGCAGCCTACCGCACGGGGTACGCGAAGCCCGCGCCGGAGATTTTCCTCGCGGCATGCGAAGCGCTGGGCGTGGCGGCATCCGAAACCCTGTACGTCGGCGACGATCCGCTGCTCGACGTCGAAGGCGCGCAAAAGGCGGGCTTGCGCAGCGTATGGGTCAACCGTGCCGAGCTGGAACCGGCGCGCAAACTGCCGCCGCACGTGAAACCGGAGGCGATTTTTTCGAATTTGTATGAACTGGAGCAATGGCTTGACGGCAGGACGGTAAAGCTCTGACAACAGTCAAGAGTGGAGTGACGTCCGGCACTGGCACCGGCAGACCCGGCTCGCTAAAATAACCCTATGCAACTCGATTCCCGTGCCCAAACCCTGCTCAAGGCCCTGGTCGAACGGTATATTGCCGACGGCCAACCGGTAGGTTCGCGCGCGCTGTCCAAAATTTCCGGTCTGGACCTGTCGCCCGCGACCATCCGCAACATCATGGCCGACCTGGAGGAAATGGGCTTCGTCTGCAGCCCGCACACCTCCGCCGGACGGATTCCGACGCCGCGCGGCTACCGCCTGTTCGTCGACACCCTGCTGACGGTGCAGCCGCTTGACGAAACCACGGTCGAATCCAGGCTGCAGCCGGGCCTGCAGAAGGCGTCGCCGCAGAAGATCATTTCGAACGCGGCGCAGATGCTGTCCTCGCTGTCGAAGTTTGCGGGCGTGGTGATGACGCCGCGGCATGAATCGGTGTTCCAGCAGGTCGAATTCCTGCGGCTGTCCGAGAAGCGCATCCTGCTGGTGATCGTGACGCCGGGCGGCGACGTGCAGAACCGCCTGCTGCTGACCGACGTCGACTACACGCCTTCGCAACTGGTGCAGGCGGCGAACTACATCAACCAGCACTACGCGGGCCTGGGCTTTGACGAGGTACGCGGCCGCCTGCAAAACGAGCTGCGGCAACTGCGCGACGACATGACGCGCCTGATGCAGGCCGCGGTGGAAGCCGGCAGCGATGCGTTGGCGGAAAACGAGGAAGACGTCGTCATTTCCGGCGAACGCAACCTGCTGAGCGTGACCGACCTCGCCTCCAACATGACCTCGCTGCGCAAGCTGTTCGACCTGTTCGAGCAGAAGACCGGCCTGATGCAGTTGCTGGACGTATCCAGCAAGGCAACCGGCGTGCAGATCTTCATCGGCGGCGAATCGCAGCTGGTGCCGGTCGAGGCGATGAGCATCGTGACCGCGCCCTATGAAGTAAATGGCAAGGTGGTCGGCACGCTGGGCGTGATCGGCCCGACGCGCATGGCCTACGAGAGGGTGATTCCGATCGTTGACATCACCGCCAAGCTGCTGTCGAACGCGCTGAGCCATTCCTGATTCCTGCGGCGCGCCGGAAAACCGCGGCGCGCGCCTGACCTGCGCAGGCCGCCTGCCGCGGCGCCGCTACCAGAATTTCCACCAGCGATCCTTGTGCTTCGGCTGCTGCTCATGCCTGCCGCGGTGACCGCCGCCCGACTGCAACCCCATCCGTTCGAGCGCGTCCGCGTGGCTCATGCCCTTCACCCGGAAATACGCATACTGGTAATCCTGCGGGATCTTGAACGGCATGTTGTACGGATCGTTCAAATAGGCCTTGACCTGGTCCTTGTACGCGCCCCACTCGGGTAGCGCGCCGTTGTTCCTGGCCGCGAGGCGGCGTGCCCAGGCAATTGCCTGCTCGGCAGCTTTCTGATCCAAGTCGACCTCCTGCGACGGCATCGATGCGGGTCCACAGCGACCCAAACTGCCCGTCCTGCAGTTTCCAGGCTTATCGGCAGAATGCGGCAGGTCTTTATGCTGCAAGTCAGGCAACGCCGGCAGTCCGGCCTCAGATCATGATTTCGGCGAGCAGCTTGTTGTTGGCGGCGTCGAGTTGCACGAACTGCAAGCCGGTACGAAAGCCGTCGGTGCCGCGCAGGATGCTGTAGATGACCTTGGCGGACGCAAAGACCCGCACCATGCTGCCGTTGAGCGGCGCTTCGAAGCCGACGTTGCAGCTTTGTCCTACGGGCAGTTGCTCGGTCACCATTACGCAAATGCCGCCGAGCGAGATGTCGACGGTCTGGGCATGGATAGTCGGCTTGCCGGGCAGCGCGATACGCGCACGCGAGCGCAACACCTTGCGCGGATAGCTTCTTGTTTCGGACTTGGCGCTCATCAGGGGATTCAATTCTTATATTGCTTCGGCTCGGGGAGCCGGGAAATCGGCAGAAAAATGCCTGGCGGTCATTTTACAACCGCCAAGGCATTTCGCCTCATACGTCTTTCTACTTAGTAGTGGGGATTACCGGGGACGATGCGGACAATCGGTTTTGGTGCAATGGCCGTAGAGTGCCAGTGCATGCTCCGAGATGTCGAAGCCGCGCTCTTTCGCGACCCGCTGCTGGCGCTTTTCGATTTCTTCGTCGAAAAATTCCTCGACCCTGCCGCAGTCGAGACAAACCAGGTGGTCGTGGTGCGAGCCCTGGTTCAGTTCGAACACCGCCTTGCCGGTTTCGAAATGATTCCGGTGCAGCAGACCGGCCTGTTCGAACTGCGTGAGCACGCGGTAAACGGTTGCCAGTCCGACATCCATGTTTTCGGTAAGCAGGATCTTGTAGACGTCTTCGGCGCTGAGGTGGCGTACCTGGCTGTTCTGGAAGATTTCCAGGATCTTTAGCCGCGGCAGCGTCGCCTTCAGGCCGCTCGCCTTCAGATCGGTAGGAGTATTGGACGGCATGTTGTTGGTCGGATTCACGTTATGTGCTTTATCATATAGCGTTTTGGCCTGATTGCTCAACGAATTGAGACCCTTTATGCGATTGTCGCCCTCCAGCACCTTCCGCCCGGCTTTCCTGGCGGCGCTCTGCGTGCTTGCCTGCGTTGCGGGTTGCGCCAGCAAGAATCCCCTGATCGACGAGCCAGCGGCAGCCGCCGGCACCGCCAAGGCGGCCGACACCGCGAGCGGCGTGACCACGACCGCGCCGACCGGCGTGCAGCGCTTCCTCGGATTCCTGACACCCTACCGGGTCGACATCCAGCAGGGCAACTTCATTTCCCGCGAAATGGTGGCCCAGCTCAAGGAAAGCATGCAGCGCAGCGAAGGGGTGACCCCGGAGCAGGTGCGCTTCGTGCTCGGCACGCCGTTGCTGACCGACATGTTCCACGCCAACCGCTGGGATTACGTGTTCCGCCTGAAAAAACGCACGGGTGAAGTCATCACCAGCCGCGTGACGGCTCACTTCAAGGACAACCGCCTGGTCAACATCGAGGGCGACACGCTGCCCACCGAACAGGAATATCTCGACTATATCGCCGGCTCCGCAACGCAGAACGGCAAGTAATCACAAGCACCTCATGACCCAACTGAAAATTGCCGTGGCCGGCGCATCCGGCCGCATGGGCCGCATGCTGATCGAAACCGTGCAGAACGCCGAGGACGCAGTCCTTGCCGGCGCGCTCGATATTGCCGCTTCGCCCGCCATCGGCGGCGACGCCGCCGCCTTCCTCGGCAAGCCGGCCGGGGTGATGATCGAGTCCGACCTTGCAAAAGGACTCGCGGGCGCCGAATTCCTGATCGACTTCACGCGGCCGGAAGGCACGCTCGAGCACCTTGAATACTGTGCGGCGCATGGCGTGAAGATGATCATCGGAACCACCGGTTTCGACGACGCCGGCAAGGCCGCGATCGCCGCCGCCGCGCAAAAGACCGCGGTGGTGTTCGCGCCCAACATGAGCGTGGGCGTGAACGTCACTCTGAAGCTGCTGGAAATGGCGGCGAAGAGCTTTTCCCACGGCTACGACATCGAAATCATCGAAGCGCATCACCGCCACAAGGTCGATGCGCCGTCCGGCACTGCGCTCAAGATGGGCGAGGTGATCGCGTCGGCGCTCGGCCGCGAGCTGGATGATGTCGCGGTGTATGCGCGTGAAGGTGTGACCGGCGAACGCGACCCGTCGTCGATCGGTTTCGCGACCATCCGCGGCGGCGACATCGTCGGCGACCACACCGTGCTGTTCGCCGGCATCGGCGAGCGGATCGAGATCAGCCACAAGTCGTCCAGCCGCTTCAGCTATGCGCAGGGCAGCCTGCGCGCCGCCCGCTTCCTCGCCGACAAGAAGACCGGCTTGTACGACATGCAGGATGTGCTCGGTTTGAAATGACCGTCCGCTCCGGCCACTTCCCTGCCCTGCATGAAGTACGTGCCGCCCCTCATCGCCGCCGTCGCGACCTTGCTGCTGCATGCGGCCCTGATTGCCGCCGTGGTGGCGGCGCTGCCGGACGCGCCTGAACCGCCGGTGCCGCCGGAGCCGCTGAAGGTCGACTTGCTGAAGCAGCCGCCGCCGGCGCCCGCCGTGCTGCCGGTGCCGCAGCCGGCAGCGCCGCCGCCGGCTGCCCGGCCGCAGCCCAGCGCCCGGCCCGAAGCGCAAGCGGCTGCACCGTCCCCGCGGCCGGCAGCAAGAACGCCGGCGCCGGAGGCGGCGCCTGTCCCCGCACCCGCACCTCCCGCCGCCGCCCTGACACCGGCTCCAGTGCCGTTCCCGCCGCAGGCCGCGGCGCCGGCGCAAGCTCCGCGGGCCGCCGCGCCGGCTGCGCCGCCGGCTTCCAGGTCGGACGCCTATGTCGATCCATCCTATCTCGCCACCCAGACCGAAAAATGGTATCCAAGCGTATCGCGGAAGCTGGGCGACGAGGGGCGCGTGGTGCTGAAAGTCGGCATATCGAAAGACGGCCGCGCCGAGAATGTAGAATTGAAGGAAGCGAGCGGCAATCCGGTACTGGACAAGGCCGCCGTCGCGATGGCGAAGTCGCTCGCGTTCCGGCCCGCCACCGCCAACGGCGCTCCCGTGCCGGCAACGATCGAACTCCCCGTCGCATTCAGGTTGACGAACTAGGAAGAAAGCATTCACCGCCATGAATCAAACACTCGGCTTTGCACATTACTGGGCTCAAGGGGATGCCGTCACGCATGCCGTGGCCTACCTGCTGCTTTTGATGTCGGTAGCCAGCTGGTACTACATCTTTTCCAAGGCCTGGAGTTCCTGGCGCATCCGCCGCAGCGCCGGCGCCCTTGATGGATTCTGGAAGGCGCCGACGCTCAACGACGCGATCGCGGTCGTGCGCGATGCCGACAGTGAAAACGTATTCGCACCGCTTGCGGCGCAAGGCGCGGAGGCCGCGAACGTCACCGCGCAGGCCGGCTCGCTCAACGCCAGCATCGACCCGGGCGAGCTGATCACGCGCACCCTGCGCCGGGAGATCAACCGCGTTTCCGCGCGGCTGGAAAACGGCCTCACGCTGCTTGCCTCGGTCGGCTCGACCGCGCCCTTCGTCGGCCTGTTCGGCACCGTCTGGGGCATCTATCATGCGCTGGTCGCGGTCTCGTCCGCCGGCACGGTGCAGATCGACAAGGTGGCCGGCCCGGTCGGAGAGGCGCTGATCATGACGGCGCTCGGCCTGGTCGTCGCGATTCCGGCGGTGCTCGCCTATAACGCGTTTACCCGGGTCAACCGCGTCACGCTGGCGGAGCTGGACGCGTTCGCGCACGACCTGCACGCCTTCCTCACCACCGGCTCTCGCGTGGGGAAATAACATGGCTTTCGGCGGATTCAACGACAACAAGCAGCAGGCGCCGATGTCGGACATTAACGTCACACCGATGGTCGACGTTATGCTGGTACTACTGGTTATCTTCATCATTACCGCGCCGCTGTTTACCCACGCGATCAAGCTCGACCTGCCTGACGCACCGTCGGCGGCGGCGCCGCAGAAGCCGGAGACGATCACGCTGTCGATCGACGGCGACGGCCGGATCTTCTGGAACAACGACCCGGTCGACCAGAAGGACCTCGGTCCGCGCCTGGCGCAGCAGGCACAGAAGAATCCGCAGCCGGAACTGCAACTGCGCGCGGACAAGGCCACGCGCTATGAAATCATCGCCCAGGTCATGGCCGCCGCGCAGAACAACGGCATGACCAGGCTCGGCTTCGTCACCGACGTCAAGGACAAGTAGCATGCCCACGGTCACCCTCGACGGCCGCCGCCTCGGCGACTGGCACGCCTTCCACGCCGAATGCAGGACGGCGTTCGGATTCCCCGGTTTCTACGGCGGCAACATGGACGCCTGGATCGACTGCCTGTCCGGCCTGCGCGACGATGACGGCATGACCCGCTTTGCGCTCGGCCCGGACGAGGTGCTGCGAATCGAGCTGGCGCATGCCGGCGAACTGCGCCGGGCGGCGCCGGAAATCCTCGAAGCGCTGCGCGCCTGCGCCGAGGAAGTGAACGAGCGCTGCGCCGAAAACGGCGAAAAACCTGTGCTCGACCTCGTCTTGCGTTGAGTTTTCGGCAAGGATCCGCTGTCGCTGCGCCGCAATAGCGCGTGTTGAACCGGTATAATGGCCGGTTTACATCCACTTCCAGCATCATCCGTCATGCAAGAAAAATATCTCCCCGGAGACGTCGAAAAAGCGGCGCACGACCACTGGCATGCCATCGACGCGTACAAGACCGTCGAACACGCAAAAGACAGGAACGGCAAGGAAAAGAAAAAGTTCTACGCCTGCTCCATGCTGCCCTACCCGTCCGGCAAGCTGCACATGGGCCATGTGCGCAACTACACCATCAACGACATGCTCACGCGCTTCCTGCGCATGAACGGGCACAACGTGCTGATGCCGATGGGCTGGGACGCGTTCGGCCTGCCCGCGGAGAACGCGGCGCTGAAAAACGGCGTGCCGCCGGCAAAGTGGACCTACGACAACATCGCCTACATGAAGAAGCAGATGCAGGCGATGGGTCTGGCGATCGACTGGTCGCGCGAAGTGGCGACCTGCGATCCGAGCTATTACAAATGGAACCAGTGGCTGTTCCTGAAGATGCTGGAAAAGGGCATCGCCTACCGCAAGACGCAGGTGGTCAACTGGGATCCGGTCGACCAGACGGTGCTGGCCAACGAGCAGGTGATCGACGGCCGCGGCTGGCGCACCGGCGCGCTGGTCGAAAAGCGCGAGATCCCCGGCTACTACCTGAAGATCACCGACTACGCCGAGGAACTGCTCGACCATGTGGTCAACAAGCTGCCCGGCTGGCCGGAGCGGGTGCGCATCATGCAGGAAAACTGGATCGGCAAGAGCGAAGGCGTGCGCTTCGCCTTCCCGCACGAGATCCACGACGCCGAAGGCAAGCTGATCCAGGATGGCAAGCTGTTCGTGTTCACCACCCGCGCCGACACCATCATGGGCGTGACCTTCTGCGCGGTGGCGCCCGAGCATCCGCTGGCCTCGCACGCCGCGGCCACGAACGGGAAGCTGGCAGCCTTCATCGAGGAATGCAAGCGCGGCGGCACCACCGAAGCCGAACTCGCGCTGAAGGAAAAGGAAGGCCTGCCCACCGGCTTGTTCGTCAGCCATCCGCTGACCGGTGAAAAGGTCGAAGTCTGGGTCGGCAACTACGTGCTGATGAGCTACGGCGACGGCGCGGTGATGGGCGTGCCGGCGCACGACGAGCGCGACTTCGCGTTCGCGAAGAAATACAGCCTGCCGATCAAGCAGGTGATCGCAGTCGAAGGCGAGACCTATTCCACCGATGCCTGGCAGGAATGGTATGCCGACAAGCAGCGCGGCGTGACGGTCAATTCCGGCGCGTATGACGGGCTGGGGTACAAGGCGGCGGTCGACAGGATCGCGGCCGACCTGGCGGTGAAGGGCGACGGCGAGAAGAAGACCACCTGGCGCCTGCGCGACTGGGGCATTTCGCGCCAGCGCTACTGGGGCACGCCGATCCCGATCATCCATTGCGACTCCTGCGGCCCGGTGCCGGTGCCGGAGCAGGACCTGCCGGTGGTGCTGCCGCAGGACTGCGTGCCGGACGGCTCGGGCAACCCGCTGAACAAGCGCGAGGACTTCCTGCGCTGCGACTGCCCGCAGTGCGGCAAGCCGGCGCGACGCGAGACCGACACCATGGATACCTTCGTCGATTCCTCGTGGTACTTCATGCGCTACTGCGATCCGAAGAATGACGAGAAGATGGTCGCCGACGGCGCCAACTACTGGATGCCGATGGACCAGTACATCGGCGGCATCGAGCACGCGATCCTGCACCTGCTGTATGCGCGCTTCTGGACCAAGGTGATGCGCGACCTCGGGCTGGTCAAGGTGGATGAGCCGTTCACCAACCTGCTCACGCAGGGCATGGTGCTCAACCACATCTACTCGCGCCGCACGCCGCAGGGCGCGATCGAATACTTCTGGCCGCATGAAGTCGAGAACGTCTACGACGACAGCGGCCGCATCACCGGCGCGAAACTGAAGAGCGACGGTTCGGCCATCTCCTACGACGGCGTGGGCACGATGTCGAAGTCGAAGAACAACGGCGTCGATCCGCAGGACCTGATCGACCAGTACGGCGCCGACACCGCGCGCCTGTTCGTGATGTTCGCGTCGCCGCCGGAACAGACGCTGGAATGGAACGACGCCGGCGTGGAAGGCGCTAACCGCTTCCTGCGCCGCGTCTGGTCCTATGCGCATGCGCAGGCCGGCCGGGTGAAGGCATCGCAGGAAGTCGATTTCGGCGCGCTGCCGGAGACGCACAAGGCGCTGCGCCGCGAAGTGCACAAGATCCTGCAGCAGGCCGACCACGACTTCCGCCGCCTGCAGTACAACACGGTGGTGTCGGCGTGCATGAAGATGCTCAACACGCTGGAAGGCGCGAAGCTGGACGAATCGGCGCAGACCAACGCGGTCGTCGCGGAAAGCCTGTCGGTGTTCCTGCGCGTGCTGTATCCGGTCGCGCCGCACATCACTCATGTGCTGTGGCAGGAACTCGGCTTCCATGTCGCGTTCGGCGACATCCTCGACGCGCCCTGGCCGCAGGTCGACCCGGCGGCGCTGGAGCAGGCGGAAATCGAGCTCGTAGTGCAGGTCAACGGCAAGCTGCGCGGCAGCGTGAAGGTATCCAAGGATGCCGACAAGGCGGCGATCGAAGCCGCGGCGCTGGCCAACGAGAACGTGAAGAAGTTTGTCGAAGGCGCGCCGAAGAAGGTCATCATCGTGCCCGGCAAGCTGGTCAACATCGTTGCCTGACCGGAGATGCCGATGAAACGCCGCGCCGCCCTCGCCCTGACCGCAGCCCTCGCGCTGTCCGCCTGCGGCTTCCAGCTGCGCGGCGCCAACGGCTCCGCCGGCCTGCCGTTCAAGACCATCTACATCGGCGTGGCGGAGACCTCGCCGCTCGGCATCGAGCTGCGGCGCTACATCCGCGCCAGCGGCGACAGCAGCGTGGTCACCGATCCGAAGGAAGCCGATGCGATCATCGAAGTGCTCAACGAGGCGAAGGAAAAGTCCGCGCTCACGCTCAACACCCAGGGCCGCATCCGCGAGTATTCGCTGTTTTACCGGCTGCGCTTCCGGGTCAAGGACAACAAGGAGCGCGAACTGCTGGCGCCGACCGAGATCGTGCTGAAGCGGGACATCAGCTTCAATGAATCGCAGGTGATCGCGAAGGAAAAAGAAGAGGAAATGCTCTACCGCGACATGCAGTCCGACCTGGTGCAGCAGATCCTGCGCCGCCTGTCGGCACTGAAGACGGCCTGAGGAAAAACATCATGCAGCTGCGGCTCGACGCCCTCGACGCGCACCTGGCGAAGAATCTCGCGCCGCTGTACGTGATCACCAGCGATGAACACCTGCTGGCGCTCGAAGCTGCCGACCGCATCCGCCGCGCGGCGCGCGCACAAGGCCTGACCGAGCGCGAGGTGCTGGTGGTGGAGCGCAGCTTCAAATGGGGCGAGCTGCTGGCGGCCAACCAGTCGCAGTCGCTGTTCGGCGACCGCAAGCTGATCGAGCTGCGCATCCCGACCGGCAAGCCGGGCAAGGACGGCGGGCAGGCGCTGCAGGAATACGCGGGCGCGCTCAATCCGGACAACGTCACGCTGATCACGCTGCCCAAGCTCGACTGGCAGACCCAGAAAAGCGCATGGGTGGCGGCGCTGCAGCAGGCGGCGGTGTACATCGACATTCCGCTGGTCGAACGCACCCAGCTGCCCGGCTGGATCGGCGCCAGGCTCGCCGCGCAGAAACAAAGCGCGGACCGGCAAAGCATCGATTTCATCGCCGACCGGGTGGAGGGCAACCTGCTCGCCGCGCACCAGGAAATCCAAAAGCTGGGGTTGCTCTATCCCGAAGGCAAGCTGAGCTTCGAACAGGTACAGGATGCGGTGCTCAATGTGGCGCGCTACGACGTGTTCAAGCTGAATGAAGCGATGCTGGCCGGCGATGCGGCGCGGCTGGTGCGCATGATCGAAGGCCTGAAAGGCGAAGGCGAGGCGCTGCCGCTGGTGCTGTGGGCGATGGCGGAAGAAATCCGTACCTTGCTCAAGGTCAAGGCCGGCGCCGCCCAGGGAAAGTCGGTCGGCATGCTGCTCAAGGAATACCGCATCTGGGGACCGCGCGAGAAGCTGATGGAGCCGGCGCTGCGGCGCCTGAAGCTTTCCACGCTGGAAGCGGCGCTGCAGGAAGCGGCGCAAATCGATAAGATGGTCAAGGGATTAAGGGCCAAGGCATACGCCGGCGATGCGTGGGATGCGCTGCTGCAGCTGGGGCTGAAAGTCGCGCGCGGTTAGAGACCGCCGTGACGCAGGGTGCGCTGCGCGCACCAACCTTCGCCGCGGTGCGCAGAGCGCGCTCTACCGGGACGGGAAATTTGCAATATCGAACCAGAGTCACGACATGGACATCAAGCACTACATGAACGACCTCGGCCGGCGCGCCCGCAAGGCGTCGCGCGCAATGGCCAAGGCCGATACCGCCGCGAAGAACCGCGCGCTGTCGCTGATCGCCGCCGCCATCCGGCGCGACGCGGATGCGCTGCGCGCCGCCAACCGCCGCGACCTGGACGCGGCGCGCGAGAACGGTCTGGCCGCCGCGATGATCGATCGCCTGACGCTGTCGGACAAGGCGATCGCGACGATGGCCGAAGGCCTGGAACAGATCGCCGCGCTGCCCGACCCGATCGGCGAAATCTCCAACATGAAATACCGCCCGACCGGCATCCAGGTCGGCCAGATGCGCGTGCCGCTGGGCGTGATCGGCATCATCTACGAAGCCCGGCCGAACGTCACGGTGGACGCCGCCGGCCTGTGCATCAAGAGCGGCAATGCGACCATCCTGCGCGGCGGCTCGGAAGCGATCCATTGCAACCAGGCGCTGGCGAAGCTGGTCAAGGAAGGCCTGGTCGGCGCCGGCCTGCCGGATGACGCGGTGCAGGTCGTCGAGACCACCGACCGCGCCGCGGTCGGCGAACTGATCACCATGCCGCAGTATGTCGACGTGATCGTGCCGCGCGGCGGCAAGGGCCTGATCGAGCGGCTGATGAAGGAATCCAAGGTGCCAATGATCAAGCACCTCGACGGCATCTGCCACGTCTATATCGACGACCGCGCGGACATCGAGAAGGCGCTGAAAATCTGCTTCAATGCGAAGTGCCACCGCTACGGCACCTGCAACACGATGGAAACCCTGCTGGTCGCGCGCGCGATCGCGCCGCTGGTGCTGCCGAAGCTGGCGGAACTGTACGGCACGAAGGACGTCGAACTGCGCGCCGACGGCGAAGCGCGCGCCCTGCTCGCCGGTTATCCGCGCCTGGCCGATGCCACCGAGGAAGACTGGCGCACCGAGTACCTCGCCGCCATCCTCGCGGTGAAGATCGTCGGCGGCGTGGACGAAGCGATCGAGCATATCAACACCTGGTCTTCGCAGCACACCGACGCGATCGTCACCGAGGACTACAGCCGGGCAATGCGCTTCTTGCGCGAAGTCGACTCCGCGTCGGTGATGGTGAATGCATCGACGCGCTTCGCCGACGGCTTCGAATACGGCCTGGGCGCCGAGATCGGCATTTCGAACGACAAGCTGCATGCGCGCGGCCCGGTCGGCCTGGAAGGCCTGACCTCGCTGAAGTACGTGGTGTTCGGCCACGGCGAAGTGCGGGAATAACAACAACGGACGGAACGTATGCTCTATCTCTGGGTAAAGTCGCTGCACATCTTCTTCGTCGCTTCCTGGTTCGCCGGCCTGTTCTATCTGCCGCGCATCTATGTGAACCTTGCGATGGAAACCGACAGGAACGCCACCGCGCGGCTGCTGGCGATGTCGCGCAAGCTGTACCGCTTCATGACAATCCTCGCGGTGCCGGCCCTGGCGCTCGGCCTGTGGCTGTGGCTCGGCTTCGGCGTCGGCAAGGGACCGGGCAACGGCTGGATGCATGCGAAGCTCGCGATCGTCGTGCTCCTGGTGTTCTACCACCACGGTTGCGGCGTGCTGCTGCGCAAGTTCGAAAACGGCAAGAATACGCACAGCCACAAGTGGTACCGCTGGTTCAACGAAGCGCCGACGCTCGGGCTGCTGGGCGCCGTCGTGCTCGTCGTCCTCAAACCGTTCTGATCCGTGATGGAGGCTGCGATGACCAAGGTCTGCGACTACTACTTCGCGCCGCAATCGCCCTGGACCTACCTTGGGCACGAGCGCTTCGTCGCGCTGGCGAAAAAACACGGCGTGCAGGTGAACGTCAAACCCAGCGACATCGGCAAGGTATTCAGCGTCTCCGGCGGGCTGCCGCTGGCAAAGCGCGCGCCGCAGCGCCAGGCTTACCGGCTGGTCGAGCTCAAGCGCTGGAGCGCGCACCTGAACATGCCGCTGAACCTGCAGCCGAAGTATTTCCCGGTGCCGGGCGATCCGTCGGCGAAGCTGATCATTGCGGCCCGCTTCGCGCATGGCACCGATGCGGCGCTGGATATTGCCGGCCGCGTGATGCGGGCGGTATGGGCCGAGGAAAGGAATGCCGGCGATCCCGACACGCTCGCCGCGATCGGCAGCGAGGCCGGCTTCGACGGCCGCGCGCTGCTGAAATCGTCGGAGACCACGAGCGTGCAGGCCGAATACGACAGGTATACCGACGAAGCGATCGCGGCCAACGTGTTCGGCGCGCCATGGTACGTGTACGAAGGCGAAGGCTACTGGGGCCAGGACCGGCTGGACTTCCTGGAGCGTGCTTTCGCGAAATAGTGGATTGCAGGGTGGGCGGGGCCGCCGAGGCAGAGCGCAGCGAAACCCACCGTGTTCATCAGATGTGCCATTGCGGTGGGTTTCGCTTCGCTCTACCCACCCTACCGTTCTTTGCCAATCGGTCGGCAACGAAAGAGTGAAAAGAATTTATTACGGATAAAGGGTTCCCCATGTCGCATTCATTTTTCTGTCCCTGCCCGCGCGGCCTGGAAGCCGCGCTCGCCGAAGAAATCGGCGAGATCGCGCAGCACAGCAGCACCCTGAAGGTGCACAACCAGGTGCCGGGCGGCGTGCACTGCTCGGGTTCGCTGTCCGACAGCTACCGCCTCAACCTGCATTCCCGCATCGCGTCGCGCGTGCTGCTGCGCATCGCGAACGGCAAGTACGTCAACGAGAACGACATCTACGACCTGACGCTGGCGCAGGCCTGGGAGGAATGGTTCGACGTCGACCACACGATCCGGGTCGACCTCACCGCGATCAAGTCGCCGCTGAAAAGCCTGGAATTCACCACGCTGAAGATCAAGGACGCGGTATGCGACCGCTTCCGCGACCTGTACGGCAAGCGGCCCTCGGTCAACACCCGCACGCCCGACATGCGCATCACCGGCTTCCTCGATGCGCATACCTATACCGTCTATCTCGACACCTCGGGCGAAGCGCTGTTCAAGCGCGGCTGGCGCGAGGAAACCGGCGATGCGCCGCTGCGCGAAAACCTTGCCGCCGGCCTGCTGCGGACCGCCGGCTGGAAGCCGGGCACCGTGCTGTTCGACCCGATGTGCGGCTCGGGCACCATCCTGATCGAAGCGGCGCAGATCCTGGCCGGCATCCCGCCCGGCGCCCGCCGCAGCTTCGCGTTCGAGAAATTCCTCGGGTTCAACAGCGATGAATGGCTGGCGATCAAGGGCAGTTTCAAACCCGCACCCCTGCCCACCGCGCCGACCCTGTTCGGCAGCGACATTTCCGGCGACATGATCGTCATGACCCGCAACAACCTGCGCAAGGCCGGCATCCAGTTCGATGTGCCGCTGAAGCAGATCGAGGCGCAGGAAGTGAAGCCGCCGAGCGAGGCGCCCGGCATGATCCTGACCAACCCGCCCTACGGCGAGCGCATCGGCGTGCGCGGCGACCGCTCGCAGGAGCCGGACGAAATGGCGGCCTCCTTTTACAGCGCCTTCAGCGCGACGCTCAAGCAGCGCTTTGCCGGCTGGCAGGTTTTCCTGTTCACCGCCGACCTCGGTCTGCCGAAGATGCTGCGCCTGAAGGAATCGCGCAAGACGCCGTTCTTCAACGGCGCGCTCGAATGCCGGCTGTTCCGCTTCGACATGGTGGCGGGATTCAACCGCCGCGAAGGCGCGCTGCCGAAAGCGGAGTAGGCGCGCTGTCTGACAGGCGCAGCGAGCGGGCCGGGTCGCGCAGTAGCTTGTAAAACAGAGCCGCAAGGCTCCTGACACACTGCTGTCAGGAGCCCTCGCGCATGATGTGTCCTGCCATGAGGCAGACAACAGGAGAACATCATGCAACACATCGACTGGTTTGAAATTCCTTCCACCGACTTCGGACGCGCTTCCCGCTTCTACGAATCGGTGTTCGACTGCGAGCTGAAATCCGACAGGTTCGGCAGCTTCCCGATGGGCATCTTCACATCGCCCTCCGGCGAAGGCGTGGGCTGCGTAATCCAGGGCGAACCGTACGCGCCGGGGCCGGACGGTACCGTCATCTACCTGAATGGCGGGGTGTCGATCGACAAGGTGCTGGCGCGCATCGAACCGGCTGGTGGCCGGGTGGTGCTGGGCAAGACCGAACTGCCCGACAACCTCGGCTACATCGCCCACTTCATCGATACCGAAGGCAACCGCCTGGGCTTGCATACGATGGCCTAGACGCCGTAGCCGGCGTTTGCCACAATCGGACGATGACCAACCCGCCCATTACCGACCTGCCGGGCCTCGGCCCGAAGTCAGCGGGAATGCTCGCCGCGATCGGCGTGCATTCCCGCGCCGACCTCGCGGCGCGCGGTGCGGTCGGCGCTTACCTTGCATTGCGGCAGGCGGGGCAGCCGGCAAGCCTCAACCTGCTGTGGGCGCTGGAAGGCGCGCTGACGAACCGCGACTGGCGCGAGGTGGCGCGCGACGACCGGCTGCGCCTGCTGCTGGAACTGGAAGCGCGCGGAGGACGGGGCTGATGCAGCGCGCCGACCGCCTGTTCCAGATCGCGCAATACCTGCGCGGCCGCCGCCTGACCACCGCGAAGCAGCTGGCCGACTGGCTTTCAGTTTCCGAACGTACCATCTACCGCGACATCCGCACGCTGTCGCTGTCCGGCGTGCCGGTCGACGGCGAGGCGGGCATCGGCTACCGGATCAAGCCCGGCTACGACTTGCAACCGCTCATGTTTTCTCCGGATGAAATCGAAGCGCTGGTGGCGGGTATCCGCATGGTGCAGGCCTGGGGCGGACCGCAGCTCGCCGCGTCCGGCGCCGCCGCGCTGGCCAAGGTGACGCTGGCGCTGCCGCGCGACAAGCGCGACTTCGTCGAGGCGACGCCGCTGTTCGCGCCCGCCTTCCAGGCCGATCCCTTGCATGGCGAGCGGCTGGAAGCGGTGCGCCAGGCGATCAACCGCAGGCGCCGGCTTGATCTCGGCTATGCCGATGCCCAGCAACGCGTGACGCGTCGCATGATCTGGCCGCTCGCACTGTATTTCTGGGGCGGCACCTGGCTGGTCGCGGCATGGTGCGAGCTGCGCGGTGACTTCCGTTCGTTCCGGCTTGACCGGGTCGGCGAGCTGACCGAGGCCGATGCCTACCCCGACCAGCAGGGACGCCGGCTGCCGGATTTCGTGCGGGCGGTGCAGCGGCAATAACAGCGGCTTTGCGCTATTCTTGATGTTTTCCCACTTCGCACGAGAACGAGGAGTCCATCATGTCGCATCCCGCCAGAGGTATTCCCCCGCTGAAAGACGCCGCGCTGCTGCGCAGCCAGGCGTACCTGAACGGCGCCTGGGTTGAAGGCAACGCCAGCTTCCCCGTGACCAACCCCGCCGACGGCACCACCATCACTGCGGTGCCGAACCTCGGGGCGGAAGACACCCGCAAGGCGATCGATGCCGCCAGCGCCGCCTTCCCGCTCTGGTCCGCCAAGACCGCGAAGGAACGCGCCGGCATCATGCGCAAGTGGTACGAGCTGCTGCTGCAGCATGCGGACGACCTGGCGGTGCTGATGACCGCCGAGCAAGGCAAGCCGGTGCCGGAAGCCAAGGGCGAAGTGATGTACGGCGCCAGCTTCATCGAGTGGTTCGCCGAGGAAGCCAAACGCGTGTCGGGCGACGTGCTGGCGTCGACCTGGACCGACAAGCGCATGCTGGTGCTGAAGCAGCCGGTCGGCGTGTGCGCCGCGATCACGCCCTGGAATTTCCCGATTGCGATGATCACGCGCAAGGTCGCGCCGGCGATCGCCGCCGGCTGCACCATCGTGATCAAGCCGGCGGAGCAAACGCCGCTGTCGGCGCTGGCAATGGCCGAACTCGCGCACCGCGCCGGCATGCCGCCGGGGGTGATCAATATCGTCACCGCCGACTCGGAGCGCTCGATCGAAGTCGGCAAGGTCTTGTGCGAAAGTACCGTCGTGCGCCACCTGTCCTTCACCGGTTCGACGCCGGTCGGACGCATCCTGATGCAGCAGTGCGCGCCGACGATCAAGAAGATCGGCCTCGAACTCGGCGGCCATGCGCCCTTCATCGTGTTCGAGGATGCCGACCTCGACGCGGCGGTGGAAGGCGCGCTCGCCTCCAAGTACCGCAACGCCGGCCAGACCTGCGTCTGCACCAACCGCATCTATGTGCATGAATCCATCCATGACGCCTTCGTCGAAAAGCTCGCCGCCGGCGCGGCGAAGATCAAGGTCGGCAACGGTTTCGAATCCGGCGTGATGCAGGGCCCGCTGATCGACGACCAGGCGGTCGCCAAGGTCGAGGAGCATGTGGCCGACGCCACCGCCAAGGGCGCGAAGCTGCTTGCCGGCGGCAAGGCGCATGCGCTCGGCGGCCGCTTCTACGAGCCCACGGTCTTGGCGAACGTGACCGCCGACATGCTGGTGATGAACGAGGAAACCTTCGGCCCGGTCGCCGCGGTCACCACGTTCCGGACCGAGGACGAAGCGGTCGCCGCCGCCAACAACACGGTGTTCGGCCTGGCCAGCTACTTTTACTCGCGCGATGTCGGCCGCGTGTGGCGGGTGGCGGAAAAGCTGGAATACGGCATGGTCGGCATCAACACCGGCATCATCTCGAACGAAGTCGGCCCGTTCGGCGGCGTCAAGCAGTCCGGCCTCGGACGCGAGGGCTCGAAGTACGGGATCGACGAGTACCTCGAAATCAAGTACCTGTGCATGGGCGGGGTCTGAGGCGGAATCCCGGGCAGTGCCGGTTGGCCGGCGAACGGCCGGCCACGGTCCCGTGCCCAACGCGGCGCGGGGACCTCAGCGCGGGCAGCGGGCATCCTGCCGCCCGCGCTGCAGATTATGCGCCGTGCAGCCGCGCGCTCTGCATGATGCGCGCGACGCGCTGCTGGTGGCGCGGATAGAACACCAGCTTCGGCGCCTGGTACAGGATCGCAAACAGTTCGCCCTTGTTCACGACGGCGGTCGCGGTTCCCGACAGTTCCACGTTGTCGGCCTTGCGCACCAGGCTGTACTCGAAGCGGAAGCCTTTGCCGCCGCCGAATGAAGCGGGTTCGAGTTTCACCAGCCGGAAGGACGAGCCGTCGCGCGTCAGCATGCCTTCGAACAGGGCGACGATCTGGTCAGGCTGCATGTCCGACCGGAACTTGAAGACCTTCTTGTTGCCGCCCGCATTCGAGCCCGCGTGAATCGGTTCATCGTTCTTGAGCCCCGAATAAATCAGCAGCTGATCGACCGGCAAGCCTTCCATGGTCCAGGTCTGGCAATTCGGACCGTTCATGCCCGGCGCGCTGATCTGGTTCCATGAGCCTTCCAGGGTCAAGCGCAGGCGCTCGCCGATGTTCTGCTCGCCCGATTCGATCTTGGTCGCCGTCGCGCAGCCGGCCAATGCCAG
>NZ_DASPLS010000018.1:0-28330 GCF_035627455.1 Noviherbaspirillum sp.
TTCCGCTACGGCAACCGGGCGGTGCTGCGCGGCGTCGACCTGGCCATCCAGCCGGGCGAGATGATTGGCCTGGTCGGCCACAGCGGTTCCGGCAAGAGCACCCTGGTCAACCTGATCTGCCGCTTCTACGACGTATCCGAAGGCGCGATCCTGGTCGACGGCGTCGATATCCGCTCGCTGGCGATCGCCGACTACCGCCGCCACATCGGGCTGGTGCTGCAGGAACCCTTCCTATTCTTCGGCACGATCGCCGACAACATCGCGTACGGCAAGCCGGATGCGACGCGCGAGGAAATCATCGCCGCCGCGCGCGCGGCCAATGCGCATGAATTCATCCTGCGCCTGCCGCACGGCTACGACTCTATGGTCGGCGAACGCGGCCAGACGCTGTCCGGCGGCGAACGGCAGCGCATCTCGATCGCGCGCGCGCTGCTGATCGACCCGCAGCTGCTGATCCTGGACGAGGCGACCTCGTCGGTGGATACCACCACCGAGAAGGAAATCCAGAAGGCGCTCGACAACCTGGTCCGCGGCCGCACCACGATTGCGATTGCGCACCGGCTGTCGACGCTGCGCCAGGCCGACCGCCTGGTGGTGCTGGACAAGGGCCAGATCGTCGAAGTCGGCAAGCATGAAGAACTGCTGGCGCGCGGCGGGCATTACTTCCGCCTCTATCAGGCGCAGCTGCGGAAAGAAGAAAACGAGGCGCTGGTCGAAGCCGAGGAGAGCGCGGCATGAACAAATTCACACTGACCCGCAACGCCTTCGGCAAGCTGGTGTTTTCCGATGCGCAGGGCAGCCATGAAGGCGTGGTGCCGGTGCGCGCCTTCCCGATCGCGGCACCCGACGAGGGTATCGCGATCGTCGACGTCGACGGGCACGAGCTGGCCTGGCTCGACAGCCTGGCGGCGCTGCCGGCGGCGGAACGCGCGCTGCTGGAAGAGGAATTGAAGAACCGGGAATTCCTCCCGGAAATCAGGCGCATCCGCCACGTGTCGACCTTCGCCGTGCCCAGCACCTGGGAAGTGGAGACCGACCGCGGGGTGACCCGCTTCGTGCTCAAGGGCGAGGAAGACATCCGGCGCATCGCGCAGGCCACGCTGTTGATCGCCGACAGCCATGGGGTGCAATACCTGATCCGCAGCGTCGATGGGCTGGACAAGGCGAGCCGGAAGATGCTGGACCGGTTCCTGTAATCCCGCACCTCAGGGCCGCGCGGTCCGGCCGTGCCGGGCCAGCGCGATGCCGTCGCGCCGCCGTTCGATCTCCCCGCTGCGCTCGAGCGCGGCCAGCGCGCGGTACAGCGCTTCGTGCGTGAGGCCGACCTCTTCGGCGAACTGCTTGAGCGTCCCTTCCATTCGCCAGACTCCGTCCTTGTCGCAGCGCAGCTGCAGTGCCTGCAGCACGCGCTCGCGTGCGGAGCGAACCTGGCGCAGCGCCAGGCTGGCGCGCAGCCCCTGGAGCCGGCCGGCCAGCGTGCCGGCGAACCCCCATAACGCATCGGCGTCCTGCCGGAATGCTGCAGCAAGAGCAGGCCGGGAATAGAAAAGCACCTCGCTGTCTTGCAATGCGACAGCGTCGCAGTGGTAGTGCGGCGAAAACAGCGACGCTTCGGCAAAGGATTCGCCGGCACGTACGGTGTGCATCGCCACTTCTGCGCCACGCGGCGTCACGCGGACCAGGCGCAGCCGCCCCGACACCAGGAAGAACAGGCCGATGCTCGCGTCCCCCTGCCGGAACAGGTAGTCGCCGGCGCGCAGGCGGCGCAACGCCGGCGCGACGCCGGCGAGGCGAGGGTAAGGACCGGAAGCGGGCGGCGGGATCGGATCATCCATATGATTGCAATCATACGAGGCCGGCGGCGCCGCGGCAATAATGACGCAATCTCCTACCCGCACCGCTTAAGAACCATGAAAACGACCTTAGCCGCCGCACTCCTGCTGGGCGCCACCTCCGCGCCCGCCCAGCACCCGCATGGACACAGCGCGCCGCCTGCGTCCGGGTCTCCGCCCGCCCCGTCCGGATATGCCGGCATGCAGAAGCGCGCCATCAAGGCGCTGTCGGAGCAGCAGGTGGAAGACGTGCGCGCGGGCAAGGGTATGGCGCTCGCGCTGGCCGCGGAACTCAACGGCTACCCGGGACCGCTGCATGTGCTGGAACTGGCGGACCGGCTCGCGCTGTCGCAGGCTCAGGAACACAAGACCCGGCAGCTGGCGGCCGCCATGCAGGAAGAAGCGCGCGCGATCGGGGAACAATGGCTGGCGGCGGAAGCGGCGCTGGACCGCTTGTTCCGGGACAGGTCCGCCGCCCCGCAAACGGTGGAGCAGGCCGTGCAGCATGCCGCGCAGGCGCATGGACGGCTGCGCGCGGCGCACCTGCGCTACCACCTGCGCATGACCGAGGTATTGAACGTGGAACAGATCGCGGCGTACAACCGCTTGCGCGGCTACCGCTAGCGCGGGTTACCGCAACGGCTAGCCCCCCTTCGGTTCCGCCGCGACCAGCACGCTGCAGCGCACCTTATCCACCAGCACCGCATCCATCGAACCGCGCCACCAGCGCAGCGCGAACGGCTTCTTGCGCGAATGGCCGACGATCACGAGGTCGATGCCGAATTTGTTCACCAGGTCGGCGATCACGGTCACGGGTTCGCCGACTTCCAGGTGCGGCGTCACGTTCAGCCCGGCCTCGGCCAGCAGCCTGCGGCCGGCTTCCAGCACCTGGCTCATGGCCTCCCTCTCGGCCTGCTCCTCGTCGATGGTGGGGACGGCGGCGACGAATTCGCCGGCCAGCACGATCGGCGTCGGCGTCATCACCACCAGCAGGTGGACCTGCGTATTGGCGCCGGGCGTCAGGCGGATACACTCCTGCAGTGCGTGGCGGCTCTCCGGCGTGCCGTTGTAAGCGACCAGTATTTTGCTGTACATGATGGCCTCCCGTTGGTTGTCGACCTGCTTGAATGATACATCTTGCAAGTTTTTCGGCAATCGGTTTCCGGCCTGCGCTTGATCCGCTTTCAAATGCCTACTGCGTCAGCGCCTTCTCGATGTCGCCCACCAGCGTGCGGTCGCCCGGCGTGACCCGGCTGGAATAGGAACCCACCACCCTGCCGCTGCGGTCGATCAGGTATTTATAGAAGTTCCACTTCGGCGTGGTCCCGGTGATCCTGGCCAGTTCCGCATGCAGCGGATTGGCGTCCCTGCCGGCGACCGAACTCTTGGAAAACATCGGGAACTTGACGCCATAGGTATTGAAGCAGAAGTCGGCGATCTGCTTGCTGTCGCCCGGTTCCTGGCCGCCGAAATCGTTCGACGGGAAGCCGAGCACCACCAGGCCACGCGGCTGGTATTTCGCATACAGCGCTTCCAGTCCCTCGTACTGGCTGGTAAAGCCGCAATAGCTGGCGGTATTAACCACCAGCACCACCTTGCCGGCGTACTGGCACAGGTTCTGCGGCGCCTCGTCCTGCAGCCGGTTGAAGCGCTGGTTCAGGATCGACGGGCAGGAAGATGCGGCGGCTGCCGGCGCGGTCTGCGCATGGGCGGGCGCAGCAAGCAGGGCGGACAGGAGCAGGACAGGGAGCATGGCGGTTCCTTCGCGGGTTCGGGCTTGTTTTTCGGGCTCGTTTCATTCTAGTCAAAAACCCGCGCGCCGACCTTGCGGCAGGCGCGGGAGTATTGCAGGATGGCGGTTCCGGGTAAGATGTTGCCTGATGAGAATACTGCCGGCGCAGTGCGGCAAACCAGGAAAACAAGCATGCTCAAAGTAGTCGTCATCGACGCCAACGCCATCTCGCGCAACTTGCTCAGCTCCGTTCTGGTCAACGGCGGCTTCAATGTGATCGGCGACGCCAACATCACATCTGCCGGCATCGCCGCAATGATCAAGCTGCAGCCGCAACTGGTCTGCATCGACCTTGGCGGCGCCGACGACGAAGCGTTCGCGCGGCTGGCGACGCTGCGCGAGGGCGTGCCGAAGGCAGTGGTGTTCCTGGTATCGGCGAAGTTCGATGCCGCGACGGTGCAGACCGCGCTCGAACGCGGGGTGCATGGCTTCATCGTCAAGCCCTTCAATGCCGGCAATGTCATCGAAAGCATCCGCAAGGCCATCCTCAAGCTCGCACACCAGCATCGGCAAGGCCCGGCGCAAGACAGCCGGGCCTGACACTTTTCGCGCCTTTCCGGCCCCGGCGCCGATTTTCTTTCCCGCGTCAACCACCCCCGGTCAAGGAATTTGACCGGGGGACTCCCTACAATGAACCGATCGCGCCGCGCCTTGTCGCAGTGGCAGCATCCACGTCCGGGGAAAACCGACGGCGCACCCCCGGTCCTTTTGAAAGGTGAACAATGAGAAAGAAAGTCGTATCGGCCGCGGAAGCGATCGCAATCCTGCATGACGGCGACACCCTGTGCTGTTCCGGCTTCGGCAGCAACGGCGTGCCGGTGGAACTCATCCTGGCGCTGGAAAAGCGCTTCCTCGAAACCGGCTCGCCGAAGAACCTGACCCTGCTGTTCGGCGGCGGTCCCGGCGACGGCGCGGAAGGCGGCGTGAATCATCTCGCGCATGAAGGCATGTTGAAGCGCGTGATCGGCGGCCACTACGGGCTGCTGCCGAAGATCGGCAAGCTGGCGCTGGAGAGCAAGGTCGAAGCCTACAACCTGCCGCTCGGCGTGATCTCCCACATGTACCGCGACATCGCCTGCGGCCTGCCGGGAACGGTATCGAAGGTCGGTCTCGGCACCTTCGTCGATCCGCGGCTGGAAGGCGGCAAGATCGGCAGCAAGACCAGCGAAGACCTGGTCAGCGTGGTCGAACTCGGGGGCAAGGAACTCCTCTACTTCAAGACTTTTCCGATTTCGGTGGCCTTCATCCGCGGCACCAGCGCCGACCCGGAGGGCAACATCACGATGGAGCGCGAGACGCTGACCCAGGATGTGCTGGCGCTGGCCACCGCGACCAAGAACAGCGGCGGCTTCGTGATCGCGCAGGTGGAGCGCATCGCCGAGCGCGGCTCGCTCAACCCGCGCCGGGTGAAGGTGCCGGGCGTGCTGGTCGACTGCGTGGTTGTCGCCCGGCCGGAGAACCATCCGCAGAACCTGAACGGCAGCTACAACCCGGCCTTCTCCGCCGAAGTGCGGGTGCCGCTCGATGCGCTGGAAGCGATGCCGCTCGACGAGCGCAAGGTGATCGCGCGCCGCGCCGCCTTCGAGCTCCTGCCCAATTCGGTGGTCAACCTCGGCATCGGCATGCCGGAAGGCGTGGCGGCGGTGGCTAACGAAGAGAAGATCCTGAGGTACATGACGCTGACCGCGGAGCCGGGCGTGATCGGCGGCGTGCCCGCCTCCGGCGTGAATTTCGGCGCCGCGGTGAATCCGGACGCGGTGATCGACATGAACCAGCAGTTCGACTTCTACGACGGCGGCGGCCTCGACCTGGCCTGCCTCGGCCTGGCCGAGTGCGACCCGCAGGGCAGCATCAACGTGTCCCGCTTCGGTCCCAAGCTCGCCGGCGCCGGCGGCTTCATCAACATCACCCAGAACAGCCGCACCGTCGTCTTCGTCGGCACCTTCACCGCCGGCGGCCTGAAGACCAAAGTCGAGGGCGGCAAGCTGCAGATCCTGCAGGAAGGACGGGCGCGCAAGTTCGTCAACAGGATCGAACAGGTCACATTCAGCGGCCCGTACGCGGCCAGGACCGGCCAGAACGTGCTGTACGTGACCGAGCGCTGCGTGTTCAGGCTCGCGCCCGAGGGCCTGGAGCTGATCGAGGTCGCGCCGGGCATCGACATCGAGCGCGACATCCTGGCGCAGATGGATTTCAAGCCCATCGTCAACAAGCCGGCGCTGATGGATGCGCGCATCTTCATGGACGAGCCGATGAAGCTGAAGGAAACGCTGCTGTCGATCAGCCTGGAAGACCGCATGCAGTACGACTCGAAGAAGTGTGCCGCCTTCTACAACTTCCAGGGCCTGCGCGTGATGACCAGGAAGGATGTCGAGGACATCCGCCATGCGGCCGAAAAGCTGTGCCATCCGGTCGGCCGCAAGGTCAAGGTGATCGTCAACTACGACGACTTCCAGATCGACGAGAACATCGCCGACGACTACTGGGCGATGGTGAAGGACCTGCACGAGAAGTACTACACGCATGTCTCGCGCTACACCACCAGCGCCTTCATGCGGATGAAGATGGGCACGGCGCTGGAGAGCCGCGGGCTGGCCGCGCACATCTTCGAAACCCAGCAGGAAGCGGTCGACTCGGCAGCCGAGAACGATTGACCTGCCCCGGGACAAATGCCGGGCCGCGCCCGGCATTCCCTGCCCGCAATCACGGAAGCGGCCGCTTTTCCACTCTGTTATCGGAAAAAGGCGGCCCTTTCCCTCGCCGAAGCCGCCACTCTAGCGCGCAACGGAAAGCCCGTCGCTGCGCCGATACCCACGCCTGCATCTGCTTTGCCATCCTCTGCCCCTGTCCGGTGACGGCTGGAGCGGTTATTCCCGCCACAACCCACACCTGGCACCCCGGGATTTCTTGAAATTCCGCAACATTGTAGGAATTTTCCGAATCTTTTTGTCCATCCTCCGACAAGCGTTTTCATCCGTCCGCTGATTACCGGAAAACGAACGGCCGGACATAATTCACGACACTGATTTCCGTCTCGCAAAAACGTAGCAGTCGCCCGTGCTGCACCGCGATACGGAAGTTCCACTAGAGCACGAAAGCCTGAACAACTATTCTACGAACAAGGATTCGCAATGCTGACAACGCACCTCAATGATGCACACACTTCTTCGCTGCCGCTGGCGACGCCGTCCCCCGCCGGCGCCTCCTGGCAGCGTCAGGCCAAGTTATGGTCCAACCTGAAGGAAGTCTGCGACCTGCTGCGCATTCCGGCGAAGCTGTCGAGCGACGACTTCCAGTTCCAGCATATGCAATTCAAGGCCGGCCAGCGCATCCATACCATCGGCCAGCCGTTCGACATGCTTTACGTCGTCAATTCCGGCTTTCTGAAGACGGTAATGATCGACGAACTCGGCAATGAGCAGGTGCTGGGCTTCCCGATGAAGGGCGACATGTTCGGCATCGACGGCATCCATCGCAAGCAGTACGCCACCGAAACCGTGGCGCTGTCGAACTGCGACGTGATCCTGATCCCGTTCAAGATCTTCGCCGGCCTGGGCCGCACCCATCCGGAACTGGAGGCGTCGATCTACGCGGTGATGAGCCGCGAGCTGGTGCGCGAGCAGGCGATGGTCGGCACCCTGGGTTCGCTCAGCGCCGAAGCGCGCGTGGCGCGCTTCCTGGTGTTCCTGTCGGAGCGCTTCACCGAGATGGGCTATTCGGGCAGCCAGTTCAACCTGCGCATGACGCGCCAGGAGATCGGCAACTACCTCGGCCTGACGCTGGAAACCGTCAGCCGCACCTTCTCCGCCTTCAACACCATCGGCCTGATCTCGGTCGACCAGCGCGCGATCGTGATCCACGACCTGCAATCGCTGCGCACCCTGCGCCGCCTGCCGCCGTCGCGCGTGCGCGCCAAGTCGGATGCGCCGAAGGCCAAGCGGACCACCGGTCTCGCCACTACCGCGTAAACACCGAACGGATAGCCAAACGCCCTGCCGCGCAAGCGGCAGGGCGTTTTTTCATCCCCGCAATCAGAAGTAAGGCGCGTGGCCGGACGGATCGGTCACGCCGACCAGCGCCGTCATCAACTGCGGCGCCGGCGCCGGATTGGTCTGGACCACGCTGAACATGTAGCTGCCGACGGCCGCACTGTTGGCGACGCCGTTGTCGACATCGATGTAGTAGACGCCGCTCGCCCCCGGCGTGAACGCCAGGCCGGCGTCCCGCCCGCTGCCGCCGCCGTCCTGCGTGGTGCCGGTTTCCAGGTTGCCGAGGTTGTTGCGGATCCCGTTGATGTAGGTATCGACCAGCGTGCCCTTGCCGCTGTCCAGGCCCATGGCGTCGATCCGGTAGGTCCGGCCGCCGACCAGGGTCACCGCATAGCGGTCGACATCGGCGGCGGTATCGATCGCGCCGCTGGTTGTCGAACCGACGGCCACGCCGACCGCGGTCGCGCTCGTGCTGCCGGCCTCGACATTGACCGAGAGCATATAGCTGCCCGCGATCGCCGTGGCCGGGTCGGCCACGACGTAGTAGGTCGCGCCGGTGGCGCCGACGGCGTAGGTGAACACGGCGTCCCGGCCGTAGCCGGCGGTGTCGTTGACGATGGCCTGCACGTAGGCGGCACCGTCGCGCAGGCCGGCGGCGGGATCGGTCAGCGTCCTGCCGCCGCCGCTATCGACGCCAAGCATCTTGATCACATAGCTGGTGTTCGCGCTCAGCGCAACCGAATACCAGTCGGCATCGGTGTTGTCGTCGATTGCGGCGTTGATCGTGTCGCCGACGCTGATCGCCTGCGCGGTGGCATTTGTTTCGCCGCCTTCGGCGTCGATGCTCAGGGTATAGGTGCCGGTGGCGGTTGCAACCGGATCGGCGACGATGTAATACGTGCCGGCTGTAGTGACGACGTACCTGAATTCGGCATCGCGCCCGTAGCCGGTCGTATCGTTGACGATGGCCTGCACGTCCAGGCTTGCATTGCGCAGCCCTACCGCCGGGTCGGCCAGCGTGCCGCCGCCATTGTCGGCGCCGGTCATCTTGACCACATAGCTGGTATTGGCGTTCAGGGTGACGGAATACCAGTCCGCGTCCGAGGCATCGTCGATCGATGCCCTGAGGACATTGCTGCCGAGCGGCAGCGACAACGCATTGGTGTTGCCCGCCTCGATTTCCGCGGTGACGAGGAAGGTGCCGGTCACGGCGCCGACGCGCTGCAGCTCGAGATAGTAGTCGCCCGCGGTGCCGGGCGCGTAGCGCAGCGTCGAGGTGGCGCCGATGCTGCCCTTGGCCGCGGACGCGGTCTGATCGACGGAAGACGCGTTCAGGATGCGGTTGATCGACGGCGCGCTCAGGCTGCCGAAGCCGGAATCCAAACCGTACATCTTGAACACGTAGCTGCGGCCCCCTTCCAGCGCGTACATGTACCAGTCGACGTCGGTGGCGTTGTCGATGGTGCCGCCGGCGGCGGCGTTGTACGGAATCTGCCAGGCGCCGGCCGCATTGGCGCCCGCTTCGTTCAGCACGCTCAGGGTATAGGTGCCGGTGACCGCGTCGTAGCCCTCCGCGCCCACGTAATGCGTGCCGCCCAGGCTCGCGGTATAGACCACCGCGGCATCGTAGTTCTTGCCGTTGTCGTCATTCATCGTGTTCGCGATCCAGGTGCCCGCGCTGTTGTACAGGCCGGTGATCAGGGGATCGGACAGGGTGCCGCCGCCGGTGGCGGAACCTTGCATCTTCACGTAGTAGGTGGTGCCGGCGGCCAGCGTCACGCCGTACCAGTCGGTGTCCGATGGATCGTCGATGCTCAGGCCGGCGCTGGCGATATTGAGCGACAGCGCTCCGGCCGTCGCTACCGTATCGCCGATATCGGCGGCGGCGACCTGCGTGACGCTGATCTTGTAGCTGCCGATGTTGGCGCCGTAGCCCTCGGCCGCGATAAAGAAGACGTTGCTGCCGGTGCCGGGTGCGCGGAAGGTGACGACCGCGTCGCGGCCGTCCTTGTCGTCGGCGTAGGTGTTGGCGATGAAGCTGCCGCCCGCGCTGTAGATGCCGGAGATCAGCGGATCGAACAGCGTGCCGTTCTGCGACCAGCTGCCCTGCATGCGGATCGTATAGGTGGTGCCGCCGGTCAGGGTGACCTTGTACCAGTCGACGTCGGTGACGCTGCCGATGTCGCCGGTCAGCGCCGCGGCGCCGACCGTCACCGTAGTCGTGCTCGTCGTGTTTGCCGGCACATCGGCGGTCGCCGCATTCACCGACAGGGTATAGCTGCCCTCGTAATAGGAAAACGCATCGACGAAGTAGTCGCCGCCGACGCTGGGCGTGAAGATCGTGGACGCCGTGGTCGTCGCGCCGCTGCTCACCCCTACGGCATAGCCCTCGAGATAGGTCCCCGACGCGTTATAGATGCCGTAGATGCCGGGCGTGGTGTTCGGCGAGGTGCCGGTCAGCGCGAAGGTGTAGGTGGTGCCGGCGGTCAGCGTGACCTTGTACCAGTCGTGGTCGTACGGGCGGTCGACCGCGACCGTCGCGCTGGCCCCGACCGCGAGGGTGGCGCCGGACGCGATCGAGCCGGGAATTTCCGAGCCAAGCTGTGTCACGTCCAGCACGAAACTGCCGGTGTAATTACTGAAGCCTTCGGCGGCGATATAGTAGTCGCCGCCGTAGGAGGCCTGGATGGTGACGCCGGCGTCGCGCGTGTCGAGGTCGTCGACGTAGGTATTGGCGATGAAGTTGCCGCCGCTGTCGTACACGCCGGAGATCAGCGGGTCGGCGAGGCTGCCGTTGGCCGAGGGCAGGCCGCGCATGCGGATCGAGTAAATGCCGCCGGCGGCCAGCGTGACCTTGTACCAGTCGGCGTCGTTGGCGCTGTCGATGGTGCCGCTCACGGCGCCGCCGCCGACGGTCACGCTGCCGAACGAGGAGATGCTCTGCCCGACCGAGTCGGTGCCGCCGCTGCTGTTGAAGACCGAGAGCTTGTAGGTGCCGGTCACCCCCATGTCGCCGGTCACGCCGATATAGTGGGTGGTGCCGGTCGCGGTAAACGTCGTCATCGCGTCGCGGCTGTTGCCGCCGCCGATCAGGCCGTCGTTGTTGAACCCGGTCAGGTAGGTGCCGGTGCTGCCGAAGATGCCGTCGATGACAGGATCGAACAGCGTGCGGTCGCCCGTCCCCTGCCCCTGCAGCAGCACGGTATAGACCGCGCCCGCCACCGTCGTGACCTTGATCCAGTCGAAGTCGTACGCGGTTTCGATCGTGTCCTGGTACGACCCGTTGACCGCCACGGTTGCGGTCGTACTCGTACTGGCGGGAATGTCGGCCATGCGCGCTGCCTCGGAAAGTGTCGGGCCGTGGAAAAACCTGCGCCGGGCGGACGCGGGGCGGGGCGTCAGCGGACGGATGCCGGTGCGGGCGGCGCCCGGCGCGCGGCCTTGCGCTGCACGGTGCCGGTGGCGTGCGGGGACAGCGCGGCATGGGCCGGCGTGTCAGGCACGCTCACGGCGGCTAGGATGTGGCATGCCCGCGCATTTTTCCTTGACTTGAAGCAATCTTTTCCGGGTGTCCAATGCCGGCGGCAATACGCTGTCGCGCTGCGCGGCGTCCCGCTTACGTCGTCACTTCCGCGAAACCGAACTTGCGTTCCAGCTCGGCGGCGGGCACCGGGCGGCCCAGCAGGAATCCCTGCAGCGCGCTGCAGCCGGCGGTGCGCAGGAAATCCGCCTGCTCGCGCGTCTCGACGCCTTCGGCGACGACCTTCAGCCGCATCTTGTGCGCGATCGCAATGATCGCCTCGGTGATCGCGATGTCGTCGGCGTCGTGCGGAATGCCCTTCACGAAGCCGCGATCGATCTTGAGGCTGTCGAGCGGATACTGCTTAAGGCTCACCAGCGAGGAGTAGCCGGTGCCGAAATCGTCGATCGACAGCGCCACTCCCATGTCGCGGATGCGGTCGAGCAGCAGCACCGCTTCCGCCGGATTCTGCATGATGGTGCTTTCGGTGATTTCCAGCTCCAGCTTTGACGGCGGCAGGCGGCTGCCGTCCAGCGCGGCGCGGATCACGTCGAGCAGGTTGCCCGAGGCGAACTGCTTGGCCGACAGGTTGACCGCGATGCGGCCGAAGTCATGGCCGGCATCCATCCAGACCCGGCCCTGGCGGCAGGCTTCCTGCAGCACCCAGGCGCCGATCGGCACGATCAGGCCGTTCTGCTCGGCCAGCGAAATGAAGGTGCCGGGCAGCACCAGACCGAGTTCCGGATGGCGCCAGCGCACCAGCGCCTCGACCCCGGACACGCGCCCGGTGGCCGCCGAGAACTGCGGCTGGTAATGCAGTTCGAACTCGCTGCGCTCCAGCGCGCGCCGCAGGCTGTTCTCCAGCAGCAGCTGCTCGAAGGCCTGGGTGTTCATGTCGCTGGTGAAGAACTGGAAGGTGTTCTTGCCGCGCTGCTTGGCGCGGTACATCGCGACGTCCGCATTCTTGAGCAGCGTGGCCGCATCGTGGCCGTCGGCCGGATAGCAGGCGATGCCGATGCTCGCGGTGACGAACATTTCCTGGCCGCCGATGGAGAAGGGCTGCCCCATCGAATTGATCAGGCGTTCGGCGAGGTCGGCGGCGGCGCCCGACGAGGGCGGGTCGTCCAGCAGCACCGTGAACTCGTCGCCGCCCAGGCGCGCCGCCATGTCGCCCTGCTTGAGCTGGGCGCGCATGCGGCCCGCGGCTGCCACCAGCAGCTGGTCGCCGGCGAGATGGCCGAGGGTATCGTTGACCGTCTTGAAGCGGTCGAGGTCGATGAACAGCACCGCGAGCTGTCGGCCCGCTGCGCGGGCGCGTTCGATTTCGAGCGCGAACCTGGTCATCATGCCGCTGCGGTTCCACATGCCGGTCAGGCTGTCGTGGCTGGCGAGGAACTGCAGCCGCGTCTCGTCTTCCTTGCGGCGCGTGTTGTCGGTGAACACGCCGACATAGTTGGTGATGTTGCGGTCGGCGTCGCGCACAGTCGAGATCGACAGCCAGGCGGGGTACCACTCGCCGTTCTTGCGGCGGTCGCGCATCTCGCCCTGCCAGTGGCCGTCGCGCGCGAGGTGGCTGAGCATGTCCTGGTTGAGCTCGGCGCCGGTGCCGGTCATCATGCGCGACAGCCGGCCCAGCGCCTCGTGCGCGGCATAGCCGGTGATGCGGGTGAATGCCGGGTTGACCGCTTCGATGCGGCACTCCGCATCGGTGATCACGATCCCTTCGCTGGCGGAATCGAATACCCGGTTGGCCAGGCGCGACTGGTGTTCGAACGCGACCTGCTGGCTGACGTCGAGTGCCACGCCCATGATCGCGGGCCGGCCGTCGTACTGGCACAGGCTGCCCTGCACGTCGACCCACAGAATCCGGCCGTCGCGCCGCAGCGCGCGGTAGGTGTAGCGGATGCTGTTGACCTCGCCGTTGAGCCGGCGGCGGTGGTTTTCCTCGAGCACCGGAACGTCGTCCGGGTAGGTCAGGCTGCTGACCGAGACCCCGATCAGCTGTTCCGGGCTGTCAAAGCCAAGCAGGTCGGCGCTCTTGCTGTTGGCATAGGCGATTTTGCCGTCCTGGACGACGTACAGGCCTACGAGGGATTGCTCGACGAAGTTGCGGAACTTGCGTTCCGACTCGCGCAGCCCATGGTCCGCCTGCGGGAGCCGGCTGGCATTGCCGAGGAAAATGATCGCGCCCAGTGCCGCGGCCAGCGCCACCAGCAGCCAGTACGGCGACTGCTGCGCTACCAGCAGCGCGGCGATTGCGCAGACCGCCAGCACCGCGCCGATGCGGCCGCGCGGCAGGCGCGCGATGCGTTCCCGGGAATGGAGGTCGCCAGGGAAATCCATATCGTCTATGCCGCCGGGGCGCAAGGCGAGAGCCGGCAGCCCACGGAATGGGGCAGCGTGGTGTATTGCGTCATCTCCTCACCGCAGTAGGTATTGTTATGCCTTCATGGTAACGGTCGAATTGAGTGGCGGCAACCTCTTCGGCGCGCGTTTGGCGAAGTTAGAGCAGGCACACCAGAAGAAGACGGAAAATCATGCAAGGGAAACAACATAAGCCTGGTCGGCGGGCTGAGGGCGAAACACCGGTTCGCAGCATTGTTTCGTTTTTAGAAATGGTGCATTGCTTTTATTGCTGTTTTTCAATGTCCGCGCGAGGTCTAGACTGCGCTTCATCGATGAGCACACATCGCAACACAGTGCGACTCACGAAGGACGCGAGGCAGGGCTTTTCCCGCCGGGGCGCCGGAGTCACCACCTTAATCTGGAGAAAACCATGAACACGAAAAACCTGATCATTGCCGCATCCCTGTTTGCCGCCGCCGGTTCCGTACTGGCCGAGAACATCGCCCCCTATGTCGACCAGACCCAGTTCACCGGCACCCGTACCCGCGCCGAAGTGATCGCCGAGCTCAACAGCGAGACCGCGGACGAGAAGCTGGCGCGCCGCGCCGAATACGTCGACCAGGCCAGGTTTGTCGGCACCAAGACCCGCGCGGAAGTGCTTGCCGAGCTGGAAAGCGAATACGCCGCCGACCGCTACGCCGGCACCCGCAGCCCGGAATATGTCGAGCATGCGAAGTTTGTGTCGACCCGCAGCCGCGACGAAGTCCGCAAGGAAGCCATCCAGGCCGCCAAGGGCGTGCAGACCAAGGGTTCCGCTATCGGCGGCTGATCCGATCACGGCCGCGACAGAGAGCGCCGGCCGGGGGAAGCGGCAGCCTGACTCGGAACCGCATCCCGACATTCGTCTCCTCCAGCCTCTCCAAGAGTTGGATTTCTGCCCGCAACCGCAAGGTTCGCGGGCTTTTTTTCGCCTGCGGAGGCGCCGCGGCACGCTGGCGGCAGGCGTGCACATGGTGTACAGTCTGCACCGTCCCTGCGTCCCGGATCGGGCGTGACCGGCACCGCCTGCCGCCCCCCTCCTCGCGTTGCGCGAGTGGATATCTTCATCTGCGGCAAGGCCGGCCGGAGCGCCAGATCGATCCGGGGGCGATGCCCGCCGGCAGGCGACGTGCAGGAAGTTGCACGCGCAAACCCGAACGCCAGATGAAGATCCAGATCGCCTCCGACCTCCACCTCGACCTCTTGCAAGACCGCTTCCCCGGCTACCGCGTGATCGAACCCGCGCCCGATGCCGATGTGCTGGTGATCGCCGGCGACATCCACCAGCAGGCGGGCGCGGTGCAGGCGTTCGCCGACTGGCCGGTGCCGGTAGTGTATGTGCACGGCAATCACGAGGCCTACCATACCAGCATCGATGAACTTGTCGGCACATTGCGGCGCGCCGCGCAGGGAACGGCGGTGCATTACCTGGAAGGCGGCGAATGCGTGCTGGGCGGCGTGCGCTTTCTCGGCTGCTGCCTGTGGACGGATTACGATCTCTATCCCGGCCGCCAGGCGGAAGCCATGGAAGAGGCGGAGCGCTGCCTGCTCGACCATCGCGCGATCCATACGCCGGACGGCATGTTCGCCGCGGCGGACGCGCTGCGGATGCACCGCACGTCGCGCGCATGGCTGGAATCGCAGCTTTCGCGCCGCTTCGACGGCCCGACCGTGGTCGTGACCCATCATGGGCCGCACCCGCGCTCGGTCCACGCGCGCTATGCCGGCACGGTATTGAACGCCGCCTTCGTCAGCGACCTCACGCCGCTGCTCGGCCGCCCGCAGCTGTGGGTGCACGGGCATGTGCATGACAGCTTCGACTATCTCGCCGGCGGCACCCGCGTCGTCGCCAATCCGCGCGGCTATGCACTCAACCGCCGCATTGCAGCATCGACCGCCGAGATCGACTGGGAAAACAAGTTATTCGACAATCAATACGTGGTGGAACTCTGAAGCGGCGCCCCCCTGCCAAACCGGCGTTTTCCTGCTACGCTGTGTCCTGATTCCCCGGGACAAGATCGACGCCTATAATTCCCTCAAATACCACCGACGCCGGGCAACACGCCGCATTGACCTCAATAACAGGATAACCGGCATGGAGAGAGACGCTTCTGCAGGACTTGTAGACAAGGCCGACGCCGGCGACGTCCGGCCCGCAGGGTGCGCGGTGACGAACGCCGCCGCCTGCCCCGGCGAGGAGAAATACCGGCACATCCTCGAAATCATCGACGACGCCTACTACGAAATCGATCTGCGCGGCCACATCGTGCTGTGCAACGGCGCCTTCTGCCGCCTGCTCGGCTACGCACGTGACGAGCTGATCGGCCGCAACAGCCGCGACTTCCAGCGGCCGGAGGCGGCGGCCCGTACTTACCAACTGTTCCAGCAGCTCTATTACGCCGGGCTTGCGGCCAACCACTTCGACTGGGAACTGATCCGCAAGGATGGCAGCACCATTGTCGGCGAAGGATCGGTGCAATTGGTACGCAAGCCGGACGGCACGGCCAGCGGATTTTGCGGCATCCTGCGCGACGTGACCGCGCGCCGCAAGGTCGAACAGGCGCTGCGCGACAGTGAAGCACGCTACCGCAGCATCATCGAGAGCATCCAGGATCCCTTCTACGAAGTCGACCTGCAAGGCAACATGGTGCTGTTCAACGGCGCGTTCTGCCGCATGCTGGGCTACGACCGGAGCGAGATCATCGGCCGCAACAACCGCGAGCTGCAACCGCCGGAAATCCACGGCCGCACCTTCGAGGTATTCAACGAGGTGTACCGCACCGGCATCCCGGCCGAAAGCTTCGACTGGCAGATGCAGCGCAAGGATGGCGCGATCGTCACCGGCGAGGGCTCGGTGCAACTGGTGCGCAACATCAAGGGCGAGCCGGTCGGGTTCTGCGGGATCATGCGCGACGTGACCAAGCGGCGCCGCGTGGAACAGGCGCTGCGCGAAAGCGAAGCGCGGTTCCGCGCACTGACCAACCTGACCTCCGACTGGTATTGGGAGCAGGATGCCGACATCTGCTTCACCCGCATGGAAAGCCGCGATGCGAACGCGGCGTCGGTGCGCCATTTCTTCGTCGGCCGCAAGCCCTGGGAAACCGGCTTGCGGGCCGACCTCGACCGGGGCTGGGACGCTTTCCGCGACCTGGTGCAGGCACGCAAGCCATTCCGCGACGTGGTGTTCCACCGCACGCTCGACACCGGCGATCCTTACTACGTGAGCGTCAGCGGCGAACCCATCTTCGACGCCGCCGGCACGTTCACCGGCTATCGCGGCGTGGCGCGCGAGATCACCGACAAGAAGGTTGCCGAAAGCCGCATCCAGTACCTCGCCACGCACGACGGCCTGACCGGCCTGCCCAACCGCGTGATGTTCAGCCAGCTGCTCGACTCCGCCGCCCATTCCGGCAAGCGCTATGACCGCAGTTTCGCGGTGCTGTTCATCGACCTCGACCGCTTCAAGTTCATCAACGACACGCTCGGGCATGCGGCCGGCGACATGCTGCTGCAGGAAGTGTCGGCGCGCTTCAAGGACGCGCTGCGCGCCTCGGACATGATCGCGCGCCTGGGCGGCGACGAATTCGTGGCGCTGGTGCAGGAACTGCACGACGAGGAACAGGCGGTCGCGGTAGCGCGCAAGATCATCGCCGCCGCCTCGCGCCCGGTGATGCTGATGGGACGCGAGTGCCGCGTGAGCGCCAGCATCGGCATCGCGATGTATCCGCGCGACGGCGACGACGAACAGACGCTGATGAAGCATGCCGACATCGCGATGTACCATGCGAAGGACGAAGGCAAGAACAATTTCAAGTTTTACTCGAAGGACATCAAGACCCAGTCGCTGGAGCGGCTGACGCTGGAAACCAACCTGCGGCGTGCGCTGGAGCGCAACGAGTTCACGCTGCACTACCAGGCCAAACGCGACCTGGCGAGCGGCGCGATCACCGGCGCCGAGGCGCTGCTGCGCTGGCATAACGAGGAAGTCGGCGACGTGTCGCCGGCGCTCTTCATCCCGGTGGCCGAGGAGATCGGCGCGATCGTGCCGATCGGGAAGTGGGTGCTGAAGACCGCCTGCGAGCAGAACATGGCGTGGCAGCGTACGGGCCTGCCGCCGGTATGCATGGCGGTGAACCTGTCGGTGCGCCAGTTCGCCGACGAACAGCTGGTCGACGACATTGCTGCCATCCTGCGCGAAACCGGCATGCCGCCGCAGCTGCTGGAACTCGAGATCACCGAGGGCATGGTGGTGCACGACCCGGACCATGCGAAGTCGGTGCTGCGCGCGATCAAGGCGATGGGGGTGCGTCTGGCGATCGACGATTTCGGGGCCGGCTACTCCTCACTCGGCCAGCTCAAGCACTTCCCGATCGACACCCTGAAGGTGGACCGCTCCTTCATCCGCGACATCATGCATAGCGCCGGCGACAAGGCGATCACCGAAGCCATCATCTCGATGGGCAAGACGCTGCAGCTGACGGTGGTGGCGGAAGGCGTGGAAACGCCGGAGCAGGAACGCTTCCTGCGCGCGCACGCCTGCGACCAGATGCAGGGCTTCCTGTTCAGCAAGCCGGTGCCGGCCGCCGAATTCGCCGTGCTGCTGCGCGCGCAATCACGCGAAGCGGTGAAATAAACAAAGGATAGCCATGGCCGACCTCGACACGATCCGGACCCTGCTGTTCCAGTTCCGCGACGAGCGCAACTGGCGCCAGTTCCATACGCTGAAGAACCTGATCATTTCGCTCAATCTGGAGGCGGCCGAGCTGCTGGAACTGACGCAGTGGAAGGGCGACGACGAGCTGGCGGCGCTGACCGCGGACGGCGCGTTCCGCGAAGCGCTGCGCGACGAATGCGCCGACGTGCTGCTGTACCTGCTGCTGGTGGCCGATGCCGGCGGCATCGACCTGCTCGACGCGGCGCGGGCGAAGATCGCGAAAAACGCGGCGCGCTATCCGGTGCAGCAGGCGTTCGGATCGGCGAAGAAATACACCGAGTTGAAGCAGGCGGCGCGCGACAAGGACGGCGCCGGCGAATGAGCGGCGCGGCTCAGGGCGTTTCCTTGGACGCCAGGGCGTGCACCCCTGCGCGGTGCTTGTCCGCCACGAGCAGCCAGCCGAGCCAGGCGATCCCGGCCGTGAAGACCAGCGACACGATCACGCTGAACTGCTGCACGGCGCCGGGCAGCAGCGGCCAGAGCCCGACCAGCGCAGCGCCGGCGATCACCAGCCATACCGGCGGCGCCGGAAAAAGGCGCGCCTTCAGCAGCTCCCGCCCCAGCAGCGCGTAGCCGGCGCCGAACAGCAGCGGACCGAGATAGAACACCGCCTTGAGCACCGGGTCGACCGGCTGCGCGCCGGGATTGAATCCGGATTGCGCGATGAAATCGGGATGCCGGGCAGCCACCAGCGGATAGATGAAGCCTGACCAGTAAAGCTTGCCGAGGTAGAGAATGAGACTGGCCTGCGCGAGGAGGAAGCCGGCGAGAGCGGCGCCTCCGGTGGCCGGCGCCGCCACCCCATACAGGCCGCAGAGGCCGAGCAGCCCGGCCGCGAAGCCGAGCAGGATGATGGCGTGGCTCCCGACCCAGAGAAGGCGGTTGGCGCCGAGCGCATCGTGTGGATGCGTAGAAAATCCGAGCGTGACGAGTATGCCGCTGGCAACGAGTGCCGCGCCAGCAAGCCTGACCAGGTGCGACGATGTCATCTGTCCTCCGCGGGAAGGGTCCGGACCGGTCCGGAGCTGGCAGGGTAAACCGCCGACCGCGCGAAGACTTGAGCGGCCGCAAACGCTGCGGCGCGCACGAAATACGAAGGCCTCAGGCCTCGCTCAGTTCCCGCTTGGCCGACGGCTGCTTGCTGCGCACGCGGCGCGAGAACGCGGTCATGAATGCCGCATAGCCGTCGGAGCCGGGACACATGCCGACCTGCCTGGCCTTGCGCGCGCCGGTCTCGATCGTATCGTCCAGTTCATAAGCCTCGTCGCCCATTTCCCAGGCGGTTTCATCACGGTGTTCTAACTTCAGCTTCATTTTCTTTCCTGACATGATGCAAGGTTGATACCGGGCACGGCGCTCAAGTCTTCCCTCGCGCGCCTCGACGCCTCGCTTTCACTCTAGTGGGGCCGCATACGGAAGTTCAAGGCCTGAATTGATTCGTAACAACTGTTTCCGACCAGCACAGCCGTCTTGTCAACTTTGTCGTCCTTTTGCTACGAACCGGGGTCCACCCGCAGCATCACGGGAAAGCTATTGCGTCCCGGGTAGGCTGGCGGCGGCAGGTAGGACGATGCGGAAAAACGCGCCGCAAAGCATTTCGATGCAGCGTGGCGCGGATTCACTTCAACATCCCGCGGCACGCCGTCGGCGCCGATATCGGCCACCAGCACGAAGGGCACGGCATTGCGCGGATTGAAGGCGCGACACTGCCGCATGCTCTGCGCGATGTGACGGCCGGCCTTGCCCGCCATCGCGTCGGGATAGCGGTCGAAACGCTCGTCGTCCTCGGCCTCCCTGGCAAGCGCGACGCGTTGCTCGAACGTCAGCGTGGTGACCGCGCCCGCAGGTGCGGCGGCGAACAGGGCAAGGGAGAGCAGGAAGGCGGTTTTCATGGCGGCGTCCGGCAAGCGATGGAGCCTTGATTGCATCACTCCGCTTTCACCTCGGCAATATCGAACCTGACAAGTTTACCGGGGAGATTTGTTACAAGACGTGAGCGCAGAACGCGCCGAGCACGTCTTTTCTTGCCACCTGGAACTATCTTTCCTGACGGCATGTCTTCCCCGGGTCCCGACTTCAAGTCCCATTGCCAGGAATGAAATTCACTCCGCACCAGCGCGCGCTGCTGCCGCTTGCCGCCCTGCAGGGGGCGGTCGGCAGCCTCGGCGGCTTCATCGGTTTTTTTGTCATCGGCGCGCACGACCTCGATGCGCTGTTCCGCTATACCGCGGTGATGCTGACGGCGGCGATGGGCGCGACCCTGCTCGCCTATCTTGCCTGCCCGCGCCTGCGGATCGGCGGCCGCCGCCTGCTGCGCCTCGGCTTCCTGCTGCCCGGGCTGCTGCTGCTGGCCGCCGACGGCTCGGTCGCGCTCACCGCGATCGCGTTCGGCAGCTATCTCGGCCTGACCTGGACCGCGCGCCATGCGCTGGAGATGTCGCTGCTGCAGGATGAGGAACGGGATGCGTACGCGGCGCGCACCGGCACCGCGATCATCGTGCTCAGCGTCGCCACCACCCTCGCCGCGACGCTGCTGCTGGCCGCCTTCACCGAACAGAGCCGCCATGTGTACTGGCTGTATGCGGCGCTGTGCATCCTCGGCGCGCTCCTGCTCGGCAAGGACATCCCGGATACGGAGCCGGTGGCGCTCCGCGCGCCGCTGGCGGTGCTCCGCCAGCCGCGCTTCATCGCCTGCCTGCCGCTGTTCTTCCTCGAATCCGGCCTGTTCGGCATCAGCCAGGCGATGGCATCGACCGGCGCGTCCCACGCGCTGCGCACGGCCAGCCACTACGGCTGGGTGTCCACCGCCGCCGGACTGGCCGGCGGCATCGCGCTGTACATCACCCGCAAGAACCGCAACCGCGACAACCGCGCGCACTGGTTCGGCGGCGCCTGCGCGGTGATGGCGCTGGCCTACCTGCTGCTGGGCGCCAGCGCCTGGGTGCCGGCGCTGTATATCGCGCACTCGGTGCTGCGCGCGGCCGGCTCGCCCTTCCTCGGCGCCAGCCAGCAGGTGCTCAACCAGTGCACGCTCGACATCCGCGGCGAGCTGGCCGACCGCATCTTCGCGCGCGAGCTCGTGCTGTGGATGCTGCGCATGGCGGCGCTCGGCCTGTTCTGGATGCTGGCCGACGCGCTGGCGCCGTCGCGCCTGCTGGTGGTCGGCTCCTGCCTGCTGGCCGCCGCGATGGCGACCGAGTACCTGGTGGGAAGGGCGCTGTTCTGGAGCAAGGGGCCGGCGCTGGGGCAAGCGGCTTGAACCGGCGCGCCGCTGTCGCCGGATGACGGCACGCCTTTCCCGGAGCACCGACAGCGTGAAATCCGCATGTCCGGGCAGGCGGTTCGCGCGGACGCGCGTTGCCGCTTCCCTTGAGAAAAATCACGCCCCTGCGCCCGCGCCCGGCTATCCTTTTCGCGCGCCTTCGCTCGCGCCTCCCGTAAATATTTCCTGCCGGACAAACTCGACGGACCTGACTTCCAGGGTCACGAGTTTGGCTCCCAAGGCCAACGCGCCTGTCCTCTGACCCGCCTGATCTTGTCTTAATCTAAACCTACTGCGTGCGGTACGAAGCGCTCCATGCAATGTGCTCCCGTCCTGCATGCGGCGCGCAGGGATGGTCGTCCTTCGTCGCGCGGCAGCAAGCGTGTCGAGGAGACGCGCCGGCGATGCCGGCGTTCACTACAAACGAAAAGGCCGCGAAGGCCAGAGGTCAAGCATGAAAGACAAATACAAGCTGGTAGGTCCCATCTACGACTGGTTGAGCGCGCTCTACAGCGGCAAGTCCATCCACAAGTGCAAGATCGCGATGCTCGACCATCTGAAGCCGGGCGACCGGGTGCTGTTCGCCGGCGTCGGCCACGGCAAGGATGCGGTGCACGCCGCGAAGCTGGGCGCCGAGGTAACGGTGGTCGACCTGTCGGAGACGATGCTGAAGAACTTCCAGCGCAACCTGGAAAAGGAAGGCGTCAACGTCAGGATCCGCCAGCTGCACAGCGACATCATGAAGGTCAGGGAATTCGAAAAGTACGACATGGTGGTCGCCAATTTCTTCCTCAACGTGTTCGACGAAGAGATGATGCACCGCGTGCTGGCGCATCTGATCCGCCTCGGCAAGCCGGGCGCGCATGTGGTCGTCGGCGACTTTGCCTACCCCACCGGCAACATCCTGTCGCGCCTGGTGAAGACGGCGTACTGGTACGGCGCGGTGCTGTTCTTCTGGGCATTCGCGGGCAATGCAGTGCACAAGATCTACAACTATCCGGAGTCGATGCAAAAGCTCGGGCTGCAGATCGACGAGAAGCGGCATTACCGGCTGCTGCTGCTGAACGCCTACTGGTCGGTACTCGGGCGCAAGCCGCTGTCGCGCGGTTGACGCCGGCCGCGGGGGGCTCCCCCGTTCCGCCCCTCCTCGCACAGAGGAGGAGGGGACTTCGCCGCTCTTCGCTTCCATCGCCACTCACCTCAACACGGAGGTTGCTTTGCAAGATCAAGCCCAAGTCATCACGCTGGACCGTCCGCTCGCGGCCGACATCGGCCATCTCGACATGGCGCGGCGCATCGCCTGCCTCAAGCAGTTCGGCTCCCATTCGATGTCGTTTTCGACGCTGCAGCCGGAGATGTCCTACTTCGACATGCCCGGCGTCGGCTACATCGCCTACGCCACGCACTGGGGCATGCGCTTCGCGCTCGCCGACCCGGTCTGCCATCCGCTCCACCGCCCGCTGATGCTCGACCGCTTCCTCGCCGCCTTCCCGCACGCGGTATTCGTGCAGGTCAGCAAGCCGGTGGTGGACCATCTGCACGAACGCCACGGCTACTACGGCACCCAGTTCGGCAGCGAAATGAAAGTGCCGCTGGCCGACTGGTCCACGCGCGGCTCGAAGAAGCAGATCATCCGCACCGCCGTCAACCAGGCGCGCAGCCAGGGCATCGAGATCCGCGAGGCCGGCTTCAACCCTGACGTGAAGAAGATTTCCGAAGCGTGGATCCAGACGCGCCGCTGCAAGAACAATGAAATCCGCTTCCTGATCCGGCCGATGCTGGTCGACTATCGCGAAGGCACGCGCTACTTCTACGCCTGCCTGAACGGCGAGGCGGTGGCCTTCGTGTTCTTCGACCCGGTCTACGCGGGCAACAGGCTGATCGGCTACGTGCCCAACATCTCGCGCTCCTCGGCCAACTTCAAGCAGGGCCTGTGGTATGCGCTGATGGCGCATGCGATGGAAGTCTTCCGCGCGGAGGGCGTGGAATACCTCGACCTCGGGCTGGTGCCGCTGATGCTCGCCAACGAAGTCGAACCGCAGGAATCGCGCCTGTTGCGGATGTCGATGTCGGTGATCCGCGAGCGCATGGATTTCCTCTACAACTTCAAGGGGCTGGAATTCGCGAAGTCGCGCTTCCAGGGGCGGGTGGAAAAGACTTACTGCTGCCACCGCAACGCACTGCCCGGCATCGCGATGACCGCGATGTTCCGGCTTACCCGCATTCTCTGAACCACGGAAACACAGACGAAGAACACGATGAAACGACAGAAGGATTCCCTCAACCTCCACGCCGCGCTGTCGGGCAAGAACGTGCTGCTGACCGGCACCACCGGTTTCCTCGCCAAGGTCGTGCTGGAAAAGCTGGTGCGCGCGGTCCCCGACGTCGGCCGCATCTATCTGCTCATCCGCGGCAACAGCAGCTGCCCGGGCGGGCGCGAGCGGTTCGAGCGGGAAGTCGCCTGCTCGTCGATCTTCGACCGGCTGCGCGCGGAACGGCCGGCGCAGCTGGAGCGCTTTTTCGCCGACAAGATCGAATGCATCACCGGCGAAATCACCGAGCCGCACTTCGGCCTGCCGGCAAACCGGTTCATCGAACTGGCGTCGCGCGTGAACGTGATCGTCAACGCCGCCGCCAGCGTGAATTTCCGCGAACCGCTGGACGAGGCGCTGGCGATCAATGCGCTCTCGCTCCATCATCTGACCGCGCTGGCGCGTGCCGCGAATGCGCCGCTGGTGCAGGTTTCGACCTGCTACGTGAACGGCTACAACAGCGGCGAAATGCGCGAGCAGATCGTGCATCCGGCCGGCGGCCTGATCCCGCGCCACCGCAACGGCTACTATGACGTCGAACCGCTGATCTGCGAGCTGCAGCAGAAGATCGAGCTGATCAAGAGCCAGGTGCGCGACCCCGGGCTGCGCGAGCGCCGCCTGACCGAGCTTGGCATCAGCGAAGCCAACCGGCACGGCTGGAACGACACCTACACCTTCACCAAATGGATGGGCGAGCAGCTCGCCGGCCACGGCATGCAGGGACGGGCGCTGACCATCCTGCGCCCGTCCATCATCGAGAGCACGCTGGAGGAGCCGGCGCCGGGCTGGGTCGAAGGCGTGAAGGTGGCCGACGCGGTGATCCTGGCCTACGCGCGCGGCAAGACCAGCTTCTTCCCGGCCAAGCCGGAGGGCGTGATCGACGTGATACCGGCCGACCTGGTCGCCAACGGCATCCTGCTTGCCGCCGCCGAAGCGCTGGCGCAGGGCGGGCGCCACCGCATCTACCAGTGCAGCAGCGGCACTGCCAACCCGATCCGGGTCGGCGAGCTGATCACGCTGATCAAGGATGAGTGCAAGCGCAACTGGCGGCAGTACGACAAGCTGTTTTCGCGGGAGCCGACGCACGACTTCCGCATGGTGAACCACCGGCTGTTCCGCCTGATCCTCGGCGGCATGCAGCTGGCGACCGGCGCGTTGAGCGCGCTGCGCGGCGCGCTCGGCCTGCGCGGCGAGTCGCGCGCGCTGGAAAAGATGCGCACCACGCAGACGCTGGCGATCACCTTCTCTTTCTACACGAAGCCGAACTACCGCTTCCACAACAAGTCGCTGGTCGAACTCGCGCAACGCTTCCGCAGCGAGGACCGCGCATTGTTCCCGGTGGATGCGAAACGGATCAACTGGAGCGACTACCTGTGCCGCATACATCTGGCCGGGCTGAACAGGTATGCGCTGAAGCGCAAGGAGATCAAGCGCGTGGAAGCCGCCCCCGCACCGGCGCTGCCGGCGGTGGAAGCGGCGGAAGTCGCGGAAGCGGCGGGATCGGTGCGATAGGTTAACGGCCCGCGCGCGGGCGAAGGCGTGTGCAAGGAATGCCCGTTCCCCGTCGTCCCCGCGCAGGCGGGGACCCAAGGGCAGCCGGCACTGCGGCTTGCGCTGGAATGCAACCTGTCCCGGACATGCAGGCGGGTTATGGGCCTCCGCCTGCGCGGGGGCGACGGGGGAGGTGCGTGCTGAAGCGCGCCCGGTACCGCCCGCACGCCTCTTCCGCGCCGGGATCGGCTTACCCGTCCAGCTCCGGATACCGCCGGAACACATCCTCATTGTTGAACGCGATCCTGCGCTTCGATTTCAGGTAAGCCTCGATGCGCGGGCGGGCTGCCACCCGGCGGTGCAGCGCGACCAGCAGCGGATAGCCCGGCTCCAGCCGCTTCATGGTCTTCGGAAAAGCGTAGCGCAATCCCTCGACGACCTGGAACATCGACAGGTCGGCATAGGTCGGCGTATCGCCGGCCAGCCAGTCTCGGCCGCAGGGGTTCCGTTCCAGCACCGACTCGAAATAATCCAGGAACTTCGGCAGCCGTTCGGCGGTGAAATCCCGGGCGCGGCGCAGCGCTTCCGGCTTCTGCTCCTCGTAGTACAGGCCGGAGGCAATCGGGTGATGGGTATCGTGCGCCTCGGTCACGAGGTCGGCGATGGTCAGCTGCAGCTGGTGCACCCACAGCCGTCCCGCTTCGTCGTCCGGCACGAGCCCAAGCCGCGGCCCGAGGAACAGCAGGATGTTGGCGGTCTGCGCGACCAGCTGCCCGCCCGCCTTCAGGATCGGCGGCGCGAACGGCAGCCGCGCCAGCGGCGCCGCTTCCATCAGGCGGAACATCGCAGGCATGCCCATGCCGCCGCGCTCCGGCTTGCGCGCCACGTCGACATAGTCGGCGCCGCCTTCCTCCAGCGCGAGCCGCACGAATTCGCCGCGGCCCTGGATCATCGGCCAGTAGTACAGCTCGTAGCGCATGGAACGGTCTCCTCGCAGCGATTGTCGAACGGCCAGCCATGGCGGGCGATGCCCCTCCAGGCGCCAGGGAAAAGAAATTGTCGGTGTATACTTACTTTCCCTACGGCAGCCTCTGCCGTGGGCTCGCCTGGCTTATTCGCATTTACATATAAGCATAGTCAGGAAAAATTGTTGTCCTGTCCTTGATGCCCCACTAAAGTGCGTTATTACTTGAAGTAATTTCCAAGGGCGAAACCATAACTTACGCGGCCGAAGGCACCCGCGGCCCTTCCTTTCGCCGCACCCACAACGACAATGAAGCTGTCTTTCAACAATATCGAAAAGCGGTTCGGTGACCTGCACGTCATCGAGCATTTCAGCCGCGAGGTCGCCACCGGCGAGCTGGTGGCGCTGGTCGGCCCGTCCGGCTGCGGCAAGTCGACGCTGCTACACATGGCCGCCGGCCTCGAAACCGCGAGCGCCGGCAGCATCCTCGCCGATGGCAAGCCGGTCAAGGGCCCGCATCCGGAACGCATGCTGATGTTCCAGGAAAACGCGCTCTACCCGTGGATGACGCTGGCGCAGAACGTGGCGATGGCGCTCGAGCTGCAGGACGTGGAGAAGAATGACGCACGCCGGCAGGCCTTCGCCTGGCTGGAAAAGGTCAAGCTCAAGGGCTTCGAGGATTACTATCCGCACCAGGTGTCGGGCGGCATGCGCCAGCGCGCGGCGCTGGCGCGCGCCTTCATCACCCAGCCCAAGGCGCTGCTGCTGGACGAACCGTTCGGCGCGCTCGATGCGCTTACCCGCATGACGCTGCAGGACGCGCTGCGCGACCTGATCCGCGAATCGCGCCCGACGGTGCTGCTGGTCACGCACGACGTCGACGAGGCGCTGTTCCTGGCCGACCGCATCCTGGTGTTCAGCCACCGGCCGGCGAAGGTGCTCAGGGAATTCAGCCTCGCGCACTACGAGAAGACGCACGACCTGTCCGACTTCGCGCCGGTGCGCCGCCAGATTTTGGGATTGCTCGGCATCCACGCCGAGCACGAGAACATTGCATTAACGGAAGGAGCAGGAATATGAAATCCGCCAAGACCCTCATCGCGATTGCGGCGCTCACGCTCGCCGGCCACGCCGCCGCCCAGGAGAAATTCAAGGTCGGCTACCTGCGCGTGATGGACGACGCGCAGGCGATCGTCGCGCAGGAAGCGGGCCTGTACAAGAAACACGGCCTCGATGTCGAACTGGTCGAATTCAAGTCCGGCACCGACCTGATCAAGGCCATCGTCGGCGGCCAGCTCGATTCCGGCGTGCTCGGCTTCACCAATGCGGTCGCGTGGGCCTCCAAGGGCGCCGACCTGAAGGTGGTGAGCGGCGCGCAGCACGGCTACCACGCGATCGTCGCGCGCGAAGACGCCAACATCAAGACCGTGGCCGACCTGAAGGGCAAGACGCTGGCGTCGCAGGCCGAAGGCAGCACCGCCGACACGGTGTTGAAGGGGGTGGTGCTGAAGCAGGCCGGCCTGAAGCCGGACGACGTCAACGTGATGGGCGTAAGCCCGCAGGTCGCGGTGCAGTCGCTGATTGGCAAGCGGGTCGACGCCGCCTTCCTGTTCGAGCCGCAGGCGTCCATCGCGCAGCTGATCGCGCCGGTGAAGCAGGTCTACGAGATCGGCGAAGTGTGGCCCTTCCCCTGCATGGTAGTGATCACTTCCGGCGAGACGCTGAAAAAGCGCAAGGACGCGGTGTGGAAATCGCTCGACGCGCAAAAGGATGCGATCGACATGCTGCAGAAAAAACCGGCCGACGCCTCCAAGCTGATCGCCGGCTACTTCATCGGCGAGCCGACGCTCAAGACGCTGAAGCAGGGCGAACTGCCGCGCGAAGCGGTGATCACCGATGCGATCAAGAGCCAGACCTTCAGCCCGCTGATCACGCAGAAGGAACAGGCGCGCATGCAGGAAATCGCCGACATCCTGCAGGAGCAGGGCTCGCTGAAGACGCGCGACGGCAAGCCGTTCGACGTGAAATCGATCCTCGACCTGAGCTGGCAGAAGGAACGCAAGTTGTAG
>NZ_DASPLS010000019.1:0-38546 GCF_035627455.1 Noviherbaspirillum sp.
TTTTCTGCTTCGCTCGTCGCCGAAGTTCGTGCTCATGCCCCGCCGCGGTCTTATAGAGATCAACCATTGCGTCTTGTTGGCTTGCCCTTGTAAAACGTAGTGCGAGACGTTTGGAAAATCTGTGAGCTAGAATCCGACCGGATTTTCCATCAATGCCCTCGTCTGCGTCGTATTTCTTGTATAAGTCTTCGCCGGCATCGCCAGAGAAACTAAAGAGCTTTTGAAATTGCAGTGTGTCAAAAACGATAAACCCAAAATCGTGAGCGTTCTCCCCAACGGGGATTCGCTGATCTTCAACAATCAACAAAAAACCGTCATTCTTGATCAGTTCCATCAATCTGGAGTCTGGACCAAGTTCTTGAATCCAGTCTTCTGGATGAATTTCATGGAGAACGTTGCACATGATTGCTATGTCAACTGAACCCCACCGGGTAATGACGTCGGAAATGCTCGTAAAGAATCGGTTCTTGACCTCATCAGGGCCGTACACCGCTTCGATTTCCCTTTTGCATGCAGCGTTACTGTTGCCTTCAATATCGAAGGCAATGTAGTCAACGAGATCGAGCCTGCCTGCCTCTCGTAGGGCAGCAAGCAGCCTTCCTTGCCCCGCTCCATAATCAAGGACACGAATCTTCGCACCCGTTGCAGTGTCGTCAAGAGCTCCAACCATTTGCGTTTGCTGCTTATCCCTAGTCGTTGGTGCTACTGTCGTTGGGTCTAATAAGCATTGAGCTGCGTAGCGATTTGCTGCCAGCTTGGCAGGGAGGTCGGTAAAGTCGCGTAGTGTGGCAATTTCCCCTTCGTTCCCGATCAGGCCAGTTAAGACTATTTCGGGTTTTCTGCCTGCATGCGAGACGGTACCGTCTTTCATATACCAAATACATGCTGGATCAAGAGAGGATAGCTTCGCGATAAGTGGTACCGAGTGCGTAGAAATCCATACTTGTCCAGTAGTGACTTCGGTCAGCAAGACATCGATAACTTGGTTTAATACCGCAGGATGCAAATGATTTTCTGGTTCGTCCAAAAATACCAGGGCGTTGGCGAGATCTGTTTTCTGCGCGTGTAACTGAACCGCAAGCTTTAGGAGAACTTTTTGTCCATCACTTAAGGCGTTAGAAAAATCTTGTCGTCCAAAGATGGCAACATGATCGTCGCGATCAATTGTAAGTTTCGCGTGCTCTCCGAGGAGCGATCCCACCAATTCCTCTAACGCAGCGCCGGCCTGGACGGCGGCTTTGTCTTCCTCCATCCCTACTCCTTCCAAAAGAGCGAGCTTAGAGTTTCGTGCGGCGCGCAAGACAACGCGCAAATAGCTGGGAACTGTTACACTGGTATCGCCTGCGCCAACTTTCCGGCACAGGTCAGCGTTATTAGTTAATGCCCGAGGAGTGAACGTTTCAGCATCTTGTAGAATTGGCGCAGCCGGTACAAAGAATACAGGCGGCGCACCTATCGCTGGCGGGGCGGTTGTAATCCATTGCCAATGGAGAATTTGCGAATTTAAGGCGACAATTTCGGCTCGCGCTTTGTCTACACTCTCTTGAACGCTTTCCATTGCCGAGAGCATGGCGTCATTATTGGGAGCATTTTTTAATCCCTTTTGGTACTCCAATATCGACGCTTCCCAGTTTTCGATGTTTCTTTCTACGGTCTTAAGCCGTTCTCGAATTCGGTCCGTTGAGCCAATTTTGCGTAAGTAATTGCAAAAGCCGCTGATAATCTTAAGCAGTCGTGTCTTCCCCGCGCCATTAGCACCTGCTAAGACCACGACCTTACCTAAGCGAGGCATGTGTAACGCTGAAGTTATTCCAAGATCATCGCCGGTAACTGCTGTACATCCACGTTCCGGAATAGAAATGTCAGTGATTCGCATCGAAAGTCTTCCAGCCTAAATGCCAAGGTATCGCAAAAAATTGAAATACTTAAAGTACATTGACGAAAAAGGTAAATGCGCTAAGAGAAGAGATGTTACCGCTTGGTAATTTTCAAGGCAAATTTGCACCTCCTTCTTGAAAAACCCTTAATCGCCGCTGCGCAGATTCTGGGGGCTTACTATCTGCGCTCGCATCCTATACAGAAAGTTACATCTAGTAGTGGGATGCCTTTGCCTCAAGCCGTCGTTCACCGTGGCGAGACGCAAACGTCTTCGAGTACGTGAAGTGCCTAAACGCCTGTTATACAAGTTTAAGTGCGAGTGCTTCGGGTCTCGGGTGATAATAGCGTTGCAGCATTCGTAAATCCTTATGCCCCGTTATCGCAGCCAGTTCAATTACGTTTGGCAATTTCTCTGAGAGGCGGGAAGTGGCTTCATGTCTTAGCGTGTGGAAAACAACTCTTGTGAGCTTAGCGCGGCAACATGCTCGGGAAAATGCTTTCTTTACAGCGTCTGACGTAATCGGGAAAACCCGCCCACTAAGCGACCTGGGCAGTCCATCGAGTACCTTGACCGCTTCGGTAGACAATGGGACGGTACGCGCGTCACCATTTTTTGTTTGCTTTAGATGCGCAACCCGACGCTGCAGGTCGACATCCTCCCACCCTAAGCCGAGCATTTCCCCGCGTCGCATCGCGGTCTCAAGTGCAAACTGCACTAAGGGCTTCATCCAGGCATTCTGCGGGCCGCAGAACCGACCGTCAGCCGTGCGCGGAGCAACCTCCAGCGCTTGCAGCAGCCGTTCTTCCTCGGCCGGATCAATTCGTCTGTTGCGCGGTGGTCCTGATCTTGGGCGTTTGATGAGGGTAACGGGATTGTTTGGGAGAGCGATGCCCCATTCCTTGATTGCGGTGTTGATGACTGCCGAGATGATATTGAGTTCTCGATTGACTGTAGAGCCAGAAACCTGCTTGAGCCGCTCGTCCCGCCATGTAGCGATAATTTTGCTATTTAGATTTGCCATGCTGCGGTTGGCGAGGTCTGACAGCATCAGCGCCCGAATGCGAACGGATTCAGTTTCGCGTCCCCGCTTGCCCGGCACCACTTCTTGGAGATAGCGCTGAAGGACTTCGCCGAAGAGGGCGCGCTCGGCTTCGGTACGGTCAATGAAACAGCCGCGGTCCATCTCAGATTCGATCTGTCGTGTCCACTTTTCCGCATCCTTGCGGCTACTAAAGGTTTTCTCGGCGTCCGGATGGCCGCGACGCCGCACGCGCGCCTGCCACTTTCCATTGCGACAACGAATCGAAGCCATATTCCACTCCATTGGGTCAGGAGTGGGTCACAGCGTCAAAAAAGGGGAGGTCGGATCGGCTGTAAACCCGCGCTGGCGCACCTTCTCGGACGGTTAGCTCAGGGGTAGAGCACTGCCTTCACACGGCAGGGGTCACTGGTTCAATCCCAGTACCGTCCACCAGACATACAAAAGCCTGCGTACGCGCAGGCTTTTTTCATTATTGCCCCCCGCAGGCGTATCGCCCAGGGCGGGTTCTCATTTGCAGTGGCAGTCCGGACACCCTTGTGTGGCTGACCTCGAACACGATCCGCCGCGACTTCATTGTGGGCTGAATATTACTCGTCACGCTGGCGACAGACTCTCACCGTGCTGCGGACCACCCTTGGGCGGGAGCAAGGGCAATGACGGAAACATCCGTCAACGTTCGCCGGCTCGGAACTTACGAGGTAACGTTCGCGCCGACCTTTAATGCCGCCGGCTGCGTCGCCCCCACGCCGACGCCCATAGCAGCGCGCGCCGCCATTCTTCGTCACTCAGGGCATAGTTCATGCGCCGGTAGGCGGCATGCATGCGCTGCGTCGCATACGTCTTGCGCGGCATGGCGATCGAGCGGTGCGTTGCGGTTTGCATGGTGCGGACGACGGCGCGCATGTGATGAAAACCCCATGCTATTGAGGTTCTGCTGGGAATTCCTTGATCCAGGATAGGAAAAGCAGCCGGGAGGATCGCTGTAGCGCAGGCATTCGTGCAAAAAATTGCCGGTGGCGCGCACCTGCAACGTCAGGCTTTCGCAGCCGGCGCAAGAAGAAAAAGGATGCGCCGGGACAGTTCCCATGCGGCTTCACGCAGGATTGCCTTTCAGGCAAACGGCGTGGCGAGGATTGCTTCGAGTTTGCTGCGCGCTTCCGCCCGAAGGGCGGGGAGGGTCTTGCTGGCGAGTCCGGCTGATCTGGCGAGCTCAAGCAGATTCTTGCTTGGCGCCTCGTTCCCCCATGCCAGCTCGTCGCGGCAGGTCGCTTCAATCGCCGCCAATCGTAGTCTCATTCCAACCCTCGATGTTTTCGGTCCGCTCGTGCAGTCACGAAAAAAAGAACCCGCGCCAGCGGCGCGGGTAATACCCGTTAAGGTACTTACACAAGCGTAATGAGTATAGCGTGAATAAGCTCTGGCAACATTGATACAAGGCAACTTTTCATAAGTTGTCACCTTGCTTTCTCTTAGAGTGAATCGCCTAACCGAACGCGAAGGAAGTGTCTGTTGCCGCACGGAAATTCCGATATCATTCTTCCTTACGTTTCCTCAATCCGGCTCGCTATGCCCCACATGACGTCATTGCAACGCGTACTCGTCGTGCCGTTTGTCCTGCTGGTCCTGGCACTGGCGGGCGTCATCTATTGGGCGTCGTTTCGCTCAGGCGACAATGCCGGGCGCGAGTTTTCGCAGACGGTCCTGCTGAACATGGTCGACCGCGTGACCCACCAGACTGAAAGCCATCTGGCCGGCGCGCGCACGGCGCTCAACACAGTGGTCCCGAACGCGGTCTATTCCCCGGCCGACCGGACGACGAGCCCGATCGGTCTCGTCACCGATCCGGAGGCGCTCGAGCATCAGCTGTGGATCGCCACCGGCCTCTTCCCGGCCGTCAATAACTATGTCTATTTCGGCGGTACCGACGGCAGCTTCGTCGGCATCAATCGAAACCTGGACCGGATCGAACTGCGGCTGCGCCAACCGCAAAGCAGCGAACGGCAGGTGTTCAGCGTGGCCGCGCCCGGCAAGCGTCTCGGGCTCCTGCGGACCGACGATTACGACCCGCGTACCCGTCCGTGGTACAAGACCGCGGTGCTCAACGGGCGCGAGAGCTGGTCCGCCGTCTATACCGATTTCACCACCCGCGAGCCGACATTCACGCTGTCCAAGCCGGCATACGGACCCGACCTGAACCTGATCGGGGTTGCCGCCACCGACCTGTCGCTGAGCCAGTTGACCGACTTCTTCAAGTCGCTGTCGGTAAGCCGCAACGGTATCGCATTCATTGTCGAGCGCTCGGGCGACATCATCGCCACCTCGACCAGCGAATTGCCGTACCGGGTCGAGAACAATGCGCTGGTCCGCCTGCCGGCGACGCAAAGCAGCTCGCTGCTGCTGCGGCAAGCCTACCATCAGGTAATGGCATGGCAGAAGAACGGCGATAGCCTGGAGACCCCGGTCTCGCGCGAGTTCGAGAGCGAACTCGGCGTGGTTCAGGTCGGCGCGACGCTGTTGCGCGATCCCGCCGGGCTGGAATGGGTCACCATCGTTGCGATTCCGCGCTCGGATTTCATCGGCAGCGTATCGACCGTGTTTTACCAAAGCCTGGCGGTCGGCTTCCTCGCGGTATTGCTCTTGCTGGCGATCGGCTGGACCTTATTGCACTGGGTGTTGCGTGATATCCGCAAGCTGACGCTGGCAGCGGAGAGTATCGGCCTCGGGCGGCCGCTGGAACCGCTCGATATCCGCCGCACCGACGAAATCGGCCTGCTCGCGAAAAGCCTGCAGGAAATGGAGCGCAACCTGCGTACCGACAAGCTGACCGGTGTACTGAACCGGGAATCGCTGATCGCGCAGATCGAGTTCCGGCGCCGCACCGCGACCGAATTCCTGCCGCTGCGCTTCGCGCTGCTGTTTGTCGACCTCGATTATTTCAAGCAGGTCAACGACGAGCACGGCCATGACGCGGGCGACCGGGTGCTGATGACGGTGGCTGCGAGACTGAAGGGGGCGCTGCGCTCCGACGACGAGGTGGCGCGCTTCGGCGGTGATGAATTCGTGGTCTACCTGCACGGCATGAACTCGGTCGAGGATGTCGAGGCGGTGCGCGCGAAGCTGCTGGACGTGATCCGCGCACCGGTCGAGTTGCGGCGGGATGTCTACGGCAGGGTGGATGCATCGATCGGCTGGGCGCAATACCCGTCAGACGGGCTTGACGTCGACACCTTGATGAAGGTGGCCGATGTGCGGATGTTCGAACGGAAGAAGGCGCGAGTGGCGGGCTGAACGATGCCATTTTGATGAAATAAATTTGTAAGCAATTGTCAGCAGGTCGGCGAAATCCCTGGATGCAACGTTATACGCCTTGTATTCCCCAGTTGCTCCAGGACCATTATGAAAATGCAAACCGAATTCGCAGCCGATCTGACCGTCCAATCCTTCGCCTACGTGGCGAGCCAGCTGGCCCGCGCCGCAGCCGGCCGTACTCCCTCCGGGCAGTATGAGCAGATCCTGGGCGAGGCAGAGAAACACCGTTCCGTGCTGCGCCTGATGCGGCGTGACATGCTCGAAGTGGCGGAACAGTCCCTGCGCCGGCAATCGTTGAGCAAGTCGGACTGCCAGCGGCTGCGCGAATTGGCCGCCCGGGCGATTGCCGAGGCGGAGCAGGCGATCGACACGATCGTTGCGCAATACGCGCCGCACAGGATGGCGGCGTAAGGTCGGCCCGCTGCCGGCTGGCCGGCTCCGGCGGCGCCGGTCGCTGCTTCCTCCTGCTCTTGCCCGGTCGCCAAGTCCGCAGGCGTTACGCCTGCTTGCGGCCCTTTCCCGCTTTGTTTCCCTCCCCGCTGGGCCGTCCGGCCCTGGCGCTGATCCTCTTTCGTTGATGCAGGTGAAGAAGCGTTCACCTTGCCGGGTGCGGAACCGGCCGGTTTTCTTGTGGACGTTTACACTACTTCGGTGTCTGAACACGGCAGCCATGAATACCGGAAATTCCCTATGCCCATCCTGAACATGAAGACCTCCACCTTCTCCGCCGCCGCGCTCGCCGGCCTCCTCGCGTTGGCAGCGCAGTCCGCGCACGCCGCATCCTGCCTGGCGGCGGGCGCCTGGTCCTCGCTCGAACAGCGCTCGCCCGCGGCGGTGCCTGCTTCGACGCTGATCGCGGACATGGCCCGGCGCGACGTTGTCCTGCTTGGTGAATTCCATGACGAGGACGACCATCACCGCTGGCAGGTGCACACCCTCGCTTCCTTGCATGTGGTGCGGCCGAACATGGTGATCGGCTTCGAGATGTTTCCGCGCCGGGTGCAGCCGGTACTGGACCGCTGGGTGGCCGGCGAACTGACGCTCAAGCAGTTTCTCGAGCAGGCCGAATGGGAAAAGGTCTGGAACACGCCGCCGGATCTGTATATCCCGCTGTTCCAGTTCGCCCGCATCAACCGCATTCCGATGATCGCGCTCAATGTCGATAACGCGCTGAACAAGGCGGTGCGCGAAAAAGGCTGGGACCAGGTGCCGGAGGCGCAGCGCGAGGGCGTCGGCCGGCCGGCGGCGCCGCCGGAAGCCTACCGCGACTACCTGTTCGACGTGTACCGCATGCACGCAGGCGCGCACGGGCCGAAAGGCGGCAAGCCGGCCAAGTCCGACGCCGGGTTTCGTCATTTCGTCGAATCCCAAACCACCTGGGACCGTGCGATGGCCGAGGCGCTGGCAAAACCGCTGCGCGCAGCGCAGGGCGCGGACAAGCCGCTCGCCGTCGCCATCCTGGGCGCCGCGCATGCACAATACGGCTACGGCGTGCCGCACCAGCTGCGTGACCTGGGCGTAAAGGACAGCGGCATCCTGGTGGCGATGCCGGCCGACACCGAATGCAAGGAGCTGCGCCCCGGCATGGCAAACGCGGTCTTCGGCTTGCCGCTGCAAGTGGCGGAAAAGCCGGAACCGCCGCGGCTGGGCGTGCGGCTCGAGGAAAACGACGGCGGTGTGCGCCTTACCGAAGTGACGGCGGGCAGCCTGGCGGAACGGACCGGGCTGAAGGCCGGCGACCGGCTGCTGGAAATCGGCGGTGTCGCCGCGCTGAAATCGGCGCAGGTGGTGAAGGCAGTGCGCAACCAGCCGCCGGGCAGCTGGCTGCCGGTACGGATCAAGCGCGGCGACGAGAGCCTGGACATGGTGATCAAGTTTCCGGTGAAGTCATGAGGGCAGTGCCCGGCCTTCGTGTTGCACGGCTGGCGCTGGCGGCGCTGCTCGCACTGGCCAGTACGCTGGCCGCCGCGGCCGGCGCGCCGCGCCTCGACCTGCAGGTCGAGCTCGATCCGGCGACGCGCAGCCTGCGCGCCCGCGCGGAACTGGTGCCGGCGGAATCGGATTTCCGCTTTGCGCTGCACGAGTCCCTGTCGGTATCGGCGGCGTCGGCCGGCGGGAAGAGCGTGAAGGTGACACCCGCCGGGCGCGATGGCGCGATACGCGAGTGGCGGGTGACCGTGCCGGCCGGCGCGGCCACGCTGCGCCTCGAGTATCAGGGAACCTTGCCGGCGCTGGACCGTGGCCTCGATCATCGCGGCGTGCTGCGTGCGATGCCGCCGATGGCGTCGCCGGAAGGCAGTTTCCTTCCCGCGGGCGGCGCCTGGTATCCGCAGCCCGCGCCACTGTTCGCCTACAAGCTGGATGTCACGGTGCCGGCAAGCCAGCGCGCCGTCGCGCCGGGGCGGCTGGCGGCCGAGCAGCTTCCTGCGGGGGGCGGCGACAGATACCGCGCAAGCTTCGAATTCGACCAGCCGGCAGACGGCATCGACCTGATGGCCGGCCCCTGGGTTGTGCGCGAACGGACGGTGCCGCGGGCAGGGGCACAGCCGCTGCGCCTGCGCACCTACTTCACGCCCGAACTGGATGCCACGCCGGAGCTTGCCGATGCGTATCTCGACGACACACGCCGCTATATCGAACTGTATTCCGGGCAGATCGGCGCTTATCCGTTCGCCGGCTTCTCGGTGGTGGCCAGCCCCTTGCCGACCGGCTTCGGGATGCCGACGCTGACCTACCTCGGCGCCGACGTGATCCGGCTGCCGTTCATCCGCGCCACCTCGCTCGGGCATGAGGTGCTGCACAACTGGTGGGGCAATGGCGTCTATGTGGATTATGCAAGCGGAAACTGGAGCGAAGGGCTGACCACCTTCATGGCGGATTACGCGTACAAGGAGCAGGAGTCGGCGGATGCGGCGCGCGAGATGCGGCTGGGCTGGCTGCGCGACTTTGCCGCCGTGCCGGCAGGAGAACATGCGCCGCTCGCCGCATTCCGCTCGCGCACCCACGGTGCCGCGGCAGCGGTTGGCTACGGCAAGTCCGCGATGCTGTTCTTCATGCTGCGCGACCTCATCGGCGAACAATCCTTCCGCCAGGGCATCCGCGCGTTCTGGGACAGCAATCGCTTCCGGCGCGCCGGCTGGGACGACTTGCGCGAGGCGTTCGAGCAGGCGTCGGGACGGCCGTTGAAGGGCTTCTTCTCGCAATGGCTGGGGCGCGCCGGCGGGCCGGCGCCGGTGCTGAAGTCAGCGCGTGTGGCGCGCGATGCGGGTGCGCCGCGCCTGCTGCTGGAACTGGAGCAGGCGGCGCCGCCGTATGCATTGCACCTGCCGATCGAGCTGGTGTATCCGGGCCGGACCGAAACGCGCTGGGTGGACCTTGCGCGCGCGCAGGAGACGCTGCGCATCGACGCCGAGCCGCCGACAGGCGTGCGGCTCGATCCGGAACTGCGTGTGTGGCGCGTGCTGGAGCGCGACCAGTTGCCCCCCATCCTGCGCCAGTGGTACATCGCCAGCGCTGCGCAGGTAGCGTTTGCATCGGATTCGCCGGAGGTAAGGGAGGCCGGCGCCGCGCTCGCGCAGCGCCTGTTCGAAGCGCCGCCGCGCAACGTTCCGCTCGATGCCGCGCTCTCGGCCGCGGCGCCTGTGATGCTGGTCGGGCTGCATGCCGATGTCGATGCCGCGCTGGCGCGCGCCGGACTCGCGCCGCGGCCCGCTAACATCGCCGGCAAAGGCAGCGCCCAGGTGTGGACCGTCGAACGGCAGGGGATGCCGGTTGCGGTGATTTCGGCCGCCAGTGCCGACGCGCTCAGGGCGCTGATGCGTCCATTGCCGCATTACGGCGCGCAGAGCTGGCTGGTGTTCGACGGCAGCCGCGCGACTGGCAAGGGCGTGTGGGGTGCACGCGTCAAGACGGTACCGGTCGAGCAGCGTTAGCAGCAGGCACCGGGCCACGCGGCATTCGAAATCCAGACTCACCGGGACGCCTAAGAATACGGGAGCGTTCCTCCCCCCGATATAGCTGCCTGACGGAAATACTATTTTTATCCTGCGAGAACCACGCCGGGCCGAAAAGAGTCTCACGGTATCGCCAAGCGTTTAACCGTAACTTCTCAAAGGCTATTTCGATGAAGCAAGGTAGTGCTGATTCACGTCCGGGGCGAGAACCAGATAATGGGGGGATTTACGGCGATGCGGCCTTGTCGTTCGCGACGTCCTTGCTCGAAAACAGTAACGATCTGATTGCCGCGGTCGACAGCGAACTGCGCCTCATCGCGCTGAATGCGCCGTTCCGCCGGGAATTCGAACTGGTATTCGGAAAGCCGCTGGAATCGGGCGATCGGCTCGACGAGATGCTGGCGCATCTCACCCATGACCGCGACAAGGCGCGAAGCTTGTGCCGGCGGGCGCTGGCGGGAGAGTCGTTCCGCGTGGTCGAGGAATTTGGCGACGAGCAACTGCTGCGCAAAAGTTACGAGCTTGCTTTCAGCCCGATCTTCGATACACATCATCAGCCCATCTTTGCCGCGATCGTCGTCCGTGACCTCACAATGCTGCGGATGTCCGAACAGCGTTTCGGTGCGCTGCTGGAAGCGGCGCCCGACGCCACTATCATCATGGGACCGCATGGCAAGATCGATCTTGCCAACGCGCATGCGGAACGCATGTTCGGCTACGAGCGCCACCAGATGCTCGGCCTGCCGGTTGAAAAGCTGATTCCCAAGCGTTTCCATGCGCGCCACATTTCGCACCGGCACCGCTTCGCGCGACGCGCCGCCGCGCGTCCCATGGGCAGCGGGCGCAGCGACTTGCTGGGTTTGCGGGCAGACGGCAGCGAGTTTCCGGTGGAGATCAGCCTCAATCCGCTCGACGTTGCCGGTGAACGCATGGTGGTCGCCGCAATCCGCGACATGACGCTGCGCCAGCAGACGGAAGACCAGTTGCGGGCCCTGTCTATCGAACTCGAACGGCGGGTGACGGAGCGGACCTCCGAACTGGAGCAGGCCAGCAAGAACCTGCGGGCCACCTTCGAGCAGGCGTCGGTAGGCATTGCGCATGTTTCTCCCATGGGGCGCTGGTTGCGGGTTAACCAGACCCTGTGCAACATCGTCGGCTACACCAGCGAGGAGCTGTCGACCCTGACGTTTCAAGACATCACCCATCCGGACGACCTCGACGCCGACCTCGGGCTGATGTACCGCTTGCTGAACGGAGACATTCCTTCCTACGCGCTCGACAAACGTTACCTGGACAAGGACGGCGAGATCGTCTGGATCAACCTGAACGTGTCCCTCGTCCGTGACAACGCCGGCGCGCCCCAATATTTCATCGCGGTGGTCAAGGACATCGACGCGCGCAAGCGTGCGGAAGCGGAGCTGCAGAAACACAAGGAGAGGCTGGAACTGGCGATTACCGCTACCGGGCTCGGCTTGTTTGACTATTCTCCGCCGACTGGCCGGGCCGACTGGAGTCCCGAGCTGAAAGCGCATTTCGGGCTGTCGACGGATGCGCAGGCGGACTACGATGTTTTCTTGCAGGGCGTCCATGAAGAAGACCGGCAGCGTGCGGCGGCAGCGCTGCAGGCGGCGATGCGCGGCGTTGCCGGCGGGCGTTTTCATATCGACTATCGGACCGTCGGTCTGGAGGATGCCAGGGAACGGTGGATCGAAGCGCGCGGGAGGGTGTTTTTCGACGAGAAGGGCAAGCCGGTGCGCTGCATCGGCTCGACGCTCGACGTGACCGAGAAAAAACTTGCGGAAGTGGCGTTGCAGGAGCGGGAACGCGAATTGCGGATCATCTTCGACGCCAACCCGGTCGGTACCGTGACCAGAACGGTGACCGGAGAGGTGCTCGAAGCGAACTCCGCCTATCTGCGCATCATCGGCCGCACGCGGGAGGAACTGCTCGCGCGCCGCCTCCGCTGGGACGACCTGACACCCCCGGAATACCTGGGGCACGACCGCAGGGCAATGAACGAAGCGCTGCGGCGGGGCGTGTCAGGTCAATACGAGAAGGAATACCTGCGCGCCGACGGCACGCGAGTCCCGGTCCTGTTTGCCTGCGCCGCCACCGGAAAGGACAACGAACTGGTTGCGTTCGTGCTCGACATCAGCGAACGCAAGCGTGCCGAGGAGCGCATCCGCCAGGCGGCGCTGCACGACCCGCTGACCGGACTGCCCAACCGCGCCTTGCTGTTCGATTACGCCAAGCACGTGTTCGGCCGCGCGCGCCGAGAAGGAACGCACAGCGGCATCCTGTTCATCGACCTCGACCGTTTCAAGCCGATCAACGACAACCATGGCCACGAGGTGGGGGACGAGGTGCTCAAGGAAGTGGCCGGGCGCATCAGCTGCGCGATCCGCGCCGAGGACATGGTTTTCCGGCTGGGAGGGGACGAATTCCTGGTCCTGCTGCCGGAAATCGACGACGACGCCAACGCCGGGGATGTTGCGCGCCACATGGCCGAGTGCGTGAACCAGCCATACAAGGTGGGCGGGCTGGAACTATCGCTCTCGACATCGGTGGGCATCAGCATTTTTCCGCGGGACGGAGACGATATCGATACCCTGATCAACCATGCGGATGCCGCGATGTACCAGGCCAAGCAGGCGGGCCGCAACAATGTGCAGTTCTATTCGAAGGAGCTGGCGGCGCGCTCGCAACTGCAGACGCGGATCGAGCAGCAGCTCAAGGCGGCCCTGAACCAGAATACCTTCCAGCTGTTTTACCAGCCGGTGGTCGACATGCGTAGCGCGCGCCTTATCGGTGTCGAGGCCCTGCTGCGCTGGTCGCACGACGACATCGGCCCGGACCAGTTCGTCCCGATCGCCGAGGCGACAGGGCAGATCAACAGCGTCGGCGAGTGGGTGATCGCCGAGGCGTGCCGGCAGCACAAGGCATGGTGCGAACAGGGGCTGCCGCCTATTCCGATCGCGGTGAACGTGTCCGCGGTTCAGCTGCGCAACAAGGATTTCGCCGAGCAGTTCGCGCTGATGCTCGGCGAATATGCGGTCGACGCCGCCGCGTTGCAGGTGGAAGTCACCGAGACGGCGCTGATGGAAAATCTCGAGCGCGCCATCGATGTGCTCGCGCAGCTGAGGGGGCTGGGCGTGACGATCGCTCTCGACGACTTCGGCACCGGTTACTCCAGCCTGAACTACCTGTCGCGCCTGCCGATCAACAAGATCAAGGTCGACAAGTCCTTCGTGCAGCGCATCGAGCATGACAAGGCAAGCCGGGCGATCACGGAAGCGGTGATCGCGCTGGGCCGTTCATTGAAACTGGAAGTGGTGGCCGAAGGCATCGAGTCGGAAGAGGCGCTGCAATACCTGCGCCTGCATGGCTGCAGCCAGGCGCAGGGCTACCATGTATGCAAGCCGGTGGCGCCGGATGCGTTCGAGAGCTGGTACCGGCAGAACGGCGCCGCCTCACAGGTGCACTAGTGAAAACCAGAGGCACTGCGCCTCGCGCCGGGCAGCGACGGCTTCTGTTCGCGGTACCACGCCTCGAAGGCGTCGCCCGGCATCGGCCGGCCGAGATAAAACCCCTGTGCCTGCCCGCACCCGTGCGACGAGACGTAATCGAGCAGCCTGGCTGTTTCGATTCCTTCGGCGACGATTTCCAGGTTCAGTGTTCGGCCGATCGCGATCATCGCATCCGTCACCGCCTGGCTGGCGACATCGTTCTCCAGGCGGGATACAAACGACTTGTCGATCTTGATCTTGTCCAGCGGCAGTCGGGCAAGGTAGGCCAGGCTGGAATGACCGGTGCCGAAATCGTCAAGCAGGACCTTCACGCCGAGGCGCTTGAGATGGGTTAACACGGCGACTGCGTGGTCGATGTCGTCCATCATCGTGGTTTCGGTCAGCTCCAGCTGCAGCGCATTGGCGTTGATGCCATGCTCCCCGGTGACCCTGCTGAAGCGCTCCACGAAGTCCTTGTCGCGGAATTCCACCACCGATACGTTGACCGCCACCGGAATCGCCGGCAGGCCATGGTGCAGCCATGTCTTGTGCTGACGTGCAGCTTCTTCCAGCAGCCAGCGCCCGATGGGGTTGATCATGCCGGTGGCCTCGGCGACCGGTACGAAGCGGTCCGGCCCGATATCCGCATGTCGCCAGCGAAGCAACGCCTCGACGCTGACCACTTCGCCGCTTGCGACATCGACCACCGGCTGGTAGCAGAGGTAGAAGGTTTCGCCGCGCAGGGCTGCCTTCAGCTGCTGTTCGATTGCGAGCTGCTGGCGGGTGCCGGCGGCAAACTCCGGAGAAAAGAACTGGTAATTGTTGCGGCCTGACTGCTTTGCCTGGTACATCGCCATGTCGGCATGGCTGACCAGGGTGTCGATGTCGGTTCCGTCCTCTGGGAAGATGCTGATGCCGATCGAGGCGGAGACCGATAGCGCAAGGTCGCCGATGTGATAGGGTTCGTTGATCCGGTCGATCACATGACGCGCGACCTCGGCGGCGAAGGCCGGATTGCGGATATCCTGCAGCAGGATGACGAATTCGTCGCCCCCGAGGCGGATCACGACGTCGGCGGCGCGCAAGCCCCGCGACAGGCGCGTCGCCGCCGCCCGCAGCACCGCGTCGCCTGCTTCATGGCCGTGCGTGTCGTTGATCGGCTTGAAGCGGTCGAGGTCGAGAAACAGCACCGCCGCATGCTGGTTGGTGCGCTTGTTGTACGAGAGCATGTGGGTCGCATACTCGAACAGCATCGTCCGGTTTGGCAAGCCGGTCAGCGGGTCATGCAGGGAAGCGTGCCGCAGTTTTTCCTCGGTCTGCTTGCGGCTGGTAATGTCGCTGACGATGCCCTGCATTCGGGCAGCCTTGCCGTCAGCGATGCGTACGCTGCCATGCACGGCAATCCAGTGCAGCGTCCCGTCGGGCCAGATCACCCGGCACTCATAATGCCAGTCCTTGAGCCTGCCGGCGCCATCCTCGATCACCGCCTGGACCCTGTGCCGGTCTTCCGGATGCACATGCTGCAGGAATTTCTCGACACTCCAGTCGGGCACCGGTTCCGTATAACCGAAGCAACGATCGTGGAGCAGCGAGTGGTACACCTCGCCTGTCGCAAGGTCGACGTCCCAGTCGCCGAGGCCGGCGGATTCCAGGGTGAACCGCAGGCGTGCCGCGGTTTCCCTGAGCGATGCCTCGGCGGCAATCCTGTCGGTCACATCCATTTGCGCGACCACGCCGCCCGCCAGCCTGCCGTCGTGATCGCGTATCGGCGCGCCGCTGTTGATGATGATCCGCCGCACGGGCGGCATGTCGAAGGTCTCGATTTCGATCAGGTCGCGTGGCGCTTCCTCGCCGCGCAGCACGCGCGACATGGTCCATTCGTCCGCCGCGAGCCGGCGGCCCTGCCGTTCCGACCCGTCGGCCCACCACCCTTTCCATTCGCGGTACTCTCCCGCGCTGTGTGACCACGGATGGTGGCCCCATAGCAAGCGGTTCGCTGCGTTGGCGTTGACCAATCCCCCTGTCGCATCGGCAACGACGATTGCAACCGGTGTCGCCTCCAGTACTGCGTTGAGCCGGTTGCGCTCCGCCTCTGCCTGGCGGGCCGCTTCCAGTGCCTGCTGTTCGCTGTGGCACAACTCCTCCTCGGCGCGCTTCTCATCGGTGACGTCCCGAAACAGCACCGCGACGCGATGCGCCCGCGGCTCGTCCACCCGGTACGCGTGAATGTCATACCATCGCTGCAGGGCTTTCGATTCTTCGCGCAGGCGCAGCGGGACTCCGGTCCTTGCCACCTCGCCGAACAACCCGATCCAGCGCCTGTCGTAATCCGGCCTGAGCTGCCGGATCCGCTTGCCCACGGCATCCTGGAGGCCGGTTTGTCTTTCGAATACCGGGTTGGTTTCGCAGAATTGATAGTCGATCGGCGCGCCGTGCCCGTCGAATATTATTTCAACGATGCAAAATCCCTCGGTAATCGATTCAAACAGACTCCGATAGCGCGCTTCGCTTTTCCTCAATGCCATTTCCGCGCGTATCTGGTCGGTAATATCGGATGTGGTATGCGAAATGCAAAGCAATCGGCCGTTTTTGTCGAAGACCGGCGCGTTGACGGCACTCCAGTAGCGCTCCTCGAAGCGTACTTCTCCATCTGTTGTGACGATCCGGATCGGGTAGCGCTGCGCCGGCATCACTTGCGGTTTGCCGGTCGCAATCGCCTGGGCGATAGAACTGCGCAGGGCGGAAACCCCGGTGTCGCCCGGATCAGCCGGATTTTCTGGAAAGACGTCGAACAGGCGGCGCCCGACCAGGTCTTCGCGTGGCCTGGTCGATGCATGCACAAAAGCATCGTTCACGGAAAGAATGATGGCGTCCGCCGTAGGCGACAGCAGGCAGTTGCCGACTGGCGCATTCAGGAAGACTGCCTCGTACAGCGGCAGGGAGGGCATCGGATGGTGGTCCATCAGGCTGGTCGATGAAAGGGCAGGAACACGTTGCGGCTGCCGGCGTGCCCGCCGTGCATGCCGCCCCGTCCACGGTGGTAAGAGACCGGAACGGGTGGACATGTTCCTTTTGGATCATAGCTTCTATGAAAGCGTCAGGATGCCCGGCACCAGGAAGCGAAGGCATCCGGCGGCAGTGGCTTGCTGAACAGAAAGCCTTGCGCTTCGTCGCAGCCGAAATCGCGAAGCGTGTTCATCGATTCCTCCGACTCGATGCCTTCGCCGACGACCTTCAGGTGGAGCGTGCGGCCAAGGGCGATAATCGCTTCCGTTACCGAGCGGCTGCGCGCGCTGCTTTCCATTTTTCCGACGAACGAGCGGTCGATCTTTAGTTTATCGAGGGGAAGACTGCTGAGGTCGCTCAGGCTGCAATAGCCGGTACCGAAATCGTCCAGGGAAACGCGCACCCCCATGCTCCGCAAATCGCGCAGCTTTGCCATGGTTTCCTGAACGTTGTCCATGACCGTGCTTTCGGTAAGCTCGATCTGCAGGTAAGCGGGATCGATGCCGGCGTCCCGGATCGCATCGGCGACGACCGATGTGAATGCCGGCTGCCGGAATTGTGTCGCGGAGACATTGATGGAGATCGTGATCGACGGCAGGCCGGCAGCCTTCCATGCCTGATGCTGCTGGCAAGCCTCGCGGATCACCCATTCGCCCATGCGGTTGATCAAGCCGGCCTTCTCGGCGATCGGAATGAATTCCGCGGGACTGAGCAGCGCGCCGTCTGCCGCCGGCATGCGGATAAGCGCTTCCGCCGCTTCCAGGCGCCTGCTGCGGATATCCACGATGGGCTGGTAGTGGAGGGTGAACCGGTTATCGTCGACGCAGCGCTTCAATTGCGTCTCAAGCTGCAACGTGCCGTTCGCATGGTCATTCAGGCAGGGCTCGTAGAACTTGAATGTATTGCGGCCGGCTTTTTTCGCCGCGTACATCGCCAGGTCCGCGCTGCGGATCAGTTCCTCCAGGTTCTTGCCGTGTTCCGGGAACAAGCTGATCCCGATCGACGGCGAAACGACGAGCTGCAGTTCGCCGAATGCCACCGGCCGCTCGATCGCGGCGATGATGTGCCGGGCGACGGTTGCCGGGTCGTGCGGAGAGTCCACGTTCGGAAGGACGACGATGAACTCGTCGCCGCCCAAGCGGCTGACGATGTCTTCCCTGCGGGTGCAGGCTGACAGGCGCTGTGCGACTTCCCGCAGCACCATGTCGCCGGCGTCGTGGCCGTACAGGTCGTTGATCGGCTTGAAGCGGTCAAGGTCGATGAACAGCAGCGCGCCGCCCGTGCGGGAGCGTGTTGCCAGCGCGAGTATGTGTTCGCAGTACTCGTGCAGCAGCGCGCGGTTGGGCAAGCCGGTCAGGCTGTCATGGCGGGCCGCATCCTGGACCTGCTTTTCCGCGCGCTTGCGCTCGGTGATGTCGAGGACCACGCCTTTTACAGCGGCAGCGGCGCCATGCTCGCCGAACACGACGCGCGCCCGGTTTTCGAGCCAGATGGTGTTGCCGTTGTCCGGGCGGACGAAACGAAATTCCGCCTTGAAGCGCGACCTGTCCGGCGTCGCGTGCGCGTGCAGGTCGCGCACGGCCTTTCCGTCGTCCGGGTGGATGGCGCGGAAGATGGCGTCGGTCGCGTCGCTCGCGCAGCCGAGGATGGCGGGGGCGTTGTCGGAAAGCTTGATGCGTCCCGAGGAAAGATCCCAGTCCCAGACGACCATCCGCGCCGCGTGCATCCCTTCGCGCAGCCGGTCCTGGCTTTCGCGCAGTGCGGCCTGCGCCTGGTAGGCTTCGGTGACGTCGTTGATCTGGCAAAAGATTCCCGCAACCGAACCATCCGGTTCGAACAGCGGCTGAAAGAGAAAGTCCAGGTAGACGTCGGCAAGGGGGGCGTTGCGCGCCTGCTGCAGCACGGCCCTCATGCCGCGGCCGACGAACGGCCGCCCGGTCTCGCGCACCTGGTCGAGCAGGGTGTCGAAGCCTTGGCCTGCCACCTCCGGGACCGCATCGAGCAGCGGCTTGCCGATGATGTCGCGGCGTCCTATCAGCTGGAAGTAGGCTTCGTTCGCCAATTCGAACACATGCTCCTTCCCGGTCAGCACGGCAATCGGACTCGGTGCTTTTTCAAACAGCTCGTGCAGCCGCTCGCTGTCGGCCTGTAGCTGCAGGTTTGCCTCGTGCACATTCTGCGCGCGGATAAAGATGCCGCTCTGGGCCGGAACCAGGTCGAGCTCGCCCTCGTGCAAGCCGCGTGCGGCGTCGCGCAGCTGTTCCAGTTCGGTCACATCGATCGGATGCTGCATCACCAGTTCGACCTCGCCCTCGCTGTTGAAGACCGGGGTGTGGGTGATGCTCCAATAACGCTTTTCGAACCCGCCGCCGTCCGCATCCGGGCGCGGAATGTCAAAGCGCAGGAGCGGCATGGTGTCCGGCTTGCCGGTGCGGATCACGCGCTCGAAGGAGGCAATCGACTGCTTCAGGGTCTGCGGATCGGTGGGAAATGCGTCCCAGGCCCAACGCCCGACGATGTCGGCCAGTGCGCGCTTCGTTGATTCGAGATAGGCACGATTCGCGGCGACGATATTCAGGGCTCGGTCAAGTACCAGATAGGGGTTGGGCGAGGCGTCGAACAGCCCGAAATAGTCGAGTGCCGGCAAGCTTGGCGCGGAGGAGGCCGGGGCTGTGTGGCCGGCAATAACAGATAGTGGCGGTTTGCCCATCTCTTGTCGAAACCCGGATTGGTGGGATGCGGTGGGTAGCGCGGCAGCACAATCGCGCCGTCGGGCGATACGCATAGGGAAAATCGCGAGGAAGCATTGCCTACGCCGTCAATGTCATAGACGGGTTTTTGACCGGCGGAGTTTCCGACCGGTTCGGCATAGTTTTTTAACGCGCAGCCAGTAAAGGGGCCACGGAAATAAAAAGGGACGCACCCGGCGTCCCTTTTTATTTTTTCCCGTCTTATGGCGGGGAGAGCGTTCCTGTTTACAGCAGCGAACGGATCGCCCAATAAATCAATGCGATGCTGACGGCCGCCGAGGACGCCATGCATGCCGCGGCCTGGATCTTGTTGTAGTTGAGCTGGGCTTTGGCGCCGCGGGCGATAGGTTGGTTTTGCGTGTTTCTCATGTCTGCCTCGCAATGAATTGGAGCAATCGATACGTTGCCTGCGTTCATTTTATCGAAGTCATGCCGGCGATCAATAGTCTGTTGGGCAACTTTGCCTGAAATTTGCTTGAGATTACTCAAATATATTGCGCGCTGAAAAAAGGTCTATCAAGAGAATTGCCCACATTTCCTGTGATTAAATCTGTGGACAAGCGACCGGAAAAGAACCTAAGGCTTTGATTTGTAAAGGATTTTTTCCTATGATCAAAATCAAGGCGCAACGAAATGCAAGAAGGTGGCTGGTATAGCCGGACGCCGTAATGCAATTCGGGAGGTGAAAAAAAGAAAGCCCGCAGACCTTTCGGTTGCGGGCTAAATCCAATTCAAGAAGAGTTGGAGGAGACGGGATCACTATATCCCAGCCTGTCTCCAATCTCCGCTTTATTGTTGCAATAACAGATATTCACCAGCGGTATATCAGACCAGCAAAACAACCGGCGAGGCCTTACTTGCGGCCGGCCTTTTGTCCCGCCTGCGGGCGTTTCCCCGGCTTGCTGTTGCCTTTGCAGTACTGCGAGGGAACGCCCGCCTCTTTCTGCGGACGCTTCACGATACTGCCCGCCGGTTGCCCCCGCTTCTTGTCCCCCGGTTCGGAAGTGGAGGGCTGATAGCGCGGTACCAGATGGCGCTCGCTGTTGCCGATCAGGTCGGTGCGGCCCATGCGCTGCAGTGCTTCGCGCAGCAGCGGCCAGTTCTCCGGATCGTGGTAGCGCAGGAAGGCCTTGTGCAGGCGCCGGATCTTGCCCGCGCGCGCAGTCTCGACCACTTCCGAGTCGGCCGCTACCTTGTGCAGCGGATTGCGGCGGCCGTGGTACATCGCCGTCGCCATCGCCATCGGCGTGGGCATGAAGGTCTGCACCTGGTCGATCTGGAAATTGTTCTGTTTCAGCCACAGCGCGAGGTGCAGCATGTCTTCGTCTGTGGTGCCGGGGTGGGCCGCAATGAAGTAGGGAATCAGGTACTGTTCCTTGCCGGCCTCGCGCGAATAGCGCTCGAACATCTCCTTGAACTTGTAGTACGCGCCCATGCCGGGCTTCATCATCTTCGACAGCGGCCCATCCTCGGAATGCTCCGGGGCGATCTTCAGCAGGCCGCCGACGTGGTGCGTCACCAGTTCCTTCACATATTCGGGCGAGCGCACCGCGAGGTCGTAGCGAAGGCCGGATCCAATCAGGATCTTCTTCACGCCGGGTATCGCGCGTGCCTTCCGATAGAGCTGCACCAGCTTGCTGTGGTCCGTGTTGAGGTTGACGCAGATGCTCGGATAGACGCACGACAGGCGGCGGCAGGTCTGCTCGATGTTCTTGTCCTTGCAGGCGAGCCGGTACATGTTCGCGGTCGGCCCTCCGAGGTCGGAAATGGTGCCCGTGAAACCCTTCGTCTTGTCGCGGATGTGTTCGATCTCGCGCAGGATGGAAGGCTCGGAACGGCTCTGGATGATGCGGCCTTCGTGCTCCGTGATCGAACAGAAGGTGCAACCGCCGAAGCAGCCGCGCATGATGTTGACCGAAAAGCGGATCATTTCCCACGCGGGTATGCGTGCCTTGCCGTAGGACGGATGCGGCGAACGCGCGTACGGCAGGTCGTAGATGCCGTCCATCTCGTCCATCGCCAGAGGCAGCGGCGGCGGATTCAGCCAGACGTCGCGCTCGCCGTGGGCCTGCACCAGCGCGCGCGCATTGCCGGGGTTGGATTCGAGGTGCAGCATGCGCGACGCATGGGCGTACAGCACCGGGTCGTCCTTCACCGCTTCATAGGCGGGAAGCCTTACCACGGTCTTGTCGCGTTGCAGCTTCATCGCCGCCAGCCGCTCTTCGCGACTGATCACGCGCACCGTCTGCTCGGCCGGTTTCTGTTCGCTGGCGCAGCTTGCCGTCTGCTTGTCTTTTTCCTGATAAGGGTCGGGGAGCGGCTCCACCCGGCCCGGCTTGTCGTAATGGCTCGAATCGACTTCGTTCCAGCCCGCATCCGGCGTCCATCCGCGCGCCACCATGAAGGCGGTGCCGCGCAGGTCCCGGATGGTCTTGATCGATTCCCCGGCGGCCAGCCGATGGGTCAGTGCCACCAGCGCACGCTCGGCGTTGCCAAACAACAGGATATCGGCCTTGGAATCGGGCAGTACCGAACGGCGGACCTTGTCCGACCAGTAGTCGTAATGCGCGATGCGCCGCAGGCTGGCTTCAATGCTGCCCACGACGATACCGGTATCCGGGTAGGCTTCCCGCGCGCGCTGCGCATACACCGTCAGCGCCCGGTCCGGCCGCCTGTTCGGCTCGCCGTTGGCCGTGTACGCATCCTCGGAGCGGATCTTGCGGTCCGAGGTATAGCGGTTGATCATCGAATCCATGTTGCCGGCGGTGATGCCGAAATACAGGTTCGGCTTGCCGAGCGCGCGGAACGCGTCGGCCGAGTGCCAGTCCGGCTGGCTGATGATGCCGACGCGGAAGCCCTGTTTCTCAAGCAGCCGGCCGACCAGCGCCATGCCGAAGCTCGGGTGGTCGATGTAGGCGTCGCCGGTCACGAGGATGACGTCGCAGCTGTCCCAGCCCAGCGCATCCATCTCGGCGCGCGACATCGGCAGGAACGGTGCCGGCGTCGTGTACTCGGGCCGGTAGCGGGGGTAGGAAAACAGGTTTTTCGGGGAATTCATGATGGGGCGGATTGTACAGGAACAGCGCGCCGCCGATGCCGCATGGCGCGGGTCAACCTGCTATGACAGGCGCGGCCGCTGCGAGTTGCGCGACGCGCCGCAAAGCAGTGTCCGCCGGGGGCTATCGGGCCGCGGCGGCGATTTCATTTATCAATACCCCCATGCGCCGGGCGGAACTAGGTTGTCAAGCCATTATCAAAACTTCCCTCACCCCGAGGGGAAACCGCATAGGAGGCATGACATGATGCAGGCAAATGAATTGCAGCAGCGCTTGATGCATGTGGAAAACACGGTGCACGATGCTGCACGCCGTTGCGAGTCGGCCCAGGCCATTCCAATGGATGTCAAGAACTGCATGCAGGAGCTGGACCAGAGGATAGGCCAGGCGCGCAACATGGTGCAGTCGGCGCAGGATGAACAGCAGGTGCGCCAGTGCGTGGACGACCTGGAGCAGCTGGGCGACCGCGCCAAGGATGCATGCGAACAGTCGCAGGGCAATCTCGACGACGAACTGCGCAACGCCATCATGCAGGCGCATCGCGAGCTGTCGGACCTGAAGCACCAGCTGCACTAGGCTCTGCGCGGACCGGATTGGCGCCTGCGCTGCTTTTCGTACCTCTCGTACGCGAGCGCTACTCGGCGCCAATCCGGACCGCTGGCTACGCTTGTCAGGCAGAGCCTGAGGAGGGGCCCCTTCGATGGCGCAGGCCGTCGAAGGGGGAATTACGTTACTTGCCCGGCACTGCGTCCGGCAGCACCACGTTCACATCCAGCACTTCCAGGTTGCCCTGGCGATCAAGCGAAATCTTGATGTCCTCGGCGTTGACCTTGGCATACTTCGAAATCACCTCGATCAATTCCTTGTGCAGCGCCGGCAGGAAGTCCGGGCCGTCGCGGCCGTTGCGCTCGCGCGCGATGATGACCTGGAGGCGCTCCTTGGCTGCGCTGGCGCTCTTGGGTTTGTTATTGAACAGGAAGGAGAGCAACGCCATGTTTACTTTCCTTTAAAGAGACGCTGGAACAGGCCCGGCTTTTCATAGGCGGTAAAGCGCAGCGGGACTTCATGGCCGAGGAAGCGCGCGACCACGTCCTGGTAGGCTTCCGAGACGTCGGTGCCGGCCATGTGGATCGCGGGGTTGCCCTGGTTGGATGCATGCAGCACCGATTCCGACTCCGGAATGATGCCGATCAGCGGGATGCGCAGGATTTCCTGGACGTCGGTGTAGGAGAGCATTTCGCCGGCTTCCACCCGCTTCGGTACATAGCGGGTGATCAGCAGGTGCTCCTTGACCGGCTCCTGGCCGTTCAGTGCGCGGCGCGACTTGGCCTGGATGATGCCGAGGATGCGGTCGGAGTCGCGCACCGAGGACACTTCCGGATTGGTCACGACGATCGCCTCGTCGGCGAAGGTCAGCGCCATCACCGCGCCGTGCTCGATGCCGGCCGGGGAGTCGCAGACGATGTACTCGAAATCCATCTTCACCAGTTCGTTGAGCACGCGCTCGACGCCCGCCTCGGTCAGCGCATCCTTGTCGCGCGTCTGCGAGGCCGGCAGCACGAACAGGTTCTCGCAGTGCTTGTCCTTGATCAGGGCCTGGTTCAGGGTCGCTTCATTGTTGATCACGTTGATCAGGTCGTAGACCACGCGGCGTTCGCAACCCATGATCAGGTCGAGGTTGCGCAGGCCGACGTCGAAGTCGATGACGGCAGTCTTGTGTCCGCGCAGGGCCAGCCCGGACGCGAAGCTGGCGCTGGAGGTGGTTTTGCCGACGCCCCCTTTGCCGGACGTTACAACAACGATTTTGGCCACAAACAAGCTCCTTTCAGATTACAAAAACTAGACGCGAATGGACAGGATATCGATCCGGTCGCCTGCAAGTCGGACCTGCGCCGGTTGTTTCGCCAGATCCTTCGGAATGCCGCTCTCGAAAGTGCGGTAGGTGCCGGCGATGGATACCAGTTCGGCTTCCATGCTCAGCGTGAAAATGCGGGCCTCGGCATTGCCGCTGGCGCCGGCCAGCGCCCGCCCGCGCAGAGGCGCGTAGACGTGGATGCTGCCGTCGGCGATCAGCTCGGCGCCCGGGTTGACGATGGCATTGACGATCAGGTCGGCGCCGCGCGCGTAGACGCGCTGCCCGGCGCGCACCGGCGTGTCGATGATCATCGCCGGCGGGGCGGCCGCCTGTACCACCTGCACCGGTGCAGGGGCAGGAGCGGGTTCGGGCACAGGTGCTGGTGCGGGTGCGGCCGGCACTGCTTCCGGCACCGGCTGGCGCGGCTGCGCCAGGGTGTCGATCGACAGGCCGGAAGCCAGGATGTCGGCTTCCATGCCGGCGGGGGCGCCGCGTACCGCAACCGGGTTCAGGTTGTAGGACTTGAACAGCGCAATCAGCGCCGGCCATTCGATGGCGGTCGGCAGGAGTTCGCAGGACGCGACGTCGATGATCGCGAACTCGTGATCGAAATAGTCGGGCGCGCCGCCCGTCATCGCCTGCATCGCCGCGTCCAGGTCCGACAGGTCGGAGGAATGGAGGATGGCGGATACCGCGACCACGGTCGAGATCTTGATTTCTATCGGTTTGCTGCCTTGAATCTTTGCCATAAGACGCTATCGGTGAATGCGGCGCGCATGAGCAAAAAGGCCATGTGCCGTCTGCCAAATGAAACGGGCCGCATCGAAAGCGGCCCGAACATGAGGGGGAACCAGGAAAATCCGTGACGGCGCATCGAACGCTTGCCCACCGCTCGCTCTGAGCTTGGGCCGTATTATACCTGTTGCCGTGGCGCTATCCCCCTGATTCTTCACCTGAAATTGGCGGTGTTGCGGAAAAAACCGCCGTCACAGCGCGGTGCGCAGCGCGAACAGTTCCGGAAACAGCACCACTTCGAGCATTTTTTTCAAGTAGCTCGCCCCGGCCGTGCCGCCGGTGCCGCTCTTGAAACCGATGATGCGTTCCACCGTTGTCACGTGGCGGAAGCGCCAGAACCGGAAGGCGGTTTCCAGATCGACCAGCTTTTCCGCCAGTTCGTACAGCGCCCAGTGCTTTTCCGGCGCCTGGTAGACCGCAAGCCAGGCAGCCTTCACCGATTCGTCGGCCGCCGTCGGCCGGGCCCAGTCCGCATTCAGGCGCGCGCCGTCGATCGCGAATCCCTGCCGCGCCAGCAGCAGCACCGCCTCGTCGTAAAGGGAGGGCGCGCGCAGCGCCGCATCGAGACGGGCGTGCGCCTCATGCCGGCCGGCGTGGACCTGGAGCAGCGCCGGATTCTTGTTGCCAAGGATGAATTCGATCTCCCGGTACTGGAAGGACTGGAAGCCGGAGGATTGTCCGAGATAGGGGCGGATCGCGCTGTATTCAGTCGGCGTCATGGTTGCCAGCACGTCCCAGGCATGCACCAGCTGGTCCATGATGCGCGCCACCCGCGCCAGCATCTTGAATGCCGGCGCCAGGTCGTCCTGCTGCATCTGGCGCCGCGCCGCATGCAGCTCGTGCAGCATCAGCTTCATCCACAGCTCGCTGGTCTGGTGCTGGACGATGAACAGCATCTCATTGTGATCCGGCGAGCGCGGATGCTGCGCGGTCAGCACCTGGTCCAGCCCCAGGTAATCGCCGTAGCTCATCGTCTGGCTGAAATCCATCTTTGCGCCGTGCCAGTCGGCGGGTTTGTCCCGATCCATGTGTCCTCCCTCAGGTCACCGCGTCGCGCTGCGCGCCGCGGTCGTATTTTCCGCCGTCGAGGATGTCGGCCAGGATGTCGACCGCATCCCACACGTCCGCGAAGCGCGTGTACAAGGGCGTGAAGCCGAAGCGCATGATCTGCGGCTCGCGGTAATCGCCGATCACGCCGCGCGCGATCAGCGCCTGCATCACCGGGTAGCCGTCGGGATGCGCGACGCTGACCTGGCTGCCGCGCCTTGCGTGTTCCCGCGGCGTGGCCAGGGTCAGCGGATGATGCGCGCAGCGTTGCTCCAGGAGCGCGATGAACAGGTCGGTCAGCGCCAGCGATTTCCTGCGTACCGACTGCATGTCCGTCTCTGCGAAGATATCGAGGCCGCATTCGACCAGCGCCAGCGACAGGATCGGCTGCGTGCCGCACTGCGCGCGCCGGATGCCGTCGGCCGGCCGGAACTCGGGCTGCATCGTGAACGGCTCGGCATGGCCCCACCAGCCGGAAAGCGGCTGGCGGAAATCGGCCTGGTGGCGCGGCGCGACCCAGGCGAAGGCCGGCGCGCCCGGACCGCCGTTGAGGTATTTGTAGGTGCACCCGACCGCGTAGTCGGCCTCCGCCGCGCGCAGGTCGACCGGCACCGCGCCGGCCGAATGTGCCAGGTCCCAGACGGTCAGCGCGCCGTTCGCGTGCGCGTGCGCCGTGACTGCCTTCATGTCGTGCATGTGGCCGCTGCGGTAGTTCACATGGGTGAGCATGACGACGGCGGTGTCCGCGCCGATCGCCGCTTCCAGCTCTTCCGGCGCGTCGACCAGCCGCAGCCGATAGCCGCGGTCCAGCCACTCGGCCAGGCCCTGCGCCATGTAAATGTCGGTCGGGAAGTTGGCGCGCTCGGTGACGATGGTCCGCCTTGCCGTACTGTCGGACCGCATTGCCTGCCGGTGCAAGGCGGCCGCCAGCATCTTGAACAGGTTGACCGAGGTCGAGTCGGTGACGACGACCTCGCCGGCGCCGGCGCCGATCAGCGGCGCCAGCTTGTCGCCGAGGCGCAGCGGCAGTTCGAACCAGCCCGCCTTGTTCCAGCTGCGGATCAGGTCGGTACCCCATTCCTGCGCGAGCAGCTGCTGTGCGCGGGCGAGCGCCGCGCGGGGGCGGGCGCCGAGGGAATTGCCGTCGAGGTAAATCACGCCGTCGGGCAGGTCGAAGCGCTCGCGCAGTGCGGCGAGCCCGTCCTGCGCGTCGAGCGCCAGGCAATCCTGTCGCGAAATCATTGTTGTTCTCCTTGTGTCAGCGCGCGCAGCACCGCACGCACGGGGCTGGCATCCATGCCGGCGAGCTTGAGCGGCAGGGCGATCAGTTCGTAGTCGCCGGCCGGCACGGCATCGAGCACGATGCCTTCCAGGATCGCCATCCGGTGCACCCGTACCGCCCGGTGCGCATCCATGGTTTTCGAATCCTGCGGGTCGAGCGAGGGCGTGTCGATGCCGATCAGCCGGACCCCGTGCTGCGCGAGCAGGTCAATCGTGTCGGCAGCGATGCTGGCAAATGCCTCGTCCCAGTGCCCGGCAGGGGCGGCGGCATAGGTGCGCAGAAGCACCCGCGGCGGAAGGCTGCCCAGTGCGTGCGCGACGTGCTGCGGCTCGACCCGCCGCGTACCGATGCAGTCGATGACGCGGCAGGTGCCGAGATAGGCATCGAGCGCGACCGCATCAATCGACTCGCCGGCAGGATCGTAATGCGACGGCGCGTCGCAGTGCGCGCCGGTGTGCGTGGACAAGGTCAGCCGGCTCACCTTCACCGGGCAGCCGTTGCCGATCTCCCAGGTCGTCTCGGCGCTGAATGGCGTGTCGCCGGGCCAGACGGGAATGGAAGGCGAGACCAGCGGCGTGATGTCCCAGACGGGTAATTGCTTGTTCATGGTCGCGATGTCTTTGTTTTATCGGGATGAAAGAAGTTTAGGTCCAAATCGCTGATGAGTGATTGCAAAATGGCGCGGAAAAGCGAGGAAAAATAGAATAAAGTACGAATAAAGTTTTGTTTTTGACCGAAACATTCGACATGAACCTGGACGCTACGGACCTGAAGATTCTTTCGCTGCTGCAAGATGAAGGCAGGATGAGCAATCTCGAACTCGCCGAACGGATTTTCCTGTCGCCCTCATCCTGCCTGCGGCGGGTGCGGCTGCTGGAGGAGAGCGGCATTATCAGCCGCTACAGCGCGGTGATCGACGCCGCGGCGTTGGGGCTGGAGGTGGATGCCTTCGTGCAGGTCACGATGCGTCGCGACGTCGAGCGCTGGCACGAGAATTTCACGCTGGCGTTGCAGCAGTGGCCGGAGGTGGTCGGTTCCTACATCATCACCGGCGAGGCGAATTACCTGCTGCGCATACGCGCGCGCAGCCTCAAGCATTTTTCCGCATTCATCCTTGAAAAGCTGTACAAGACCGACGGCGTGCTCGACATCCGCTCGAACATCGTGATGCAAACGCTCAAGGATACGCAGCGGATTGCGCCGGAACTGCTGGGCGGACCCTGACCGGCTTCAACCGGCCGGCACTTTTTCATTGAGCCGCCAGTATTTGCGCAGCAACTGCACCACGTTGGGATCGAGCCCCGGTGTCATGTGGCGCCATCCGCCGTCCTCCTTGCGCATGCGCAGCAGGCGGCGCGGGCGGACGTTGACCTCGTTGATTGGAAGGTTATGCGCGCGGCAGACTTCCAGTTCAGCGTCGATGCCGCTGTCACCGCGGAAGAACAGCCACTCCTCGACAAATACCGACTGCAGGCGCTCCAGTTCATGCGCTGCAGCCTCGGGCAGGGGGCAGCGGAGGTCGCAGCGGGCTGGAGGATAGTCGATCGTCCACGGTCCGTATACATCGTCCTCGACACTGCGATAGAAACGCGGCACGCTGTTGGCGTAGAAATTTTCGATCATGAAAAACGCCGCCGAGAAGTACGGTTCCTTTGTCTCGAGGTGCCAGCCGATGATGTCATGTCCGGATTCGCAGTAAAACAATGCGAATACCGCCCCGGGTTTTCCTGACGAACAAGCGATATAGACCTTGGGCTGCATTTGCTTCGCGCCTCATGATCGACGGCACGCTGCGGCGATACTCATGCGGGCGCGGGCTATACTGTCGCTGCGCGCCATATCGCCGATACTGCGTGCCTTTGCACAGGGATAGACAGCCCTCCACCCTGGCGGTTCGCTATGAGGAAGGCGCTACCCGGGCCCGCTTGTTCCGTATCCCCGGCCGCGCACTCCCGGTCTTCTTCCCTTAGAACTAATCGCTTCTGTCCCGATCGAAGGGGCTTGGTGTAAGCACCAGGCGCATTGCTGCCCATCGCGCATCTTTCGCGCTGCAGCAGGCGTTTCTGTTCCGGCGTCAATGCGCGCAGGCTCCCGCGACGGCGGCGCTGGCTCTTCAATCTGGGCAAGGGGATGACAATGGACGGACAGAGAGTGGCAGTGGTGACTGGTGGTATGGGAGGACTCGGCGAAGCGATCTGCGCAAGGTTGTTCCACAGCGGCTACCGCGTGGCGGCAACGTATTCCCCGGGCAACCAAAGCGCTGCGGAGTGGGTCGACGTACACAAGAAGGAGGGCCTGGAGATCGCCGCGTACATGGTCGACGTTTCCGATTACGCGTCGAGCGAAGCGGCCGTCAGGCACATTGTCAGCGACATGGGAAGGATCGACATCCTCGTGAACAATGCCGGCATCACGCGCGACGCGACCTTGAAAAAGATGAGCGTGGATGACTGGCGCGCGGTCCTCAAGACCAATCTCGACGGCGTATTCAACATGACGAAGCCGGTGCTGCACGGGATGCTGGAAAGCGGATGGGGGCGCATCATCAATATTTCCTCGGTCAACGGCCAGAAGGGCGCATTCGGCCAGGTGAACTATGCTGCGGCGAAAGCGGGCATGCACGGATTCACCAAGGCGCTTGCACTGGAAGTTGCGAACAAGGGCATCACCGTCAACACGATCTCGCCCGGGTATTTGCGCACCAAGATGGTGATGAAGGTGCCGAAGGATATTCTCGAGACCAAGATCATTCCCCAGATTCCGGTCGGGCGTCTCGGCGAGCCCGGCGAAGTCGCTGGCCTCGTGGCTTACCTGTGCTCCGACGAAGCGGCGTTTGTGACCGGCGCCAACATTGCGATCAACGGCGGCCAGCATATGCAGTGAGCCGCTACAGGAGGACCTGTCCTCCGCTATTTTTCCTTTGCCCGCCGGGCAGTAACGGCGATTGATCTGGCTCAAGCGACGGGCCCCGCGAGTGGATGGGCGCGGTGAATGCGGACAGAATATACGCAACCGGAGCGTCGCCAGATACCTGCAGCACCAGCAACTGCCACCCCGTCCTTCGAATTCAAGGAGAGTACCATGCAGAATGCGATGAACCCGCTAGTGACCATGTACCAGACGCAACTCGAAGCCTCCAGAAGATTTGCCGAGGCAGTATTTGCGGGAACGGAAAAGATCGACCGCGTGATGATCGGTGCGACGCAACGCGTCTTCAACGAGCAGTTGAATCTTGCGCAGGCCATCACTACCGCGCGTGATCCGCGTGCAATGGGGGCGACCTGGCAGTCCAGCCTCATGGCGCGCAATCCGGACGACGTCGTGAGCTACCAGAAAGAGATCGTGCGCATCGTCGCGGAAATGCAAAATGAAATCAATCGTTCGATGCAGGAGTACATCGAGCAGATACGCGGCCAGGCCGCAAGCAGCGCTGTACGCCCGCTGCAGGCCGCCCCGACCCAGGCAAACGACGCCATGTTCAACCCGATGACCAGCATGTTCTCGGTATGGGAGTCGGCGTTCAAGGAAGTGGCGGAACTGGCCAAGAAAAACATGGTGGCCGCGCGCGGCGCGATGGAGGATGCCGCAGGCCGCACGGCGCGCGCTACGTCGACTTATGCGGATGCGGCGGCGGGCGCGGTCCATCAGGCCACCAGCGCCGTCGATCATGCGGCACGTGCAACCACGCAGGCGCTGCACGCGGCTGCGGACAGCGAAGCGGCTGCCGAGGAGAAGCGCACCGCGCACACCTCGGGGCATGGCAGGAAGAAATGAGCCAATGAGCCGCGCCGGCTGAAGCAAAACGCCCTGTCCGGGACAGGGCGTTTTGAAAAGGCGGAAAACAGAGAAATGCTTCTAGGCTGCGGTTTCTAGGCTGCGGCCACTTGTCCGTCCCAGTCGTCGCCGGACGGTTCCGGCTCCTTGCTCACGACCTTCGGCTTCTTCGATGCAACCTGCTTCGTGCGCGAACTGGATGGCGGCAGCCGCCGCAGGGTCTTGAGCGCATCGAGGTCCTTGATGCCGATGGAGCGCTGGTCAACGGTGATCAGGCCGATTTCATTGAACGCGGACAGGGTGCGGCTGACGGTCTCCAGAGTCAGACCGAGGTAGCTGCCGATTTCATGGCGCGTCATGCGCAGGTTGAACAGCTTGCTCGAGTACCCCATGTCCGCATAGCGCTCCGAGAGGTTGACCAGGAAGCGGGCCACGCGCGCTTCCGCGCTCAGTGCGCCGAGCATGCTGACCATCGCCTGTTCGCGCACCAGTTCGCGGCTCATCACGCTGTACATTGCATGTTCAAATTCGGGATGCGCGCGCCCCAGCGCGGTCAACTTCTTGAACGGCAGCAGGATCAGGTCGCAGTTTGACAGTGCGACCGCTTCGGATGCATAGCGCTTCGTATGAATGCCGTCGACGCCGAACAGGTCGCCCTTCATCGGGAAGCTCAGCACCTGTTCGTTACCGAACTCGTCGATCAGCACGGTCTTGAGAAAACCGGAGTGCACGATATACAGCGTATCGAAGGGCTGGCCGATGGTATGAACGCGCTGGCCGGTCTTGAACTGGACATGCTGGAACAGCAGTTCTTCGTCGGTATGCACGGCTGCCGACGGGATGCGCAGCACGTCGCACAATTCCTTCAGGTTGGACCACAGCTTGCCCTGGCGTTGCCAGCCGGCTTCGAGCGCCGAGGAGTGCAGTGTCGATGCGGCGGACTCGGGACGGGTCTCGGGCGTTTGTGTGGATAACATGGGCATCTCCTAATCCAGTGTAATTCGGTCTTGTCGGTCGGGCAGCTCGCCGCGGCTGCCTGTCAGAAATCTTCGAGCGCTCCAGCTGGTCAGCAGGACGTTGCCTGTCTGTCACGCTCGGTGAAGTGATCAGTATCGCAACCGCAACTGCGAATTACTATCGGGTTGGGCTGAATTGGATTGTAGGAGTGAGGGCTCGGATGTAGGAATTTTCCTACGATACGGTGAGAAGTTTTCTGAACGGATCCGTCGAGGCGGGGGGGCCACGATACGAGAGACAATCAGTTCTTCAGGGAGCCGAGCAGGCGGTGTTGTACCGCATACTGAACCATTTCTGCGAGGGAATTCATGCTCATCTTCGTCAGGATCCGCGTCTTGTGCGTGCTGACGGTCTTGGCGCTCAGGTGGAGGAGATCGGCGATTTCCGTGATCGACTTGCCGCTTACCAGCAGCGTGAAAACTTCGAACTCCCGGTTGGAAAGCTGCTTGTGCGGCAGATCCTCGTTGGATGGCATGACATCCATCGCGAGCTGCTCGGCCACCTCGAGGCTGATGTACGGGCGGCCCGATGCCACCTTCCGGATCGCGCTAACCAGCTGGGTGCCGGCGCTTTCTTTTGTCAGGTAGCCGCGCGCACCGGCCCGGATCGCACGCACCGCATATTGCTCTTCTTCGTGCATGGTGAGGATGAGGATAGGCAACTTGGGCACTTCATCCTTGATCTGGCGGATCAGTTCGACGCCGCTGCGGCCGGGCATGGACAGGTCCAGCATCAGCAGGTCGAAACCGCCCTTGCGCACGTGCGCCAGCGCCTCGAATCCATCAACGGCTTCGCCCACGACCTGGATGTCGTCGGCTCCATCAAGAATGCGCTTGAGTCCCTCGCGCATGATAGTGTGGTCGTCGGCGATAACGATGCGGATCATGAATGTGTTGTTGGCGGATGAGGGTCCTGCTCGGTATTGAAAATGGGTTCAATCGGAATCGACGCATGAATGGCCAGGCCATGAGGCTGGACATTTTCGATGCTGATTGTACCTCCCAAGACGAAAATGCGCTCCTGCATCGCGATCAGCCCGTAACAGCCGGATTTGTATTCGCTGCCGATTGCCATGCCGACGCCGTCATCCCGAATCATAACATTGAGTTGGTTTCCGGTACGTTCGAACACGATATCCGCCTGGCTCGCATGCGCATGCTTTTCGACGTTGGACAGGCCCTCCTGAACGATGCGAAATAGCGCCGATTCGATGGTGTCGTCGAGCTTGGCAGTCATTCCGGTGCTTTCTACCTTGCAGGAAATCCCGGTTTTCTTCTGGAAGTTTTCCGCCATCCACTCAACCGCGGGCAGCAGGCCGAAGTCGTCCAGCAACGGGGGGCGGAGGGCCGAGGCGACGCTCTTGGTCATGGTGATCACGTTATCCAGCAACCCCTGCATCTGGGCCAGACGCGCCGGCAGGCACTCGTCTGTCTCGGGCAGGCTGTTTTCCAGCCAGTCCAGGTCCAGCTTCAGAACCGACAGCCGCTGCCCGATATCGTCGTACAGCTTTTTGGAGAAGCGCCTCTTCTCGACTTCGGTTGCCTGCTGCGAGGAGACCGCCCAGCGCCGGAACTCGAGCGAATGTAGCGGACGGTAGCTGCCGTGCTCGCCTTGCCGGGGTGCCGTGCTCTCGTGCAGGATCAGTGCGAGAAACAGTTCGCCGTGCACGCTCACCCGGGAAATGCTGGCATTGACAATGAGCGGCCGGCCGTCGGCGCGCAGCCCCTTCAGCTCGATCTTGCTTCGTTTGCCGTGCACGCGCGTCGCCACCAGCCGGTCCATGCGCCGGCGTTGCTCGCCGGCGGCGCGCGGCGGCATGAGGATGTCCAATGGTTTTTCGAGCAGCTGTCTGGCGGTATAGCCGAACATGCGCTCGACCTTGTGGTTCACAAGGACGATATGGCGCATCGCATCCACGATCACCACGCCGTCCAGCGCCGACTGGATGATCGACAGCAGGGACGGGCCGATCTTGGCGGCGTTGAAGCGTGACAGGGAAGTAATGAAATTAGGCAGCGTGCCTGCACTGTGTTCCAATTGAGTGGTCATCGCAATTCTCTGTTGCCAATGCCTGTTCCTGGCCATCCATGCCCGTCCACAGCGCGGCGTGTCGGCCGCGCTCCGGTAGCGCAACGCGCCGGTGTGTAACGCCAGGATGAGGGCGTGCCCGCCTTTGCTGCGTTTTCGCCGTCGAAAGAGCAACCTCTTCGCATCTCACGCTAAGACCGCAATCAGCCCAAATTAACAGACCAAAGTGAAGCCGGATTGAGAAATAACAACCAGCCGATTGCGATAAGGTAAGCAACGAGGCATACGGTTCCAAGAGGACAGCCGCGCTTTGCGATCGCTCAATTGCGCGTCTTCATGCCGGCTCCTCCAAGCGGCACTTCGATGCTGATCGCGGTGCCGTGTCCGGGGCGGGACGTAAGGTGTATTCTTCCGCCGAGCGCGGTGACCCGTTCGCGCATGAATACCAGCCCGAAAGAGCCGTGCCGCCGCGCGCTCTCCGGTGGCATCCCCTTGCCGTTGTCGACGACGGCGACGGTGAGCACGCCGCCTTCCATCGCAAGCCGTATTTCCACCTCTGTGGCCTGCGCATGCTTGGCAACATTGTTGAGCGCTTCCTGGGTAATGCGAAACAGGACCGCGGACAACCCTGCGTCGAAGGACTGGCAGTCGGCTGCAATGATCAGACGGCATTGCGCCAGGTAACGCTTGCGGAATCCGGTCACGAGCGATTCAAGCGCCTCGTCGAGCGGCATGTCGTGCAGCGCCGCCGGAGGCAGGCCGGCAAGAATGCGGCGTACCGAGTTCATCATTGCATCGACCAGCTCCTGAATATCGGCAAGAGATCGCAATGCGTCAGCGTTTTCCTGCGGCAGATGGCGTTGCAGCACGCAAAGGTCGATCTTCATTGCCGCCAGCAGCTGGCCGAAATCGTCGTGCATTTCCTGAGCCAGACGCTTCTGCTCGCCGCTTCTTGCGGTGTCGATCGTTGCGATCAAATCCTCCAGCTGGTCATGCAATCGGTCCAGTTCTTCCTGCGCCTGCTTGCGTTCGGTAATGTCGAGGATCGCGCCCTGAATGCATTGCGTCGTTCCTCTGGCGTCGCTAACCACATGTGCCTCGTCGTGAAGCCAGCGCACCTGCCCGTCGGTGCGGAGGATGCGATAGTCGATGCAGTAGCCGCCGGTCGCGACCGCCCGGTTCATTTCGGCGATGACGCGTTCTCTATCCTCGGGATGGATCACGCGCGTTCGCAGCTCCGGCTCGGTACACCATTCCCGGCAGGTGCAGCCAAGAACCTCACGGATGCGCGGGCTGACGTACATACCGCCGGCATTGATGTCAAGCGGCGCGACGTACGGAACGCCAGGCAGGCGTTCCATGAGGGACTGAAGACGGGCGTCCGTTCCGGACCGCTCCCGTTCAAGCAGGCGGCGGCCTTCCTCCTGGCGGCGGCGGTCTCGGGGGGCAACGGCGTGCCGGCCTGACTCCCCGTCTTCCGGCGGAGGAGGGCGCAACGGAACGGTCGGGGTCAATGCAGAGCCGGCTTGAGCACTGCGGTCGCGCAGGGACTGACGGATTGCATCGCGCAATCCGTTGTGATCGTCGGGATCGATCAGGGCCGCCCTTGTCCCGGCGGGAGGAAGGTGCGCGCCCGCCGCGTCATTCTTGGAGAGCACGATGGTCCGGCAGCGCGGAAGGTGCTGCGCGATCTCGCTGAACAGGTCGGTGGCATAACGGGTACGCGGCTCGACATCGAGCAGAAGCAGGTCGGGATCGAGTTCCGTCAGCTTGCGTGGCACCGGCAGGTGGTCACCCATGATGCCGACCAGACGGATTGAGGGAAGCTCGTTGCACAGACGCAGCAGGCGCTGGCGCAACGGAGCGGAACGGGCAGCGACGAAAACCTTGATCGTGTTTCTTTTATCCACCATAGGCATGCTGGACGAAAGCCGGCAGTGCGGCAATCGACCGGAATCGGCACGCAGGATTGGACAGAAAACCGCGCGAGAATTTCCGTACGTGGGCAAACAGCTCGTGCCAGGGGAGCCGGCGTTGCGACTGAGGAGTGTCCAGGATGAAATCAAGCAGGACGAATCGTTGCGGGCCGAGATGGTTCCGGGCTGCAGGAACGCCTGTTCCTGGAACTGCCGGGCGTCTCTCTGTCTTGCTCCAACCGTTGCAAGGGCGGGGCGAGCAAGATGCGCTGTTACACTTGTCGCTCTATCGTAGAAGAAACAAGCATTCATGGATATCCAGCTCGGCGACATCAGCCACATCATTCAGCTTTCCATCGCGCCGGTATTCCTGCTGACCGGTGTCGGCACGAAGCTGGCGGTCCTGACGAACCGCCTCGCCCGCATTATCGATCGTTCTCGCGTGCTGGAAGAGCGCATCAGGGCGACTGAGGCCAGCAGCGCCGACGCGCAGGACGAGTTGCGTGACCTGTATCGGCGCGCGCATCTGATCAACCGTGCGATAACACTCAGCACCTCGTGCGGACTGCTGGTCTGCGTGGTGATCGCAATGCTGTTTATCGGGGATGCGTTGAATCTTGCACTGGCGAATTTCATTGCGCTTTGCTTCGTGGTCGCGATGTTTTCGCTGATCGGCAGCTTTGTGTACTTGTTGCGGGAAATCTTTGTGGCGACCAGGACCTTGGCCGGCCGCCGTTTTCCTGTCGCCTCCCGGTAGTTGAGGGCGGTCGCACGCGGAAGAAAACAATTGCGGCGCCTGCGCAGTGCGTGGCGCCGCAGTCGGAGAGGCCGAGAAATCGGAACGGGTCTGGCGCCGGAAGCGGTGGCGGTAGGGCGGCGGGGGCGATACCGGGAATGGGGGAAATGAAAAAGGGCCCATGCTTTCACATGGGCCCTTGAATCTTTTGGCTCCCCGACCTGGACTCGAACCAGGGACCTGCGGATTAACAGTCCGTCGCTCTACCGACTGAGCTATCAGGGAACAGCAGAAGCAGTATTATAGGCGGATATTTCTGTCCGTGTCAAAACTTTTGACTCGGAAATTTTGCATGCACAGGCCAGCGGCGTGTGCATGCAGCCAGGCTCTGCTTACAGGACCTTGGCGATCGCGTCCACAACCGCATTGATGTTGCCCGAGTTGAGGGCGGCAACACAGATGCGGCCGGTATCGACTGCGTATACAGAAAACTCGCCGCGCAGGCGCTCGACCTGCGGCTTGGTCAGCCCGGAATAGGAGAACATGCCGCGCTGCTTGATCACGAAGTCGAAGTCCTGTCCGGGTGCCTTGTCCTTGAGTTTCTGCACCAGGGCCTGGCGCATTTCACGGATGCGCACCCGCATGCCTGCCAGTTCGTCCTCCCACATCTGACGCAGTTCCGGCGTCGACAGCACGGTGGCAACCACCTGGCTGCCGTGCACCGGCGGGTTGGAGTAGTTGGTGCGCACCACCCGTTTGAGCTGGGACAGCACGCGCGCGGCTTCCTCGGCGCTGGCGGCGGCGATGCTCAGCGCACCCACGCGCTCGCCGTACAGCGAGAAGGACTTGGAGAAGGAGTTCGACACGAACAGCGGGCCGCCCGCCTCGGCGAAGCGGCGCACCACCTTGCCGTCTTCCGCGATGCTGTCGCCGAAGCCCTGGTAAGCCATGTCCAGGAAAGGCACCAGGCCGCGTTCGGTCACTACCTGGATCACGTCGGTCCATTGCGCTTCCGTCAAGTCGGCGCCGGTCGGGTTGTGGCAGCAGGCATGCAGCACGACGACGGAGCCGGCCGGCATTTCCTTCAGCGCCTTCAGCATGCCATCGAAATTCACGCCGCGGGTTGCCGGATCATAGTAGGGATAGTTGTTGACCACGAAACCGGCAGATTCGAACAGCGCACGATGGTTTTCCCAGCTCGGATCGCTGATCCATACCTGGGAATTCGGCGAGAAGCGCTTCAGGAAGTCCGCGCCGATCTTGAGCGCACCGGTGCCGCCCAGGGCCTGCACTGTAATCGCGCGCTTCTCTTGAACAACGGCGCTGTCGGCGCCAAATACCAGTTCCTGCACCGCCTTGTCGTAGGCTGCGAGGCCTTCGATCGGCAGGTAGGTGCGGGGAGTTGCCTTTTCCATCAGTTGCGTCTCGGCCTTGCGCACGCATTCGAGCAGCGGCACCTTGCCGTTGTCATCGTAATAAACGCCGACGCCGAGGTTGACCTTGTTCGGGTTCTTGTCGGCGTTGAAGGCTTCGGTGATACCGAGGATGGGGTCGCGCGGCGCCATTTCGATGGCGGACAGCAGGGTGGCGGGATG
>NZ_DASPLS010000020.1:0-14562 GCF_035627455.1 Noviherbaspirillum sp.
CGTGCCGGAACGCGACACGACGCCGATGCGGCCCTTCTTGTGGATGTGGCCCGGCATGATGCCGATCTTGATTTCGTCCGGCGTGATCAGGCCCGGGCAGTTCGGTCCGAGCAGCAGGGTCTTGCTGCCGGCCTTCTTCATGCGGTCCTTCACTTCCAGCATGTCGCGCACCGGGATGCCCTCGGTGATGCAGATCGCCAGGTCGAGTTCGGCTTCGACGGCTTCCCAGATCGCGGCGGCCGCGCCAGCCGGCGGCACGTAGATCACGGACACGGTGGCGCCGGTCTTGTCCTTGGCTTCCTTCACGTTCGCGAAAATCGGAATGCCTTCGAAGTCCTCGCCCGCCTTCTTCGGGTTGACGCCGGCGACGAAGCAGTTCTTGCCATTGGCGTAATCGCGGCACATGCGGGTGTGGAACTGGCCGGTCTTGCCGGTGATGCCTTGCGTGATGACTTTGGTGTCTTTATTGATCAGAATCGACATTTGTATTCCCTTAGCGATTATTTACCGTTGGCTGCAGCGACGACCTTCTGCGCTGCTTCTTCCATCGTGTCGGCCGAGATGATCGGCAGGCCGGATTCGGCCAGCATCTTCTTGCCCAGGTCTTCGTTGGTGCCCTTCATGCGCACGACCAGCGGCACGCCCAGCGACACCGCCTTGGAAGCGGCGATCACGCCTTCGGCGATCACATCGCAGCGCATGATGCCGCCGAAGATGTTGACCAGGATGGCCTTGAGGTTGGGGTTCTTGAGCATCAGCTTGAATGCCTCGGTCACCTTCTCGGTGGTGGCGCCGCCGCCCACGTCGAGGAAGTTGGCCGGCTCGCCGCCGAACAGCTTGATGGTGTCCATGGTGGCCATCGCCAGGCCGGCGCCGTTCACCAGGCAGCCGATATTGCCGTCGAGGGAGATGTAAGCGAGGTCGAACTTGGAAGCTTCGATTTCGGCCGGATCTTCTTCATCCAGGTCGCGCATCGCGACGATTTCCGGATGGCGGAACAGCGCGTTGGAGTCGAAGTTGAACTTGGCGTCGAGCGCGACGACGCGGCCGTCGCCGGTCAGGATCAGCGGGTTGATTTCAGCCAGGGAAGCGTCGGTTTCCCAGTATGCCTTGTACAGGCCCTGGAGCTGCTTGCGCGCGTCGGCGATGGAGCCTTCCGGCACGCCGATCTTGGCGGCGATGGCGTCGGCATCGGCGTCGGTCAGGCCGGTCGCCGGATCGATCACCACCTTGTGAATCAGCTCGGGGTGCTTTTCAGCGACTTCTTCGATATCCATGCCGCCTTCGCTGGAAGCCATCAGCACCACGCGCTGGGACAGGCGATCGGTGACCATGGAAACGTAGAGTTCTTTCTTGATGTCGGCGCCTTCTTCGATCAGCAGGCGGTTCACCTTCTGGCCTTCCGGGCCGGTCTGGTGGGTGACGAGCTGCATGCCCATGATGGCGTGCGCGTATTCCTTGACCTGGTCGAGCGACTTGGCAACCTTCACGCCGCCGCCCTTGCCGCGGCCGCCCGCATGGATCTGTGCCTTGACGACCCAGACCGGGCCTCCAAGAGTTTCAGCCGCCTTGACAGCTTCTTCCACGGAAAAGCACGGGATACCGCGCGGAACCGTCACTCCGAATTTGCGGAGGATTTCTTTGCCCTGATACTCATGGATTTTCATGCGAGCTTCCCTTCAGACTCTTATCGAAAAAAACAAACTGGTTAAGTTGATTAACTGGATTTGGATACTGCCAACGGATTCACCGCCCAGCGCGGATAATATCGGGCGACCGCTTCGCCTTCGGAGCGCAACGCATGACAGCGGTCGAGTTGAAACGGTTTCTGGCTCTGCTGGTCACCGCTTGCGCCGTCGCGGGTGTCGATCACGTCGCCGGCAAGCGCCTGGATGGTCGCCGTCGGCAGGACGTTGGCAAGTTCGGTCAGGTGGGTACAGCCGTTGACTCCCGCCAGGCGCTGCTTGACCCCATCGCGGAATCCCTTCAACAGGTTCAGGCCGACCAGCTTCTTGTAGGCCGCGCCGATGGTATCGCAGAAGTTCGGGTAGGGGACGGCGTCGGAGACTGCCTCCGCATCGACGATGTTCAGTTGGGTGTCGACCGTGATGCGCAGCCAGAGGTCATGCAGGGGTTGGCCTGCCGGGCGGGTGCCGGAGGCGAGCAGCGCGTCGCGGGTCTTGACGTCGGTGATATGCGCGTCGAGATCCCACAAGCCGTCGTCGCGTGCGAACGCTTCGATCTGGATTGCGCGCGTGTGCTTTAACGCACGGCGGGATGACGGCGGAGATAAGGGCATAAACACCAATGCCAGTGAAGCGGCCAAAAGAAATGCCGCAGTTGCGTGTCGCTGTCGCAGCTTCTACGACAGCAGCCGCTCATGCGGCGCTGCAAAAACCGTCAAAGTGTAGCACAGGTCACATGCCTAAAACCACAATGGCATTTTTGCCACGAAGGGCCGGGAACGGCGTGGGACGGCCGATTGCGGGCAGGCGCGGCAGGCTTATCCTGGATTAAGAAATGCGCTCCGGCGAGGGGCGGAACGTGTTTTTTCAGTCGTCTTCAGTATTGGTGGCGCGCATGGTTGCCTGGATGGCAGCATGGGAAAATCCGCGCTGTTGCAGAAATCGCATCTGCTTCGCCCGTTCGGTGGCGTCGGCAGGCGGCTGCCCGAAGCGCTTGCGCCATACTTCCCTGGCGCGGGCGGTTTCGTCCAGGCTGAGTCCAGCCTTGATGTCCTGCAGCGCTTCGCCTTCAATTCCGTGCGCCTGCAGCTCCGACAGGATGCGGCTGTTGCCGAACCGCGCTGCCCGGCGGTGGACCAGCGACTCTGAAAAACGGGATTGCGACAGCAGCTTGGCGGACTCGAGCGCGTCCAGCAGCGACTCGATGTCGTCACCTTCCTGCGCATAGCGCGCCAGCTTGCGCGCCAGCTCCAGCCGGCTGTGTTCGCGGGAGGAGAGATACTTCAGAGCCCGCGCCTTCAGACTCATTTGCACTTTTGCCATGGTGTTCCGACAGGCGCGGGCTCCCTCACGTGAAGTATTCGGGATGGTGGAATGACGGGGCGGGCACGGGCGCGAATGCGCCGCCACCCCTGCCCGTCGACTTGTTTATTTACTCGGCCTCTGCAACCAGCGGCGGCAACTCCGGCACGCCGAGCGCGGCGCGCACCTTGTTTTCGATCTCGCGCGCCAGCTCCGGATGCTCCCTCAGGTAGTTGCGCGCATTGTCCTTGCCCTGGCCGATGCGCTCACCGTTGTAGCTGTACCAGGCGCCAGACTTCTCGACGATCTTCGCTTCGGAACCGAGATCGAGAATCTCGCCTTCGCGCGAGGTGCCTTCGCCATACAGGATGTCGAAGTGCGCTTCCTTGAACGGCGGCGCCACCTTGTTCTTGACGACCTTGACCTTGGTCTCGTTGCCGATCACTTCGTCGCCAGCCTTGATCGAGCCGGTGCGGCGGATGTCCAGGCGTACCGACGCATAGAACTTCAGCGCATTGCCGCCGGTCGTGGTTTCCGGATTGCCGAACATAACGCCGATCTTCATGCGGATCTGGTTGATGAAGATCACCAGCGTGTTGGTGCGGTTGATGCTGCCGGTGAGCTTGCGCAGCGCCTGCGACATCAGGCGGGCCTGCAGGCCGGGGAGCGAGTCGCCCATGTCGCCTTCGATTTCGGCGCGCGGCGTCAGTGCCGCCACCGAGTCCACCACCACCAGGTCCACGCTGCCGGAACGCACCAGCGCGTCGCAGATTTCCAGCGCCTGCTCGCCGGTGTCCGGTTGCGAAATGAGCAATTCGGACAGATCGACTCCGAGCTTCTGCGCGTAGATCACGTCCAGTGCGTGCTCCGCGTCGATGAAGGCGCAGGTGCCGCCCAGTTTTTGCATTTCTGCAATTGCCTGCAGGGTCAGCGTGGTTTTACCGGAAGATTCCGGACCGTAGATCTCGACCACGCGGCCGCGCGGCAGGCCACCGACGCCGAGCGCGATATCCAGGCCGAGCGAGCCGGTGGAAACGACTTGCACTTCTTCCTGCACGGCGCCGTCGGCCATGCGCATCACCGAACCCTTGCCAAACTGCTTCTCGATTTGTGCCAACGCGGCGGCAAGCGCCTTTGCCTTTTCCGGGTTCTGCACGGATTTCTTGTCGTCCATAAGTATTCTTTCGACGGTTAGGTAGTTACTAGTCCGCCAATCCGGGATTCGCGGGCCACAATCAACGTCACAGGCTGTACTGTATAAAAAAACAGTGCTCTATGCAAGCGGGAATTTTAAATATTGAGGAATCTTGATTACGATGAGGAGTAGGGCAACCGACTCTTGCTTTGCCTTGCCGGTATTAGTGAAAAGCAATAGACTTCTGCCATCTGATTGCAGAGTGCAAACATGCGTATTTTGCTCGCCGAAGACGACAGTGTACTAGCCGACGGGCTGACGCGCTCGCTGCGCCAGTCCGGGTATGCGACCGACTGCGTCAAGAACGGCCTGGAGGCGGACTCGGCGCTGTCGACGCAGGACTTCGACCTGCTGATCCTCGACCTCGGTCTTCCGAAAATGCCGGGCCTGGAAGTGCTGCGGCGCCTGCGCGCCCGCAATTCCCGGCTGCCGGTGCTGATCCTGACCGCCGGCGATTCCATCGAGCAACGCGTAAAGGGACTCGACCTGGGCGCGGACGATTTCATGGCCAAGCCGTTCGCGCTGTCCGAACTGGAAGCGCGGGTGCGCGCGCTGACCCGGCGCGGCGCCGGCGGCGGGCCGACCGTCATCAAGCACGGCCCCCTGTCCTATGACCAGGTGGGTCGCATCGCCTACATGAACGACCAGATGCTCGACCTGTCGGCACGCGAACTCGGCCTGCTGGAAGTGCTGCTGCAGCGCACCGGCCGCCTGGTCTCGAAGGAACAGCTGGTCGACCACCTGTGCGAGTGGGGCGAGGAAGTCAGCAACAACGCGATCGAAGTCTACGTTCACCGTCTGCGCAAGAAGATCGAGGTGGGCGGCGTGCGCATTGCCACGGTGCGCGGCCTCGGCTACTGCCTGGAGAAATTCTCCGATCCGGCGCCGGGCGCTCCCTCCGCACCGACCTCCGGCTGATTTCCGCCATGAGCGACGCCCACCGTCCGGAAGCGGGCGATCCTGTCTCGGCCGCGTCTTCCGCCCCGCACGCCGCGCCCCCGCTCGCCACCCAGCCCGAGGAACGCATCCAGCGCTCGCTGTTCGGCGAGATCCTCGACTGGATGCTGGTCCCGCTGCTGCTGCTGTGGCCGATGAGCATCGCCATCACCTATCTGGTCGCCAAGTCGATCGCCAACTATCCCTTCGACCGGGCACTGGACGACAACGTGATCGTGGTGGCGCAGCAGGTGAAGGAAGTCAACGGCAAGGTGGTCGCCCCGCTGTCCGCCGCCGCGCGCGACATCCTGCGCGCCGACGATGTCGACTATGTCTACTTCCAGATCATCGGCCCGCGCGGCGAATTCGTCGATGGAGATCCCGACCTGCCGACGCCGCCGGCGGAAGAAGACCGGATGCCGTCCGGTTCGGTACAGTTCCGCAACGATACGATGCGTGGCAGCGAGGTGCGCATCGCCTACACCTATATCGATCTGCGCCGCAATTTCCCGACGCGCGCGCGGATCGAAACGCCGAGCCGGGTGCTGGTCCAGGTCGCCGAGACGCTCGACAAGCGCGCCCATCTCGCCAATGAAATCATCAAGGGCGTGATCCTGCCGCAGTTCATCATCCTGCCGATCGCGCTGGCACTGGTCTGGTTCGCGCTGTCGCGCGGCCTGTCGCCGCTGGCGGAACTGCAGCAGCGCATCCGCGCGCGCCGGCCGGACGACCTGAGCCCGATCGAGTCCGGCCAGGTGCCGGAGGAAATCTCGCCGCTGGTCGGCTCGCTCAATGACATGCTGGAACGGCTGTCTCAAAGTATCGAGATGCAGAAGCGCTTCATCGCTGACGCCGCGCACCAGATGAAGACGCCGCTGGCCGGCATGCGCATGCAGTCCGAGCTGGCCTTGCGCGAAACCCGCCAGGAAGAAATCCACCGCTCCCTCGAACAGCTGTCCAAGAGTTCGGAGACGGCCACCCGCCTGGTCAACCAGTTGCTGGCGCTGGCGCGCGCCGAAAACCAGACGCCGGCCGCCAAGCCTTTCGTTCCGCTCGAACTGTCGGAACTGGCCCGCAACGTGGTGCAGGAATGGGTGCAGCCTTCCTTTACCCACCGCATCGACCTGGGCTTCGAACAGCCGGGGCATCCCATCATGGTGCTCGGCAATCCCCTGATGCTGCGCGAACTGCTGGGCAACCTGATCGACAACGCGCTGCGCTATACGCCGCCGGGCGGCAGCGTGACCGTGCGCGTGCGCGCGAATGCGATGGAGGAGCGGGCGATACTCGAAGTGGAGGATACCGGCCCCGGCATTCCTCCTTCGGAGCGTTCGCATGTGTTCGAGCGCTTCTACCGTATTCTGGGCAGCAATGTGGAAGGCAGCGGGCTCGGCCTGTCGATCGTGCGCGAGATCGCGCAGCAGCACGGCGCGACCGTCGAGATCTTCAACAACCCGCACTGCCATGACCCGAAGTTCCCGGGCAGCCTGTTCCGGGTCACGCTGCGCATGGAGCAGCGTCCGGACTTTATCGAGGATATCGGCTGATGGACACGATCGCGGCGCGCAACCGCAAGCGCTACTGGCGCAAGGCCAAGGTACTGACGGCGTTCCTGGTCTCGGTCTGGTTTTCGACGACCTTCGGCATCATCTTCTTCGCGCGCGAGCTGGCGGGGCTGACGCTGTTCGGCTGGCCGTTTTCGTTCTACATGGCCGCGCAGGGACTGTCGCTGCTGTATCTGCTGATCGTCGCGGTCTACGTGGCGCGCATGCGGCGGCTGGACCGCATCCTCAACAACGAGACTGCCGATGCCGAATAAGGATTTTTCGCGCCGCCTGGGCCGGTATTACAGCTGGTATACCGCCGGCTTCATCGTCTTCCTGCTTTCGCTGGCGATCCTCGAGAAGGAGGGCTTTCCGCGCGCCTGGATCGGCTACCTGTTCATTTTTTCGACGATCGTGCTGTACGCCGGCATCGGCGTGATCAGCCGCACCTCGGATGTGTCGGAATACTACGTCGCGGGCCGCAGGGTACCGGCGATGTACAACGGCATGGCGACCGCCGCGGACTGGATGTCGGCGGCAAGTTTCATCAGCCTGGCCGGCGGCCTGTATGTGATGGGATTCGACGGCCTCGCCTACATCCTCGGCTGGACCGGCGGCTACTGCCTGGTGGCGCTGCTGGTTGCGCCCTTCCTCAACAAGTTCGGCCACTACACCATCCCGGATTTCCTCGCCGCGCGCTATTGCGGCCCGTGGGGCAACAACACGGTGCGTCTCCTCGCCGTCGGCTTCACCGTGCTGGTGTCCTTCACCTATGTGGTGGCGCAGATCTACGGCGTGGGCCTGATCACCTCGCGTTTCACCGGTGTCGATTTCTCGGTCGGCATCTTCCTCGGGCTGGCAAGCATCCTGGTGTGCTCCTTCCTGGGCGGCATGCGCGCGATCACCTGGACCCAGGTGGCGCAGTACATCATCATGCTGATCGCATACATGATCCCGGTCGTGTGGCTGTCGGTAAAGCACACCAACATTCCCGTTCCGCAAGTCGCCTACGGCTCGGCGCTGTCGAAACTGAGCGAGCGCGAAAAGGAGCTCAACGAGGACCGGGGAGAACAGCAGGTGCGCACGATCTACAAGGCGCGCGCGCGCGAGTACGAGGCGAAGATCCAGGCCCTGCCGAAGTCCTGGGAAGGCGGGCTGGTCGACATGCAGCGCCATGTGGAAGACCTCAAGCGCAGCAATGCCTCGCTGCTTGAAATCAAGGCGGCCAGCCGCGCGCTTGCGGTCTATCCGAAGGACCCGGAAGAAGCCCGGCGCAAATGGACCGAAGCGATGCAATTCAACCTGTCGCACGCCGAGCCGGTGGTGCCGCATGCAACCCCTTTCCCGGGCAAGACCGAGGCAGCATCGGACGGCAAGCGCAACAACTTCATGGCGCTGGTGCTGTGCCTGATGATGGGGACCGCCGCGCTGCCGCACATCCTGGTGCGCTTTTACACCACACCCTCGGTGGCCGAGACGCGGAAGTCGGTGTTCTGGACCCTGTTCTTCGTGATCCTGCTCTACACCACCGTTCCCGCGCTCGCGGTACTGGTCAAGTACGATATCTACACCTCGCTGCTCGGCACCGACTTCTCGAAGATACCGGCCTGGGTGTCGTACTGGGCAAGCGTGGACAAGCTCAACCCGCTGGTGTCGATTTCCGACATGAACCGGGACGGCATCGTGCAGCTGGCGGAGATCGTGATGGACGGCGACATCGTGGTGCTGGCGACGCCGGAGATCGCCGGCCTGCCCTATGTGATTTCCGGCCTGATCGCCGCCGGCGGCCTGGCGGCCGCCCTGTCGACCGCCGACGGGCTGCTGCTCACGATTTCGAACGCGCTGTCGCACGATGTCTATTACAAGACGGTCGATCCGACCGCGTCGACGCAAAAGCGGGTCACCATCTCGAAACTGCTGCTGCTGGTGGTGGCGCTGGTCGCGGCGTATGCCGCATCGCTGAAACCCGGCGACATCCTGTCCATGGTCGGCGCGGCATTCTCGCTGGCGGCGTCCGCGCTGTTTGCCGCCCTGGTTTTGGGCGTTTTCTGGAAACGTGCGAACCAGCAAGGTGCAATTGCCGGCATGGTGATCGGCCTCGGGGTGTGCGTGTACTACATGGTCCGCACCTACCCGGCGCTCGGCGGCTCGGCCGCCAACCAGTGGTTCGGCATTGCGCCGATCTCGGCCGGCGTATTCGGCGTGCCCGCGGGGTTCCTGGCGATCGTCGTCGTCAGCCTGCTGACCGCGCGGCCCGAGCCGCGGACGATGGCGTTCGTCGACCACATCCGCCTTCCCTAGCTCGCACCCTCAAGGTGCTTGCTGGCACGCTTCTTGATACTCTTTAACCGAACATTCCGGCCGCCGCGCCTCCCCATGGCAGGCGCGGCGGCGCCCTAGCGCAGGCTGCACACCATGCCCAAATTTTTCAATGAAATGTACGCCGACGGCGCTTCCGCCGTGCGCGACCACTACCACGGCTTCCATGCCTGGCTGACCGGGCAGCCGCCGGAGCTCATCGCGGGCAAGCGCACCGAAGCGGACCTGATCTTCCGCCGTGTCGGCATCACCTTTGCGGTTTACGGCGACGATGCCGGCACCGAACGACTGATTCCCTTCGACATCATTCCGCGCATCATCCCGGCGGCTGAATGGGCGCAGCTCGAGGCCGGGCTGGTGCAGCGTGTGCAGGCGCTGAACATGTTCATCCACGACATCTACCACGAGCAGCGCATCGTGAAGTCGGGAGTGATACCGGCCGATCAGATTTTCCGCAACGCGCAGTATCGCCCCGAGATGCAAGGGATCCACGTGCCTTCGGACATCTACGCGCATATCGCCGGCATCGATATCGTGCGCGCGGGCGAAGGCGAGTTTTATGTGCTCGAAGACAATCTGCGCGTCCCCTCCGGCGTGTCCTACATGCTGGAAGACCGCAAGATGATGATGCGGCTGTTCCCGGAACTGTTTTCCCGCTACAAGGTAGCGCCCGTCGCGCATTATCCGGACCTGTTGCTGGACAACCTGCGTTCGGTGGCGCCGGTCGGGGTCACCGACCCGACCGTGGTGGTCATGACGCCCGGCATGTACAACTCCGCCTACTTCGAACATGCGTTCCTCGCGCAACAGATGGGTGTCGAGCTGGTCGAAGGCAAGGACCTGTTCGTCAACGACAATGCGGTGTACATGCGCACCACGCGCGGCCCGAAACGGGTGGACGTGATCTACCGCCGCATCGACGACGACTTCCTCGATCCGCTCGCCTTCCGCCCCGATTCCTCGCTCGGCGTACCCGGCCTGCTCTCGGTCTACCGCGCCGGGCGGGTGACGCTCGCCAATGCGATCGGCACCGGCGTGGCCGACGACAAGTCGATCTATCCCTATGTGCCCGACATGATCCGGTTCTACTTGTCGGAACAGCCGATCCTGAACAACGTGCCGACGTGGCAGTGCCGGCGCAAGGAAGACCTGGACTACACGCTGGCCAACCTGCCGCAGCTGGTGGTGAAGGAGGTGCATGGGGCGGGCGGCTATGGCATGCTGGTCGGGCCGGCGGCGACACGCGCTGAAATTGATGCCTTCCGGGAGCGCCTGCGGGCGCGGCCGGAGGGTTATATTGCGCAGCCCACGCTGGCGCTGTCGGCGTGCCCGACCTTCGTCGAATCCGGCATCGCGCCGCGCCACGTCGACCTGCGGCCCTTCGTCCTGTCCGGCAAGACCGTGTCGATGGTCAAGGGTGGCCTGACGCGGGTGGCGCTGAAGGACGGCTCGCTGGTCGTCAACTCGTCGCAGGGCGGCGGCACCAAAGATACCTGGGTCCTGGAGAAATAAGATGCTCAGCCGTACCGCAGACCACCTTTACTGGATGGCGCGCTATACCGAACGCGCCGAAAACACCGCACGCATGCTGGATGTGAACGTGCAGACCGCGCTGCTGCCGCAATCGGCGCATGCTGCCGAGCAGGGCTGGCGCGCGATGCTCGGCATTTCCGAACTGCTCGATGCCTTCGACCATAAATATGGGCTGATGACGGCGCGCGACGTGCTCGATTTCATGGTGCGCGATCCGGACAATCCGTCGTCGATCGCTTCCTGCATCGGCCAGGCGCGGGAGAACGCGCGCGCGGTGCGCGGCACGCTGACCACCGAAGTGTGGGAAACCCATAACGCCACCTGGCTCGAGCTGCAGAACAAACTGTCGGGCAAGCTGCTCGAGCAGGACCCCAGCCAGTTCTTCGAATGGGTCAAGTACCGCTCTCACCTGTCGCGCGGCGTGACGATCGGCACCATGCTCAAGGATGAAGCCTTCCACTTCATCCGGCTCGGCACCTTCCTGGAACGCGCGGACAATACCGCGCGCATTCTCGATGTGAAGTTCCACGGCGCCGACCACAGCGCGTTCGCCGACGTGCAGGCCGACGAGGAAGCGCAACACGACTTCTACTACTGGGCGGCGATCCTGCGTTCGGTTTCCGGCTTCGAGATCTACCGCAAGGTCTACCGCGACGTGATCACGCCGGAGCGGGTTGCCGAGCTGCTGATGCTGCGCGCCGACATGCCGCGCTCGCTGCTGGCGTGCATGGAAGATGTGGTGGGCAACCTGGCACAGGTGCGCAACGACGCGTCGGCCGACACCGAGCGCTTCGCCGGCAAGCTGCATGCGGACCTGAAGTTCGCCAAGATCGACGAGATCCTCGCGGCCGGCCTGCACGACTACCTGACGCAGTTCCTCGAGCGCATCTACGAGCTCGGCAATCGCCTGAGCCGCGATTTCCTGGTACCGCTGGCCTAGCATGAAACTGCACATCCGCCACGAAACGGTGTACCGCTTCACGGCGCCGTCCACCTATATCATCCAGCAGCTCAGGCTGACGCCGCGGCGGGATGCGCACCAGCGCATCCTTTCCTGGCAGCTGCAGGCGCCCGGCCGCCAGCATGAATTCCTCGATGCCTGCGGCAACCTGTGCCACATCCTGACCATCACCGAACGGCATGACGAGGTTCGGATCGTCGCCGCCGGCAGCGTCGACGTCGCGCCTCTCGAGCGCGGCCGGCTTGCCGATCCCGGCGGCCTGTCGCCGCTGGTGTTTACCGTTCCCGGCCGCCTGACCGCCGCCGATCCCGAGGTCGCGGCCTTCGCGTCACGGCACTTGCGGCCCGGCGCAGGCAGCAGCGACCTGCTGGCGCTGGCCGAGGCAATCCGGGCATCCGTCGTGTACCGCAACGGCGCCACCGAAGTGACCACGCCGGCATCGGATGCGCTGCGCCTCGGCGAGGGCGTCTGCCAGGACCATGCGCACCTGTTCATTGCGTGCTGCCATGTGCACGGCATCCCGGCACGTTACGTGTCCGGCTACATCGATCCCGGCGACACCAGTCACGCGGCCAGCCATGCGTGGGCGGACGCGTGGGTGGAAGACGTGGATTTTTCCGGCTGGGTCAGCATCGACGTGACGCACGCCTGCTTTGCCGGCGAATCGCATTGCCGGCTGGCGATCGGCCGCGATTACGACTCGGCGTCGCCAGTGCGCGGCGTGCGCCACGGCGGCGGCAGCGAGACGCTGGACGTGCATGTTGAGGTTTCGTCAAAGCGGGCGTAGAGGGCCTCTAGTGCCTTTTCGCCACACTTCCCGGTGCAGCAGGTCGCATCCTGTAGAATTCCCGTTTTGTATCCTGTTTTACGATCATGACCTATTGCGTCGCCATGCGCCTCGATGCGGGGCTGGTTTTCCTGTCCGACTCACGCACCAATGCGGGCGTGGACCAGGTCGGCAATTTCCGGAAAATGACGGTGTTCGAAAACCCGGGCGACCGCATGATGGTGCTGATGACCGCCGGGAACCTGTCGATCTCCCAGTCGATCCGGCAGGTTATCGCGGAACGCACCACATCGGGTGGCAAGACCATATGGACCGCCACCTCTATGTACGAGGCGGCGCAGATCGTCGGCGAAGCGGTGCGCACCGTGTATGAAAGGGATGCGCGCGCGCTGCGCGAATTCGGCATCGACTTCAACGTGAGCATCATCTTCGGCGGTCAGATCCAGGGCGAGCGCAGCCGCCTGTTCCAGGTTTACGCGGCCGGCAACTTTATTGAAGCGCATAACGAGAACACCTATTTCCAGATCGGCGAAGCCAAGTACGGCAAGCCGATCATCGACCGCGTGATCACACCGGCCACGCCGCTTAACGAAGCGGCCAAGTGCGCGCTGATATCAATGGATTCCACGCTGCGCTCGAACATCTCGGTCGGCCTGCCGCTCGACCTGCTGATCTACGAGGAAAACAAGCTGGCGGTGACGCGCTTCGTCACCATCGACGAGAAGAACCAGTACTTCCAGATGATCCGCAGCACCTGGGGCCAGCAGCTCAAGAGCGTGTTCGAAGGCATTGCCGACCCGGTCTGGAACGCGGCGCCCGACGCCGGTGCGCGCGCGCTGTCGACGACGAACACCGACAGCCGGCCGGTGCGGGTGGCGCCGCCGCACAGCCTGGCCAGCAATGTGCAGCCGGGGCCGCTGCAGACGCTGGCGCAGCAGGACGGCGGCAACCGCCAGCACTGATCTCCGCAAGCGCAAAAAAAAAACGGCTGCAGGATATGCAGCCGTTTTTCATTGGAGGCGAACCCCGGGGTCAGGCCACGATGGTCTGCGCTTCCGTGCCCTGGCGTTCGCGGATCTCGCCGATACGCGAGACGGTCTCGCCCGCGGCCTGCAGATGGGCGATGGCCGCATCCGCATTATCCTTCGACACGATCACCACCATGCCGATGCCGCAATTGAACACGCGGTGCATTTCCGCATCGGCCACGCCGCCGTGCTGCTGCAGCCAGGTAAACAGCGGCGGCATCGTCCAGCCGTCGCGCTGCAGTACCGCGGTCAGGTTATCGCGCAGCACGCGCGGCACGTTCTCGACCAGGCCGCCGCCGGTGATGTGCGCCATGCCCTTGACTTCCAGCTTTTCGATCAGGGACAGCAGCGGCTTCACATAGATGCGGGTCGGTTCCATGAGCACGTCGGCGAGGCGGCGGCCGTGGAAGTCGGCGTTCAGGTCGGGATTGGCGACCGAGATGATCTTGCGCACCAGCGAGTAGCCGTTGGAATGCGCGCCGGAAGACGCCAGCCCCAGCACCACGTCACCCGGCACGATCTTGCTGCCGTCGATGATCTTCGACTTCTCCACCGCGCCGACCGCGAAGCCGGCAAGGTCATATTCGCCATCCGGGTACATGCTCGGCATTTCCGCCGTTTCGCCGCCGATCAGCGCGCAGCCGGCCTGCTCGCAGCCCTTGGCGATGCCCTTGATCACGTCGGTCGCGGACGGCACGTCCAGCTTGCCGCAGGCGAAATAATCGAGGAAGAACAGCGGTTCGGCGCCCTGCACCAGGATGTCGTTGACGCTCATCGCCACCAGGTCGATGCCGACGGTATCGTGTTTCTTCAGGTGGAAAGCCAGCTTCAGCTTGGTGCCCACGCCGTCGGTGCCGGATACCAGCACCGGCTCCTTGTACTTCTTGCTGATTTCGAACAGCGCGCCGAAACCGCCGATACCGCCGAGCACGCCTTCGCGCATCGTGCGCTTGGCAAAGGGCTTGATCGCTTCGACCAGGGCGTCGCCTGCGTCGATGTCGACACCGGCGTCGCGGTAGGAAAGGGATACGTTGGAAGTGGAACTCATGTCTAGATTAAGTGCAGAGGCGGTAAAATAGGCGGTTTGGACGCGCTGGCGCAGCGCGGCCTTGATGAAACCGCTATTTTAACAAACCCGACCCGTCCAACCTGCCGATCCATGCCATTTTCTTTGAATCCGGAGCAGAAACAGACCTTATTGTGGCTCGCGGTCGGGCTGATACTGGTGGCGCTCCTGGCCTGCCTCGGGCCGGTGCTGGCCCCGTTCATCGC
>NZ_DASPLS010000021.1:0-40944 GCF_035627455.1 Noviherbaspirillum sp.
CACGGCGCGCAGGATCAGCAGCAGCGCGCCCGCCGCAAGCAAGGCATTGAAAGTGGTCCAGTGCGTGAACCCTGCATAGGTCTTGCGCGTGCGCAGCACAAACACCATCATGCCGGCCAGCGTCAGCAGCAGGATTGCGTACGCAATCCCCAGGGTTTTGGGATCAAGGATCGCTAGCATCGTCGCGGCGGTACTCCCTTGTACTCAATATACGGCAGTAGTTACCGCACATCAACATATTACAGAGAGTTAAGCGCGGCGCGACGCGCTCAGGTCAAGAAAACACGGGTTTGTTGCGTGTTCGCCAGCGCTTCATGCCGGCGTCCGCGGGTGTGAAGTTCAGTCCTGCTCGAAATCCAGCATGTGCCCCAGCTTCTTCTGCTTGGTGCGCAGGTAGCCGATGTTATGCGGCGTGTGCGGCATCTGCACCGGCACCCGCTCGACCACCTGCGTGCCGTAATCGGCCAGCTTCTTCATCTTCTTCGGGTTGTTCGTCATCAGCCGGATTGTGCGGATGCCAAGGTCGCCCAGGATCTGCGCGGCGACCTGGTAGTCGCGCGTATCGACCGGCAGGCCGAGCGCGAGGTTTGCCTCGACGGTATCCTGTCCCTGGTCCTGCAGCTGGTAGGCGCGGATCTTGTTCGCCAGGCCGATGCCGCGGCCCTCATGGCCGCGCAGGTAAACCACCACGCCCAGGCCTTCCTCGGCGATTCTTGCCAGCGCCGCGTCGAGCTGCTCGCCGCAGTCGCAGCGCAGCGATCCGAGCACGTCGCCGGTCAGGCATTCGGAATGCACCCGCACCAGCACCCGCTCCTGCCCGCCGGGCTCGCCCCTGACGATCGCGACATGCTCGACGGTTTCGCCGACCGGCTGGTAGACATGGATGCGGAATTCGCCGTGCCGGGTCGGCAGCAGCGACGTGGCGACGTGGTTGAAAATCTTGCCGGAGCCGGCTTGCGCCGTCATGTGCTCTCCGTGGTTGTTCATTCTGAAGCGTCCTCATTGAAGCAAGGGACGAAGTTTAACTGAAAGATTCGGCCGGCTTCGGTTCATCCGGCAGCGGAATCCATTCGGTTTCGTCCGGCACCTTGCCGAATCCCTGCGCGCGCCATCTTTCCTTCGCTTGCTGGATCGCTTCCTTGCTGCTTGCAACGAAATTCCACCAGATGAAGCGGTCGCCATCCATGGGTTCCCCGCCCAGGAGCATGACACGCGCCCGTGTTTTTGCCTCTATTGTAAGGGCTTGCGCCTCCGGCAGCACGGCCATGTGTCTTTCCGGCAAAGCTTCACCGTCGAGCGTCAGCTCCCCTTCGGCCAGATAAACCGCCCGTTCCGTGTAGTCCGGCGCGATCTCCAGCCGTGCGCCGGGCTGCATCTCGGCCGCGACGTAGAACATCGGCGAATAGCTGGTCACCGGCGAGGTCTTGCCGAAGAAGGAGCCGACGATGATGCGCAGCTCGACGCCGTCCTGCGACACCGTCGGCAGCGCGACGCCGGGATGGTGTTCGAAGGAAGGCTCTGTTCTTTCGTGCTCTTTCGGCAACGCGATCCAGGTCTGGATGCCGTGCAGCGCGCCGCCTGCGCGCCGCAGCGCGTCGGGCGAGCGCTCCGAATGCGCAATGCCGTCGCCGGCGGTCATCCAGTTCACGTCGCCCGGATGAATTTCCTGCACCGTACCAAGCGAGTCGCGGTGCAGGATCGCGCCTTCGAACAGATAGGTGACGGTGGCCAGGCCGATATGCGGATGCGGGCGCACGTCCAGCCCTTCGCCGGGAGCGAAGCGGACGTGTCCCATGTGATCGAAGAAGATGAACGGCCCCACCATCTTGTGCGGATGGCTGGGCAACAGGCGGCGGACGGTGAAGCCGCCGCCGAGGTCCTTGACATGCGGCTTGATGAGCGAGAAGGTCATGGATGGTCCTCCGAAGACAGGTCCACCCATTATCCGCTCATGCGGCGGCCTGGGTGAATTTGCCGCTTTGATAGTCCGTAATGGCCTGCTCGATTTCCTCGACGGTATTCATCACGAACGGACCGTATTGCACCACCGGCTCCCGCAACGGCCGGCCGGCCAGCAGCAGGAATCGGGCGCCGTCGGTTCCGGCCGTCACCTCCACCCGGCTGCCCGGCGACAGCACGCCCGCGCTCTGCGACTTCAGCGGCCGCGGCGCTTCCGGCGGGCCGACCGTCGCGCTGCCTTCGTACACATACAGGAAGGCATTGCGGTCGTCGGCCAACGGCTGCGAGAATACCGCGCCTGCCGGCAACACGACATCCGCATACAGCGGATCGGTCGACAGTCCCTGGATCGGGCCGGCAACCCTGCTGCCATCGACTTCCAGGCTGCCGGCAATCACCTTCACCGTGCCGCCGCCGGCCAGCGCCGCCACCGGGATCTCGGACGGCGGAATGTCGCGGTAGCTGGCCGGCTTCATCTTTTCCTTCGCCGGCAGGTTGATCCACAGCTGGAAGCCGCGCATGCGCCCTTGCTCCTGCTGCGGCATTTCCGAATGCACGATGCCGCGCCCGGCCGTCATCCACTGCACGCCGCCGCTCTTGAGCTCGCCGACATGGCCCAGGTGGTCTTCATGCCGCATGTGGCCGTCCAGCATGTAGGTGACGGTTTCGAAGCCGCGGTGCGGATGCGGCGGAAAGCCGGCGATGTAATCGCCCGGATTGTCCGAGGAAAATTCGTCCAGCATCAGGAATGGATCGAGACGGCTGCCCTGCCCCTGGCCGAGGCTGCGGCGCAGCTTGACGCCGGCGCCGTCGGAAGTGGCGAGGCCTTCGATCACGCGTTGCAGCGTGCGGGTGGTGACGGTGGTGTTCATGGCAGCTCCTTGCAAAGGACAGTGGAATGCAGGTTTTCATTGTGCCCGAAAGCGCGGCGCCGCTCCGGGGCCGGACACGGCCCCGGGCAGCATCGCCTCAGGCGGCGGCGCGCAGCGGCTGCGCCAGCTGGCGGATCACGCCTTCGGCCCTGGCGAGCGAAGCCTGCTTGCCCTCCTCGCCCAGCGCGAGGCCTTCCGCATACACGAACTCGACATCCGACAAGCCGATGAAGCGCAGGAAGTCGCGCACATAGGCAGTCTGCGTGTCCGCCGGCGTGCCCACGTATTGGCCGCCGCGGGCGGCGAACACATACACCTTCTTGCCGGTCAGCAGGCCGACCGGGCCGGTAGCGGTATAGCGGAAGGTCACGCCGGCGCGCGCGATGTGGTCGAAATAGGCTTTGAGCGTCGACGGAATGCCGAAGTTGTACATCGGCAGGCCAAGCGCGATCACATCGGCGCCGCGGATCTCCTCGATCAGCGCATCGGAAAAATCGACGATTCCCTGCTGCTGCGCGGTGCGCTCTTCCGGCTTGGACAGGAAGGCGCCGAAACGCTGCGCATCCAGGTGCGGCACGGGGTCCGCCGCGAGATCGCGCACGATGACCTTGCCTTGCGGGTTGGCACTTTGCCAGGCGTCGACGAAGGCATTCGACAGGCGGGTGGACTGGCCGTCGCCGGTAAACAGGCTGGTATTCAGTTGTAGCAGGGTTTGCATGGTTTTCCTCCTCAAGTGATTGGGTAGGTTCATTTAACTATTTATTGAGTCGATAAAAAAGTAGAATAATTAGCGTTAATCTATCTACCCATCTGATAATGGATACCCAATACATCACCCTGGAACAATGGCGGGCACTGATCGCCGTGGTCGATACCGGCGGTTATGCGCAGGCGGCGGAGAAATTGCACAAGAGCCAATCCTCGGTCACCTATGCAGTGCAGAAGATCGAATCGCTGCTCGGGGTGAAGGCCTTCGAGATCCAGGGACGCAAGGCGATCCTGACGCCGACCGGGCAATTCCTCTACCGGCGCGCGCGCGCGCTGCTGGAAGAGTCGGCCTCGCTGGAACGTGCCGCGCGCCGCCTGTCGGCGGGATGGGAAGCGGAAATCCGGATTGCGGCGGAAATCATTTTCCCGACCTGGCTGATGCTGCACTGCCTGGGGCGGTTGTCGGAGGAAAGCCCGCATACCCGCGTTGAACTGATCGAGTCGGTGCTGGGAGGAACGACGGAAGCGCTGCTTGCCGGCCAGGTGGACATGGCGATCACCGGCATGGTGCCGCCGGGCTTTCTCGGCATGCCGCTGATGCGCCTGCGCTTCATTCCGGTGGCCAGCCCGGACCACCCGCTGCACCAGCTCGGGCGGCCGCTGACGATGGAGGATTTCCGGCACCACCGGCATCTGGTGGTGCGCGAATCGGGCACCCGGCGCGACACGCGCACCATGCTCGACACCGCGCAGCGCTGGACGGTCAGCAACAGCGCGACTTCCATCGAGGCGGTGCGCATGGGCTATGGATTTGCGTGGATGCCGGAGGAGAAGATACGCGACGAGCTGCATGCGGGCAGCCTGAAGCCGCTGGCGCTGCGCGACGGCGGGGAGCGCTTCGCGCAGTTGTACCTGGTGCTGGCCGACCCCGACAGCGCCGGGCCGGGAACGCGCCGGCTGGCGGAGATCGTGCGGGAGGCGGTGCAGACCGAGTGCGTGCGTTATCGCGAGGAAGCGGGCGCATGAGGCGCCATTGCGGCGCCAGAACTAAGTTGGATCAAGGGATTTCGCAAAGACCGCCTCTCCCCCTTTCGGCCGTGTTCGGGAGTTCTATAATTTCCCTAGAGCAGTCATTTCAGCATTGAAAGGAGTCTTGAAATGATGACCATCACTTCCGAATTCAGGCGGGACTACGCCGCGGCGCTGCGCAACATGCACCTGAACGAGTCCGAGATCGCGCGTCAGGCTGAAAGGCTGGAATCGACCGAAGGACTGGCTGCGGACCTGCTGGCCGAGGCGCACTTCGAGCGGATCATCCGCGAGCGCCGGGTGCGTGTCAATGCGAAAGTGCAGGCGACGGCCCGGCGGCTGATCTGCGGCGTCGGCATGGTGGCACCGATTTCCGCCGTCCTTGCCGCCACCGCCCTGTACGTCGCCGCCTGATCCGCTGAAAAACCAGGCGCAGCACTACCGTTTCGCCGCGGCGGAACGGTAGCGCAAGCGCTCATGGCGCGTGGTTGCAGGTTCGGCATGCAAAGCAGAGCCAGGACGCAGCACGCGCATGCCGCCTCCCTTTCTTCCGAACCGCGGCGCGCGCCGCGCTGACACAGCTCCCGAAGCATTTCCTTTGCTCGTAGTTGTCAGGACGGGCAATGACGCATGCGGAAACGCGGTGTAACATGCCCGCATTGCCGTCAGAGAATATTTCATGAGCAGCGAACAAGTTCTAATGACCATCCTCGCCGTCCTCGTCGGCGCGGCCCTCGTCTACTGGATCGGTTATCACAGCGGCCGCTTGTACGGTTACCGCCAAGGTATCGATAAAGGCAAGAAATTGTCGGGGCAGGTGCAGCACCTGAAAGGCATGACGGATGGCTATGTGATGGCGCTCCAGCATACGCCGGCGCAGCGTAACGAGTACATGAACAATGTGCTGATCAAGACCGGGGTGATGACGCCGGCGGAGATCGAAGCCCAGCGCCAGCGCCGCTTTCGCGTGCAGACGGAAGGCTGAAGGCTGAAGGCGTCAATTGCAGCGGTGCCGCACACAGGCTTGTCCGCAACATGCACCGGCGAAGTGCCGCGTGCAGGCGGCCGGTGGCCGCCCGCTTGATGTGTCAAGCGCTGCGCGAGGAAGGCGATGTGCCAGCTGAAGGAATCGAACCCCCAACCTGTTCATTACACCTGAACTGCTCTACCAGTTGAGCTAAGCCGGCATGTGCCCAGAGTACCGGATGCCGCCGGATTGGCTCTGAGCAAACACAAAGAAATGGCGCGCCGTTAAGGCCATTGCCCGGATGCGCCCGCCCCTGCCCGGATCTTGTGCGCGGCGTCTACCCCGATACCTGCGCGCGCAGCCGCTCTTCCTGCGCGCGCAATTCCGGCGTCAGCGCGTCGCCGAAGTCTTCCGCCTCGAACACCTGCCGGATCTCGATCTCAGATTCGCCCGGCATCGGGTTCGGGCAGCGCTTGACCCAGTCGATCGCCTCGGCCAGCGACGCGCACTTCCAGATCCAGAAGCCCGCGATCAGCTCCTTGGTCTCGGCAAACGGGCCGTCGATCACCTTCCGGTCCGCCCCCGAAAAGCGCACGCGCGCGCCTTTCGCGCTCGGATGCAGGCCTTCGCCGGCCAGCAGGACGCCGGCCTTCGCCAGTTCTTCGTTGAAGCGTCCCATCTCGGTGAGCAATTCTTCGCTGGGCATCACGCCCGCTTCGCTGTTCTGGTCGGCTTTAATCAGGATCATGAATCGCATTTTGGTCTCCTTGCGGTTGAGTTTCGGAACATTCTCGCTCCTTACCTACGACGATCCGGGCGGCGTGAATTCGACAATGCCTTGCAAAAAAACCGCGCGGCAGCAGCCTCGCCGCCTCTTGATGCGGTGGCAACCATCCGGCTGTTGCCGGCGCCGGCGGCCTTGCCTACACTGAATGCGTCCGGCCCGCGCCAGCAGCGCGCTTCCCGGGTCGCCAGCAACAGGCTGCCGTACCACCCTTCGGAGGTATTATCCATGGATCACTTGCAGGCGAAAGTGCAAGCAGTGCGCCCCGGCCCGGAAGTCATGACGCGCCAGAGGCTGCCTTACTTTGTCGGCATTTCCGGGGATACGGTCAATGCTTCCGGATTGTCGATGCACCTGGTCGTCATTCCGCCTGGCGCGCGCGCCGAGCCCCATATCCATATCGGCTACGAGACCGGGATCTATGTACTCGAAGGAACAGTCTGCACCCGCTGGGGACCGTCACTCGAGCATGAAACCATCAGCCGGGCCGGCGAGTTCCTGTTCGTGCCGCCCGGCGTTCCGCATGAAGCAATCAATCTCAGCGCCGACATGCCTGCCCGCGCGGTGGTCGCAAGAAACCATCCGGCCGAGCAGGACCTGGTGCAGCCTTTCACGCCGCTGATCGACGACTGAGAAGCGCGAGCGCGCATCGCTTCCGGCGCCGCGCCTCACGCCACACGGGCGGGCGCCGGCCGGCCCCGCCCTTTGCGTTACGGCAGCGCCGGCGGAATGTTTTGCACCGAGATGCTCTTCTGCGTCTGCGTTGCATCGAAGATCAGCCCGGCGGGCCACACCGGCCAGTACACGCCCAGCGCGTCGTTGTTCGGATCGCCGCGCCTGGCGAAGGTGCCGATGCTGCGCATCATCGCATCCGACAGTTCCAGTCTTCCCGGGCGGTTCGCGTCGGTGTTCATGATGTTGGCCATCAGCGACGGCCCGAAATTGCCGAACACGAAAGGCAGGTCGAACAGGTGCGCGGCGCCATAAATGGCATTCCACGGCGCCGGCTGCTCATCCCAGTCGAAGCGGTAGTACCAGACATCCGGCTGCTTCGTCTTCAGCGCGTTGAGGATGTTGTCGCGGCTGGCCAGGAAGAAGATGCGGTTGAACTGCTCGGCGCGCGCGGTGAAGCCGGTCACCGGCGCGTCCACCGGCCGGTAGCCCTCTGCGATCCATTGCTCCACGCTCGTCTGCGGCGGATCGTTCGGCCGGTAGTTGAAGTGGTTTTCGAACAACTGCCGGTCGGTGGGGATGCGCGCGCTGCCCGGGATGCCGCTTACCAGCGTCAGGAAGCTGGGGAACAGCTTGCCTTCGTCACGCGTATTGCCCGCCAGCACCGGTACCTGCACATACTGGTTGTTCAGGATGGCCGTTACCGGGTCGGACGACACTACCCGGCCCTCCGGAATCGGCCCCGAGCCTGCCAGCCCCTTGAGCGAGAGCTTGGTGAGCAGCACCTTGAAGATCTGCTCGGGCGTCTTCGAACGCATGTAGTCGGCGATCTGCTGCGTCGTCAGGCTGGCCGCGTACGCCTGCGCTTCGGCCTCGTCTTTCGCCTTGCCGTCGTCGATCAGCAGGTTGCTCAGCAGCGCGATGCCCTGCGCGGCATAGGTGGTTTCCGGCGACATCGTCGGAATTGTTCCGCGCGGCAGGTTCGATGCCAGCGACAAGCCGCCGCTCAGCGGCACCGCACGGTGGAACAGCCTGGCCTGCGCGCCGGCCAGCTTCGGCGAGGTCAGCAGCGCATAGACGTTGATCGCGCCGGCGGATTCGCCCATGATCGTGACGTTTTGCGGGTCGCCGCCGAAATTGCCGATGTTCCGGCGCAGAAATTCCAGTGATTTGATACTGTCGAGAATCGCGAAATTGCCACTCGCGCTATCCGGGTCGGCCCCCTCCTTCAGCTGCGCAAGGTTGAAAAAGCCGAGCACGCCGAGACGGAAGTTGACCGTGACGACGACCGAGTTGGTGGTCTTGGCCAGGTTGCCGCCGTCATACATCGGGTCGGCGGTATACCCGGAGACATTGCTGCCGCCGTGGAAGAACACGATCACCGGCAGGTTCGGCTTGGCGTTGGCGGGACGCCAGATGTTCAGGTACAGGCAGTCTTCCTTGCCGACCGCCTGGTTCAGCGTGGTGCCGATGGTTTCATCGTACTGGTTGTTCGCGCCTGGGCCGTAAATGCGGCCGTACTGCGCGCAGGCGGGAGCGTAACTCTTCGCCGCGCGCACGTCGCTCCATTTGTCGGGATCGGCCGGCGCGCGCCAGCGCAGTGCGCCGACCGGCGGTTTTGCATAGGGCACGCCTTTCCATGCCCAGGTATTGGTCGCCTTGTCCGCTATGCCCTCGACCAATCCGTACTCCGTGGTCCGCAGCGTCTTGTCGTTTGCCGCGTGCGCGGCAAACAGCGGCAACGCGAGGCCGGCTGCCGCCAGCAATCGTAGTGAACTGCTCTGCATCGTCTGTCTCCTATGTGTATGTGGCACGGGGAGCTGCCACTATCAGCAGATCACGAATCGGAACAGGGTCGATGGCGGCAGGTCAAGGTACGGTTTGCGGAAGATCAATCGTGCGAAACGGCAGGCGCACCGCCCCTGCCGTGCACGCAGGTGCGAGACGATTTGCCGGCGTAGCCGGCAAAATGCATGGTCACTTAACGCAGGACCTTCATTTCGACGGGCCGGCGGCGTCGAGCCTAGAACGGGATTTCCTGGACCGTGTGCCCGGTCCCGAGGCCGAGGCCGGCCTTGTCGCGGTTGGCGACGAGGCTGCTGAACATCTCGCGCAACGCGTTGTCATTGCAGACGGTAAAAGCGCCGCCCGGCCTGCCGGTGTACGTGCACAGCAGGTCGCCCGGCGTCTTCGCGAACAGCTTCGAGACCGGCGATGCGTAGGGGCAGTCGCCGGCGGTGTCCCAGAACACGTTCATGTCGTCGATGACATAGAGCCGGTTGCGGCTTTCGGTGCAGGCGGCTGCCTTCGCCATCGCGATGAATTGCGCAGTCTCCACGCGCGGCTCTTCGGCGCTGCCGCCGCAAGCGGCCAGCGCCGGCAGCAGCGCCGCACACAGGGAAACACGCCGGAGGGTATTCCTGAACGAAGTCATAAGAAGCCTTTTACGTGACAGGCGCGCCACCCGGCGCCGACCGCTGCGGCTATGGTGTCATGCAGCCGCAAGGGGGACAAGCAAGCGGAAATGACTTCTGTCAATGACAGGAGAAAATGACCCGCAAAGTCTATGAACGGCCGTTCTGGCCAGCCGGTTCGCGGATGACCCGGCCCGGGGGAATACGGGGCCTGCGTAGACGGCGGCCGCAGAGGAATTTGAAAGGGTGGCAGGGCCGGCGCCCCCCCACCCTGCCATCCCGGCAGCGATGCGCGCTCCGCTGCGCCTAGAATGTTTCCCAGTCGTCCGCGCCGTTGACGGACGAGGCTCGCTCCGCGGCGATCCGCGCCGGAGCGACGGCCGGGCGCGCACCGCCGAGCGCCGGTCTCGCGGCCGGCTTGTCCGCGCCGCGCGGCGTGCCCGCCGCCGCATCGACCTTGAATACCGCCACCGTATCCGCCAGCGAGCGCGCCTCGTTCTGCATCGACTCGGATGCCGCCGCCGCCTCCTCGACCAGAGACGCGTTCTGCTGCGTTACCTGGTCCATTTGCGCGATCGCCTGGTTGATCTGCTCGATCCCGGCCGTCTGTTCGCGGGAGGCCGCGGTGATCTCGCTGACGATATCGCTCACGCGCTTGATGCTGTCGACGATTTCGCTCATCGTCGCCCCCGCCTGGTCGACCAGCCTGGCGCCGGTGTCGACCTTTTCGACCGAGTCGTTAATCAGGAGCTTGATCTCCTTCGCGGCGTTGGCGGAACGCTGCGCGAGGCTGCGCACTTCGGATGCCACGACCGCGAAGCCGCGGCCCTGCTCCCCGGCGCGCGCCGCTTCCACCGCCGCGTTCAGCGCGAGGATGTTGGTCTGGAACGCGATGCCGTCGATGACGCCGATGATATCCACGATCTTCTTCGACGACTCGTTGATCGACGCCATCGTCTGTACCACCTCCGAGACCACCGCGCCGCCCTTGCTCGCCACCTCGGATGCGGTGGCCGCAAGCGCGTTCGCCTGGTTGGCGTTATCCGCGTTCTGCTTGACCGTCGACGTCAGCTCCTCCATCGACGATGCGGTTTCCTCCAGCGAAGACGCCTGCTGCTCGGTACGCGAGGACAAATCGTGATTGCCCGCCGCAATCTGCGTGGAGGCAGTGGCAATCGTGTCGGTGCCGTTGCGCACCTGGACCACGATCCTGGCCAGGCTGCCGTTCATGTTCCTGAGGGCCGCCAGCAGGCGGTCCATCTCCTTGCTGGATGCGGAGGGGAAGCTCTGGGTGAGGTTGCCGGCGGCGATGCCGTCGGCGATCCGGATCGCGTCATCGAGCGGGCGGGTGATGGCGCGGGTCAGCCACAGCCCGAGGCCGGCCGCCAGCGCCAGTCCGGCCAGCAGTGCGCCGATGCAGGTGTTGCGCACCCAGATATAGGCTTGCTGCCGTTCCTCGAACTCCTTCCTGGCGACTTCCAGCTGCAGCTCGATCAGGTCGTTGATGCCGTTGCGTACCGGGGCGAACAGCTTTTCCATCGGCCCGTGCAACAGTTCCGTGGCACGCTGACCATCGCGCGCGCGCACCGCGGCAACCGCCGGCATCAATCCCTCTGCGATGAATTGCCCTCGGTCCCGGGCGAACTGCTCGGCCAGTTTCCGCTCCTCGGCGGTCAGCTGGGTGGCCATGTACGCATCCCAGATCCGATTGGTTTGCTTGATGTGTTCGTCCACCTCGTTCATCAGCCGCGCCGCCTCTTCCGGGTCGTCGGATACCGCCTTGGCGATCGCCAGCTCATCCCGGTTCAGCAGGCGCACGATCTGGTCGAGCTGGCCCAGCGGGACCAGGCGGTCGTCGTAGATCGACTTCATGGAGCTGTTGGCAATGCTCAGGTTGCCGATGCCGATCAGCGCGCCGACAATCAGCTGCAGCGCAAGGAAAGACAGTACAAGGACGAGTCTTGACTTGATGGAAAGTCTGGAAATCATGTTGTGCCTCAGATTATTTTTTTCTCACTACGATGCTGTTCCGTGTCCCGCCGCAAATCCAAAGCGGCCGGGTCGGCGGCACGGTCGCTGCGCCTGGAGCAACCATCCCGGCGGTACGGCGTGCCGCGATCCGCGCCCGGAGCAAATAAGGTATTTGCCTTAAAAAACGGTACTATACATGAGTCTTTCGGATCGGCAATAAGGGCACGGCGTCGCGCACGCGCGGCCGCCGCAAGGATGTGAAATGGTGCGCGGGAGCCGGCGACCGCGGTCAGGACGGCGGCACCGGCGCCCCGCCTGCCGCGGCATGAGAGATCAGGCGGCGAACCGGCCGCCAGGTGTTTCCTTATCAGGCGGCCGGCGGCGCGTCCGGGTCCGTGCGCCGGTCGAGCGTCAGTTGCAGGAATGCCAGGTCGAGCCACCGCCCGAACTTGGTGCCGACTTCGGTGAGCAGTCCCACCTGTTCGAATCCCAGCTTCAAGTGCATCCGGATCGATGCCTCGTTACCCGCCTCGATACCCGCCACCATCACATGCTTGCCGAGCGCGCGGGCGCGCGCGATGAGCGCAGTCATCAATGCTTTTCCTATTCCCGTGCCGCGGCAGGCCTTGCTGACATATACCGAATGCTCCACCGTATGCCGGTAGCCGTCGAAGGCGCGCCAGTCGCCGAAGGATGCATAGCCGAGCACCGCGCCGCTTTCATCGACGCATACCAGGACGGGATAGCCGACACGCTGTCTGTCGGTCAGCCATGCGACGCGGTTGGTGGCGTCGACCGCAGTCTCGTTCCAGATCGATGTGGTGTTGAGCACCGCATCGTTATAGATCGCCATGATTCCCTCCGCATCATGAATCGTTGCGTCACGAATTTGCATCCCGCCCTCCACAGTCTGTTCCTCACGATATCCAATATAATATAACGTATGTCCATTAAATTAGATAGCATCGACCAGCGCATCGGCGCGCGCATACGGATCGAGCGCGAAAGCCGCGGCTGGTCGCTGACCGAGCTCGCCGAGCGCTCCGGGGTGTCGCGTGCGATGATCCACAAAATCGAACGCGGCGAAAGCAGCCCGACCGCGATGCTGCTCGGACGGTTGTCGGGTGCGTTCAGCCTCAGCATGTCGACGCTGATGGCGCGCGCCGAAATGCCCGAGGGCCGGCTGCTGCGGCGCAAGGACCAGCCGGTCTGGGTCGACCCGGAAACCGGTTATGTCCGCCGGCATGTTTCCCCGCGTTCGGACATGCCGCTCGACCTGGTGCATATCGAGCTTCCCCCCGGCGCCGAGATTCCGATGCCGGCCTCCGCTTATGCATTCCAGCGGCAACTGATCTGGGTGCTGCGCGGCGCGCTCGTGTTCATCGAAGGCGCGGCGCGCCATGCGCTGGAAGAAGGCGACTGCCTGGAACTCGGCCCGCCCGCCGATTGCATGTTCAAGAACGAAAGCCCGCATTCCTGCATCTATGCGGTTGCCGTGCTGCGCAACTAAATCGACCGCGAACACATGCGACCCGCCGATTTTCCCGGCGTGGCCCGGCGCCTGCTTAGCGCAATATTTCCGGAGCCTGCCATGTCCATGAAAAATCCTTGCCATATCCGGCAGCTTGCCGGCGCCGACGCCGGATTGATGGAAGCGATGCTCGCCATGTTCGGCGCGGCATTCACCGAGGTCGAAACTTATAGCACCGCGCGGCCGGGCCATGCCTATCTCGCGCGCCTGCTCGGCAGCGATTATTTCATCGCACTGGCCGCCCTCGTCAATGGCGAGGTAGCCGGCGGCCTGGCGGCGTACCAGCTTCACAAGTTCGAGCAGGAACGCAGCGAAATCTATATTTACGATCTGGCCGTTGCGGCACCGTACAGGCGCCGGGGAATCGCAACCGCGCTGATCGAGGAACTGAAAAAAATTGCCGCCGCGCGCGGCGCCTACGTGATCTTCGTGCAGGCCGACATCGGCGATGCGCCCGCCATCGCGCTGTATTCAAAACTTGGCAAACGCGAAGACGTGCTGCACTTCGATATCCTGCCCGGCGGTCACGCCTGACGCCGCTAACCGGCTCACAGCTGCCTGAGGGCAACATCAGCATGCACCTTGGCTGCCTGTCTTTCCCTCCCCTCTTCGCGCAGGAACTATCAGGCGGTCCATCCCGCCCAATGGAAAATATGCCGGAATAACGCGGCGGCGCTTGTGTCGACACCTTGGCCGCGGCATTTCCCGAAACGGTCAGGAGAATCGGTCATGATGCAAGCCACGGATTTTTTCGCCGAAACCCGGGCCGCGGCGCAATCATTGCTGGTGCTGGCAGAAGACCTCACTGTCGTCGATGCAACACAATCTTTTCTCGCTGCCTGGGCGCTCCAGCGCGACCAGATTGCGGGCCGTTCCGTGTTTGACGTCTTTCCGGATGCCGCAGGCCCGGAGCTGGCCGGACGCCACGGGCCGGACAGGCTGATTTCGATCCAGGAAGTGTTCGACCATGCGCCGGGCTTCCTCTGCGTCATGCGCGGCCCGGAACATGTGTTCGAGATCGTCAACAAGCCCTGCTACCAGGTCGTGTGCCACCGGCCTATCGTGGGCATGCCGGTCCGGGAAGCCCTGGCCGGCGACGCCGACAATGATCTGATCAGGCTGCTGGACCAGGTTTATGCCACCGGTCAATCCTACGTTGGCCGCGCCTACAAGCTGCTGCTGCAGCCGGCGCCGGGGGCCGAGTGCATTGAAGCCTATGTGGATTTCGTCTACCAGCCGATTTTTTCGGCGCAAGGCTCGGTAGCGGGCATCCTCGCATTCGGCTATGACGTCACCAAGGAAGTGCGCGTGCGCGCCGAACTGCGCGCCAGCGAGGAGCGGTTTCACCTGGCGCTGGAAGCGGCCGGCGACGGCGTCTGGGACTGGGAGATCGCCTCGCGCAATTTCACGCTGTCGGCGCGCGGAAGAGCGATGCTCGGCTACGGCGAAAACGATATCGGCAGCAAGCTGGAAAACTGGCTGGCCATAACCCATCCGGAAGACCAGGAACGCGTCAGGGCGAATACGATGGCGTGCGTGCAGGGCCGCATTCCGTTTCTCTCCTGCGAGTACCGGGTCCGCTGCAGGGACGGCAGCTGGAAATGGCTGCTGGCCCGCGGCGCCGTCGTCAATCGCGACGCCGACGGCCGGGCGACCCGGATGGTCGGAACGACGATCGACATTTCGTCCGAACAGGAAATCCTGCGGCGCGCGAATTTCGACTCGCTGACGAACTTACCCAATCGAAACCTGTTCCGGGACCGGCTGGAACAGGAAGTGCTCAATGCGGCGCGGACCGGAAAACTGGTCGCGCTGCTGTTCATCGACCTCGACCGCTTCAAGGAAGTCAACGACCTGCTCGGCCATGCCGCGGGCGACAAGCTGCTGCGCGAGTGCGCGCTGCGCATCCGCTCCTGCGTGCGCGCAGCCGATACGGTGGCACGCCTTGGCGGCGACGAATTCACGGTGATCCTGATCGACCTCGACGGCCGCGCGCATGTGGAATCGATCGCGCAGAAAATCCTGGGCGTGCTGGCACGGCCGTTCGACCTGGAAAACGAACGCATCCATGTGTCGGGAAGCATCGGGATCACGATGCATCCGGAAGACGGCACCGATCCGGAACGCCTGGTGCGCAATGCCGACCAGGCGATGTATGTGGCGAAGAATTCCGGCCGCAACCAGTTCCGCTTCTTCACCCGTTCCATGCAGGAGCAGGCATGGCGGCGCATCACCATGATCGGCGAGCTGCGCGAGGCACTGCCGCGCAACCAGCTGCAGGTGTATTTCCAGCCCATCGTCGACCTGCGCAGCGGGCGGATCGAGAAGGCAGAGGCGCTGCTTCGCTGGCAGCACCCGCAAAAGGGCGTGCTGCAACCGTCGGACTTCATCGGACTGGCGGAGGAAAGCGGGCTGATCAACGAAATCGGCAACTGGGTTTTCATGCAAGCGGCGGCGTGGTCGAAGCGATGGACGGAACTCACCGGGTCGATATTCCAGATCAGCGTCAACAAGTCGCCGGTACAGTTCATGCACCGCAAGAATGCGCTGAATTGGGGAAGGCATCTGCGCGAACAAGGCGTCGCGTGGAACAGCATTTCGATTGAAATCACCGAAGGCATGCTGTTCAATACCTCGTCGAACACCGCCGACCAACTGCTCGGCATGCGCAGCGCCGGCATCCAGGTCGCGATCGACGATTTCGGCACCGGGTATTCGTCGATGGCCTATCTGAAAAAATTCGAGGTCGACTATCTCAAGATCGACCAGTCCTTCGTGCGCGGCACGGCGGTCAACAGCAGCAGCAGGACCATCGCGGAAACCATCATCGTGATGGCGCACAAGCTTGGCTTGAAGGTGATCGCGGAAGGCATCGAAACGCCGGAGCAGCGCGACTGGCTGGTGCAGGCCGGGTGCGACTTCGGGCAGGGCTTCGTGTTTTCGCATGCGTTGCCCGCGGACCAGTTCGAACGCATGCTCCCCCCTTTCGCTTCCGCAGTCGCGGATTCTTCTTCGCCGGCGCATTAAGCCGCGGACCTTCCCCGATTCAGACGCCCGGGCCGTGCTACAGCGCGCGGAACGCTGTTTCATTCGCCGGCGCCGGCCGCCCGGCGCCTGGCCGCGATTGAACCTCTATCCTTGATTGTCCTCATATCCATTCATAGTCATTCCTTCAACGGAAAATGCTTTGTTTGCATTTTGCATCTTGCAATTTAGTGGAGAAATATCATGGCGGTGACGCAAGACCATACCGGCAGCAACGCGTTCGACAACACAGTGGTGGGCGTGTACGACGATTTTTCCGAGGCCGAGGCCGCGGTCCAGGCGCTTGTCGACGCCGGCTTCCGGCGCGCGAATGTGCAGCTGAATCCGGAAAAGGATGACGCGGGCACCACATCGCAGGGCACCACCTCGTCCACCAGCGACGCACACGGCGGAATCATGGGTTTCTTTTATTCCCTGTTCGGCGGCGCCGACTCGTCCGCGCATCATGATGTGTACGCCGAGTCGGTGCGCCGCGGCAGCTATGTGCTGACGGTCACGGTCCAGGGTGAAGCGGAAGCAGACCGGGCGGCGGAAGTGATGAGCCGCTTCAACGCGGTCGACATTGACGAGCGCGTGGGCCACTGGAAGCAGCAGGGCTGGAACAGGCACGACGAGACCGCGCCGCGTTACACGCGGGAAGACATCGAGCGGGAGCGCACCGCCCATGCGCAGCTGCGTTTCGCGGGCCCCTCGGAAGCGACACGCATCCCGATCATCGAGGAAGAGCTGAAGGTCGGCAAGCGCCAGGTGCAGCGCGGCGGCATCCGCGTGATACGGCGCGTGCGCGAGATCCCGGTGCACGAGACCGTCCAGCTGCGCGATGAGGAAATCACGGTCGAGCGCCATGCGGTGGACCAACCCGCCACTGCCGCCGATCTGGCGGAGGCCAGGGATCGCACGATCGAGATCACGGAAACGGATGAAGAGGCGGTCGTATCAAAGACCGCGCGCGTGGTCGAGGAAGTCGTGATCGGCAAGGAAGTCACGCAAAGGACCGAGGATATCAACGACACGGTGCGCAGGACCGAGGTCGAGGTCGAGCAGCTAGGCGCCGGCACGAGCCGCACGGGTTCCGGCACGGCGGCCGACGACGACGAATTCCGTCGCCACTGGCAGTCGACCTACGGCTCGTCCGGCGGCCGCTACGAGGATTATGACGCCGCCTATCGCTACGGCACGACGATGGCGGGGAACGAGCGCTACCGGAATTACCAGTGGCATGACGTCGAACCGCAGCTGCGCAGCGACTGGGAGTCGAATCACCCGGGCAGCGCCTGGGACAAGGTAAAAGACGCCGTGCGATACGGCGCGGAACGCGTGACGGGAAACCGCCGTCGCTAACCGGAAAGGGGCTGCGCATGCAGCCCCTTGTCATTTCTGACGTATAGGAGAGCATCATGGGACTGGGATTCGATATCGGAAAAATCCTGCAACAGTACGGCGGCGTCAACCCGAGCCGGCCGCCGGACGAGATAGAGCAGCATTTCGACCATGTGGCGCAGAACTCGCCGCATGACCACCTGGCCGACGGATTGAGCGAGGCATTCCGCTCGAACGAGACGCCGCCGTTTCCGAATATGGTCGGCCAGCTGTTCGGCCAGGCGGACAACCATCAGCGCGCCGGCATGCTGAACCAGCTGATCGGGGCGCTTGGCCCGGGCGTGGTCGGCTCCATACTCAGCCGCGGAAGCGGCGGCGGCATGGGCGGCGGCCTGGGTGGGGGACTGGGCGGCGCCCTTGGCGGCGGCATGCTCGGCAGCCTTCTGAACGGCGCGATGGGCCAGCAGCAGATGCAGGTGCGGCCGGAAGATGCCGACCGCGTGAGCCCGGAGGAATTCCAGGAACTGGCGCAGCATGCGGAGCGCGAGAATCCCGGCGTCATCGACCAGATGAGCCGTTTCTATGCGCAGAATCCGGGACTGGTCAAAGCCCTTGGCGGCGCCGCGCTGGCGATCGCGCTCGGCCGCATGTCGCAGCGTGGACGCTAGCGCCTCCTAGCCCGCGGCTCGGGCGCGCTGCAGGGAAGAGGCGCAGGAAGGCGTTCCGGCGACGCGCCGGGCGCCTTCAGGCAGGCGCTGTTCACGCGTCGCGCGAAAACGACCTTGCAACCGATTCCCGGTAATCGCGAAACCCCAGCCGCCGGTAGAACCGGCTGACATCGCCGTTATCCCGCATCACCCGCAGGAAGGGAATTTCGCCGCGCTGCGTCTGGCGGCGCAGGAGCATGACGACCAGGCTTCTGGCCAGTCCCCTGCCGCGGAATCCGGGATGCGTGCAGACGCCGCTGATTTCCCGGAAGCCGCCGGCGCAGACGCGCGCTCCAGCCATTGCCACCAGTTGCGATCCCTCGAACACGCCGAGATATTCGCCGAGCGCGATCGACTTCAGGCTGAACGGCCCCGGTTGGGTCAGCGCGGCCAGCGCGAGCGCGGCCGCCGCATGCCGCGCGTCGAGCACGGCGGCGTCCGGCACGTTGTTCGCAGCCGGTATGCCGCCGTCCCAGGTCATCTTGCAGAGCACGGACTCCGATACGATGGTCCACCCCGGCGGCGCAGCGCCGGCCCAGCCGTCGCAGTACAACAGCTCGCCCGGTTCTACATGGGACGCCAGCGCCGGGAGCGCGGGGTGCGCCGGATCGGCAAATCCGACAAAGGGCACGAAACCCGGCAGGTAACGCCGCGCGTCACCCGAGCCGGCGGCATGCGCCGCATGGGGCCCGCACAGCGTGTGCCAGACGATATTGTCGAGGAGTGCGCTCATATGCAGCAGGCAGTGTATCCGATCGTGCTCCGCTGCGCGCCGCGATCCGCAGCGGACCATGACAAGAAGAACTATTTCGCAGTACCGGCTGCCGCAAGCGCTGCATCGCGCGGGGCAGAACGGGTCTGCTCAGGCCTGGCCGCGCGGCGGCCCGCAAACGGTGTCGACCGCAGCGATCAGCTGCTTGTAGTCGATCGGCTTTTCAATGTACTGGTCACAGCCGGATTCCAGCATGCGCTCCCTGTCGCCTTTCATCGCGGATGCGGTGACGGCGAAGACCGGGATGCCCGCGGTCGCGGGATCGCTCTTCAGGACGCGGGTGGCTTCGATCCCGTCCATGTCGGGCAACTGCATGTCCATCAGCACCAGGTCCGGATGTTCGTCCCGTGCCCGTGCCAGCCCCTCTTTCGCGGTGACCGCCTGCAGCACCGTATGCCCGGCATTGGCCAGGATCAGCACTGCGAGTTTCATGTTCGCCGGCGTATCTTCGATGATCAGTATGCGTGCCATGATTCGTTGCCGGGTTCCGGCTTGTTCCCTATGTCGCGATAAACGTGTGTTGCCCTTGCCGGGCGCGTGACTGCGCCGGCCGCGCTGCCGCCATGCTCGCCCATTCGCCTGCGGACTGTCAATCCGGGCTTACGCTTTTTGACACGCTTTGCACGATGCTTGACTTTTATTCAACGCAGGCATGTTGCGCGCGGTTTGCGGGAAATGTTCGGGCCGGTCGGCAAGAACCGGCAAATTGTGTTTAGATACACGCCCGATTCGACAATTCGCGCAGCCGCAGCGGCCGGGACGGGAGCAGACAAGATGACTGGGACAATCAAGGCAGATTTCGTAATCATTGGCGGCGGCATCGCCGGCGCTTCCATCGGCTACTGGCTCGCGCCGCATGCGAAGGTGGTCCTGCTGGAGCGCGAGAGCCAGCCCGGCTACCACAGCACCGGCCGCTCCGCCGCGCTCTACTTTGAAAGCTACGGCCCGCCGCAGGTGCGCGCGCTGACCAGCGCCAGCCGTGCATTCTTCGAGAATCCGCCGGCCGGCTTCACCGATCATCCAATCCTGTCGTCGCGCGGCGCGCTGATGGTCGCGGCCGACGGACAGGAGGCGCTGCTGGACGAACATGACCGCATCGTGCGTTCGGTGTCGGACAAGGCGCAGCGCCTGGACGCGGCCCAAGCCTGCGAACTGGTGCCGGCGCTGCGGCGCGAATGCGTGCTCGGCGCGGTGTACGAACCGGATGCCGCCGACATGGACGTGCACGCGCTGCACCAGGGTTACCTGCGCGGATTGCGCGCCGCCGGCGGCAGCGTGCTGTGCGATGCGGGCGTCGACGCGATGCGCTACAGCGGCGGCGTGTGGCAGGTGCAGGCCGGCGCGCACCGGGTCGAGGCGCCGGTGGCGGTCAACGCCGCCGGCGCCTGGTGCGACGCGGTGGGCCGGCTGGCCGGCGCGGCGCCGATCGGACTGGTGCCGATGCGCCGCTCCGCCTTCACCTTCGCGCCCCCCGAGGACCTGGACACCAGCCGCTGGCCGATGTTCATCGGGGTGGACGAGACCTATTATGTGAAGCCGGATGCGGGACTTCTGCTCGGTTCGCCGGCCAATGCCGACCCGGTGGAGCCGCACGACGTGCAGGCGGAGGAACTCGACATCGCGCTCGCGATCGACCGCATCCAGACGATGACCACGCTGACCATCCGCCGGCCGCGGCATACCTGGGCCGGCCTGCGTTCCTTCGTCCCCGACGGCAGCCTGGTCGGCGGCTTCGATGCGGGCGTACCCGGTTTCTTCTGGGCGGCGGCACAGGGCGGCTATGGCATCCAGTCTTCCGCAGCGGCCGGCGAGCTGTACGCGTCCCTGCTGCGCGGCGCGGGCGTGCCGCCGCATATCCAGGCCTTCGGCGCCGACCCGGTGCAGCTCAGCCCGGCGCGCCTACGGTAAGCCCCCTCCTTTGGCATGTCCTCGGCAGGAAATGCACAGGGAAAATATTTCTTTCACTCCACTTCCCTCGGCAAAGTTTTCTCGCGAGGCAGGGAACATTGAGGCGGATCATGTTTCTAAGAGGACTCTGAGCGAGTCCGAGGAAACTTTTTCCCGGATGACTCCCTCCCTTCCGTCCCGGCTTCGCAGCAGCGCTTGCAAGTCGGCCGCCGACACCCTGCCGCCTCGACAGACAATTGCAGAAGCCCAAAATACTCCTCGTCAACGATCACCCGGCTAGCTTGCTTGCACTCAAGACTCTGCTGGTGAATGGCCCGCAAGGCGCCGACTACGACGTCGTCACCGCGACCTGCGGCGCCGAAGCGCTGCGCGCGGTGCTCGACCACCATTTCGCGGTGATCCTGCTCGATGTCAGCATGCCGGGCATGGACGGTTTCGAAACCGCGCAGACCATCCATTCCCACCCTCGCAGCGCCGGCGTGCCGATCATTTTCCTGACCGCCCACTATGCGGATGAAATGAACCGGCTCAAGGGTTACCAGAACGGGGCCGCGGACTACCTGATCAGCCCGGTCATCCCGCAGATCCTGTGGAGCAAGATCGGCGTCTTCATCGAACTGGCAAAGAAAACGCTGCAGCTCGAATCCCAGAAGCAGGAGCTCGCGCTGCTGAACCGCGACTTGCAGTTGCAGCAGATGCGCGACCTGCAGCGCGTCAACGCGGCGCTCGAATCCGAGATCGTCGAACGGCGCCAGGCGGAGGCGCGCGCGCACGAACTCGCCACCCGCGATCCCCTGACCGGCCTGATGAACCGCCGCTCGCTCGCCGAGCGGCTGGAGCATGCGGTGGCGATGGCGGCGCGTTACGGCCAGCGGCTGGCGCTGCTGTTCCTCGACCTCGACGGCTTCAAGACCATCAATGATACGCTCGGGCACGAAGCGGGCGACGAGCTGCTGCTGCAGGTTGCGCAGCGCATCAGCGACGTGGTGCGCGAGTCGGACATCGTATCGCGCCTCGGCGGCGACGAATTCGTGGTCCTGATGGAAAACCTGCCCTCCTACGCGGCGGCGGCCGAGGTCGGCCGCAAGATCATTGCCGCCATCGAGCGCCCGTTCCCGTTGAGCGGACACCAGACACGCACCTCGGCCAGCGTCGGCATCAGCCTGTTCCCGCAGGACGGCACGACGATGCAGACGCTGATGCGCAACGCCGACCTGGCGATGTACCATGCGAAGCAGGAACAGCGCGGCACGATCCAGTTCTTCCATGAGGACCTGAATATCCGCATGCTGGAACGCTGCCAGCTCGAGCAGGAGTTGCAGCACGCGCTGGAGCACGATGAGTTCGAACTGTATTACCAGCCCAAGGTGGACGCACGAACGCGCCGCGTGGCCGGCGTCGAAGCGCTGCTGCGCTGGCATCATCCGCGCATGGGGCTGCTGTCCGGCGGCCAGTTCATCCAGGCCGCGTCCGAGACCGGGCAGCTGGTGCAGATCGGCGAATGGGTGATCGCGGCGGCCTGCGAGCAGGCGCGGCGCTGGCAACAGGAAGCGATGCCGCTGCCGGCGATTCCGATCGCCGTCAATGTGGCGATTCCGCAGATCTATGCCGACCTGCCGGAGGTCATCGCGCGCGAGCTGCGCAAGCGCGGTGTGCCGCCGTCCAGCATCCAGCTCGAAATCACCGAATCGCTGGTGATCCGCGACATCGAAAAGGCGACCTCCGTGCTGCGCGAAATCAGCGAAAGCGGGATCACGATCGCCATCGACGACTTCGGCACCGGCTATTCGTCGCTGTCCATGCTCAAGAGGCTGCCGATCGACATCCTGAAAATCGACCAGTCCTTCGTGCGCGACCTCGGCAAGAACGCGAGCGACACCGCGATCGTCGCCGCCATCGTAAACATGGCGCGGGCGCTGGCGCTGCGCGTGGTGGCCGAGGGCGTCGAGACCGAGGAACAGTTGTCGGTGCTGCATGATCTCGGCTGCGACGAGCACCAGGGCTACTTCTACAGCAAGCCGCTGCCCGCCTCCGACCTGGTGCAGTCCCTGATGCACAGCAGCCTGGCCTGAGCCCATCCCTAAGAAAGACTTTCCGATGGAACCATCGACCGCCTCCCTCTGCGGGGAGGACCTGAAGCTGCTGCTGTCCGCGCTGCAGGCGCTGAAGAAAGGCGACTTCTCCGCCCGCATGCCCGCCGACTGGACCGGCCTGGCCGGCAAGGTGGCCGATACCATGAACGAGATCCTGGAAGCCAATGAAGAGCTGTCGCGGGAAATCACCGGCGTCAGCCGCATCGTCGGCCGCGAAGGCCGGCTCGAGCAACGCGCCTGCGTGCCTGGCGCGACCGGCGGCTGGGGCGGCATGGTCCGCTCGGTCAATACCCTGATCGACGACCTCGCCCGCCCGACCACCGAGATGGCGCGCGTGATCGGCGCCGTGGCCAAGGGCGATCTGTCGCAGACGGCGACGCTGCACGCGGACGGCCGTCCTCTCGAAGGCCAGTTCCTGCAGGCCGCCGCCACCGTCAACACCATGGTCACGCAGCTGTCCTCCTTCGCCTCCGAAGTCACGCGCGTGGCGCGCGAGGTCGGCAGCGAAGGCAAGCTTGGCGGCCAGGCGCAGGTGCCCGGCGTGGCCGGCATCTGGAAGGACCTGACCGAGAACCTGAACCGGATGGCGGCGACCCTGACCACCCAAGTGCGGGCGATCTCGGAGGTGGCGACCGCCGTCACCCGCGGCGACCTGTCGCGCGCCATCCAGGTGGAAACGCGCGGCGAGGTGTCCTACCTGAAGGACAACATCAACGAGATGATCCGCAACCTGAAGGAAACCACGCAGCAGAACGCGCAGCAGGACTGGCTCAAGACCAACCTGGCGCGCTTCACCCGCCTGCTGCAGGGACAGCGCGACCTGGACGCGGTGTCCGCATTGATCCTGTCGGAACTCGCGCCGCTGGTCTATGCACAGCACGGCATGTTCTACCGGATGGAAGCGGTGGACGATGACGGCGTCCTGCGCGCGTTGGCCGCCTACGGCTACTGCTTCGCGTCCGACCTGGCGCGCTGTTTCAGGCCGGGCCAGGGCCTGGTCGGCCAATGCGCGAAGGAAAAGCAGCGTATCCTGCTGGCCAACGTGCCGCGCGACTACCTTGAAATTTCCTCCGGCCTGGGGGCGGCGCCGCCGGCCAACATCGTTGTCCTGCCGATCCTGTTCGAGCAGCAGGTGATGGCGGTGATCGAGCTGGCGTCGATGGAGCGCTTCACAGACACCCACCTGTCCTTCCTCGACCAGCTGATGGAATCGGTCGGCGTCGTGCTCAACAACATCGAGGCCAGCAGCCGCACCGAAAGCCTGCTGGTGCAGTCACAGTCGCTGGCGCGGGAACTGCGGCAGACCAACCTCGACCTGGCCGAAAAGGCGAGCCAGCTTTCGGCACAAAACATCGAGGTCGAACGCAAGAACCGCGAGGTGGAACAGGCCAAGCGCGCGCTCGAGGAAAAGGCCAGCCAGCTGGCCCTGTCGTCCCGCTACAAGTCGGAATTCCTGGCCAACATGTCGCACGAGTTGCGCACGCCGTTGAACAGCCTGCTGATCCTGGCGCAGCAGCTGGCCGACAACCCGGAAGGCAACCTGAGCGCCGCGCAGGTCGAATACGCGCACACCATCCACGGCTCGGGCAGCGACCTGCTGGCCCTGATCAACGACATCCTCGACCTGTCGAAGATCGAATCCGGCACGGTGACGCTGGAGATGAGCGAGTACCGCTTCGACAGCCTGCACACCTACGTCGAGCGCACCTTCCGACACATGGCCGAAGCAAGGAACCTGGCGTTCTCGATCGAGCTCGATCCGGCGCTGCCGCGGGCGATGTACACCGATTCGATGCGCTTGCAGCAGATCCTGAAGAACCTGTTGTCCAATGCGTTCAAGTTCACCAGCCGCGGCAAGGTCGCGCTGCGCATCGGGCCGGCGAAGGACGGATGGTCGGCGGAACACGCGGAACTGTGCGGGGCGAAGGCGGTGCTCGCGTTCTCCGTCACGGACACCGGCGTGGGCATCGCGCCCGACAAGCTGCAGCTGATCTTCGAGGCGTTCCAGCAGGCCGACGGCAGCACCGCACGCAAATATGGCGGCACCGGGCTCGGCCTGTCGATCAGCCGCGAACTCGCGCGCCTGCTGTGCGGAGAAATCCGGGTGCAAAGCGAGCCCTGCGCCGGCAGCACCTTCACGCTCTACCTGCCGCAGCAGGAAGTGCGCCGGATACCGCATGCCGCGTCCGTGGCGGAACATGAGGAAGACGGCCTGCCGGCGCGCGTAGTGCTGTACGCCCCCTGGAACGGCGCCGACGGTGCATGGCCGTCGGGGACGAGCGCGATGTCAGGCGATGGCATCGCATTGATGGTCGACGACGACGTGCGCACCGGGCGGGTATCGCTGGAGCGCAAGCAACCGCAGAAAACGGGATTCGGCGGTGCCGCAGGGTCCGGACCGGTGCTGCTGGAACGGCTCGTCGCGGACAGCACGCTGTTCCGCCAGCCGCCCGAAGCAAGCCTGCCCGACGCATCGGCATCCGGCGACGCCAGCCTCGCCGGGCGAAAGGTGCTCATCGTCGACGATGACCTGCGCAACATCTTCGCGCTGAGTTCGCTGCTGGAACGCCAGGGCATGAAAGTGCTGTATGCGGAAAACGGGCGCGACGGCATCGAGGTGCTGCAGGCGGATCAGGCGGTCGACATCGTGCTGATGGATATCATGATGCCCGGCATGGACGGTTACGCGACGATGCGCGCGATCCGCCGCAAGCCGGAATTCCGCGCGCTGCCAATCATCGCGCTGACCGCGAAAGCGATGAAGGGCGACCGGGAAGAATGCATCGCCGCCGGCGCCTCCGACTACATCGCCAAGCCGGTGGATGCGCAGCAGCTGCTGTCGCTGCTGCGAGGGTGGGTGCGTAACGGGTAAGGCATCGGAGGTTTCTGCGGGGTGTGGCATACGCGCCTTGCCGCTTTCGAAACCGGATCGGACATCACCCGCCGGCTCCACCTGTTCGCCGCCTATCCCTGCGGCCGCAATGCCGCCTTCGCCCGCTCCAGCATCGGCGCCCCCCTCCCCTTGCCCGGTGCCTCCGCCTGCTGCGCCAGCCGCAGCACTGGTGCCGAGCGCAACACGCCGGCGCTGGCGGCCACGTCGAACGCCGCCACCGTCTGCCCGAGCGCGGCGGCGCGCTGCTCCATCGATGCCGCAGCCGCCGCCGCCTGCTCGACCAGCGCCGCGTTCTGCTGCGTCATCTCGTCCATGGTCGCGATCGCGCGGTTGATTTCCTCGATCCCGCGGCTCTGCTCCTGGCTGGCCTGGGTGATGTCGTTCATGATCGCGGCCACATGCTTGACCGCCGCCACGATTTCCTGCATCTGGCGGCCGGCGTCGTCGACCAGCGCATTGCCGCTTTCCACCTTGGCCACGGAATCGTTGATCAGGTCCTTGATTTCCTTCGCTGCCTGGGCCGAGCGCTGCGCCAGCGTGCGCACTTCCGCCGCCACCACGGCGAAGCCGCGGCCCTGCTCGCCGGCGCGCGCCGCTTCGACCGCCGCATTCAGCGCCAGGATGTTGGTCTGGAACGCGATGCCGTCGATGACCGAGATGATGTCGACGATCCTGCGCGAGCTGTCCTTGATCGAGCCCATCGTATTCACCACCTGGCTGACCACGTCGCCGCCCTTGACCGCCGACGCCGAGGCCGAACGCACCAGCCGGTTCGCCTGTTCCGCATTGTCGGCGTTGTTCTTCACCGTCGACGTCAGCTGCTCCATCGAGGACGCGGTATGCTGCAGCGCGCTGGCCTGGGATTCGGTGCGCGACGACAGGTCGGCATTGCCGGTCGAAATTTCATTGGACACCGTGCCGATTTCGTCGGTGCCGGCGCGCACCTGACTCACGATCCGGGTCAGGCTGTCGTCCATTTCCTTGAGCGCGTGCAGCAGTTCGCTGGTTTCGTCCTTGCCGGACACCACGATCCCGGCGCCGAGCTTGCCGGCCGCCACCCGCTTGGCGACCTCGACCGCATCCTGCAGCGGCAAGGTGATGCTGCGCGTGGTGATGAAGGACAGCACGCCGCCGGTGACGACCGTGAGCGCGCCCATCGCCACCAGCAGCCAGGTGAGGCGGCGGCCGGATTCTTCCGCGTCCGCGATCAGCGCATCGACGGTTTTCTGCTGCATGTCGACCAGCTTGTCGATCTCCGCGATTGCCTGCTGGTTCAGCGGTTCGATTTGTGCCGAGATCAGCTTGCCGGCCGATTCGTTCGCGTACTCCTTGACCTTCTGGATCGCTTCCCTGAACGGTTCGTCGGTCTTCGCATTGAGGCCGGCGATGGCGTCGAGGATCGCCTTTTCCTCCGCTGCCAGGCCGAGCGCCTGCATTTTCTGCTGCGCCTCCTGGAAACGCTTGCGCTGCGCCTGCGCCTTGGCTTCCTCGCGCTGCATCTCCGGCGTGCTGTACTGCAGCCCGACATTGCGCATCGCGATGCCGCCTTCGAGCACCGCGCCGCGCATCGCGTTGGCGACTTCCGCTTTCGCGGTCGCCACTTTCAGGCCTTCGTTCTGGATGCGCCTGCCGTTGGCGCTGATGATGATGTCTGCCGCAAGCACGCAGACGACTGTGACCAGGATGATGCCGAAGCCGATGCCCAGCCTCGTACCTATCCTTACCGTACGTAGATTCATTACCGTCTCTCCCCGACCGGATAACTGGAGCAGCGGGAATCGGCCTGCCGGATTTGCCATCCGGTCGATTGTATTGGGGACCGAGTTCCGCCGCGCTATACATCAAGTGCTTGTCCGACGAATTCGGACAGCAACCCCAGCGCAAGGGAGTGTAGTAGAGGAAACGTCACCTTTCCAGGACAACCCTTTCGGCCGCAGGGACAAGCCGTATGGTTTCCGGACACCATGGCTTGCGCCTGGTCGCCGCCGGTTGCGGCGTGACGGATCGGGGTTTCGAGGATGGCGCGGCAAGCGCGCGGCCGTGCAGGCCTTCGCCGGGCCGATTGCTTCGCAAAGAATGTATTCAAGCTGGACAGAGGGAAGATGTATGGAATCCATACAGGCGACGATGTTGTGCTGCGCCGACAGCGGCGGGTGTGCGCGCAGCCCGCGTCACGCGCCCGGCTTTGCTTCGCCGGCGCAGGTTTTCAGGATGCGCTGGCTCTGCGCCATATCCCCGGGCAGCGCGATGCCGTCCTTCTTCGGCGGCAGCAAGCCGGCCCAGTCCCGCTCGGAATAGCCGTACATCGCGACCACGCCGTCGAGCAGCTCGTCGTCCCTGATGCCGGCGCGCGTCAGGTCGGAACGGCAGGCGTAGACTTCGGCGCCGCGTTCGAGCGCGCTTTTCAGCCCGGCGCGGGTGTCGGCGCTCGCGCCTTTCCTGGTGACCTGCGCGACCTGGTCGCCCGCAATGACGATCCAGAATGCGTCCGCGGACCGGGCGGAGTTGTCCTTCAGCGCCTGGCCGAGCGCCTGGTCGAAGCTGGTCCCGTGCCCGGCGATATAGACGCCGCTCGCCTGCGCCGGGGCGGCAGCGGTCAACGCGAGCGCCGCGGCAAGCGATGCCACATGCTTGTTCAGGTTCATCAGATCCACACGGAAAATTGCGGAAGCGCCTGGCGGGCTTCAGGCCGGACGGTCCGCCCCCTGCCGGATGCGCTCTGCAGCCAGCCGGATGGTCGGCGGGTTGATCGTTCCGCCGTCCGCGTCGAGCGCAAACGCGAGCGCCGTATCCATGGTCGACAGGTGGAACAGGAACCATTGCGGCAGGAGTTCAGCCGCCTCGCGCCCGAGTGCAATATCGCCGTTCATCACGTGCGGCGCGACATGGTGCAGCGCGCCCAGCACGCGCGCATGCTGTTCCCGGTGGCCTGCGATGCCCGCATAGTCGATCTCTTCCATCAGCTGCTCTTCTTCGCGGAAGTCCTGCTCGATCTTCGCGACCATCGACAGGAAGGCGGGACCGAACTTGTCGTCGGGCGTGGTGAGCAGTTCGGTCAGCTCATCGAGGAAGATCCGGTGCGCGGCGTCCATTTCCTTCACGCCGAGCGACATCTCCTGGGACCATTTAACGGATTGCATCACTGTCTCCTTGTCGGAAAACCATTACCGGGATGGCCGTCGCGGCCAGCACCTTCTGGGTTTCACTTCCTATGAAAAGGCGTCCCAGTCCCTTGCGGCCGTGCGACGCCATGAAGATCGCGTCGCACCCGAGCCGCTCGGCCGTTTCCACGATTTCGTCGCTCGGGCTGAAGGACTGCGTTACCAGCGCCTTGCAGGGTACGCCCAGCACGTGCGCGGCGGCCTCGATCTTGCGCACATGCTCCTGCGCGACTTCGCGCGCCCTTTCGTCGTAAAGCGCGCGCTCCTCGGAAAAGGTGCTGGCCGACAAAGGCGTAAACGGATAAGGTTCGGCGACCGACAGGCCGATGACGCGACCGCCGGTTTCGCGGGCACACTGGACTGCGGCGTTGATCGCCTGGTCGGCCAACGGCGAGCCGTCGGTCGGTACGAGTATCGTCTTGAACATCACGCTTCCCTATGGCGCATCGCCGTCGGACTCACCGCCGACAGGCATGACCCTGTTTTTATGAAGGTCATTCTAGAAGATATTCCATCTCCTTCAAGGCCTCCCGGCCCGTACGCGCGCCCGACTGGCCGGAACCAGTTGATCTGGATCAATGAAAATCAAATCGGTGGTGACGGCGCCTATTCGAGCGCCGCATAGACCATGTTGCGGAAAAGCTGCCGATAGGCGTTGCGCTGCTCCGGCGCCTGCATCATGAAGATCGCGAGCAGGTCTTCCTGCGGGTCCACCCAGAAGTAGGTGCCGGCCAGGCCGCTCCAGCTGAAGTCGCCGATCGACCCCGGCATGAACGCGCCGCCCTCGTGGGTGCGCACCGCAAACCCCAGCCCGAAGCCGCAGCCGGGGCCGGGCAGGTAGCTCTGGCCGCATTTCGCGCGCGGCAGTGCGACCAGGTGGTCGCTCGCCATGTAGCGCAGCGTCTTGCGGGACAGCAGGCGCACGCCGTCCAGTTCGCCCTCGCCGGCCAGCATGGCCGCGAAACGCAGGTAATCCTGCATGGTCGACATCAAGCCGGCGCCGCCGGACAGGAAGTTCGGCCGGCGGCGCGGCTGGTTCAGCTTGACCGCTGCGCCGGTCACCGGATCGGTGGCGAAGGCTTCGGCGATGCGGTGATGCCGGTCCGGCTCGACCCAGAAGCCGGTGTCGCGCATGCCCAGCGGCCGCAGGATGCGCTCGGCCAGCAAGGCGTCGAGCGGCATGCCGGACACGCGTTCGAGCAGCACGCCCAGGACATCGGTGGAATGGCTGTACTCCCAGACGCTCCCCGGCTGGTACATCAGCGGCAGCTGGGACAGGTTGCGGATGAATTCATCGCTGGTGGCGCGCGGGCTGCCGATGCGGGCATTCCGGTACGCCTGCTTGACCAGCGAGTCGCCGAACACGCCGTAGGTGAAACCCGAGGTATGGCGCAACAGGTCCTGCACCGTGATCGGCTGCTGCGCGTCTTCCAGGCGCAGCGTCCGCCTGCCGCGGGCGTCGATGCCTTCCACGCCCACCTTGAGCCGCGCCAGCTCCGGCAGCCAGTTCGCGATCGGGTCGGACAGCAGCATGCGGCCCTGCTCCACCAGCATCATGGCCGCGACCGACACGATCGGCTTGGTCATGGAATAGATGCGGAAGATGGTGTCGGACGCCATCGGCGTGCCGGCGGCCTGGTCCTGGAACCCGAGCGCGGCGTCGAGCACGACATGGCCGCGGTGCCGCACCAGCAGCGCGGCGCCGGGAATGAACCTGGCGGCGATATCCGACTGGAGGCGCCGGGTCAGCGCTTCCAGCCGTCTCTCGGAAAAGCAGGAAGATCCCGCGCGGGCGGGCCTGGAGGGTTGCATCGTGTCGCCATCCTTCTCGATCATGGTGCGGCATCCCGGCCGGGATGCCGTTTCCGATTCTAAAGGATGGCGCCGCCTCGCGCCGGACGGCTCTTCAGCCCATGATGTGGTAACCGGCGTCAATGTATTCGACGTTGCCGGTCAGCGAGCGCGCGCCGTCGCTTGCAAGGAAGGCGGCGACATGGCCGACGTCCTCGATCGTCGCCAGCATGCGCTCGGGCGCCCGTTCGCGCGCCCGGTCCAGCAGTTCGTCGAAACGGCCGATGCCCGACGCCGCACGCGTCTTCAGCGGCCCCGGCGACAGCGCATGCACGCGGATGCCTTTGACGCCGAGGTCGGCGGCAAGGTAGCGCACGCTGCATTCGAGCGCCGCCTTCACCGGACCCATCATGTTGTAGTGCTCGACCACGCGGTCGGAGCCGAAGAAGGTCACGGTCTGCAGGCAGCCGCCGTCCTTCATCAGCGGCTCGGCCAGGCGCGCCATGCGGATGAAGGAGTGGCAGGAGATATCCATCGCCAGCGCGAAGCCCTGCGCCGAACAGTCCACCAGCCGGCCGTGCAGGTCTTCCCGCGGGGCAAACGCGATCGAATGCAGCACGAAGTCGAGCTTGCCCCATTCCTGCTCGATACGCGCGAAAACCGCTTCCAGCTGCCCTTCCTCGCGCACGTCGCAAGGCAGCACGATCTTGCTGTCGAGCGATTCAGCCAGCGGCCGCACATGCGGTTCCGCCTTCGCGTTCAGGTAGGTGATGGCCAGGTCGGCGCCGGCTTCCCGGAATTTGCGGGCGCAGCCATACGCGATGCTGTTGTCGTTCGCAATGCCTACGACGAGGCCCTTCTTGTTGGCGAGAATCATTCTTGACTTGCTCCAATTGAATGGCGGACGCGCATGAACGCGGTCCGCTTCGGGTTCCAGCGCCACGGACGGCGCTGCCGGTTGTCATGCAGCGTGTTGGACGCGCACGACTACGATGCATTTAGGCCAAACTTTTGATCCACCACAAACCGCGGGGGATTTTCATCGTCGCGCGCCTTTTGAAAAAACAATATTGTACCGTTCGCAAACCGACGGTCCCGACTGCTCCAATTTGGAGCAGTTCTGCCGCCACGCGCAGTGTACACTTGCGCAAAACGCAACCCAAGACGGCGGCGGAGGAGACAATGAACAGAGTGCCGGTGCAATCCCACCCACAAGGCAGTCGCGCGGCCTATCCGCCGGCAGCGGGCCCGTCGCCCGCCGCGATCACGAACTCCCACCAGCGCTCGGCCGCCTATGGCCTGGCGCGCAACCAGGAACCGGACTTCAGCCCGCTCGGGCGGACCGACCTGGCGCTGCTGATCGAGCAGAACCGCAACCTGTACAACTGCGCGCTGCCGGTGATGGAGACGCTCTATGAGCAGATCGTCAACACCCACAACATGGTGGTGCTGACCGACGCCGGCGGGCTGATCGTGCATTCCATCGGCGACGCCGATTTCCTCGAAAAGGCGCGCAGCGTCGCGCTGCAGCCGGGCGTGACCTGGTCCGAACAGAGCAAGGGCACGAATGCGATCGGCACCGCGATCGCCGAGCGCGCGCCGACGCTGGTGCACGCGGACCAGCACTTCCTGTCGGCCAACCATTTCCTCACCTGCTCCGCCGCGCCGATCTTCGACCACCAGGGCAAGGTGGTCGGCGTGCTCGACGTCACCGGCGACCGCAACAGCTATCACCGGCACACGATGGCGCTGGTGCGGATGTCGGCGCAGATGATCGAGAACCAGCTGTTTTCCGCCGTGTTCCAGGACGCGATCACCCTGCACTTCCACAGCCGCCCCGAGTTCATCGGCACGCTGATGGAGGGCATCGCCTCCTTCACGCCGGGCGGGCGCTTCCTGGCGGCCAACCGCAGCGGCCTGTTCCAGCTCGGCGTGCCGGCGGCGGCGCTGCAGGCGCATACCTTCAGTTCGCTGTTCGGCCTGCCGGTGTCGGCGCTGTTCGATCATTACCGCACCGCGGCGCCCGGGCTGCTCGGCATGTGCCTGCACAGCGGCGTGCGGGTCTACGCGCGCGCGGAACTGCGCCTGACGACGCAGGTGTTCTGCGACGCGGCCGACCCCGCCGCGCGCAACCGGCGCGCCGGCGACGACGGCGCGGGGCGGCGCCTGTCCAGCCTGCGATACCTCGACACCGGGGATGCGCAGGTGGCGGCGGTGATCGACAAGGTCGGCAAGGTGATCGGGCGCGACATCCCGGTCCTGATCCTCGGCGAGACCGGCACCGGCAAGGAATTGCTGGCGCAGGCGATCCACAACGATTCCCCGCGCGCCGGCAAGCCCTTCGTCGCGGTCAATTGCGCGTCGATTCCAGACACCCTGATCGAATCCGAGCTGTTCGGTCATGAGGAAGGCGCCTTCACCGGCGCGCGCCGCAAGGGTGCGGCCGGCAAGATCATGCAGGCCAACGGCGGCTCGCTGTTCCTCGACGAGATCGGCGACATGCCGCTCAACCTGCAGGCGCGGCTGCTGCGCGTGCTGCAGGAGCGCGTGGTGACGCCGCTCGGCAGCACCAAGTCGATCCCGGTGAACGTGTCGGTGATCTGCGCCACCAACCGCAACCTGCGCGAGCTGATCGCACGCGGGGAATTCCGCGAAGATCTGTATTACCGGCTCAACGGCCTGGTCGTGAAACTGCCGCCGCTGCGCGAGCGCACCGATCTCGACGCGGTGGTGCAGAAACTGCTCGTGGTGGAAGCGCACGGCGCACAGTTCAGCGTCGCGCCGGATGTGATGGCGATGTTCCGCCGCCATCAATGGCCGGGCAATTTCCGCCAGCTCGCGAACCTGCTGCGCACCGCGATCGTGATGGCCGGCGACGGGCGGGAAATCCGGCGCGAACACCTGCCGGACGATTTCCTGGACGACCTCGATGCGCCCGCGGATAACGGCGCCGGCGCTGCCGGCGGCGCGCGCGCCAGCCTGGCGGATGTCGAGGCATCGGCGATCCGCAGGACGCTGGACGAGCACGGCGGCAACGTCTCCGCCGCGGCGCGTGCGCTCGGCATTTCGCGCAACACCATCTATCGCAAGCTCAACCGGCGCTGAGCTGCTCCCATTCCTCGTCCGAGAACAGGCGCGAGCGGGTCAGGAAGCGTTTTCCGGTGCCGTTATCGAGCGAGAACATGCCGCCGTTGCCGTCGACCACGTCGATGATCAGCTGGGTATGCTTCCAGTATTCGAACTGGTCTCGCCCCATGTAGAACGGGCTGCCCTCGATATCGCCGAGATGGACGTCGCTGTCGCTGATATTGAAGTCGCCCGCCGGGTAGCACATCGGCGCGCTGCCGTCGCAGCAGCCGCCGGACTGGAAGAACATCAGCGGGCCGTTTTTTTCCTGCAGCGCGCGGATGAACTGCTGCGCCGCCGGGGTGGCAACGACGCGTGCAAGGCTTGTTCCGTTCATGTCCTGCCTCCCATGAATGCCGGCGGGTTTCGCTCCGCGCTACCTGGGGGGCCCCCCACCCTACTGTCCTTTGACGCGCCGCCAAAGGGCGGGTGGGGCCGCCGAGGTAGCGCGAAGCGGCACCCACCGTCTTGACTACCTCAGAAGAACCCGAGCGCCTTCGGGCTGTAGCTCACCAGCAGGTTCTTGGTCTGCTGATAGTGCTCCAGCATCATCTTGTGCGTCTCGCGCCCGATGCCCGACTGCTTGTAGCCGCCGAAGGCCGCGTGCGCCGGATACAGGTGGTAGCAGTTGGTCCACACCCTGCCCGCCTCGATGCCGCGCCCCATGCGGAAGGCGCGCGCGCCGTCGCGGGTCCAGACGCCGGCGCCGAGGCCGTACAGCGTGTCGTTGGCGATCTCGAGCGCGTCGTCCTCGTTCCTGAAGGTGGTCACCGATACCACCGGGCCGAAGATTTCTTCCTGGAAGATGCGCATCTTGTTATGGCCCTCGAAGATGGTCGGCTTCACGTAATAGCCGCCCTCCAGGTCGCCCCCCAGCGCGTTGCGCTCGCCGCCGATCAGCACCTTCGCGCCCTCCTGGCGGCCGATGTCCAGATAGGACAGGATCTTTTCCAGCTGCTCCTGCGATGCCTGGGCGCCGACCATGGTGGCCGCATCGAGCGGATTGCCCTGCTTGATCGCGGCCACGCGCTTGACCGCGCGCTCCATGAACCGGTCATAGATCGATTCCTGCACCAGCACCCGCGAGGGGCAGGTGCAGACCTCGCCCTGGTTCAGCGCGAACATCGCGAAACCTTCCAGGCATTTGTCGAAGTAGTCGTCGTCCTGCGCCATCACGTCTTCGAAGAAGATGTTGGGCGACTTGCCGCCCAGTTCCAGCGTGACCGGGATGATGTTCTGCGCCGCATACTGCATGATCAGGCGGCCGGTGCCGGTTTCGCCGGTGAACGCGATCTTGGCGATGCGCTTGCTCGATGCCAGCGGCTTGCCGGCTTCCAGGCCGAAGCCGTTGACCACGTTGAGCACGCCCGGCGGCAGCAGGTCCCCTATCAGTTCCAGCAGCACCATGATCGACGCCGGCGTCTGCTCGGCCGGCTTGAGCACCATGCAGTTGCCGGCGGCCAGCGCCGGCGCCAGCTTCCACACCGCCATCAGGATCGGGAAATTCCACGGGATGATCTGGCCGACCACGCCCAGCGGTTCATGGAAGTGGTACGCATAAGTGTCCGCGTCGATCGGCGCGATCGAGCCTTCCTGCGCGCGCACGCAACCGGCGAAGTAACGGAAATGGTCGATCGCCAGCGGAATGTCGGCCGCCATCGTTTCGCGGATCGGCTTGCCGTTGTCGATCGTTTCCGCGGTCGCCAGCAGCTGCAGGTTGGCTTCCATGCGGTCGGCAATCTTGTTCAGGATCGCGGCGCGCTCGGCCGGCGAAGTCTTGCCCCAGGCCTTCTTCGCCGCATGCGCGGCATCCAGCGCCAGCTCGATGTCTTCCGCGGTCGACCGCGCCACTTCGCAGAACGGCTGGCCGATCACCGGGCTGATGTTCTGGAAGTACTGGCCGCCGACGGGCGCAACGAATTTGCCGCCGATGTAGTTGTCGTAGCGCTGCTTGAACGGATTCTGGATGCCGAGCCGGCTGATGTCTGCGAGATTCATGTCTTCCTCCTGACGGGTTTTGGATGGATGTATGTGGGACTGTGCTTCAGCACCCGCCCTGCCGCGCAATCGGCGTGCCAGCCGGACGCGGGCATGCTGCACCGGACGGGGAACGTGTCGCGGCGCGGCTTGCGGCGCGATGCGCGCTTTGCGGCCGAAGAACGCGCGCCGGCGGATTGCGCCGTTCTGTCACAGGCTGCGCGGCCGGCCTGTACCGGAATGGGACAGTCGCGTACGCCCGGCGGCGTTCGCCGCGTGCGGATGGCGCAGCAGCGCCGAACACCGCTTGACAGGATGAAACATCCTGTCCCATGGGGAATGAACGCGCGCCGCGCGGCATGCCCGTTTGCGCTCTCGCAAGAAGCCTGCATCCGACCTCTGCGCCCGGCGAACTTCCCTGTCTGCGCCGGCGTCATCATGGCAAGCGTAGCGTTGCAGACCACTGCGACGCGCCATGACAGCAGGCGGCATATGGAAACCGGACAGATCACGATCGCGCTTTACGAAAATTCCATTCCCTCCTTCGTCGAGCCGGAACTCGACACCCTGTACGGCCACGTCTTTTCGTCGCTGCCGCAGTTCCGCGTCTATGACGGCCTGGGCGACGGCGTACATACCTATGTGGCGCAGAACGGCGGACGCACGGCGGCGGCGCTGCTGTTTCGCGTGCAGGGCAAGCGGGTGCAGGTGCTCAACGAGCAGATCACGATGGACGCGGCGGAAGTCGAGCGTTTCGCGCGCCATGCGTTCGACACCTACCCGGATGCCGGCATGGTGTGCTTCCACGCGATACGCGCGGTCGGCCGGCTCGGGCTTCCGCACCAGCATTTCTACCGCACCGAGGACATCGTGCTGACGCTGCCGCCGACGCCGGAAGACTACCTCGCCGCGCTCGGCAAGGCCACGCGCAAGAACTTCAAGTACCACGGCAACCGGCTCAAGCGCAATTTCCCGTCGCTGCAATTCAAGGTCTACGAGGACGGCGACATTCCGGTATCCCACGTGCGCGACATCATCGAACTGAACCGCGCGCGCATGGCGACCAAGAACAAGGAATCGGAAATCGACGCCGCCGAAACCGACCGCCTGACGCGCCTGGTGAAGGAAAGCGGCCTGGTGAGCGCGATGATCCTGGACGGCCGGGTGGTCGCCGGCACCGTCTGCAGCCGCGTCGGCGCGAACTACTTCATGCACATCAACGCGCATGATCCCGCCTACGACGATGCGCGCATGGGAAAGCTGTGCTGCTACATGACGATCTGCGATTGCATCGAACGCGGCGGCAAGGAATTCCACTTCATGTGGGGACGTTTCGAGTACAAGTACCTGCTGCTCGGCGTGCAGCAGGATTTCGACGAACTGATCGTCTACCGCTCCCGCGCGCACATGCTGGCCAATGCGCCGACCGCGCTGCGCACCGCCTTCCACGGCTATTCGCGCACCTGGAAATTCCGGCTGCTCGACATCGCCGACCGGCCCGAACAAGGCGGCGCCGGGACCCGCGCCGTGGCGCGCCTGCTGAACCTCGCGCGCGACATCAAGCAATCCGGTTTGCGCGGCGCGGCCTCGTCCTTCAAATAGATCTGCGCCGACTGACGCTGCATCAGGAAAGCAATCCTTGCGGCCGCGCGCTCCCGCTATGCTCGATGCGCAGCGCATCGAGCGTTTGCTCATCGATCTCGATCCAGCAGGCGAAGATCGGCTTGCCGTCGGCAAGCATCGGCGGACCGGCGCGGTGCGCATGCACGCCCATGCGTTGCAGCAGGCGTTCGATGCCGAGCGGCGACACCGTGATGAGCCGTTTCGCGCCATGTTCCATCGCGGTTTGCACTGCGGCCGCCAGCAGCGCGCGGGTGTTCGCCGCGGCTTCGACCGATGACTGCGCGGCGACCGATGCCGCCGCAAAACGCGACAGTTCCCATACCTCGGACGAACGCGGCACCGGCGCGCCGGCAAGCAGGTTCGGGAAGATCTCGCTCAGCAGGTAAGGCGCCGTCGTCGGCAGCAGCCGCGCGCAGCCGCAGATAGCGCCGTTCTCGTCGCGTGTCATCACGTACAGCGTATCGGGATGATCGAACTGATCGCGCTCCTGGCCGTTCTCGACCGGAAGCGGCCAGCCGAGGCGCTCGATGAATATCTTGTGCCGATATGCCGCGAGTGCATTTTCCAGCGAAGGCGAAAACTCTTTTGCTGTTCCGATGATAGTCTGCATGGTCGTCAAACAGGTGATGTGCCTGATGCCATTACAGCCGTTCACCGCCCCTTCAGTAACTGACAGGTTTAACAGGCAACAGTTGCTTCGCTCAGCGCGGTGCAGACTGCCGGCTGCCATGCGAAGCGGTTCAGCCATGCGCCGAACAGGCTCGCGGTCTTGTGCGGACCGAGGTCGTAGCCGTGCTGGTCGACCAGCATCACATTGCTGCGCACCTCGTCCGGTGCCACCTGCAGCCGGTCCGAATTGCTGTCGATGAACCAGCCCCAGCCGAGCGATATAGCCGGGTTGGTGTCGCTCTTCCATTCGGAAAATCCGGCGCAGCGCGCCGGCAGGTCCTGCCCGCGCAACTCCTGCAGGAAGCCGGCGTCGCTCTCCGAATACAGATGGATGAACGGCATCTGGTCGAGGCTGGCCAGGCGCAGGCGGATGTAGCCGTCATGCGAGACGGCAGGTGCGGCCGCAGTGGCGGCATGCGTGTGCAGTGTCATGTCCACGTCGCTGATTGCAGTTACGGATAGATGCCCTGTCAACGAATTGACAGGCTGTGTGAGCAGTCTACGTGATACGTCGTCACAACGCGACTGTCAGAGTTGACACGCCGGGTACGCGCCTCTAACTTAGCCCCGCGTGCTTGCGATTCGCGAGGAGAGCGACGCGCGGATATTGTTGATCCGGATTGCTAACAGGAGGTGCGGTCAGTGGAAGCATGGCAGGAGGACCGCTTTGATGCGTTGCTGAAGATCGATTCCGAGCAGGACGCGTTCGACCAGCTGGCAGGCGTGGCGCGCGCGATGGGTTTTGAGTACTGCGCCTACGGCATGCGGATGCCGATCCCGATCTCGCGCCCCAGGCTCGTGATGTTCAATAACTATTCGCCGCAATGGCAGCAGTGCTACCAGGCGCGCGAGTACCTGCGCGTCGACCCTACCGTCAAGCACGCGCTCAAATCCACCCTGCCCGTCGTCTGGTCGAACCATCTGTTCGAGTCGGCGCGCGACATGTGGGAAGAAGCGCGCTGCCACGGGCTGCGCTACGGTTGGGCGCAATCTTCGCGCGACGCCGGCGGTGTGGTCGGGCTGCTGACCCTGGCGCGCGGCGCCGAGGCGTTGTCGCCGGCGGAACTGGCGGAGAACCAGCCGAAGATGTCATGGCTGGCGCAGTATGCGCACGCGGCGATGACGCGCATCCTGGTCCCGCGGCTGACGCCCGAGACCCTGGCGCCGATCACCGCGCGGGAAAAGGAAGTTCTGCGCTGGACCGCGGAGGGAAAAACCGCTTACGAGATCGCTTGCATCCTCTCAATCGCGGAGCGCACGGTGAATTTTCACATCAATAACGCGGTCGCCAAGCTCGGCGCCACGAACAAGACCCAGGCCGCGGTCAAGGCGGCGGCGCTGGGTTTGCTTTCGTAGCCGCAATCACGGCGCAATGGCGCCGCGTCGTCCGTCAGGCGGCACAGGCTTCCTCCTTCCGCACCGCTGCCCCGCGCCGCTCCAGCGATTCGCGCAGGCGCGCGAGATACTCCGCCCGGAACTGCCGCAATTCGAAGTCGCGGAAGTTGTCGGACTCCAGGTTCTGCCACGCCTGCCTGCGTCGGGTGTCCGAGCGCGTACGGGCGGCGGCGAGCATCGCATCCGATATCTCGGCGCGCGCATCGGTCATCTTCTGGTAGCCGTACATCTGCATGTAGTCCTGCGCCACGGTTTCGATGATTTCGATTTCCTGCAGCGAGAGCTGGGTCTTGAACTTGTCCGCATGGGCGGGAATTGGCGCGAAGCAATTGGATGCCCACAACGCCGACATCGTCGAGATCTGCCTCGCTTCGGGCGAGCCCTGCACGTCGAGCATGCGCGGCAGGAATTCGATGCCGAGGAAGGCGCATACGCTGCGCAGGGTTTCTTCCTGGTTCGCGAGGAAATCCTCGTAGCGTATGCAGAGCACCCGATCCGGATGGCGCTCCATCAGCGCGCAGGCGCTGCGGTGCGCCTCCACCCAGGTCATCGCGTTCAGGGTGGCATCGAAGTCATGGATGATCGCCCGGTTCATCGACGCCACCTGCGCGCGCGGGTCGCGCACGACATTCAGGAACAGCATGTCCGGAAACAGCCGCATCAGCTCATGCGCGTGGTGCACGTTGTCGAGCGACTTGTCCATCACGATGTCGGCGCCGTGCCGCTCGCCGGCGCGCAGCAGCAGTTCCCAGGCGATGCGGTGCACGCTGCGCGGCTGGTCCTTGATCGCATTGAAGATTTCGGTCGGATCGAATACCACGTCGGTCCACTTCACCATGCTGGCCGTCTGCAGGCCGACGACGTCGACCACCAGGCGGAAGTACGCGCGGTCGTCGGACAGGTCGCCATACAGCGGCACCAGCGGCATGAAGTCGACGATGTGCAGCGGGTACGGCGAGTAGAACCGGGGGCTGAAATTCAGGCGCAGGCGCAGCGCATGGCTGCCGCAGCGGCGCAGCGGGATCATCAGGACGGGACGGGGGCGCGCGCAGTTGCGGCGGGCGGCTGATTCAATCGGCATGGTCATGGATAGTGCTCCTGAACAAAAAAACAGATCGATGAAAAGTGGTTCCGTCTGCCGGCGCCTTAAAAGAAGCGCTGCACCAGGAACCCGTAGAGCCGCTGTGCGGCCTCCTCCGTGCTGATGCGCGCGGTGTCCAGCTCGAGCGCCGGGCGGCTTGGCGCTTCATACGGCGCGGTGACGCCGGTGAACTCGAGGATCCGGCCGCCGCGCGCCATCGCGTACAAGCCCTTGGGATCGCGCGCCGCGCACACCTCAAGCGGCGTGCTCACATGGACTTCGACGAAGCGCTCGTCGCCGACCAGGCGCCGCACCATCTCGCGATCGTCGCGGATCGGCGAGATGAAGGAGGCCAGCACGATCAGCCCGGCTTCATTCATCAGGCGCGCGACCTCCGCCGCGCGCCGCAGGTTTTCCTTCCTGTCCGCCGCGGAAAAACTGAGGTCGCGGTTGAGCCGGTGGCGCAGGTTGTCGCC
>NZ_DASPLS010000022.1:0-53196 GCF_035627455.1 Noviherbaspirillum sp.
GGTCAGAGCGGTATTTCCCTCGAAATGCTGCTCTTGATGAGATCGACCGTGCCGGACCCCAGCGCAGCCGCTTGCCACGCTGCGAATTCCGGATCCCCCAGCATCTTGTCATGGCACGCGCCGTATGCGGCGTAGCTGGGGAACCTGGCAAGGAAAACGAATTCGCCCCATTCTCCGCCGGTGGTTGCCCAGAAGCTCATCTCGGCGCCGGCCTCCTTGTACTTCGTCCAGAAACTGATGCCGCGCTTGGCCTGTTCAATGAATTCGGGTAGCGAAGCGCCGGGTATCGGACGGGTGATCCATTGCACCATAATCGTCATGGCTGTCTCCTTCTGGTTCCCCTTGGATGGGCTCCCGGATTCGTTTTACTGCCCGGCTTCGAACATGACAGGATAAGGGGCGCGCTCTTTGCGCCGGCTCAAGACTGGCCAGGCGGCACCACGTGATGGGACATCACCGCTTGCCACGGCGCAGGCATGCCGGCGGCTGGCAGGCACGGCCGGTGAAGCGGCCATCTGAAGGATTTTGTTGCCGTGTCGCATATCCAGCGCATCAAGCAGTGCAGGAATGGCTGTCCCGCACCGGGATGGACGGCCGCGGCCGGCACTCCGCCGGGCGGCCGTTGGAGGCAGCTATCATTTGCCCGCCTGCTCCGTATTGTGCATCGACGGGTTAGGAGAGCATGCCGCTTTTGCGTAGGATTCCCGCTCGATCTCCAGAATCTCCACGCAGAGTTGGACATGGATCTGATCCTGTGCCACGCAGAGTTGGCGCAAGCTTTCAAGCAACGCAGCCGATATCTCGCGTTTCACTTCCGTGGATCTTCCGCTGAGAAGGGACAGCTTCGCATGGAGGAAAGCACGGCGTTCGGGGTGGACGCCGACGGCATGGTCGTCGAACTTGAGCGCCCGGCTCTTTATGTCAATTTCATCGAACTGGTTGGTTGAAACCAGTACCCGGTTCAGCTCCAACAAGCACTTTCTCACGTCGAGGCCTGCAAGATTGCCGGTGTATTCCAAGGTAAGGTGGGGCATTTTTGTCTCGCTTCAGTTGGCCGGTGCGCGGCAAGCGCATCCAGCGATGTAAAGGGTATTCGTTCAACGGGGCCGGCTGCAGGAATCGGCAGCAAGCACCAGCTGTACTGTACATCAGGCCTTGCCTAACGCGCCGGCGATGCCCGGTCGCCGCGCTGAAACGGCTCGCTTCGGTCCGATAAATACAGTGCGGCGTTCTTTAGCCACGCCTTGGTGGGCGCCGGGTCAAGTTGCGTCAGCCCGCATAACATCAGTACGCCAAGCCCCGCAAGCCAGCCGCTGATGCGGAGCGGCGTCTGCGCCGATGCCAGACGAATGAAGCCTGCGCTGGCCGCACCGCCCAGCGCAAAGCCGATCATCACCTCCGATTCCGAATGGGCGCCGATGGCAACGCGCGAGCAGGCCACAAGCGCGCCTGCCGCGTAAGCCGCGGCGACCGCAGAGCGGAGACGGCCGGCCTGCCAGGTCTGGCACAGCAGATAGACCAGAACAGGGATGACAGCCGTTGCCCGTGAAGCATGCCCGCTGATGCCGGTAAAATCGAGCGCCCGGATGCCGAGGCCCCATCCGATGAACGCCAGCTTGGTGGCGCCGACGAGCACGAGAAGTCCGCCGAATATCAGGCACCACGATAAGGCCAGGCGCGGCATCCGCGCCGCGGCGAGCCATAGCGCGATCAATGCGGCGGCGGGGAGCGTGATGTTGGCATCGCCGGCGGCGGTAATGCTTTCCCAGTAATGCATCCCGGTCAAGCAGTCATGCCCTGGCGTGTTTTCAAATGCTCGATGCTGCGGCGAACCAGTTGCATCGCGGCGTCTTCCATGCCTAGCCCCGCGAACAGCTCGGGTTCTTGCTGGTTGGCCTTGAGAACCTGCTCGTGCAGCCGTACGTCGTTGCCCCAGACCGCAGCGAACAGCGCAATCCAGCGTGCGGCAAGATCGAGCGCCGCCGGCGCCAGCGGGTCGGTGCCCTGTTCCTGGAGTTCGCGCGCCTGCGCAAAGAGTGCCGGCCATTTCAGGTAATGCCGGATAAATCTTTCCCGTGCCGCTGCCAGGTAAGACGGATCCAGATGGCGTGCATACAGGCTGAGGCGATATTCCGCGGTCGCCCGCGTGATGTAATCGAGCAGTGCGGAGTCGATGCCGGTGATCAAAGGCACGTCCGCTTCCGTGCGGTGCAGCACATCCGCCTTGTGGATCAGGCGCGCGTCGCCGGCCATATGCTTCAGCGAGAGTTCGATCCAGCGCTTTGCAAGCGCCAGGGTCTGCGCATCGTCAGGCCGCACGCCGGTTTCCATCAGATCGCGCATCTGTTCCTTCAATCGGTGGAACTCGCCGTCGTCGACACTGCCATGCCGGCGCAACTGATCGTGCTCTTCGGGCGTGAAGTAGCGGTCGTAAAAGTTCATCATCGCCAGCGTGGACAGCCAGTCGTCGAGCCCGGGTTCTTCCTTCGCGCGGATACGCTCTTGCAGCGCCTTCAAGCGCTTGCGCAACTCGACGGCGCGCGCCACCTGCCGGTCGAGGGCGGCGACCTGCTGCCCGATGACCGTTTCCAGGTCAGCGCTATCTCCTTCGAGCAAAGTGGCGATTTCTGCCAGCGAGATATCGAGCCGCCGTAATGCCTGGATCCGATGCAGGCGCTCGATGTCGCGCCGGTCGTATAGCCGGTACCCGGATGCCGTACGGCCGGATGGGCATAACAGCTTGATCGCATCGTAATGATGCAAGGTGCGAACCGTGAGCCCGGTGCGTCTGGCAAGTTCACCAATTTTGAGCAGCATCTGCATCCTCCTTAGCGCGACAAGCATAAAGCCTGACGCTACGTCAAAGTCAAGCGGCAGTCGTCGGAGGCGCCGGCCGGCCGTCAAGTTATCTCCCTAAATCAAGAACAGAGGGCGGCCACTAGTGTGTATCCCGATGTGACACCGTAAAATTGCGAGCATGACAAAACATTTCTTCCTCATCTGGCTTGCCGGCATACCCGGTGTCGCAGCGATTTCCTGGCTTGTTCTGCCGCTCCTGCTGGAAGGGCGGCCCTTGCCCGCGCCGCAATCCGTCATCAGCATCACCAGTGCCGTGCAAAGTGCGCTGCTGCTGGCGCTGGCGGCCTGGACCGGAGCGAAACTGGCGTCTCAAGTCGGGCTGCATGCGCCCGTCCTGCAGGCGGCCGCCGATGGAAGGCTGGATATGGATGGGCTGCGTTCGCAATTGCTGCCCGGCGTGATCGGCGGTGTCCTGGGGGCCGCGATACTGGTTGCTTTCGCGCGCTTTGCGCCCGAACAGCTGGCCAGCCTTCAGGAGCGCTTTTCCTTCCCGCTCGTCGCACGTGTCCTGTATGGCGGCATTACCGAGGAAATCCTGGTGCGATGGGGGCTGATGACAGCGATGGTGTGGATTGGCTGGCGCCTCTTTCAGGGAGGCGCCGGCACGCCTTCGGCGCTGATTGTCTGGCTGCCGATCCTGCTCAGCGCGCTGGCTTTCGGCGCGTTGCACCTGCCCGTGGTGGCGGCCATGCTGGGGCCGCTGCCGGCATCACTGTCTGCCTATATCGTGCTTGCCAACGCGGCTTTCGGGATTGTTGCCGGTTTCCTGTTTTGGCGGTATGGCCTGGAGGCAGCCATGCTCGCCCATGTCATTGCCCATCTTGGCGCGTTCGCATTTACCCGCTGAGCAAGGATTGCCCTCGCCGTGGGGAAATATCCGGTTTCCGTGCTGCGGGTGACCGCAATTCACTGATTCGGAACAAGGCAGGTCGAACGGGGCATGGCCAGAATTGTGGTCAATTCCCGATGACACCGGTTCAGCATGAATAACAGCAAGCAAGTCGAGCAAGCGGGACCGGCGATGGCGCGCCGCGGATTGATCGATCCGCGCGCGCCGGCGCCGGCGGCAGCCGCGGCGATACGCAGGATCCGGCCGTGCTGAACCATCTGGCCTCGCTGCCCTCCGCTTTCCAGATCGCCCTCCATGTGGGCGCCTCCGTATTGCTCACGTTTCTCCTGATGATGTTGATACACACGGCGATCCCTTTCAGGATACGGCGCCAGCATAACGACGTGATCGGCTTCATCGTCGGCGTGGTGGCCGCGTTCTATGGCCTGATCATCGCGTCCGTGCTGGTAATCGGCATCAACCGCTTCGACCATGCGGAGCAGGTCGTGGAAAACGAGGCGAACCTGATCGGCGATATCGTCCGCCTCGCGAGGGCGACTTCGTCGCAAATCGAAAGCCCGGTGAAGCAATTGGCCGCGCAATACCTGGAGGATGTCATCTCGAAGGAATGGCCCGCGCAGATGCAAGGGCAAAGGACCACGCTGGGTCTGCAGACGCTGGCCGAACTCAGCCGGGTGGTAAGCCGGTACGAGCCGCGCACCCCGCGCGAGACGGCCTACTACTCGCAGCTCGTGCAGACCTTGAACAAGCTCTACGACGCCCGGCGCGAACGAATTTTCCTTGCGAGCGAAGGAATCGCCGGCGAAGTGTGGGTTGTCACCCTTGCGGGCGGCATCCTCACGGTGTGTTTTGTGCTTCTGTTCGGCATCGAGAACCGCAGGATCCACTTCCTGCTGGCCTCCTTCCTGGCAGTTTCGCTCGCGCTGATCTTCGCGCTGGTGGCAATTTTCGACAAGCCGTTTCAGGGGGACATGGCGGCATCCGACGAGCCATACCGGCTGATACGCGAGCAGGTCGCGACGAATTAGCTTGGCCTGCGCCTGTGCTAAGCCGTTCGCGCCTGCAACGAATGACCGGTTGGGCGAAAGGAGGGATGTGCAAGCGCTCGCGTGAAATTACGGCAATGCGCGTTCAAGGGCCACGCGCTTCAAGTGCTCGATCTGTTGCAGCGCTAGCTCCTCATTGAAGTTGCCGGAGAGAGGATTCATGAATCCGTGCGAGGTGCGCGGAATGATTGAACACGTGATGCCAGGACGGCTCAGTTCGTTTGCCAGTGCCTCGGGTTGAAAGGAGGCTTCGTGTTCGGCAAACACCAGGGACACCGGACAGCGAGGGCTGATCGCGCGATGTTCGCGTATGCGCGAGCCGTAGTACAGGAAGGCCTGGCTGTGCGGGTGGCAGAGTGTGTTCGCGGTATGGAGCCACATGCTTGCAGCACCGACGCTGAAGCCGATGAGTAGCGACGGCATTGCGGCGGTTGCCATGGCTATCTTGCGCTCGTAGCGTACCAGCCCGTCTGCCGAGTGAAAAACCCGGACCGCCTCCTGTTCCGATTGGTAGGGGCAGCCATCGCTTTCCCAGGGAGACAGAAAAACGACGCGGTCTCCGAGCCTGGCGAACAGGGCGCGCAGGCGGTCGTTGGTTCCGTGGATGTCCGATGCGATGACGATCTGCATACGCCTCACTGATCAAATCGTAATATGCCTGGGTGGAAGGCGGTAATTGGGGCACGATGCCTGTCTGCGAAGCCGCAGGCCGCATTCATCACAGGCACGCATGCAGGAACGGGTTGAGCCGGAAAACCCGCGCTAGAGTGAGTCAATGTACCCGAGGACTTCGTCCTCGCGGCCATCGCTGACCAGCTGAGCGGGCGTCTTGCCGTCGAATTTGGATAAGGGTTCATTCATCCAGGCGCTGGCGGCGTCATCGTTCCCCGCAAATTCCCGGACTTTGTGCATGACCGTGTAATAAGCCTGCGCTTTGCGCGACTGCTTCTGAAACCGCATGCGGAGCGCTTCAAATCCCTCGGGAGAAAGGTGTCCGTCTTTCGTCATGATTTACCCTGTTCGAAGTAGAGGCCCAGGAAAGCGGCCGCCTTCATACCGCCGGCCTGGCGAGCATTCAAGTTGGTCACGCGTCTGGATAGCGATGCGGGCATCATACCCGCTTCCATGAAGGAGTGGCTTGTGCGGCGGCTACGACTGCACGCTGGAGATCAGGAGGGGCATTCGCAACGCGTCTGTCCGCGCAGTCCCTGCCGGGACTGGTTCGAGACTGCATTTCTGCGCTTTGTGCCGCAGTCCCGGAATCACTTTTGACCCGGATCCGATGGCATCACGCCATAGTGCGAGGGGAAACCGGCAGGAAGATCTCCACGCACAAGCCCCCCTCCGGCAGGTTGCGGGCTTGAACCTCGCCACGATGCGCGTCGATGATGCGTTTCGTAATCGACAGGCCCAGTCCATGGCTCCCCCCGTTGCGATCCGATCCGGCGCCGCGGAAAAACGAATCGAAAATCATGCTGATCTCCGTATCAGGCGCGCCCGGCCCGGTGTCGGAAATTGAAATTCTTAGCAATCCGCGCTCCGGTTCGATGTCCGCTTCGACCAGTATCGTACTGTCGCACGGAGTGTGCTCAATCGCATTGCGGACCACGTTCTCAATCGCGCGGTGCATCAGTTCGGGGCTTCCTTTGATGCACACACCGGTATCTTGCGGCCAATGTACTGCCTGCCCTTTGGCTTTCCCCTCGAATCGCGCGCTTTCCACGACTTCAGCGAGGATTTCATCAATGCCGAATTCTTCATCCGTTATCCTGATTTCGGCAGCCGAAAGTCTCGACAAAGCCAGCAACTCTCCTATCAGTCGGTCGATCCGAACGATTTCGCGTTCTATCCGGTCCATGAGCTCCTCGCCTTTTTCCGGTTGCTGCTTTGCCAGTCCGATCGCGACCTGCATGCGGGTCAGCGGCGAGCGCAATTCATGCGAAACGTCGTGGAACAGGTGCCGTTGACCGGCGACGAGCGTGCCGACCTTGCTGGCCATGTGTTCGAACTCGCGCAGCAAATCCGCCAGTTCGTCTTTTCGCCGCTTCGCGTCGTCGTCAACGGCCACCTGGAGTTGTCCGGACGCCATGGCCCGGATCGCCGTGCGCAAACTGCGTATCGGCCGCGAAAGATAGTGAGCGAGAAGCGCAGCAACGATCAGGCTGGCCAGCAGGTGAGCCAGCAACGGCTCTGTCGGAAGCAGTTTTGCGCCGTGCGGGGGCGGCGGAGCGGTATCGTTTAGCGCATGCGGCTGGACCGAATCCTGGATAAAGAGCAGATAATGACGGCCTTCCGGCGAGCTGACCCGGCGCACGCTGTCGGCATTCCGCCCCTGCCAGGTTGCATCCCGGGCCCATTGCAGCGTGGCCTTGTCCACTGGCCTGCCAAGGAGGTCGCGGTCGTTTTCGTCCAGCACGATCAAGGTTTGCTTGGTAACCTCTTCGAGCATCCTGTGCAAGGCCTCGGTTCCGCTATTGCGCAGCGTCGCCGCAGCCGAGTCGACAAGGAAATTCACCGGCGAATTCGCTACCGCTCGTGGCCGGCCGGTTTCCTCGAAACGGTTCACGGTTTGCACAAGGAACATGACCGACATCGTACCGACGAGCTGCGCCGCCCAAATGGCAATGAAGAATTTCCAGAATAAGCGTCCCATTGCCTACTCCTTGAGGATCTGGTAGCCGAACCGGTAGACCGTGTGCAGGCAGGACTTGCCATCCTTCGACAGGCCAAGCTTGCGGCGAAGGCTGCTGATGTGAACATCGATGTTCCGGTCATAGCGGGTGGTTGCGCGTCCCAGGCCCTGCTCCGAAAGCTCGTTCTTGCTCACCGGGCGGCCTGCATTCCGGACCAGTACCTCCAGCAGACTGAACTCGGTGCTGGTCAGCTGAACAGGCTGCCCGTGCAAGTCAACCTGCCGCTGTCCAGGCCACAGCCGCAGGGGGCCGACCACGAGCGGGACGTCCAGACCGCCGTCGGCGCCGAGTAATTGGGTGCGGCGGAGAATTGCCCGTATCCTTGCAGTCAATTCACGCGGCGTGCAAGGCTTTGGCACATAGTCGTCCGCGCCAAGCTCCAGGCCGGTAATGCGGTCGGAGTCGTCGCCCTTGGCGGTCAGCATCAATACCGGGATCTGGCTTGCTGTGCGGATACGCCTTAACAGTTCGAGGCCATTCGTTCTTGGCATCATGATGTCAAGAACGACGATGCAGCAGCGGTCGGACAATGCTTCGGCGACAACCGTTTTTCCATCGTTCAGCGTAAGAACGTCAAATCCTTCGCGTTGCAGATAGTCCTGCAACATCTGGGCAAGCGCGATATCATCATCGACCAACAGGATTCTCATTGCTCGCTCCACGCTGATGCGGCACGCGCCGGGGTGGCGCCAGGTCCCAATGCGTTAATGACGACTCCGCCACCCATTCGGGACCCGTACGCCGCTGGTCGCAGGTATCATGCCCGGGGTTCGTCACGCCTATTGCTGTCGACGCTACGGATCCTGCTCCTTCCCCTTCGACATGCGAAAGCGCGCGCCGATCGGACTGGCACGGCACTGAGCGGCGCATGGCAGCCCGGTTCACAACGGAGGCACGACACCGGCGAATGTCAGGAGGTCGGTCATCATGAAGCGTCCCGACTGGGCCGACGGCAGCGTGGGTTTCCAGTCCGGCTTTGCGCTGAGGTAGGATGACTCGTCGGCTTTCAACATTCCAACAAACACTTCGCCGACAATTCCCGCGCCGACCGGGCCGAGGCGCAGCCCGCTCTCCATCACTTCCGCTTCCTTCAGGATATAGAAGAACAGGGGCGTTGAAGTATCCAGGGTATGTCGGCTGTCCAGGGTGTAAGGTGCCAGGTCGCTAAGTTGTGCTGGCGTAAGAGCCGGAAGGCCCATCTTCTTTGCGACTTCCTGCCCCGAGGGCAAACCGAAATTCACGTGACGTGTGAGGGTACGGGCCGGGAGTGATTGCAAGCCATCCGGCGGAAGTCCGGGAGCAGGCGCCTTTGCGCCGGGCAAGGTCAATAGCACGGAAGACAGTTTGGTATCGATGCGTTTATTCGGCCGCACATTATTGTCCCCGAAATCGAAGAACGTCTGCCAGTCGACAAATCTCCTCGGTGCGCGCTTGCCGCCCCGCAGGTCATCCGGATCGGATGCGTAGGGATTCAAGTTGTCGTCAAAAACGAAGGCAAAGAAAGGCGAGCCGCCGGTCGGGCCGAAATTGACCCGATAGCTGGGCCGCACCTGGGAGTGGCCGAACCGGTATGCGGCGACGGCGAATTCAATCGGAAGCAGTGCCCTGTCCTGTCCGTCATTGGCGCGGACGCGACTTGAACGATGTTTCGGCTGATAGTATTTCAAGCCGTTTGCAAGAAGCTGGTCGACACGATCCTGACCTATGATCTTCGGCAAGAATTCATGAAGAACGATCCATTGGTAATGCCAGGTGACGAGCTGACGTGCGTCTTTGAAGATCTCATCCGCGGACGCCTGCTGATATGCAGGCTGCCCGGCCAGGTAATCCGTCACTTCATTATGGAACGACAGCATGGCCAGATGGAGTTGCGAGACAATGATGTTCTCGTCATTGCGGCTGTCGGCAATGATGGCGTTTCCCGCGCTATCGCGCGGCACATCGTTTCGCACGGCCCCATGTCTGGAAAATGCGCTTGAGCCGGGAATGGCTTGCACGATGAACTTAATGCGCCCCGAGCTGGTGTCATAGAATTGCGGCGATTCCCGCGGTCCGCCTGCATAAACAGAATCAAGGTCGAACGCCGCAGTACGAAAATTCAGTATCTTTTCCGGGGAAACGTTTTTATTCAGCGGCGAGTCCTTGTCCAGGCTCAGGTCGTGGTCCAGGAACTGACCAAGGAAGGTCACTCCTGCCGTCACATCAGGATTATCCGCGTTGTGCGGGCTGAAAGCGGCTGGATTGAGAATGGATTGTACCGGGTCGGTCAGGTTGTCTTCCGCGTTCAGCATGCCATCGGCTGCCCCAAGTAACTGGACTGCGCGCCGCGCACTATCAGTCTGTTCAGCGAAGGACGCCAGCTCGGGAAACATGCGCGTGAACATATTGCCCGGGTCAGGTGGCGATGTCGGAAAAGGGGTGACTACGGTTTGCGCGGATGCGCCGTGAAGGACGAGGCTTAAGCCCAGGGATGAAAGAAGTGAAAAACTCCAAAATCTCATGGCGATCTTCCTATTGGCTGTTTTTAAGGTCGGGAATGCCATGCGCGCGTCAAGCGGCTGCAGCAAAACAACTGCATTGCTTGCCGCCGTCAGGCGATTGGTGAATCTTTTGCCCGCAACAAGAACGACTTGTCCAGGACTGGCGGATGCTATTGGCTGATTGAAGTTTCTACGGAAGGCTAGGCGTGGGATCGCCTGTCACCGTTTCGGGGAGTACTTTTGGCAGTGCATAACAGTGCTGAAGTTTATGTGGGAGCACCGGCAACGCGAGCGCCTTTACCTAGTTTTACATTGCGGTTTGCGTTCGCTATTCCCTATGCAGGCGTCAGCCTGCGTGCCAAAGGAGTTGGCGGCCGCCGTCGACAGGGACTTCGTCAGGGGCAGGTGTTGCCGGCAATGCTGCAAGAGCGCGCAGAAATGTTGTCGTGATGATTGGGGTTTTCAACCCTGCCGCAGATCCTTGGCGCGCAGCAAGGGTGCATCCGGCAATGCGTTCTAGTCATGCTGCCCGGTATTGGCGCGTTCCGTTTCTTTCTTCGCCGGCGCCACTCTCGGCGGCATCGTGAAACCGATCAGGCGGGTGACGACGGCGGCGAGATACATCAGGCCTGCCATCATCTCGATGCTCGCCAGCGAGCGCGCATGCGACGACACGGCGACGATGCTGCCCATGCCGGTGCCCGTCAGCAGCGCGAAGCTCAGGTGGTTCAGGTCGGACCAGGTGCGGATCGTGCCGTCCTCGGAGAAGGCGCCGGGCTGCAGCGCCTGGGTCATGACGAAGAGGTGGGTGAATGCCCAGATAAGAAGCGTAAAGGTGGCAGCCGCCGCATACAGTTCGTCGACCGTCGTCTGGTCGTCCTCCATCATGTAGGCGATCAGGCTGAGTGCGGCAAAGAAGTAAAAGAGGGCTTCCAGCGCAGATGACCAGGGCAGGAGGCCGGGCATCTCGAAGATTGTTTGCAGCGCAAGGAGAAGGATGATGGGCACCGCCAGCGCCATGCTTATCCAGGTCGGTCCGGGTGTCCTGTGAACGGTACGAATCGTCATCCCCAGCACGATCACCCCGAACACGTTGAGGCCGGTCCGGCCGATTTCCGTGTCTTCGATAAACGGGTACAGCAGCACGCCGAGCAGTTGCACCAGCAGCAAGATGGCGGACGGGTGCCTTCGGGTGTGGTGGAAGAATCTCGTCATTCAGCAACGCTCGTGAAAAGAATCCTAGGCATTAGACCACGCCGGGAACATCCTGGCCGAATTTGTTCCTGCACATGCGCATCACTTCTCCGGGTGTAAAGCAATGCCCGGGCCATCGCGCATCGGCAAGCCGGCTCGTTTTGTTTCAGAGCTGCATGTATTGGCCGCGGTCCCCTTCCATGCGCAAGTCTGCCATCCGGCAAAGGATGTTACTACCAGATGCCGCAAAACCTGCGTATCTTGCGTTCGCATCCAGGCTCGGGTTGAACTGATTTTCGTCAATGCCCGCTGATTGTTTAGCGGTATGGTCGTCCAACAAGTTCCCGGGCCGCGGAAGCTGCGCACACCCCGGCAAAACAAAACCTGGAGACGACAATCATGCCGCAACTCGACTTCTTCTACTTTATCGGAAGCACATACACCTATCTGAGCGTGATGCGCATCGATGAGGTGGCACGACGGGCGGGGGTAACCGTGAACTGGCGTCCGTTCAATGGCCGGGGAGTGATGACGGAGCATCCATTCCATGGCAAGCCAGTGAAATGCGCCTACATGTGGCGCGACGTCGAGCGCCGCGCAACGCGACTCGGCATCGGCTGGAATGGCGTTCCTCCGTATCCGATAGAAAGGCCGAACCTGCCGAACCGTATTGCGGTTGCGGCCGCCCGCGAAGGGTGGGCGCCGGAATACAGCAAGGCCGCGTATCGGGCCTGGTTCTCGGCGCATAAAAACCTGGAGGACGAAAAAGCGCTGTCTGAGGTGCTTGCCAGTATCGGGAAAGACCCGGCCGCCGTCATTGCGCTTGCCAACTCGGAAGACATTCGTCAACTGTTCGCCAGTGAAACTGAAGCGGCCCGCATGCTTGGCATTTTTGGGGCTCCGACGTTCGCAGTCGGCAAGGAGATTTTCTGGGGAGATGACCGGATGGAAGAAGCCATCGAGTGGGCGACGCGAGAAACGCAGGAAAAAAGCCAATAACGCGTTGATCCTAAGGACGATCGGCCACATGCATAGTGACACCGGACGCAAAGACAAAAGCCACCGGAGGTTCCGGTGGCTTTTTTTCGCGCAAACCCTTGCGCCGCACCGGTGTCCAGGCCGGAGCCTGTAACGACCGCGGCGCCGCATCAGGCCACGTTGTCTTCCACCAGCGGCGTCGTGCTGCCTGCCTGCAGGGTGATGCGGGTGCGCTTGGCCAGCAGCGTCGCCGGTTTGGTGCCGGTCTCGGTCAAAGGATTGACCTTGTTGAACAGCACCGTGAACGACGTCGGCGTCACCGTCGCCACCGCGTAACCCTGCGCATGGTGGTCGATATAGGCGAAGTCCGGGTTGTTCATGCGCAGCACCTGGTCGAAGCTTTGCGGCGTGGCGACAAGCGCGGCAAGCGGCGTGGAACCGGCGCCGGCCTTCACGTACGAATAGAACGAGGAACTGCTGATGCCGGCGGCGACGAAGTCGACCGCGACCGGCGTACCGGTTGCCGGATCGGGGTTGTCGCGCACCACGCCGCACTGGAACGCGTGCAGGTCGCCGGTAATGGCGACCACGTTCCTGATGTTTTCCGTCTTGAGGTAGGTCATCAGCTCGGCCCGGTGCGACGGGTAGCCGTCCCAGGCATCGGCATTGACCACATACAGGTTGTTGTAGGGAGGCGGCGCGATGGTGCGCATGTCGAGCCACATGCGGTTGAGCGTGACTTCATTGCCCCAGATCTTCCAGGTCGCCCCGGAATTCTTCATCGTGTTCTTCCACCATTGCGTCTGCGTGGTGCCGAGGATGCTGGGGACGCGTCCGCGGGCGGCGGTCATCCTCTCCTCGAAGACGCGCAGCAGGGGCTGCGGCACGAAGTAGCGCGAGCCGACGGAGTCGTTGCCGTTGACCGGATCGTGCCCGATCATCTGCGCATAGGCGGCTTCGTTGACGACATGGTCGTCGCGGTACAGGCGCTGGTCCGTCATCACCAGATGCATCAGGTTGCCGAAGCGGAAGTCGCGGTAGATGCGGATGTTGTCGTAGGCGCCGTTGTTCAGGTCGAAGGACACATCGCCGAAGTCGATCGGCATGTATTCCGCCCACGCCTGGTTCGCATTGCGGCGGCGCGGGGTTTCCTGCTTGTTGCCGTTGCTGTAGGTCTGGTGGTCCTGCCAGCTGTCGTCCGAGAATTCATGGTCGTCCCAGATCACGATCATCGGGAACTTGCGGTGCAGCGCCTGCAAGCGTTCGTCGCTGCGATAGGTGCGGTACAAAGTGCGGTAGTCGTCGACCGTGCTGGCATAGACGCCGCCAGACGGCGACGCAAGGCCGTCGGGCAGGGTGATCCGGCCATGCGCCGGTTCCGCCTTCCCGGCCTGGAAGGATGCGCCGACGGTCTCGTAGATATAGTCGCCGAGGTGGACCAGGAAATCGACCTCTTCTTCCACCAGCAGCTCCATCGCGCCCCAGTGGTTGACGGTCCAGTCCTGGCAGGTCAGCCATGCGAATTTCATCTGCGCGACGTCGGCGCCGGCAGCGGGCGCGGTCCTGGTCTTGCCGATGTGGCTGACATCGGAATCGGCGATAAAGCGATAGTAATAGCGGGTGTCGGGGACCAGGTCGCGCAGCTTGACCCGCACGGTAAAGTCATACTCGGCGACCGCAACCAGCGGAACCGCAGCGACGAGCTCCTGGAAGGACGGGTTGGTCGCCACTTCCAGCCGCAGTTCGACCGGCCTGACCGATCCATTGCTCCTGACGCAGCGCGTCCAGAACACGACGCTCGATTCTTTCGGGTCGCCGCTGGCGATCCCCTGCGGGAAGGCGAACGTCTTTTTCGGTGACGAGGACCCGCTTACGCCCAGCGCGAGCGAGCCTTGCGCCGCCCCCCCATCGGCCGAGCCGCCACAGGCGGCAAGCGTGCCGCCCGCGCTCGCGACGGTGAAGTACATCGCGCCTTTCAGAAATCTGCGTCTATCCATCTTGTTTCTCCTCCTATTGGTTTTGTAACGTCTGTTTTGCGTCGCTCGGGTGTGCTGCGGCGTCCTGGCCGAACGGGCCTGCAAGCGTCGTGCGGCAGCGGGGGCGCCGGCGCATGACACGCGGACGCGCCTTCAAGCCGCTGCATGCATGCAGGGGTATCAGGGAACGAAATTGGTGCAGGGCGGCAGAGATGCGCAGCGCCGCTCTGCCTTGCCAGGCCGTCGACGCAGGTTAGAAAGAAGGATGTGCGCTTGTATTGGTTTATTACGACATGGAGTTGTCCCGGCGCGCCAAATGCGATGATGTTTGCGCAAACTCTAGGATGCAGCGAGCCCGGGAAGCCCCGGGCCGGTTGAGCAGCCGCGGCCCGGGCAGGTCATGTAACGGCTTTCGACCGGGCGGCAGGAAGGGGAGGGGAGGCGCGCAGCACGCACCAAATTGATGCGCCACGGCATCTTTTTTGCACCAGCCCGAGGCGCCGGCGTGCACCAAAACCGAAATGTGGGCGAAAATGGTGCGACCTGCAACCTGCCCACTACCGCTGACACTGCCATGAAATACACTTCCGTTCATCAGTACCTGCAACATGTCGCCGACCGCAACCCCGGCCAGCCCGAGTTCCTGCAAGCCGTCAGCGAGGTCATGGAAAGCCTTTGGCCCTACATCGAGCGGCACCCGAAATACGCCGAGCAGGGCCTGCTCGACCGGCTGGTCGAGCCGGAGCGCGTGGTCATGTTCCGCGTCTCCTGGGTGGACGACCATGGGCAGGTGCAGGTCAACCGCGGCTACCGCATCCAGCACAGCATGGCGATCGGCCCGTACAAGGGCGGCATCCGCTTCCATCCGTCGGTCAACCTGTCGGTGCTGAAGTTCCTGGCGTTCGAGCAGACCTTCAAGAACGCGCTCACCACGCTGCCGATGGGCGGCGGCAAGGGCGGCTCCGACTTCGACCCGAAAGGCAAGAGCCCCGGGGAAGTGATGCGCTTCTGCCAGGCGTTCGTGACCGAACTGTTCCGCCACGTCGGCGCCGACACCGATGTGCCGGCCGGCGATATCGGCGTCGGCGGCCGTGAGGTCGGCTTCATGGCCGGCATGATGAAAAAGCTGAGCAACCGCGCCGACTGCGTCTTCACCGGCAAGGGGCTGAGCTTCGGCGGTTCGCTGATCCGCCCGGAAGCGACCGGCTATGGCACCGTGTACTTCGCCGATGAAATGCTCAAGACGCGCGGCCGCTCCTTCGACGGCATGCGCGTGAGCGTGTCCGGTTCCGGCAATGTGGCGCAATACGCGGTGGAAAAGGCGATGGCCCTGGGCGCCAAGGTCGTCACCGTCTCCGACTCCAGCGGCACCATCATCGACGAAGACGGATTCACTCCGGAAAAGCTCGCGATCCTGATGGAGGTGAAGAACCACCTGTACGGCCGCGTCCGCGACTACGCCGACCGCACCGGCGCGCGCTTCGAAGCCGGGGTCCGCCCGTGGCATGTTCCGGTCGATATCGCCCTGCCCTGCGCGACGCAGAACGAGCTGGATGCCAGGGATGCCGACACCCTCATTTCGAACGGCGTGCTGTGCGTGGCCGAAGGCGCGAACATGCCTTCCACCATCGACGCGGCAAAGGCATTCGAAGCCGCCGGCGTGCTGTATGCGCCGGGCAAGGCCAGCAATGCCGGCGGCGTGGCGACCTCCGGCCTGGAGATGAGCCAGAATGCAGAGCGCATGTCCTGGCCGCGCGAAGAAGTCGATGCGCGCCTGCTGCAGATCATGCGGGGCATCCATGCAGCCTGCCTCGAATACGGCAGGCGCGACGACGGACGGTTGAGCTACGTGGACGGCGCCAACATCGCGGGCTTTGTCAAAGTCGCCGATGCCATGCTTGCGCAGGGCGTGATCTAGCTTGTCGCCGCCAGCCTTCCCGGGCGCGGCGACGTTGCCCGGGCGGAGGCTTTCTTTTTCCGTCGACGCCGTTTTGCATTTTCTGCGGCTGGCTGCGCGCCGCCGGCAGCCAGTCGCCGGCCGCTTTCCGTGCATCGCTTTGCCTCCCCTCCCGGATCATGCTTGACCCTGTAGTTACTACAGGGATTGTAATGACGGCATACGTGAAAGGAGAACGATGATGGAACGTCAGCTGCTTGCCTTCCTGTTCCTGGCCTACCTCGGCGCCGCCTTCGTCTGGCCGTCGGTGCGCGTCTGGCGCCGGACCGGCGTCAATCCCTACGTGCTGCCTTCCGGCGACGATGCGCACGGCTTCGTCACGTCCGGCTTCCGGCTGGTGCTGCTGGCGCTTGCGGCCTATGTGCTGGCGCAGGCGTTCTGGGCCGACGCCGACCGGCTCCTCGGCGTGCTGCCGTGGCTGGCGCACCCGCTCGTGGCTGCGGCGGGCTGGGCCGGCCTGAGCGCCTCGCTGGCGTGGACGGTGGCCGCGCAGTACCAGATGGGTATGTCGTGGCGCATCGGCCTCGACCGCAAGAACCGCACGGAGCTGGTCACCGGCGGCGTGTTCGCCTGGTCGCGCAATCCGGTCTTCCTCGGCATGCGCTTCAGCTTGCTGAGCCTGGTGCTGCTGCGCCCGAATGCGGTCACGGTTGCCGCCGCGCTCGCGGCCGACGTGTTCATCCAGTTCCAGGTGCGGCTGGAGGAAGAGTTTCTTGCGAAACAGCACGGCGCCGCGTATGCGGACTACATGCGTACCACGCGGCGCTGGCTCTGACCGGATCGCCGCCGCTTTGCAGACCCTGCCATTCGCATAATTTGACTTGAATCAAGCGTCTTCCTGTTCCTGGTCAATAGACTAGGACGATCCTCATGCGAGGCAGGGCACTTTTAGTTATCCGATCACGCGCGAAGACGCCTTGCGGCGGCGCGCGTCAACACGACAAGGCGGCTGCGATGCAAACACGGCGTACGGTAATCCAATCCCTCCTCGCGGGCGGCTTGTCCGCCTGCTGCATGGTGTCCTTCGCCGCCGACTTCGGCACCGTCGACGTGCAGCAGGGGCAGGCGATGGCAAGGCAGGGCGCGCTGCTGCTCGACGTGCGCGAGCAGAGCGAATACGACGCCGGCCATGCGCCCGGCAGCACGCTGATCCCGCTCGGCCAGCTGAAAAACCGCCTCGGCGAAATCGGCGCGCATCAAAACAAGCCGGTCGTCGTCATCTGCCGTTCCGGCAATCGTTCCGCGCAGGCGTCCGGCATTCTCGCGCAGCAGGGCTTCAGGAACGTACACAACGTGCAGGGCGGCATGCTCGCATGGGAAAAGGCCGGCCTGCCGGTGGAGAAGAAATAAACCGGTAAAAACCGTGGCGTGGTTCGCGCGCACCGAAGGCATCATCCCGGCGCCGGAATCGAGCCACGCGATCGCCGCGGTGATCGGCGAGGCCAGGCGCTGCAAGGAGACCGGGGAAGCGAAGACGCTGTTCATCAACCTGTACGGCCACGGGCATTTCGACATGGGCGCCCGTGACTCCTGCTTTTCCGGCAGCCTGCAGGATTATGCGTATCCGGAAGAGGAGATCCGGGCGGCGCTGGAACGCTTGCCGAAGGTCGGCTGATACGCGTTGAGGGCAAGGCGTTTTCCTCTGCGGAGAGGCGCCGGGCAGCTTTTCCTGCTGCTGCACTCGCTGACAATGCGCCAGTCTTCGCGACACCAGATCTTTCAATCAGTAAAAGGCTTTGTCATGGATGACCGATGCCATACCCGCACAGGTCAACCTGCATTATGATGGGCAGTCATGAAAGCCGAACGGGAAATGCCATGGCAAAGAAAGAAAAGCTGGATCCGGAAACAGAGGCGCTGATCCGGTGGTGTACCGAGGTGGAAGGATTTCTCGTAAAAGGCGGCGCGACGCTCGCGCAGGCGCAGGAGCATATCGAGGAACAGGTCGAGTGGTTCACCGACATGTTCTATGACGGCTTGACGCCGGAGGAAGCGGCGAAGGCGGCCCTGGCGTGAGCGGGCGCTAGCCGGCCCCGTTCCGGCGCGTTCTCGGAAGCCCCCCACGGGAATGCATCCTTAGTCCGGGACTTTCCCGCGCATGGCCTTGATCTGGCCACGGATGGTCTTCTTTTCAAGGCGCTTGCGCTGCGCGCTGCGGGTCGGCTTCGTCGGCCGGCGCGTGCGCGGCAACACGGAAACGCTGGCGACCAGCTCGTGCAGGCGCTGCAGCGCCTCTTCCTTGTTTTTTTCCTGGCTGCGGTGGGTCTGCGCCTTGATGACCACGATGCCGTCCCTCGTGATCCGCTGGTCGTTCAGGCCAAGCAAGCGCTCCTTGACCGGCTCGGGCAGCGACGACGCGCGGATGTCGAAACGCAGGTGGATTGCGCTGGAGACCTTGTTGACGTTCTGCCCGCCGGCGCCCTGGGCGCGAATGGCGCTGAACTCCACCTCGTGCGGGTGAATGACAGGCGCGCGGCTCATGTGGGCGCCGTTGCCTTTCCCGCCTTGGGCTTTTTCGGTTTCTTCGGCTTTTTCAGCACCCGTCCGGCGGCGTCGGTGACGGGAACGCGATGGTCCGGCTCGAAGCCCGGCTCGTCGACGCGCCGCAAGGTTTGCCCGATCAATGCCTCGATCGCCGCGAGCTGTTGCACTTCATCCGCGCACACCAGGGAAACCGCCTCCCCGGTTGCGCCCGCGCGGCCGGTGCGGCCGATCCGGTGGATATAGTCCTGTGCGACGATGGGCAGGTCGAAGTTGACGACATGCGGCAGGTCGTCGATGTCCAGACCGCGCGCGGCGACGTCAGTCGCGACCAGCAGCTGCACGTCGCCCGCCTTGAAGCGTTGCAGCGCGCGCAACCGGGCAGGCTGCGGCTTGTCGCCGTGGATGGCGTCGGCCTGATAGCGTTCCATCGCCAGCGCGTCGACCAGCTGCTCCACGCCGACCCGCGTCTTGACGAAGACCAGCACCTGCCCCCAGCCATGCCTTTGCAGCAGATGGAGGAACAGTTCTGCCTTCCGTTTCTTGTCGACCGGGACCATCCAGTGCCTGACGCCGGCCGCGGTGGTGTTGCGCGGGCTGGTGTCGATGCACAGCGGGTCTGCCAGCAGGATGGCGGCGAGGGCACGGATCGGATCGGAGAAGGTCGCGGAGAACAGCAGGGTCTGCCGTTGTTTCGGCAGCAACGCCAGCAAGGCATTCAGCTCGCGCGAGAAGCCGAGGTCCAGCATGCGGTCGGCCTCGTCCAGCACCAGCGTCTGCAGTTGCGTGAACCTGACCGCGTTCTTGCCATGCAGGTCGAGCAAGCGCCCCGGCGTGGCCACGAGAACGTCCAGGCCTTTGCGCAGCTTCATCATCTGCGGGTTGATGCTGACGCCGCCATAGGCTACCGCAGCGCGCAAGGGCAGGTGCCGGCCATAGGCGCGAATGCTCTCGTACACCTGCACCGCCAGCTCGCGCGTGGGAACCAGCACGACTGCGCGTACCGCATTGCTTGCGGCCTGCGGGCCTTGCGTCGACAGGCGCTGCAACAGGGGAAGGGCAAAGCCGGCAGTCTTTCCGGTGCCGGTCTGGGCCGCCGCCATCACGTCGCGCCCGGCAAGGATCGCGGGGATCGTTTGCATTTGCACCGGCGTCGGTGTTTTGTATTCGAGCGCCTCGAGTGCACGCAGCAGGGGATCGGCCAGGCCGAGGGAAGAAAACGTCATCGGGATGCGGAAGGGGGGAATAAAGTCAGAGTGTAGCGCTTCGTGCGCCGGAAAGCGGCTGTGCGCGAAGCGGATGCTGCAAATAGGGTCTGTGTCACCAATTTCACCCGCAAGCATGAGCGATCCGCAACGGACGCGGCGCTTGTCGGGGTAATTGGCCGTCGCCCCTGTCCCTGCAGCGCGGGACGGCGAGGGGGAGTCGCTGGAATGTGCAGCCTGTCTGCCTTCGCGCGGCGCGCGGGCAATATACTGCAAATGCAGTATTAGCGTTACACCGCCGCGTCGGCATGATTGCTGGTTTTGGATCGCATTCACATGACGACACCGCTGCTCTCGGCCTCCTTTTCCCACGCCGTTACCGGCGGCATCCTGCAACGGCAGCATGTCGACGGCGGCCTGCAACTTGGCTTGCCCGACGCGCTCGGCCGCCGCTGGTTCGGCTGCAACGCCCGCGGCTTCGTCGATACGCATTCTTTCGATGTCGTCCACCGCCTCGTTTCCACCGGCATTTCCCGACGCGGTAGCCCGGGTGCCACCGTGGCATCCCGCGTTGCCTATGGCGACGGCATGTCCCTGGAGGACGCGCAGGCGCTCAACTTGCGCGGGAGAACCTGGCAATCCTTTTCCCAGGATGGCTACCTTGACGTGCAAGGTGTCACCCTGGCCGGCGAGCCCTGTGCTGCCGTCCGTTATCTTTCCCTCGACTATGCCGGCAGCGACGACGGCATGCCCGTCGTCGATGTGCCGCCCTTGAGTGACGGCGTGCCGGAACAGGCGGGGCTGCAGTCGCAGGGCTACAGCGCCGCCCTGCAGCGCTACGATGCCTTCGGGCGCGGCCTCGAAGCGGTCGATCTGCAGGGCAATCAGCTGCGCTCGGCCTACCTGCCGAGCGGCCTGCCGGATACGGTCTCGGCGAATGGAACGCGTTGCCTAGGGGTGTTCACCCAGAACGCCAGGGGGCAGATCCTGTCCCTTGCCAAAGGCACGGACAACGGTGATGCGGGCAGCACGCTGTTCACGGCCGCGTTCCGTTACGATCCCAGGACCTGGCAGGCGACGCAGCGCTATGCAAGCACCAGCACGCCTGCGGCCGGCGCGGCGCGCGCGTCCGGCGGCGGATGGATCGATGGCAGCGACGATCCCGGGCGGCTGCAGGACATGCGCTATGTCTTCGACCCGGCCGGCAATGTGCTCGCGCTCCAGGACGCGTATCCCGCCACCGTGTTCCGGGAGGACAGGGTCGCGGTGTCGACGTATGCCTATGATGCGCTCTACCGCTTGTTGCGCGCCAACGGCATGCAGTGCCCGGCTGCAAGCCCGGTCGACGGTTCTCCCGGCAACAAGCTCAACCAGGCCATCGGATTCGATGCCGGCAGCTCCCTTGTTCCTTATCAGCAGTTCTACATGCATGACGATGGCGGCAATATCACCTCGTTGATCCACTACTGCAACGGCATGTTGAGCAGCGCTTGCAGCGCCGACATGAAGGTATCGTCCGGTTCCAACCGGTCCATTTCCGGCGCCTATTACCAAATATTGGGCGGCACCGGCGACGGCACCTATATCGACGACGCGTTCTTCCTCCAGCAAGGACTCTTCGACGCATGCGGAAACCAGTTGAAGAATGCGAACCTCGGCGCCATCACCTGGGACTATCGCAATCAGATCACCCGTACCAGCTATCCGTCGCCCGATGACGAGGAAGCGACCGTCATCGAGTACAGCGTCCATAATGCCGACGGCAGCGCACGCAGCCGCAAGGTCAGCATCACGACCGACGCGCGCGGGCTTGTCACCCGGCTCACGACCGTGACCTGCCTCGGCGATGCAGAGCGGCGCACAAGTTACACACAGTCCGACCCGGATGTCGGCATCGGTTACGACGGCGAGACAGTCAGCAACGCGAACGTGCAATGCGATTACCAGGAACTGCGCATCAGCCTGGGGCATGCGCAGCAATTGCGCATCCAGAGCGGAATCCTGCAAGCCGGCGGCGCACCGGTAACCCGCAGTTTCTACACGTTGGGCGACCGGATCGATTCCTGCCTGACCGAGCTGGATGACTCAGGCGACGTCGACAGCTGCCAGATCTTCTATCCATACGGCGGCCTGGCCGTCAGCGCCGCGGACGATCTCTCCGCCCAGGGTGGGTTGGCGACCAAGACGAGGCAGTACTCGGGGGAAGAAAGGGACGACAGCGGCCTCGCCTTTTACGGTTTCCGTTCCTACATGCCCGACATGATGCGGTGGCCCAACCCCGATCCTTCGGAATTCCAAGGGAGCAGACTGAATTGGTATCAAATGACTGGCGGGAATCCGCTTACCTACCGGGACAAGATGGGCTTGATGTGGGAAGATTTTCCGTGGCAGGCACCCGACTACCAGGAGCCGCCGCTGCAAAGACCGGTCACCCGCAAGACAAACAAGCCCCGGGAGGGAACGTCAGCCGTTGAAGAAAAGGGCGTGCGGAGGCAGCCGGTTCCACTGAACCTCCTGCGGGACGGCAAGGAAGTAGATCTGGGCAGAATCCTTGCCCAGGTACCGGACGTGAAAACGCGGGTGATTCTGATGAACTGGGCGTGGGGAGATGTCAGACACAACTTTGAGTCCGATGAAGGATATCGCGCTGTCGAGATAATGTGGCACGCAGCGACGTCAATGCAGCGGTTTCCAGAGCAGGTGCCGGATATTTTTCAAGCGAAATACCTGGTCTTTGCAACCACGATACCTGACACTTTGCCGACACTTTACTTCATGAATGGAGACAAGTCGGCCCGTGTCAGGCAACAACATTCTTGCGGGCCTGCCATTGACATGGAAACAGGAAATAGGGATTTCTTCTTTCAGGAAAAGAAAAATCTGCATGCGTTCATGGAACAGGTCAGTCGACAACCAAAGCAATTTCCCGATGTACGCGCATTTGGCGGGCAATTAAGAGCTGAGCACGGATTTTTTCACGGCGATGTCACCTGGGAAAATAACGTCGTGACAGCTTGCCATACGTCCCGTGGAACTGTTGATCTGAATATCGTCAAGAAGATGCAGGACAGGCAGATCGCGAGAATATACCTGCAGGCGATCGGGCGAAGCACATGAATGGACATGTGCTCCGTGATGTCTGGAGCATGCCTCGCTTGCGCCGGACGGACGGGAGCCGCATTCTTCATCCGAGGGGAGAGGGGTAGGCGCCTTGCGGACCACATGCTTGCGAAATGCTGCGTGTGCGCATCCCTGCGCCCGCTGCGGGCCCACGTCGCCGTTCATTCCGATCCCTGCACCAGGCGCCGTGCAAACGCTTCGACGACTGTCCTCAGCCGTCCGAAGTCGCGTGTCTTGTCGAGAAACCGTTCCGCGCCCAGCGCCAGGCAGCGTCGTTCATACTGCGGACCCACCCGGTTCGACAGCACGACCACCGCGGTCGCGGGCAACGACTGCCTGGTCTGCCGCAGCACTTCCAGCCCGCTGCCGTGGGCGAGCGACAGGTCGAGGATCACCAGGTCCGGCCGGGTTTCCGCAATGCCGCCCATCGCGTCCTGCTCGGTGTCCGCTTCCCCCGCAAGCTGAACGCCCTCGCACGCCGACAGCATGTCGCGCAGATGTTCCAATATGAGCTTCGAGTCCTCGACCAGGAATACTTTCATGACAGGCGTTAGCAAGATATCGCGCTGCCATGGTGTCCTATCCGGGCTGTATTGACAATCGGCGAAGCCTTATCCTGCGGTGGGAGGAGGCGAAGCGGCCATAGGAGGATTCCGACAATCGGCAAGGCAGGCGGCGCATCAGCTTTCCACTTCGCGGTTTTCATCGACCAGGCCGTGCCTGATCGCATAGCGGATCAGGTCGGCATTGTTCGAGAAGTTCATCTTCTGCATGATGCGGGTCTTGTGCGTGCTGATGGTCTTGACGCTCAGGTTCAGCGTGTCGCCGACCGCGGTGACCCCCATTCCGGATGCGATCATCTGGAACACCTGGTACTCGCGGTCCGTCAACAGGGTATGCGGCGCCTCTTCCCGGTTGCTGGTCAGCCCGAGCGCGAGGCTTTCGGCGACCGCCGGGCTGATGAAGAGGCCGCCGGACGCGACCTTGCGAATCGCCCTGACCAGGTCGGCCGACGCGCTGTCCTTGCACAGGTAGCCGGCGGCGCCCGCCTTGAGCGAACGCACCGCGTACTGGTCTTCCTTCTGCATGCTCAGCACCAGCACGGGCAGCTTCGGCTGTTCCGTCTTGATCTGCTTAAGCAGGTCGATGCCGCTCTTACCGGGCATGGCCATGTCGAGCACGACGACATCGAAGTGTTCCGACCGGATCCGGGACAGCGCGTCGAAGCCGTTGTCGGCTTCTCCCGTCACGCGCATGTCGCTGCATTCGGAAAGGATCTGCTTCAATCCGTCGCGCAGGATGGTGTGGTCGTCGGCTATCAGGATCTTGATCATCTTGTTTCCTTGGATGTGCCGCGCACGGGGATGCTGGCCTCGACGCGGGTGCCGTTGCCCGGATTGCTGGAGATGTCGAGCATCCCGCCCAGGAGCTTCATGCGCTCATTCATGCCGAGCAGTCCGTACGTCTTCTTCCTGCCCGGACAAGGTTCAGGGAGGCCGCAGCCGTTGTCCTTGACGATCAGCAGGATCTCATTGTCGAGCTCTTGCAGTCGTATCGTCACCTCGGTCGCGCCGGAGTGGCGGGCGACGTTGGTGAGCGACTCCTGGAGGACGCGGAACAGCGCGGTGGCGGCCTGGTCGTCGAGGTCGAAATGGTCGCGGTTCATCGCGAGGTCGCAGCGGATCCCGGTCTGCTCGGCAAACTTCGCGGCATGGTGCTCGATGGCGGCGGCCAGTCCCAGGTCGTCGAGCATGCCCGGGCGCAGGTCTTCCGAAATGCGGCGGATCGCGTCGACGGTACGGTTCAGCAGCGCCGCCATCGCGGCAAGCTTGTCGCTGATCTTTTGATCCCGCGCCGGCAGCTTCTCGTCCAGCCAGTTCAGGTCGATCCTGAGCGCGGTGAGTGCCTGGCCCAGCTCGTCATGCAGTTCGCGGGCGATGCGCGTGCGCTCTTCTTCCCGGACCTGCTGCAGGAAGGCCGACAGTTCCTGCAGCTGGCGCTGCGACTCTTCGAGGTCGCGTTGCGCCTGCCGCCGCTGCTCCCGCAGCGCCGCCTCTTCGATTTCCCGCATGATCGCCGGCGCGAGCCGGGCCAGGTTGTCCTTCATCACGTAGTCGTTGGCGCCGGCCTTCATCAGGGCGACCGCTTCCATCTCGCCGATGAATCCGGAAACGACGATCAGGGGGATGTCGCGCCCGCTCTCGCGGAGCAGGCCGAGCACGCCGTAGGCATCGAACGACGGCAGGTTGAAATCGGTGACCACGGCATCGCAGCGCCCGGTCGCGAGCGCTTCCTGTATCGCGGCAGCGGTCTCGACCCGGGTGTAGCGCAGTTCGAGCCCGGCCGCTTCCAGTTCCGCGCGCAGCAGGTCGGCGTCGTCGGCATTGTCCTCGACGTGCAGCAGGTGCAGGGTAGGGGGTGGCATCAGTTCCAGATCGGTGGAGGTTCGTTCAGCACCAGCCAGTACATGCCGAGCTGGCGTACCGCATCAATGAATTCCTTGAATTCGACCGGCTTGCGGATATAGCTGTTGCATCCCAGCTGGTAGCTGGCGATCAGGTCGCTTTCTTCCTTCGACGTGGTCAGCATGACGACCGGCAGGATGCGCGTGCGCGGATGCTCGCGAACGCGCTTGAGCACCTCCAGGCCGTCGACTTTCGGCAACTTCAGATCGAGCAGCATCAGGTTCGGCAGCTCGTGCCGCGGATCGAACAGGTAGTCGATCGCCTCCTGCCCGTCACGCGCGACCACGACTTCGTTCAGCAGCCGGCTCTCCTCGAACGCCAGCCGCGTGAGTTCCTCGTCGTCCGGGTTGTCCTCGACCAGCAGGATCACCATCTTCTTGTTCATTGCACCGCTTCTCCCGTCTGCGTGTCGCAGCAAAAATAGAACGTCGCCCCTTCGCCTTCCCGGCCCTCGGCCCAGACCCGCCCGCCGTGGCGCTGGATGATGCGCTGTACGGTGGCCAGGCCGATGCCGGAACCCTCGAACTCGCTGGCCGCATGCAGGCGCTGGAAGGGGCCGAACAGCTTGTGCGCATACGCCATGCTGAAGCCGGCGCCGTTGTCGCGCACGAAGATTGCGCACATGCCGTCGCGGTCGGCGCGGCCGACCTCGATGCGCGCATCGGCGGTCTTGCCGGTGAATTTCCACGCATTGCCGAGCAGGTTTTCGAGCACGATGCGGATCAGCTTCGGGTCGGCGTCGACCGCCATGCCGTCGGCGACGCGGGTTTCGACCCGGCGCTCCGGCGAAGCCTGCTTCAGTTCGTCGAGCACGGCGCGGGCCAGCGCGCTGATGTCGACCTGCTGGCGGCTGACTTCCTTGCGGCTCAGTTGTGCCAGCAGGAGCATGTCGTCGATCAACTCGCCCATGCGCTGGCTGGCCCGGCGCACCCGCGCCAGGTAGTCGCGGCCCTTGTCGTCCAGGTGTTCCATGTAATTCTTGTGCAGGATCTGGCTGAAGCCGTCGATGGCGCGCAGCGGCGCGCGCAGGTCGTGCGAGACGGAATAGCTGAACGCTTCCAGCTCCTTGTTCGCCAGTTCCAGCTGCACGGTGCGCTGCGCGACGCGCTGTTCGAGGGATTGGTTGAGCTCGCGCAGCGCTTCTTCGGCCAGCTTTCGTTCCCCGATCTCGACATGCATCTTGCGGAACGGCTCGCGCACGCAGGCCACGAACGCGGCGCGGTAAAGAAACAGGTAGGCGACGATCTTGAACACATGTCCAAGCAGGTTGAACACGTCGTTCACCCCGGTGTAGGAAGTGAAGCACAAGCCGCTCAGGATGCTGATGACGGCGACAGCGAACAGGCTGCCGGCGTCAAAAGCAGGGTCGGCGCGCCGCGCGCTGCGATGGAAGAGCAGGGCGGCGGCGCCGAGCACCAGGATGGTGGCGTATTCGGCCAGGATCTTGGCGTCGGTCAGGCCGGCGCCGTCGACAAAGAATACCGGCCAGGCGTCGGGGTGGAACAGGCCGGCCCAGTAGACGAAGGCGGTGAGCGCGAGGCTGCCGGCAAGGAGAATGTAGCGGCGCCGGCTGTCCGAAAGCGGGCGCCATGGGCGCAGCGCGACCGCGAGCAGCGCGCCGGCGGCGACGGCGCGCTCCGCCAGCCAGAACGAGATCGCCTTCTGCGGGCTTGCCGGCGTGATGAAGTCCGGCATTCCCTTGTAGGACAGCAGGTGCGCGAAGTCGATCAGGCCGACGGCGAGGAAAGCGCAGCCGAGGAAGACCATGTTGCCCGACCGTTCGCGGCTGTACGCATTCCATACCACGCCGAACATCAGCAGCGCGACGGCGGTGGAAAACATCTCCACGAAGTTATGCAGCCAAAGCGGCATCACATGCACGCCCTGCAGGAGCTGAAACGTCGGGGAGAAACGCGCAGCAAGGAACGCGAGGGTGAGCAGCCCCAGAAGCTGCTGTAAGCGGTGCAGCGGGTAGGTCCTTACCGCGTATCCCTGAGGCATTGAGTTGGCTCGCTTGGATGATCAGTTAATAACCATAATTACTTTATGGTAATGATATTGCCAATCTGAAATCTTGTCCAAGCCAACATATTCCCTTTCCCGCTCGCTTGCCGGCCGTAGGACTCCTCCTACCGCCGTTACATGTCTTCCCACCGCAACTTAAGGAAGCGCCGATTTCCGCAAAAGTTTCCCGAATGCATGATTTCGCATGCCGAGGAATTCGGACGGACGCGGGCCTCTTGTCGCTGTTCAGACCATGGCCGGAAAGACGGAGGCCCGCCGCCCTCAACCACCTAGCAGGGATAGCAACCATGCGCATGAACATGCCCGTTACCAATGTCGAGTATCCGCTTCGGGACGGTGAGTCGATCGTGTCGAAAACCGACCTCAAGGGCAGGATCACCTACGTCAACCCCTATTTCGTCGAAGTGAGCGGCTTCGGTGAAGACGAGCTGCTGGGCGCGCCGCAAAACATCGTGCGCCACCCCGACATGCCGCCGGAGGCATTCGCGGACATGTGGAACAACCTCAAGCGCGGCAGGCAATGGACCGGACTGGTGAAGAACCGGCGCAAGAACGGCGACCACTACTGGGTGTACGCAAACGTCACGCCGGTGAAAGAGAACGGCAAGACGGTAGCCTACATGTCGGTGCGGACAAAGCCGACGCGCGCGCAGGTCGAGGCGGCCGATGCGGCCTATCGCCGCCTCAGGCAGGGACAGGCACAAGGACTGGCCGTGCGCCGCGGCGAAATCGTGAAAACCGGACTGGGAGGATGGGGCGAGCGCCTTCGCAACATGCCGATCCGGATGCGCGCGGGTGTGCTGCTTGGCCTGCCCATGCTGTTGTTCATCGCGCTCGGGGCGGCATCGACCTGGCCCGGCATGCAGGGCGGCTGGGGCGCGCCGGCAGCGGCGGCGGGCGCCGGCACGCTGGCGTGGCTGTGGTTCACGCTCCGTCAAACCGTTTTCCAGCCTTTGCGTGAGGCCACCGTGGTCGCAAGTGCGATTGCCGGCGGCGACCTCACCAGCACGTTCGCAGCGCGGCGCCATGACGAGATCGGGGAACTCCTGCGCGCGCTGCAGCAAATGAACGTCAACCTCGTCGCCGTCATCGGCGACGTACGGCGCAACGTCGACTCCATCCGCAGCGAAACGCACGCGCTGGCCGAGGGCAATGTGGATTTGGCGGCCCGCACCGAAACCCAGGCATCCAGCCTGGAAGAAACTGCGGCGAGCCTGGAAGAATTCGCCAGCACCGTCAAGCAGAACGCCGGCAGCGCCGAGCAGGCCGACCGGCTTGCCACCTCGGCGTCGTCCGTCGCCGAGGCAGGCAAGGATGCCGTCAACCGGGTAGGCACGACGATGGCGGAAATCAGCCGGGTGTCGAGCGAGATCGCCAATATCCTCGGACTGATCGACGGCATCGCATTCCAGACCAACATCCTCGCACTCAATGCCGCCGTGGAAGCCGCGCGGGCAGGAGAGCAGGGCAAGGGATTTGCGGTGGTCGCGGCGGAAGTGCGCGCGCTGGCCGAAAAGTCGGGCACCGCGGCCAGGCAGATCCGCGCGCTGATCACGAGCTCGGCGGAAAAGATCGATGCCGGGGAACAACTCGTCGCCGAAGCGGGGGGCACGATGCAGCGCATCCTCGAATCGGTTAAAGACGTCAGCCGCATCATGGGCGAAATCAAGGTGGCCAGCAGCGAGCAAAGCCAGGGCGTGAGCCAGGTGAACCAGGCGGTGGCGCACCTGGACGAGATGACCCAGCGCAATGCCGCGATGGTGCAGGACGCGGCATCGGCCGCCGCCGGGCTCGAGCAGCAGGCATCGAAGCTCGCGCAAGCCATTTCCGTCTTCAAGCTGCCTTCGGCGACGCGCCAGGTCCGCGGGCCTGCGCGAAATTAGCAACCAAAAGGGAAAACCGATGAATGAGGAGAATTCGATGACATCCAGCCCGAACGGCGCCCGTTCCGAAGTGTTGACTTTCCGGCTCGGGAAAGAGGAATACGGGATCGACATCCTGAAGGTGCAGGAAATACGCGGGTATGAAGCGACCACGGCGATCGCGAACGCGCCGGATTTCCTGAAGGGCGTGATCAACCTGCGCGGCGAGATCGTGCCGATCATCGACATGCGCATCCGCTTCCGGCTCAGCGCGCCCAGCTACGACCAGTTCACCGTCGTCATCATCCTGCGCGTGCAGGACACGGTGGTCGGCATCGTCGTCGATGCGGTGTCCGATGTCGTCGCGCTCGCCGGCGACCAGGTCAAGCCGGCGCCGGAGATGACGTCGGCCATCCATGCGGACTACATCTGCGGCCTCGGGACGGTCGGCGAACGCATGCTCATCCTCGTCGACATCGACAAGCTTCTCGCCAGCGAGCTTGGCCTCGCAAAAAAACTCGCGGCGTAATCCATCAAGGGGAATCACCATGTTCAAGAATCTCGCGATCAAACACAAGCTGTTCACACTTGTCACCGTGCTGCTGCTGGCCATGGGCGTGCTGGGCATGACCGGCTATGTCGGCATATACAAGGTAGGCAACGACATGGAAGAGGTCGGCCGGGTCCGCCTGCCGTCGGTGAACGGCTTGCTGACACTGAGCGAAGCCCAGACGGCGTTGAAGGCGGCCAACCTGACCGCCGCGATCTACGAAAACAATTACAGCGCGCAGAAGCAGTTTGCCGAGGTGATCGAACTGCGCAGGAAGGCGTGGGCCAATGCCGATGCGGGCTGGCGGCAATACGAACCGCTGCCGCAGACGGATGAGGAGGCAGTGCTGTGGAAGCAGTTCGTGGCGGAATGGGAAGCGTGGAAGCGCGCCGATGCCGACATCGCTGCGACCATCGAGGCACTCGCGCGGAGCACCAGCGAGCAGGCGCAGAAAGAGCTGTTTTCCAGGTTCTTTGCCCAATACGACACCTCGGTGCCGCTCTTTTCGAAATCCGAAGAGACGCTCAACAAGATCGTCCAGTTGAATCAGGAGGTCGCCGAAAAGAGCGTGGAGAACGGCGTGCGCACCGTGTCGCAGGCCGGGCTGGTGATGCTGGTCGTCGCGATCGCCGCCGTGGTCGCCGCGGTCGCAGTTGCAACCTATGTCACCGCGAGCATCACGCGTCCGATCGACGCCGCGGTCAAAGTGGCGCAAACGGTAGCGTCCGGTGACCTGACCAGCCGCATCGAGGTAACGACGACCGAGGAAACCGGCCAGCTGCTCAAGGCGCTGAAGGACATGAATGACAACCTGGTCAAGATCGTCGGCGACGTGCGCGCCGGCACCGAAACCATCGCCACCGCCTCGTCGCAGATCGCCGTCGGCAACACCGACCTGTCATCGCGCACCGAAGAGCAGGCCAGCTCGCTGGAAGAGACCGCGTCGTCGATGGAGGAGCTGACCACCACCGTGAAACAGAACGCCGACAATGCTCGCCAGGCCAATGCGCTCGCGGTATCCGCGTCCGAGGTCGCCAGCAGGGGCGGCACCGTCGTAGGCGAGGTGGTCGCGACGATGGGGGCGATCAACGAATCGTCGAAGAAGATCGCAGACATCATCACCGTCATCGACGGCATTGCATTCCAGACCAACATCCTGGCGCTGAATGCCGCGGTGGAAGCGGCACGCGCGGGCGAGCAGGGCAGGGGCTTTGCGGTGGTGGCGTCGGAAGTGCGCAACCTGGCGCAGCGCTCTGCCGCGGCCGCGAAGGAAATCAAGGCGCTGATCGTCGACTCGGTCGAGAAGGTGGAGACCGGCGGCAAGCTGGTGGACCAGGCCGGCGCGACGATGAACGACATCGTCGACAGCATCGGGCGGGTGACCGACATCATGGCCGAGATCCAGGCCGCGAGCCAGGAGCAGAGCGCCGGCATCGACCAGATCAACCAGGCGATTTCGCAAATGGACCAGGTAACCCAGCAGAACGCCGCACTGGTCGAGGAGGCGGCCGCCGCTTCCGAATCCTTGCAGGACCAGGCTGCCCGGCTGGCGCGCACGGTCAGCGTGTTCAAGCTGTCGGCGCCGGCGGCGAGCGATCCGGCGCCGCAACCGGCCCGCGTCCCGGATGCCCGTTTCGCGCCGGCCGTCACCAGGCAACCCGTGCGCGCGCTGGAACGGCGCCGCCTGGCACTGGCAACGCAGGCAGCCGGCGAGGATTGGGGCGAGTTCTGATGCACCTGTCCCGTCCCGGCATCGATTGCCGGGACGGGGCCGGAAGCGCGCGCCGCGGCGCATATGCCGGATGAAGACGCATCCGGGTACAGCCCCTCGATCCGCTGGCGGCCTTCATGGCCGCCTCCCGCCCGCTTTGATGAAGCGCGCGCCACCAAGCGACGCGTCGCTGCCCTCCGTGCTTCCCCTCCGGCGCAACTCGCCCCAACCGTCAAACACCAGCCTCTATCGCCGCCGGGCAGCGCTTGAGCCCCGGGATTTTCAAGAACGAGCTGTCGCGCACGCAGAGAGCGGGCAAGCCGCTATCCGTGCTGCTTCCGAATGCGAACATCGATGCTCGTTGCAGAACGGATCAGATGCATGATAGCGGGTTATCCCCTGGCTGCTCTTCGGTGAAGTCTCGTTTACGGTAAGCATAGGCGTGACCGCCGTGCCGGAACAGACGACTGATCTGAAAGACAGATTCAATCGGGCTAACGCCGCTCTTTATCAGGCACAATTGCGGAGCCGGATCTGTACCGTTGCAGCCTTAAAACTGATTTTCCCGATCGGGGCGGCTGCCGCCGCTGCGGTGCTCCGGGAGACCGACAACAACGACAAACAACTACATAGAGGTGCTGATGAAACATGTTCGTGCATTCGCGATGCTGCTGGGCTTCTTCTCCACGGCAGCGTTCGCGTCGGAGACCGTTAATTTCCCGTCCGCCGGCGGCGGAACCACGGTCGAGGCCGTTCTCACAAGGCCTGCGGTAACCGGAAAGGCGCCCGCCGTTGTCCTGCTACATCATGGCGGCGGGTTCCAGAAGACCCAGACAAACCAGTATGCGAACGCGCTTAGCGAACGAGGTTTCGTCACTCTCGAGGTTGTCATGTTCTACTACGCGTCCGGCGCTGCCCAGCGCCCCTCTGTCTACGTGCCCCATGTGTACGGCGCCCTCAAGTACTTGTCGGGTTTGCCGGACGTCGACAATAAACGCATCGCCGTCATGGGCGGCAGCTACGGCGGATTGGTCGCGCTGCTGTCGGCCACGGAATGGGCTGAGCAGGCATTCGGCGGGGGGCAGCATTTTGCGGCAGCGGCCCCGATGTACCCGGTCTGCTATTTCGTCTCCCATTTCAACGCCCAGAAACCGTCGACTCCGGGCATCCCGAGCACCGTTTACGAGAGGTATGGCAGCGCCCCGATCAGGATCTACGCAGGTGCAAATGATGATTATGACGATCGCGATCCGAAGGCCTGTGACACGATGGTCAAGAGCTTGCCCGTCGATCAACAAGCGAAATTTTCGGTCAAGGTGTTCGACAATGCGACCCACGGCTGGGACCAGGTAAGCAGCGAATTCTATGCCAAACCAGCATGCAAGGGCCGGGGCTGCATAAACCGTAACGTCGCGAGCGGGGAAACGACTGCGGCGGGTATAGAGGACCTGATCCGCTTCTTGAACGACGCGATGCCGAAGTAAATTCCACATCATCAACGGGCGGCGGCGTCTGCACTTTTCGCCGACGACGCTCGATGCGTGCGTCGAGCGCTGGCCCGGTGTCATCGGAACATGCCAGGCGTTCGGCCTAAAGGACGCCCGCTTGATCTGGAATATGGGTTTCCTTACTTCGCGCAGGCATCGGAACTTGCCTGGGATAAACTAATCCAAACAGGGAAATATTTTCAGGAACAAGTTCCGGACTGGTAGAGCGTCCACGCCCCGAACTGCATACGGCAATCCCCATCATGAAAAACCTCCTCTTCGCCGCGATGCTGCTGCTCGCGCAGACCGTCACCGCGCCCGCATACGCCCATGGCGGCCTCGAGGAGGTGCCCGCGGCCGCCGGGAAGCAGCACGCGCCTGCAAAGGGCGCAGCGCCCGCCCAAGCTCCCGCCGCAGCCACGGACGACCCGCACCACGGGCACGGCAATCCTGCAAGCGCGGACCCGGACGCGCAGTCGGCCCACGCCGGCCATGCCGCTCCGGCCGACGACGCCACCGATTCAGGAGCCGAAGCGCATGAAGAAATGACCATGCTCCACCCCGGCCTGCCGGGAGAGTGGATCCTGCCCGCGGCGCTGGCGATGCTGGCGATCGCGCTGTGGAGCCTGTGCGCGAAGCTGCCTTCCGAGAAGGAACCGCGCACCGCCAACCTTGCGACCCTGCCATTGGTCGGCCCGTTCGTGCGCTTCCTCAACCGCAGTCCCTATCCGCTGCTGGCGATCAAGATCGTGTCGGTGGCGGTCTTCATCATGGTGGTCGTCGCCGGCCTGTTCGGCACCGTCTACCCCGAGCACAACCTCGCGACCGCGCTGGTATGGAACCTGTGGTGGCCGCTGGTAGTGGTATCGGTGTTCTTCCTCGGCACCGCCTGGTGCGCGATCTGCCCGTGGAATACCTTGTCGAACTGGCTGATCCGCCGCAAGCTGTGGAAGCGCGCGAACCCGCATCCGGGCCGCAACGGCAAGGTGCCGCGCTGGCTGCAGAACGTGTGGCTCGCGCTGCTGATGTTCATCGGCCTGACCTGGCTGGAGACCGGCATCGGCGTCACCTCCAAGCCGTTCGCGACCGCGCTGATGGCGTTGGTGATGCTCGGGCTGTCGCTGCTGTTCCAGTGGCTGTTCGAGCGCAAGGCCTTCTGCCGTTATGTGTGCCCGGTGGGCCGCACCCTCGGCTACTATGCGCGCCTGGCGCCGGTCGCGGTACGGCCGGTCGACCAGAAGACCTGCGATTCCTGCAAAACGCTGGAGTGCTACAACGGCTCGAAGGAAATCGATCCCTGCCCGACGCACCTGGTGGTCGGACGCTTCTCGCAGAACACCAACTGCCTGTCCTGCGGCAGCTGCATGCAGAGCTGCCCGCACCAGAACGTGTCGTGGCAGCTGCGCCCGATGGGCAGCGAGGCGAAGGACCAGGCGCGGCCGCAGTGGGACGGTGCATGGTTCATGCTGCTGCTGCTCGGGATCACCATCTTCCACGGTCTGACCATGATGCCGTTCTGGCGCGACTGGATCGTCGCCGTCGCGGGCTTCATCGGCGAGAGCGGGGCGCCGTACATGAGCTTCACGCTGGCGATGCTCGGCAGTTTCGCGGCAGTGGGCGTGGTGTATGCGGCGCTGGTCGGCGTGAGCTGGCTCGCTGCGCGGCGTGCGACGTCCTACCGCGGCTTGTTTACCGCGTTTTCCTTTTCCGCGCTGCCGCTGGCCTTCGTCTACCACCTCGCGCACAACCTCGACCATATCTCGCGCGAGAGCGCTGACCTGTTCGCGCTGCTGCTCAATCCGCTTGGCATCGGGCTGGGGCCGGTGTCGTCGATGGACAAGCACAACCAGATGATGAGCCCGATCTTCCCCGACGAATTGATGTACACGCTGCAGGCCGGCCTGATGGTGCTCGGTTTCTGGCTGGCAGTGCAGATCGTGCGCAACCGCGGCCGCGGCCAGCTGGCCGGCAGCCGCGGCGCGGTCGCATTGCGCCTGCTGCCGGTGCTGGCTTTCGTCGGCGCGATCACCGCGTTCAACCTGTGGCTGATGGCGCAGGGGATGGAGATGCGGTTTTAATGCCGCCGGTCTGCACGCCCTGCTGTCCTTGACGGTTGTTCTTCCGTCTTTACAAGTCAGGACGGCGCCGACAGCCGCGCGTGCCGCAACGGACTAAGGATATGAGCAATTCGCATTTGTCGTAGCGACAACCCGGCCCCTATAATCGCAAGGTCGTTTCCCGCCGCGCGGTGCAACGCCGCGCGGCCCTTGCAAATCAACCATCCCAGGGCCCATAACAATGAAACTCGAAACCCTTGCCGTCCATGCCGGCTATTCCCCGGACCCGACCACCAAGGCGGTCGCCGTCCCGGTCTACCAGACCGTGGCTTATTCCTTCGACAATGCGCAGCACGGCGCCGACCTGTTCGACCTGAAGGTCGCGGGCAACATCTACACCCGCATCATGAACCCGACCCAGGACGTGCTGGAAAAGCGCATCGCCGCGCTCGAAGGCGGCGTCGGCGCGCTCGCGCTGGCATCCGGCATGGCCGCGATCACCTATGCGATCCAGACCATCGCCGAGGCCGGCGACAACATCGTGTCCGCTTCCACCCTGTATGGAGGCACCTACAACCTGTTCGCGCACACCTTCCCGCAGATCGGCATCGAGGTGCGCTTCGCCGATCCGCGCAAGCCGGAAACCTTCGCGCCGCTGATCGACGGCCGCACCAAGGCAATCTTCTGCGAATCGATCGGCAACCCGCTCGGTAACGTCACCGACTTCGCGAAGCTGGCCGATATCGCGCACGCGCACGGCATCCCGCTGATCGTCGACAACACCGTGCCCAGCCCCTACCTGTGCCGCCCGTTCGAGCACGGCGCCGACATCGTGGTGCATTCGCTGACCAAGTACCTCGGCGGCCATGGCAACAGCGTCGGCGGCGCGATCGTCGACAGCGGCAAGTTCCCCTGGGCCGAGCACAAGGAACGCTTCAAGCGCCTGAACGAGCCTGACGTGTCCTACCACGGCGTGGTTTATACCGAAGCGCTCGGCGCCGCCGCCTACATCGGCCGCGCGCGCGTGGTCCCGCTGCGCAACATGGGCGCGGCGATCGCGCCGATGAATGCCTTCCTGATCCTGCAGGGCATCGAGACGCTGGCGCTGCGCATGGAACGCATCTGCGACAACGCGCAGCGCATCGCGCAATACCTCTCCCGCCATCCGAAGATTGCCTGGGTCAACTATGCCGGCCTGGAAGACCATGCCGACTATCCGCTGGTGAAGAAGTACCTGGGCGGCCGCGCTTCCGGCATCCTGTCCTTCGGGCTGAAGACCGCGGACAAGGCCGACCCGCGCGCTGCCGGCGCGCGCGTGCTCGACGCGCTGCAGCTGTTCACCCGCCTGGTCAACATCGGCGACGCCAAGTCGCTGGCCACGCATCCGGCATCCACCACGCACCGCCAGCTCAATCCGGAAGAACTGGCGAAGGCCGGCGTGTCGGAAGACATGCTGCGGCTGTCGGTCGGCATCGAGCATGTGGATGACCTGATCGAAGACCTCGACCGCGCGCTCGCGGCGGCCTGAGGCCGGCCGGGGCTTGCCCCGGCTTAACATCGGGTGGTGACCCTGTTATGATGAAATCGCACGCGGCGGCCTGCGCCGCCGCGTGCGCACAAGCACACAAGCACGGCCCGCGGTCGACGCCAGGCGGGGCCATATCAAAATAACAGGAAAACCATCATGAATCTCGAAGAAGCACTCGCGAAGGAAGGAGAACTGCGGACCCGGATGCTTGCGGCGATCGCCAGCCAGCATCAGCTCGACCCGAAGTCGGCAGGCAAGCTGGACGGCTGCATGCTGGGCGACTGGCTGCACGGCGAGGGCGAGCGCAAGTTCCCGTTTGTGAAGAGCTTCCAGCCCGCGGTCGACGCGCATGCGGCCTTCCATGCGGAAGTGGAAAAGGTGGTGCGCCAGATCAACCTCGGCGAATACGACCAGGCCAAGGCGATGCTGGGCAACGGCACCCCTTGCACCCGCGCCTTTGTCAACATGGTGGCGGCCGTGCGGCAGTTGAAGGCGGACGCAAGGCTGTAACCGGATCGTGCGCGGCGCACTGCGCGCCGCCGCCAGCCGCACTGCGCCGTCGAATCGAACCGCCGCGCCCTGGTGTTCAGGCCACCGGAATGCCGGTCGGCCGGCCACAGCGCCGCCTCTCGTTTCCGCTGCAAAATCTCAGATCGCCAGGCCGTCCCAGAGCGTAAAGTCGCCGTTCCGGGGAAACGGAACGGCGCGGCAGCGCTGCCGGGCATTTACGCGATGCTGCCCAGGGCGCGCACCTATCCGGCGAAGGTGGAAGCCTTCCTGCGCTTCATGGAGGAAAAGATGCGCGCGGCGGCAACAGCATGCTGCCGCTCCGCCACGCGCCGGTACCGCCTCAGGCCTGCATCCCGCCCAGGCACAGATACTTGATCTGCAGGTACTCGTCGATGCCGTAGCGCGATCCTTCGCGGCCGACGCCGGATTCCTTCATGCCGCCGAACGGCGCGACCTCGTTCGAGATCATGCCTTCGTTGATGCCGACCATGCCGTATTCGAGCTGCTCGGCGACGCGCCAGACGCGGCCGATGTCGCGCGAATAGAAGTAGGCGGCCAGCCCGTAGCGGGTGTTGTTGGCCAGCGCCACCGCTTCCTCGTCAGTCTTGAACCGGAAGAGCGGCGCGACCGGTCCGAAGATCTCTTCCTGCGCGATCATCATCGCCGGCGTGACATCCGTGAGCACCGTCGGCGTGAAGAAGTTGCCGCCGAGGGCATGCGGCTTGCCGCCGGCGATTGCGTGCGCGCCCTTGGATAGCGCATCCTCCACCAGGCGCTCCACCTTGCCGGCTGCCGCGTCGTTGATCAGCGGGCCGATCTGCACGCCGTCTTCCATGCCGTCGCCGACCTTCAGTTCGCGAACTGCCTGCGCCAGCTTTTCCGCGAACAGGTCGTAGATGCCGTCCTGCACGATCAGCCGGTTGGCGCAGACGCAGGTCTGGCCGGCGTTGCGGTACTTGGATGCCATTGCGCCGCGCACCGCTGCATCGACGTCGGCATCGTCGAACACGATGAAGGGCGCATTGCCGCCGAGCTCCAGCGACACTTTTTTCACCGTTTCCGCGCACTGTGCCATCAGGCGCTTGCCGACCGGGGTGGAACCGGTGAAGCTGAGCTTGCGTACCGTCGGGTTGCCGGTCAGTTCCGTGCCGACTTCTGCCGGACGAGCCGTAGTCACGACGTTGAGCACACCCTGCGGGATGCCGGCGCGCTCGCCGAGTTCGGCCAGCGCCAGCGCACACAGCGGCGTCGCCTCCGCCGGCTTGACCACCGAAGTGCAGCCGGCGGCGAGCGCCGGGCCGACCTTGCGGGTGATCATCGCGATCGGGAAGTTCCACGGCGTGATCGCCGCGGTGACCCCGACCGGCTGTTTGATCACCACCAGCCGCTTGTCGCCGGCCGGGGACGGAATCACGTCACCGTACACGCGCTTGCCTTCCTCGGCAAACCATTCGATGAAGGACGCGCCGTACGCGACTTCACCGCGCGCTTCGGCCAGCGGCTTGCCCTGTTCCAGCGTCATCAGGCGCGCCAGGTCTTCCTGGCTGGCGAGGATGAGATCGAACCAGCGGCGCAGGATGGCGGCGCGCTCCTTCGCAGTCTTCGCGCGCCAGGCCGGCAGCGCAGCATCCGCCGCGGCAATCGCACGCCGGGTTTCTGCGGCCCCCATGTCAGGCACCAGCGCAATCACCTTGCCATTGGCCGGGTTACGGATTTCATGGGTGGCGCCGGCATCGGCGTTGCACCAGGCGCCGTCGATGTAGGCTTGCCGGCGCAGTAGGGTAGGGTCGTTGAGTTGGATGGTCATTGTTGTCTTTCCCTGTCGTTCAGGACCGTAGCGCAGCTTGAGCGTGGCGAATCCGGCGCTACAGTCCCGTGGCTTTTTCAATACACTGCCCGGTACATCGCCAGCGCGTCCTCGTATGTCACCTCGCGAGGATTGTTCACCAGCAGCCGCTGCACGTTCATCGCATCCTTCGCCAGCATTTCGAGGTCGCCTTCGGGTACGCCGGCGCTCTTGAGGTCCTGCTCGAAAGGCATTTCCGCCACTAGCGCACGCATCGCGCCGATGAAGGCGCCGGCGGCTTCGTCGTCGTCCGAGAAATGCTGACCAGGCAGGATCGCGCGCGCCAGCTCGCCGTACAGCTTCGCCGCGGCCGGGTGATTGAACTCCAGCACCGGCAGCAGCACCAGCGCATTGGTCAGCCCGTGCGGCAGGTGGTAGTGGCCGCCCAGCGGATAGGCCAGCGCATGCACCGCCCCCACGGGGGCGTTCGCGAACGCCATGCCGGCAAACAGCGAGCCGAGCAGCATCGCTTCGCGCGCGCGGGCATCGTTGCCGTCGCGGATCACAATGCGGATGTTGTCGTACAACATCGTCAGCGCGCGCAGCGCAAGCGCATCCGACAGCGGATTCTTCTTGTGACGCGTGGTGTAGGCCTCGATCGCGTGCACCATTGCGTCGACGCCGGTCATCGCGGTCACACGCGGCGGCAGGCCGAGCGTGAGCAGGCTGTCGAGCAGCGCCACGTCCGGATACAGCAGCGGCGAGACGACGCCCTTCTTTTCATTCGACGGCGTGGTCAGGATCGAGATTGCGGTGACTTCCGAGCCGGTGCCGGCGGTGGTCGGCACCTGGATCAGCGGCAGGCGCGGACCGCGCGCAAGGCCCACGCCGTAGATTCCGGGCAGCGCCTGCGGCGTCTTCGCCAGCAGCGCGACCAGCTTGGCGGTATCCATCGAACTGCCGCCGCCGAAGCCGGCGACGCCGTCGACGCCGGCCGCGATCGCCTGCTCCACCGCCGCCTGCACGCTGGCTTCCGGCGGATCGGCCTGCACGTCGGCAAACACGGTGGCGCGGATGCCGGCGGCGTCCAGGCTGGCGAGCGCGCCCGTGAGCAGGCCGGCGTCCAGCAGGAAGCGGTCGGTGACAAGGTAGAGGTGGCTGATGCCGAGCTGCTGCGCGAGTTCGCCGAGGCCGTTTGCCGCGCCCTGTGCGCACACGATCTTCGGCGCGGTTTCGAAAATGAACTGGGACATGTAAACCCTTTCTTTCGGTTAGCCGGCAGTGACCACGCCGCGCTCGATGCGGAACACGCGGTCGACCAGGTCGGCGGAATGCGAGTCGTCGGACTCGGACAGGATGATGGACATGCCCTGGTCGCGCAGAGAGCCGATCACCTCGGTCAGGCGGCGCGACAGCACCGGCGCCACGCCCTCGAACGGCTCGTCGAGCAGCAGCAGCGTGCGGCCCGGCATCAGCGCGCGCGCCAGCGCCACCAGCTTTTGCTGGCCGCCGGACAGCTGCAGCGCGCGGCGCTCGCGGAAGCCCGCCACCTCCGGCATCAGGGTGTAAATCCAGTCCAGGCGCTGCTGCCAGTCGCGGATGCCGATCGACCATACCGGCAGCAGGATGTTTTCCTCGACGGTGAGCGACGGGATCAGGCGGCGGTCTTCCGGCATGTAGCTGATGCCGCGCGGCGCGCGGCCGTGCGGCGCGATGTCCGACAGGTTCTCGCCGTTGACGGTGATGGACTTCGAGCCGGCCGGCATCAGACCCATGATGGAGCGCATCAGCGTGGTCTTGCCGGCGCCGTTGCGGCCGATCAGGCCGGCCATGCATCCCTTGGGCACCTCGAGCGACACATCGCGCAGGATCGGGATGCGGTCGATGGAGACGTTCAGGTTCTTGATCGAAAGCAGGGAAGCGCTCATGCTGCGGCTCCTTCAAGGATTTCTGAGGGGACGATGTGATGGCCGATGACCAGTTCCTGCACGCGCTCGTCGGACAGCACCTTCATCGGCGTGCCGTCGGCGATGATTTCGCCGCTGTAGAACGCCAGGATGCGCGACACGTAGCGGGCGACGATGTCCATGTCGTGTTCGACGAAGAGCACCGTGGTGCCGTGATGCTTCACCGCCGCCATCACGGTATCCATCAGCGGGAACTTTTCTTCCACGGACACGCCGGAGGTCGGCTCGTCCAGCAGCAGCATGCGCGGGTTGCTGACCAGCGCCATCGCGATGTCGATCAGCTTGCGCGCGCCCTGCGGCACGGCGGACACCAGCGCATCCTTGTAATGGGCGACGCCGAACTCGTCGAGGATTTCGAGAGCGCGCTTGCGGCGGGACGGATTGTCGAAGCCGGCGAAGAAGGATGGACGCGGGCTTTCGGCGGCAATCAGCGCGACCATCACGTTTTCCAGCACCGACAGCTGCGGGAACAGCTGCGCCACCTGGAAGGAACGGGCCATGCCCATGCGCGTGATCGCACGCGGTTCGCGGCCGACGATGTGCTGGCCCTCGAACAGGATCTTGCCGCCGGACGGCGGCAGGTAGCCGGTCACCATGTTGATGAAGGTGGTCTTGCCGGCGCCGTTGGAGCCGATCACGCCCACCACTTCACCCTTGTCGATGCGGACGTTGATGTCCTTGGCAGCGACCACCGCGCCGAAGGTGCGCTGCAGGCCGATGGTTTCGAGAATGGCGCTCATGCTGTGGCCTCCGGGGTGACGGCCGGGCTGGCGGCCGGGTTGTTGTCCGCTGCGTGCGTGGCGCCGTGCTTCTTGCGGCTGACCAGGCTCCACAGGCCCTTGGGCAGGAAGATGATAAGCACCAGCAGCACTACGCCGAGCGTGAGCTGCCAGGTATGCGGCGCTTCCTGGATGGCGAAGGTGCGCACCGCGGCGAACACGATGGCTGCCACGAACGCGGCCGCGACGTGGCCGGTGCCGCCGAGGATCGCGATGAACACGAATTCGCCCGATGTGGTCCAGAACGCCATGTCCGGATCGATGTGGCCGGTCGCCAGCGCGGTCAGGCCGCCGCCGAGCGCGGACACCGCCGCCGCCGCCAGGTAGTTGGCGTAGATGACGGCGCGTGGCGACACGCCGAGGTATTCGACGCGGATTTCGTTTTCGCGGATTGCTTCCGTGACGAGGCCGAGGCCGGAGTTCATCAGGCGATGGAATATCACCGCTGCCGCGCCGCTGACGGCGACCGTCAGCAGGAACACGCCGCGCTTGGCCGCCTCGGGCGACGGCTCCCAGCCGAAGTAGGTTGGCGTCGAGACATTGAAGCCGTCCGTCGAGCCCAGCGCGGAGGACTTCACCAGCACGCCGAACAGGATCATCGACAAGGCCATGGTGAGCATCGCGAAGAAGATGTCGCGGTAGCGGGCGAGCAGCAGGCCGCACACCCCGGCCACCAGCACGGCCACGCCGGCGCCGATGGCCAGCAGCGCGAACGCGTCGCGGATGCCGAGGTATTGCGCGCCGAGGCCGGCGGCGTAGCCGCCGACGCAGTAGAACAGCGCCTGGCCGAAGGTGACCAGGCCGACGCGCATCTGCACGACGACGCCGACCACGACCAGCGCCTTGGCAAAGGCCAGCGTGAGCAGGAAGGAGAGCCAGTCCGGCGACAGCCAGCCGGCGGCGGCGACGGCCAGCGCCGCCGCGACGAGAGCAAGTTCGGTACGCATTTTCAGATCTTTCTTGCGAGAATCTGCCCGAACAGCCCCTGCGGGCGGACGGCCAGGACGAGGAACATGACGCCGTAGATCACGAACAGCTCGATCTCCGGCGCGACGTGGACGGCAAAGGAGCGGGTCAGGCCGACCAGCAGCGCGCCGACGGCGGCGCCACCGATGCTGCCGAGGCCGCCGACCACGACCACGGCGAAGGCCAGCACGATCACCTCGACGCCGATGCCCGGGGTCACCGAGATCGCCGGTGCGGTCAGCGCGCCGGCGAGCGCGCCGAGCACCGCGCCGATCACGAAGGTGACGGCGAACATCACATTGACATTCACGCCCATCGCCATCGCGATTTCGCGGTCGTGGATCACGGCGCGCAACAGGCGGCCCTTGTTGGTGCGGTTGAGCGCATACCAGGCAGCCAGGCCGACCAGCAGCGACACCGCTACCAGCGCGAGGTCATAGTTGGCGAAGCTCAGCACGCCGCCGACCGCGGTCTGGCCGAGCAGGCGGTAGGGCTGGAAGGCAAAATACGGGTCGACGCCCCAGATCAGCTTGGTGGTGTCTTCGAGGATGAGCAGGAGCGCGTAGGTGATGATGACCATCAGGATTTCGTCGCGCCCGCGCATGAAGCGCAACAGGCCCTGTTCGAGCACGAGGCCGACGATGATGCCGGCGGCAAGCGCGCAGGCGAGCAGCAGCGCGTAGCTCCAGTAGGGCGCGCTCTGCCCGTCGCCGGAAAAATACCAGCCGACCAGCGACGCGGCGCTGTAGGCGCCGATCGCATAGAAGCTGCCGTGCGCCATGTTAAGAATGCGCATCACACCGTAGATCACGGTGAGACCCGCGGCGACGAGGAAGAGCCAGGAGGCGTAGATCATCCCGTCGATAAAAATCGCGAAGAGTGTGTTCATGGGAAATTCCGGGGGAGGTCGGGGGAAAGCTTGGCAAGGCAACCGGACAGCTCCTTCCCCCTGGCAGATCATCCAGATGATTCCGTAGGGTGCGCTCCGCTTCCGTTGCAACGGCGCGCACCCTAGGTCTTTATCTGGTAGATCTGCCGGAGGGGGAGGGAACCGGCAGGGGGTGTTACCGGCTCAGCTGCACTTCGCGCCCGGCATGCCCGACTTGATCCAGTCCACGGCGGTCGTGCCGTCCGGCGGCATCAGGCACTCGGCGGCGTAGCTCTTGACCTTGGTGACCGCGGCCTTGCCGGTCTTCGCGTCATACTGGTACTCGCCGTAGGACACGCCCTGCACCGCCTGGTGGCCGCCGGCGCTGGACATCTTGACGGTGCCGCTCGGCGCTTCGAAGGTCAGGCCTTTCAGGCCGGCGGTAATCTGTTCCGGTGCCGGCATGGCGTTCGGCTTGGCGGTCTTTTCGACCGCGGCCTTCAGCGCGAGGATGGCCTGGGTCATCTTGTAGGCCGGATAGGTCGGCGATTCCTTGAACTGCGTGGTGAAGTTCGGACGGAACCAGTCGTTCAGCGCATTCTTCGGCGCGAACTGGCCGAACGGACCGCGTCCGCCGACGATCACGCCGTTCGGGACCTGGCCCTTGAAGTGTTCGACACCGGTGTCGCCGCAGGTGAGGGCGACGGTGCGGTTGTCGAACAGGCCGCGGCCGGAGCCCTGCAGCATGAAGGCTTCCATGTCGCCGCCCCAGAAGCTGGAGTGGATCAGGTCGGGCTTGGCGACGGACAGCGCGGAGATTTCAGCGCCGTACTGGCCCTGCATCAGCTTCGGCCACTGTTCCGACACAACCTTGATTTCCGGCTTGATCTGTTTGAGCGTGAAGACGAAGTCGTTCCACGAGTCCTGGCCCCAGGAATAGTTCTGCTGGATCGAGGCAACGGTCTTGATGTCGGGGCGCGTCTCGGCGACGTAGCGTGCCAGGGCAACGTTATCGACCACCGCGTCGAGGCCGGTGCGGAAGACATACTTCGGGTTCTTGACGGTATCGAACAGGCGCGACGTGCCGCAGTCGAAGAAGATGGTCGGCGCTTTCAGCTCCTCGGCGACCGGGGCGACGGCGAGGCAGTCGCCGGACGAGATGTAGCCGATCACGGCATCGACCTTCTGGCGCTGGACCAGGTTGCGGAATTCCTCGACCTGCTTGGTGGCGCCGCCGTTTTCATCGATCAGGACGGTCTCGATTTCGAGGCCGTTGATGCCCTTCTTGTTGTAGGGAGCGGGCAATGCGCCCTTGTTCAGCGCCTCCACGGTCAGCTTGGCGGCATTCGCAGCCGGCACGCCGAACGGGCCGGCGGCGCCGCCAGACAGGAACGTGACGATACCGATGCGGAATTTGCCGTTTTCGGCGGCCTGGGCGGCCGGCGCGAAAGCTGCGGACACAGCGAGGGAAATGGCGGCAACGGCGATGCCGGTCTGACGAGTGGTGGGGCGCTGAACGCTCATGGACTGCTTCTCCTGGGTGGTGGTTGAACGAGAGGTTGAAGGCGCCGGCTGTTGCGGCGCTGTTGAATCAGTTCCTGCGGCGGGCGCAGTTCCTCGGCCGGATAGACGGTCCAGTTGCCGAGCATGACCTGCGCCGGCGCGAAGCGGCCATCCGGCACGACTTCGCCGACCGCCTGGGCCTGTTGCACCTGGTGCAGGACCGGATCGATGGTGGAGGTGTAGCCTTCCGGGTCTTCCGGCAACGGCAGCCGAAGGCCTTCGAGCGCGTGTGCCAGCTCGTCGGTGCCGGCCTTGCTGCCGGCCGTAGCGAGCGCGCGGGCGATCGCGACAATGCCGGCGTAAGCGCCTTCGGCGGCGTAGTTGGGATAGCGGCCTTCGAGCTTGTGGAAGTCGGCGACGAACTTGCGGTTGCGCGGCGTGTCGGGCCAGTTGTTGTGATGGCGCGCCGACAGGATCAGGCCGCTCGGCGCGTGCTGGCCGAGCGACAGCAGCACCTCGTAGTTGCCGCCGGTGTCGAAGTTGGCGATGCGCATCTTGGTGTGCAGCCCGTTCGACATCGCCTGCTTCAGGAAGGTGACGAAGTCGCCGCCCCACAGGCCGACCACCGCGATGTCGGCCTTGGTTGCGGCCAGCTCGTTGATGTAGGCGGAGTAGTCCGGTTCGTACAGCTTGGACCAGTATTCGCCGGCCACTTCGTAGCGCACGCCGAGACGGTCGAGGTTGCTCTTCAGGTCGTACCAGGATACGTGGCCGTAGTCGTAGTCGGAGCCGAGGAACACCAGGCGCTTCCAGCCGCTCTTCTTCTGCAGGTCGGCCAAGTAGCGGGCGCCGGCGGCCATCGACGCGTAGGTGTCGTTGGACAGGCGGAAGTAGTACGGATGGAAGTCTTCCATCGTCAGCCGCGAGGAGGCGTGGTCGGTGCCGATCAGCAGCACGCGCTGTTCCTTCGCCACCCGTGTGACCGCATGCGCGACGCCGGAACTGACGATGCCGCACAGGAAGCGCACGCCGTCGCGGCGCACGAAATCGCGTGCGATGCGCTGCGCGAAGGATGCCTTGGAGCGGTCGTCCTCGATCAGAATGCGCAGCTTCGGCGCCTGCTTCCCGAGTTCGGCCTCGATGTCGGCCAGTGCCACGCGAATGCCGCCAATGCTGTCGCGTCCGTAGCTGGCCGCGCGCCCGGTCAGCGGATACATGCAGCCGATCGTCGCATCCGCCTTGCCGGCCGGCGCGCCGAGTTCGACCCGCGCCGATGCCGCAAGCGGCAGGGCCAGCGTCAGCGCCAGCGCGCAGCACAGCCGACGGGCCCGCCGGCCCGGCCATCCGCGCTTGCGATCGAGCTGTAGTGAATGGGACATCGTCTCCTCCTGGGGCAAACAAACGAAAGGCCCTATTGTCAGTGATCGGGCGATGCAGCGGTCTCGCGTGTTTGTCCGCTGCAACAATCGCAAGCGCTGTGCCATCGCGCGCAAACCGGGCGCGAGGGCGCGCCGGCGCTGGCGCGGCGCCTCGCATGCGAGGTCGGCGCCGAACGGCTTGCCCCGCTCGCGCGAGCGGAAGGCGCTCGGCGGCGGGGCGCGGGATGAGCGGAAACCGCTCGGAAATGTGTTGGCAAGGTGTTCACAAACGGCGGCAGGCCGGTGGAAACGCGCTATCCTTGCAGCGCGAGAATTGCCCGGAGGAAGGCATGCTCCTTGCGAGAGAGTCGGCCCCGGGCAGTCGCGCATTGCCACCGTGTTCCCTCCACCTTGCAATCGGAAGGAGCGCGAACCGATGCGCCGTGCTCGCAATCCGCCCCATCGCGTCCCATGGCCATCGAAAAAAGCATCGTCCGCCGCTATCTCGTGCTGTCGCTCCTTGCGTCGGTGGTGCCGGTCGTCTGGATCGGCCTGCTGTACGACCGCTTCGCCGAATCCGCTTTCCAGGAAGTGATCGACGAAAAGCTGGCCGCCCACCTGACCGCGACCGCCAGCCGCATCGCCGGCTTCGTCGAGGCGCGCCGCTACCAGGCGGAGACGCTGGCGAATTTTCCCGGGATCGCCGCCTTCGCTTCCGAGCAGCGCGCGCCGAACGAGCAGGTCAGCGCACTGCTGCAGGTGGAATCGGACCTGCCCGACCTGTTCGGCATCCTGTTCTTTTCCGCGGACGACAGCCTGCAGAAGGTGATCCCCGGGCAGGCCGCCTCCGGCCCGCCCTACTGGGGCGAGACGACGCTGGAGGCCGCGGGCCTGCCGCAGACACGGGTGGGCGATATCGAGCTGGTCGGGCCGGCGCCGCCCGTCGACGGCCATTCCGGCTGGCTGCTGGTGCGCTATCCGCTGCGCGAAACCGCGAACGACGCCGGCGCTGCGCGCCACGTCGCGCTGCATGTGCGGCTGGCGTCGCTGACCGAACTGATGGGCGCCGACCCCGCGGCGGGTGCGCTGGAGCCGGTGCTGAAGACGCCCGCCGGCTATTTCAACCGCGTCGGCCACCTGGTGAACCCGAGCGGCAAACTGGTGTCCGGACCGGAGATCTTTCCCGGCTGGCGGCCGATGCTGCAGGTGGAGCCCTCGCAGCTGCTCGAGCCTTTCGAGCGCGCGCGGCGCGCGCTGTTCATCGCGGTGCTGGTCGGCGCGGTGCTGCTGGTGATCCTGTTCTACCGCATGTCGCTGCGGCTGCGCCAGCGCGTCGGCCAGCTGCTCGCCGGTGCCTATGCGATATCCTCAGGCCGGCTGGAGTACCGCATCGCCGACCACGGCGAGGACGAGATCGCCACCGTCTCGCGCGCCTTCGACGCGATGGCGCTGCGCCTCGAGCAGCACCTCGCGCGCATCGTGCGCATGGAGAAGCTGGCGGTGCTCGGCGAATTCGCCACCTCCATCGCGCATGAAGTGCGCAACCCGCTGGCGGCGGTGAAAACCACGGTGCAGGCGCTGTCGCGGCGCGAGGCGGATGCGCGCCGGCTGCAGCTGCTGTCCGACGTGGAGGGCGAGATCGACCGGCTGGCGCGCGTGGTCAGCCAACTGCTCGACTTCGGCCGGCCGCGTCCGCCGGATCCGCAGGAAGTCGTCGTGCGCGACGCATTCCGCCGCGTCGCGCTGCTGCTGGAGCCGGACGCCGCCGCGCGCGGCGTGGCGCTGTCGGTGCAGGGCGACAGCGACCTGCGGTTCTGCGCCGATCCGGACCATGTGGTGCAGATTCTGCTGAACCTCGGCATCAATGCGCTGCAGGCGTCGGACGAGGATGGCGCGGTAGTGCTGCGCGCCTCGCGCGAAGGCAGCATGGCGGTGCTGGAAGTGAGCGACCGTGGGCACGGCATTCCGGCCGACGTGCTGCCGCGCGTGACCGACCCGTTCTACACCACGAGGAGCAAGGGCATCGGCCTGGGCCTGAGCATTTCGCGCCAGCTGGCGGAGATCAACGGTGGGCGGCTCGACATCCGAAGCGTGCCGGGCAGCGGCACCGCGGTGCGTATCTTCTTCCCGATCATGAAGGACAACGATGGCAAGCATCCTGATCATTGACGACGAATCGAACCTGGTGCGTTCGCTCAGCTTCGCGCTGGAAGACGAGGGGCATGCGGTGCGCGGCGCGGGCACCGGCGGCGACGGCCTGCGGGCGGCGGCGGAATTCGCGCCGGACCTGATCCTGCTCGACCTGAAGCTGCCCGACATGTCCGGCCTGGAGGTGCTGGAGGCGCTGAAAGCGCAGAAATGCGACGCGCAGGTGATCATGATTTCCGCGCACGGCGACACGCGCGCGGCGGTCAAGGCGGTCAAGCTGGGCGCGGCCGACTACATCACCAAGCCGTTCGACCTCGACGACCTGTCGATGACCATCCGCAGCACGCTCGACCGCCGCCACATGGCAATCGAGCTGGAATTCCATCGCGGCGCGTCGCTGCGCAACGCCGGCCTGATTGGCGACAGCCCGGCGATGCGCGAACTGGCGGCAACCATCGACCGGGTCGCGGCCAGCGCCGCGACCCGCATCCTGGTGCTGGGCGAATCCGGCACCGGCAAGGCATTGGTTGCTCGCGCGATCCATGCCGCCAGCCCGCGCGCCTGCGGCCCCTTCATCGAAATCAATTGCGCGTCGCTGCCGGAGCAGCTGATCGAGGCGGAATTGTTCGGCGCGGAGAAGGGCGCCTACACCGGCGCGCACCAGCGCCGCGTCGGACTGGTGGCGCTGGCCGACAAGGGCACGCTGTTCCTCGACGAGATCGGCGAGCTGCCGCTGCCGTTGCAGGCAAAGCTGCTGCATTTCCTGGAGAACGGCCAGTACCGCGCGATCGGCTCCGGCCGCAGCCAGACCGCCGACGTGCGGGTGGTCGCCGCCACCAACCGCGACCTTGCCGCCGCGGTGCGCGACGGCGCGTTCCGGGAGGACCTGTATTTCCGCCTCAACGTCATCCAGCTCGACATCCCGCCGCTGCGCGAGCGCCCGGCCGACGTGCCGGTACTGATTGCGCATTTTTCGCAGGCGTTCGGGCGCGGCGAAGGCAGCGCGCCGATGCGGCTCTCGCCGGATGCGCAGGCGGCGCTGCTGCGCTACCGCTGGCCGGGCAACGTGCGCGAACTGAAGAACCTGATCGAGCGGCTCACCATCCTGCATCCCGGCATGGAAGTGCCGGCGGACGCATTGCCGGCGGAAATCCTGCAGGCGAACGGGGAGAGCGCAGCGGCCGCGCCGGCAGCAATGCCGGGTGCGGCGTCCAGCATTGGCGATGCATTGGCATCCACGGAGCGGGAGATGATGATGGCCGCGCTGCGCGATGCAGGCGGCCACAAGGGGCATGCGGCCGAGCGGCTCGGCATTTCGCGGCACGCGTTCAAGCGGCGGCTGCAGCGGCTCGGGATAGGCTGAAGGGCAGGAAGGGCCGCGTCACGGCCCCGGGTTTTTCGTCCTGAGCCGGTAGCTACGAAGCGCAACGGCCAGGCAGTGCCACTCCCATTCCTCCCGGTAGAGCGCGCAGCTCAGTTCCACATACTGGTACTTCCAGCCCTGCTCGCAGCATTCCGGGCAGTCGAGATCGGAAATGGCGCGCGCCATCCGCTCGGCATAGCGTTCCAGGTCTTCCTGCGTGATTTCCGGCTTTTCCATGATCGGCGCGTCCCCCAGTCGGTACAGGCGGTAAGACATTCCGCCCGCCGGTAGATTCCATGCGGCCGCGCTTCCGCCGCCGCATGGATCCAAGGGGAAATTGTTGCGCCGCAGGGGGGGCGCAGCGGATTATTTCAGGCTGTTGTCGGACAACAGGTACAGCGCCGGCCGTGCATCGCTTTGCCAGCCGCGGTGCGTGATCGCGATCTGGCCGGCCGGGCCGGGAACAAGGTTGACCAGCGCGCTGAGGTCTTGCGCGAGCGCCGCCGGCAGCGGCAGACTGCCGAGCGTCGTCATCGCTGCCGTGTCGTGAATCGAGATCGACTTGTCGGACGTCCACATGTAGGGCGGCAGGCAGGCGGTCTTTGCGCCTGGCGCCAGCGCTTCGCAGGTCGCGGCGACGCTCAGGTACTGTCCCTTCTGCGTCAGGTCGGCGGCATCGAACACCGCGCCTTTCAGGTAGACCATGCCGCCGCGCACCGTCATCTTCGCGCCGCCGAAGCCGCGCGACGCCGACACCACTTTCTGCTCCGTCAGCCCGTCCGGCGCGACCGCGATGCGGCGCAGGCCGAATTCGGTCGTCTCGTTGTTGTAGCCGTACAGCGCGGAGCCATCCTCGCTGAAGACGATGAGGTTGCTGCCGGTATGGTCCTGCGTGCGCTTTTGCGCGAAGCCGGCGCCGGTGTAGAGCGCCACGCCGCGGTGGCGCGGCGACACTGCCTTGCTGTACAGCGATACCGCGAACACATTCGAATTGGCTGGCGAGACTGCGATGCTTTCTGCGAAATAGGTGCCGTAGAACGCATCGCTGCCCAGGCTGACGCGTGCGGCGACCGCGAGCGAGGGCAGCGACAGCTTGACCACTTCGCCCGCGCCTTGCAGCGCGACGTACAGGAATTTCCCGTCCGGAGACAGCGCGAGGCGGCCGGGTTCCGAACCGATCGCGGCGGAATAGGCGACCGCGCCAGTGGCGGGATCGATGGTGGCGATCGCATTGCCGTTGCCGGTCACGGTGGACGGCAGCGATGCGTAGTAGCGGTTGCGGCCGGCGTCGTACACCAGGTCGTTGTGCGGCAGCTCGATCCTCTGCACGGTCGGCGTCGACGGGCTTTCCGGCTGCGCCGGCGTGGTGGTGGGCGTGGTGGTCGGGGTCGTGCCCGGCGTGGTGGAGGGCTGCTGCGCGCCGACATTCTGCATGCGCGCGATGGTCCAGGTGTGCGGGCCGTACACCACCGCGCCGCTCAGGCTTTCCTCCTGCCGCACCATCTTCAGCGGCCCGAGGCCGGGCGCGAGATGGACCTCTTCCCGCAGCACGAAGCCGTCGGTGTCGCCGGCCTTCGAGCGGGTGACGGAGAAGCGGTAGGTATTGGTGAAGCGGGCCGCGTTGGTGGTCGCCAGCGGCACCGTCAGCGGCGCCATGCCGCGGTAGACCTGCGTGAACTCGAAGCGGAAGGCTTCATGCTTGCCGTCGCCGTCGAGATCCTGGTCCCATACCCCCTGGCGCAGCACCACGCGCGGCTCGTCTACGGCATATGCCGCATAGGCGAACTCGCGCACCTGGCCGATCTGGCGCGCCGCCTGCGGCGGCAGTTCCGGATCGGATGCGTAGTCGACATAGATGCCGTCATCGCGCGCGATCAGGCGCGAGCTGTCGGTCTGCGTGCTTTCGGTTTCGGAAAGCAGCGCCGAATAGCCGGCGTTCGATGCGGGTTTTGCGACCTGGCGCACGCCCGCGTACAGGTAACGGCCGAGTGCATCGGTAATGTCGTATTCCCATCTTGCCTGGTCCGAATCCAGCGGGAGCAGGTTCAGCGGCTTCAGGTCGACGGTAGCGCCTTTCGGCGCGGATTCGGTCGCGATCGGCGTATCGGGCGCGGCATTCGTCGGTGCATTTGACAGGGATTCCGGGGCCGGCGCGCCGCCGCCCCCGCCGCCGCAGGCGGCGAGCGCAAGGACGGTGGACAGCAGCACAAGCGCGGAGAGTGGAATGTTGTTGCGGGTAGGGCAGGACATGGACGTATTTCGGCAATGAGACGGAGTCGGGACGCGCAGCACTTGCGCCCCCCCGAGGAAGCGGGTGGTAGACAAAGTTGCGGCCCGGAAGTTTCTTTAATGCAGAAACTTCAGGTATCAGATGTTAGGGTTGCGGCATGCGTATGCGAAGCGCGGCCGCTTGTCCTGCGCGGCCAGAATGTTGACCCTGGAAGGCCAGCGGCGGTGTTACGGCAACACGATGTTCAGCAGCGCGCCGCCGGCGCTGATCGTCAGCGTGTTCCGGCCGGTGAACGCCATGCCGCTGGCCGTACACAGGTTGCCCGGCAGGCTGCCCGGCCGGATGCCGGTTTGCGCGGCCGTCCCGGCGACCGTGGTGACGGTACCGTCCGGCGTGATTCTGCAGATCGTGCACGGCATTTCCGCCATCTTATGCGCTCTCCACGGTTTTGACGATTCAGGACGGTTTGCCGGCGCAAGCGTGACGCCGCCGATTCGCGGCACGCCGCATTTCGCTCTACAATCCCGGCTGGCAATAACGACCTATGCCCCAAACAGATGAGCAACTTCCCCGCTGATATCTACACCGAACCATCCGGCTTCGACATCAACACCCTGGACAACCTCGGCCCGCTGCGCGCGATGGCCGGCGTCTGGCAAGGCACGCGCGGCCTGGACGTCAAGCCCAAGGCCGATGGCCCGCGCCAGCAGGCCTTCGTCGAGCGCATCGAACTGCAGCCGATCGACCCGGTCACCAACGGCCCGCAACTGTTCTACGGCTTGCGCTACCACACCCACATCACCAAACCGGAGCAGGTGAAGACCTACCACGAGCAGGTCGGCTACTGGCTGTGGGAGCCGGCCAGCGGCAGCGTCATCCATACGCTGGCAATCCCGCGCGGGATGATCGCGATGGCGTCGGGACGGGCGAGCGCGGATGCGAAGGAATTCGAGCTGGTCGCGCGCGAGGAATCGGAACATGCCGGCATCCGCAGCAACCCCTTCCTGCACCATGCGTTCCGCACCGTCGAGTTCCGCATCAAGGTGACGATCAACGACGACGGCAGCTGGGGCTACGACGAGGACACGGTACTGATGATCCGCGGGAAGGAAGAGCCGTTCCACCACACCGACCGCAACCTGCTGACGAAGATCGCGGAGCCGACGCCGAACCCGCTGGCGCGCGGATGACGGA
>NZ_DASPLS010000023.1:0-30752 GCF_035627455.1 Noviherbaspirillum sp.
GTCCGCCCCTTTACGCGGCCCGCAATATAGTCGTCAAAGCATCCGGGCAGCTGGTCGAAGTCAATGAGGCGCGTGACGGCAGCAAGATGGCGCGGCTTGAGATCGGTTGCAAGGCGCTCCCAGACACGTCCGCGCATGGGAAATCCGATATAGCCGGAATCCACGCCGAGCAGGCTCACGCCGCGCAGGATGAACGGGAACACGGTTGAGTCTATTCTTGCGCTTGCTGCATTGCCGATGCTGGCGACAGTACCGGCCTGCTTCATGGTCGCAAGTATCCAGTGCAGGATTTGCCCGCCGACATTGTCCACTGCGCCAGCCCATAGTCCGGTTTCAAGCGGTCGGACTTTGTCGAAATCAATGGTGGAAGTCGGCTTGATCTCCGCGGCGCCGAGCATTTTCAGATAGTCGGCCTCGCTCTCCTTGCCTGTCAGCGCAACGACGTGGTATCCGAGTTGCGCCAGCATATCGATCGCAAGCCCGCCGACGCCGCCCGTCGCCCCGCTGACAACGACCGGCCCATTGGAAGGGGCAAGACCGTTATCCTCCATGCGAACGATGCCCAGGGCCGCGGTAAAGCCGGCGGTGCCGAGCGCCATCGATTCCTTCAGGTCTAGTCCCTCAGGCAACGGAACGACCCATTTCCCCGGTACGCGGGCGTATTCGGCATAGCCTCCGTGGTGCGAAACACCGATATCGAAACTTGTCGCGATCACTTTTTGACCCACCGCGAAGCGCGGATCGGCGCTCTCCGAGACTTCCCCCGCCATATCGATGCCACCCACGCAAGGGAAGCGACGGATGACCTTGCCTTTGCCGGTTGCCGCGAGCGCATCCTTGTAATTGATGCTCGAGTAGTGAACGCGGATCATGACTTCGCCGCGATCCAGTTCCTCGGATGAAAACGTAGACAAGCGTCCACCAACTTGGCCGTCAGGCGACTGTTCGATCACGTAGGCTTTAAAAAGAGGCATAGATATCTCCAGGTTGTCGTGCGTCTCGTCGAGTCGAAATAGGAGTTCCAACTGCTCGCCGGCGTTTTGAATATCAACTCGGCCCGCATGGTATCCGGAATCCCTCTAGTTTATCGCTTCTTCTCGACACGCATCATGCACGGATCTGCAGATTATGACTGAAAGCCGCGTACTTCTCCTGGCATGCGCCCTGAGCCCGGGCTCTAACGCCAAGTCGCGCTGAATGCGCGTTCAACCTTAAATGCGCTCGATGACGAGGGCGACCCCCTGCCCCACGCCGATGCACATCGTGCACAAGGCATAACGCCCGTCGATGCGCTCAAGCTGGTTCAAGGCAGTCGTCACGAGCCTTGCTCCGGACGCGCCGAGCGGATGCCCGATCGCGATCGCGCCTCCGTTGGGATTCACATGGGGAGCGTCATCGGGCAGCCCGAGGTCGCGGGTCACGGCAAGCGCCTGGGCGGCGAACGCCTCGTTGAGTTCAATGACATCCATCTGCTCGATTCGCAAACTGGTCAAGGCCAGCACCTTTCGTGTAGCAGGGGATGGACCAAAGCCCATGATGCGCGGAGCCAGGGCCGCCGTTGCCATGCCGAGGATGCGTGCGCGCGGCCGGAGTCCATGCCTGACGGCGGCCGCCTCGGAGGCGATGAGCAATGCACAGGCGCCGTCATTCACGCCGGAAGCATTGCCGGCGGTGACGGAGCCATCCGGCCTGACGACGCCCTTGAGTTTGGCCAGCGCTTCCAGCGTCGTGTCGACACGCGGGTGTTCGTCGGTGTCGAACGGTTTCGCATCCCCTTTCTTCTGCGGGATAAAGACCGGGATGATCTCACGCGTGAAAAAGCCCGAGGCGTGCGCGGCTGCCCATCGCTGCTGGCTGCGCAAGGCAAAGGCATCCTGGTCTGCCCGTGCGATGCCGAATTCAGCCGCAACGTTCTCAGCCGTCTCCGGCATGGAATCGACGCCGTGCTTCGCCTTCATCTGGCTGTTGATGAAGCGCCAGCCGATTGTCGTGTCCTCGATCTTCATGCTGCGCGAGAAGGCGGCATCCGCCTTTCCCATCACAAAGGGAGCCCGGCTCATGCTTTCGACGCCCCCGGCAATGGCGAGCTCGATCTCGCCGGAACGCACCGCGCGCGCCGCCGTCCCGACTGCGTCGAGACTCGAGCCGCAAAGACGGTTGATGGTATTCGCCGGCACGTCGACAGGCAGGCCGGCCAGCAACGCGGCCATCCGGCCGACATTGCGGTTGTCCTCGCCTGCCTGGTTTGCGCAGCCGTAGTAGATATCGTCGACCGCTTGCCAGTCGACCGCGCCGTTGCGCTCCATCAGGGCCTTGATCGGCAAAGCGGCGAGGTCGTCCGCGCGGATCGCGGACAAGGCGCCGCCGTAGCGGCCGAACGGCGTACGGACAGCGTCACAAATGAATGCGGATTTCATGCTGTTTCCCCTGATGTCGGTGTTGCAAAATCATTGATGGAAGCGCTTGCCGCCCCACACCCTCTTCTGGATCAGCGGGGACACGCGATAGCGGTCCTCGCCGTACAAACGTGCAAGATTGAGCAGCACGCGCATCACGTACTCCAGGCCGATGCTGTCTGCCCAGGCCAGCGGCCCGCGCGGGTAGTTGACGCCCTTCTGCATCGCGATGTCCGCGCCGGCCGCGTCGCACACGCCCTGGTTCACCGCATCGGCTGCCTCATTGGCCAGCATCGCGACCGTCCGCATCACTGCCATGCCCGGCACGTCGTCAAGCCGTGACACGGCATAGCCGGCCGATTGCAGGAAGCCGACCACCGCGCGAAACGCCTGCGGGTCGCACTGTTCGGCCGCCGCTACCGCCAGCCTCGTGGACTTGCTGTAGTCCAGCGCGAGGTCGAACAGCACGAGATTCGCCCTGCCCTCCTCGGCGGCACGCTGGGTCGCGCTGCGGCCGTCGCTGAGACAGAGAACAGCATCGCCGCATTGGATCAGCGCATCAGCGCCGGCGCATTCTTCCTGGACCACGTCCGCACCCGCTGCCCGGGCGCGCGAGACGATGGCATCGATGAAGGGGGAACTGCCCGATACCGCCACCCGCGGCGGCGGCGCCACCGCATCCTCGCACACAGGCTTCGGCTTGCTGTCCTCGTCATGGCGATAGAAGCCGCGTCCGCTCTTGCGGCCGAGGAAGCCGGCGTTGACCAGTTCCTGCTGCACCAGCGACGGCGTAAACCGCGGGTCATTGAAGTAGGCATTGAAAACCGACTGGGTGACGGCGAAGTTCACGTCATGCCCGATCAGGTCCATCAGCTCGAACGGCCCCATGCGGAAGCCCCCGGCTTCGCGCATGATCGCGTCGATGGTCGCCGGATCCGCCGCCTGCTCGCTCAACAGGCGCAGCGCCTCCGCGTAGTAAGGCCGGGCGACGCGGTTGACGATGAAGCCGGGAGTGGACTTCGCATGGACCGGCGATTTGCCCCAGGCAAGCGCGGTATCGAAGATCCGGGCTGCCACCTGGGCATCCGTCGCAAGCCCGCTGATCACTTCCACCAGTGCCATCAGCGGCACCGGGTTAAAGAAATGCATGCCGACGAAGCGCCCGGGACGCGTCAGTTTTGCTGCCAGTGCGGTGACAGAAATCGACGACGTATTGGTGGCGAGGATGCAATCATCGGCAACCACCTTTTCCAGGTCCGCAAACAATTGGCGCTTGATGTCGAGATTCTCGACGATGGCTTCCACCACGAGGCCGGCGTCGGCCAGCTCGCCGACAGCTCCCGCCGCCTGGAGCCGCGCGCCTGCGGCATCGGCTTCCTCCGGTTTCATCCGCCCCTTTTCTGCGAGCATGCCGAAGGTCTTGCGGATGCCCGCAATTGCCTTCTCCACCGCTTCTGGACGGGTGTCGTACAGCTTCACGGCATGGCCGGCGGCGGCGGCGATCTGGGCGATACCCGAGCCCATCGCCCCGCTGCCGACGACGGCGACAAGGGATGACGCAGCGATTGCATTGCTCATCACTCTCTCCTCAGGAATGATTGCTGTCCGTCGTCAGGACGACCTTGCCGTTCACCTTGCCGTTCTTGACCAGGGAAAGCGCTTCGGCGAACCGGTCCATGGGGAAGGCCCTCATCACGTTCGGCCTGAGCTTGCCGGCCTCGTAAAGTGCGAACAGTTCATCCTGCACGCGGCGCACCCATGCCGGGTCGCGCTCGCGGTAATCGCTCCACTGCAGGCCGGACACGGCGATGTTCTTCACCAGCAGGTAGTTGGCCTTGATCGTCGGGATGCGCCCTGCGGCGAAACCGATCACCACCATGCGGCCGCGCCATGCCATGGCGCGCATGCTTGCGTCGAAGGCATCGCCGCCAAGCGGGTCCAGCACCACGTCCGCCCCGCGGCCATTCGTCACCGCATGGACCTGGCGCCGGATTTCCTCATGCAGGTTTTCCGCGCCGAGGTCAATGATATGGTCCGCGCCGCTCTCTCTCGCAAGCTGTGCATGGACCTGTTCGCGCACGCCGGCCAGCACGGTTGCTCCGAATGCCCTGGCGATCTGGATGGCCGCCAGCCCCACCCCGCCGCCGCCGCCATTGACCAGCACCGTCTCCCCGGGGCGGAACTGGCCGCGTTCCATCAGCGCGAAATGCGCGGTCTGATACACCAGGCCCATGGCCGCGGCATCGGTGAAGGACATCGCGTCCGGGATGACGAAACAGTTCTCGCCGCGCGCCACCAGCTGCTCGGCATAGGCGCCGTACTCGACCTGCGCCACCACGCGGTCGCCGGGTTTGCAGGATGTCACACTCCGCCCGGCTGCCGCGACCACGCCGGCCGCATCCTTGCCGGGGCTGAACGGGCGCGGCGGCAGGATCTGGTACTGGCCGCCGATGACGAGCAGATCGGGATAGTTGACGCCGATGGCGCTCACGTCGATCAGCACCTCATCGTCGCCAATGGCGGGAGTGGGAATGTCTTCGATCTTGAGGGACTCGGGCTCGCCGTGTTCCCGTATGAGGATGGCACGCATGGTTCTTTCTTTATATAGGTGGCCGGGCCGACGGCAATGCCCTCAGTCCAGGCCGAACTCCTGGTTGCCTTCGCCGAGCGCCGGATATCCGCCGACGGGGACATCGTCGCGGAAGATGCCGGCAACCGGCACCGGCAGCGCCGTGATCCGACGGCCATTGCTTTCCAGTTCCTTCGCGAAAAGGCCGCGTGCGTGGAAGTGTTCATCCTGCATCGCTTCCTGCATGGTCGCGACGATCACGCTGCAGACATCCTTTCCGGCGAAGCATTCGCGCCAGTGCGCGGCCGGCCTGGCGCCGATAATGGCGGCGATGGCCGCGCGCACGCCGGCCGGGTCCTTGCTGTCGTCCTGCAATTCGGGCGGCGCGTCGATGGCTTGCAGGAAGTTGGCCCAGAACTTGTCCTCAAGCGGCCCTGCCGCGACGAACTTGCCGTCGCTGGTGCGATAGATCTGGTAGCGCGGCGACCCGCCGGTGACGAGCTCGCCGCCCGGCACCGGCCACATCCCCTCCACCTGTCCGTTCCCGATGGCCCAGTAGAGGAAGGTGAACAGGTTGTCGGCCATCGCGATGTCGAGCTTGCAACCTTTGCCGGTGCGGTCGCGCTGGCGCAGCGCAAGCAGGATGTTGACCACGGCGGGATAGGTTCCGCCTGCGATGTCGGCGATCAGCGCCGGCGGCAGCACCGGCGCACCGTCGCTGCCCGCCGAGAGCCCGAGCATGCCGGCTTCGGCGACGTAATTCAGGTCATGCGCCGCCACCTGGGCCTTCGGGCCGGTCTGTCCATAGCCGGTGATGGCGCAATAGATGATCCCGCCATTGATTTGCGACAGCGCCTCATAGCCCAGGCCGAGGCGATCCATCACACCCGGCCGGAACTGCTCGACCACGATGTCGGCGCTTTCGATCAATCCGCGCAGGCTGTCCGCGACGCCCGCTTGCTTGAGGTCAATGGCAATACTGCGCTTGCCGCGGTTCAGCAGTCCGAAGTTCACGCTGTCGTCGCCGAACTTGGGCGAGTAGCTGCGCATTTCGTCGCCTCGCCCGGGACGTTCGATCTTGATGACTTCCGCGCCCGCCTCGGCGAGAATCAGGGTTGCCATCGGCCCGGGCAAGAGCGTGCTGAAGTCGAGGACACGCACGCCTTCCAGTGGTCGCATCATCTCAGCCCGCCTTTTTTTGCGCGCGGGCCTTGGCCACGCGGGCGCGGCGTGCCGGTGCGTAGGGTGATTCGCCATAGGCCTCGAACAAGGCCTGCGTCACATCGAAGTGATGGGCAAGCCCGGTGCGTTCCAGCAAGGCGATCGGCCCTTCCGGATAGCCGAGTCCGAGCTTGAGCGTCAGGTCCATGTCGTCGGCGGTCGCCAGGCCTTCATCGAGCCGGCGCAGCGCCGCATTGTAATAGGGACGCACGAGGCGGTTGATGATACGGCCGGCGAAGTCGAGGCAGACCGCAACCTTCAGGCCCGCGCCTTCCAGCACCGCCCTGGCCGCATCGACCGCGGACGCGGCGGTGTTCGGTTGCCGGACCAGTTCCACGAGGTTGGAAGGATCGCCGTCACCGAGGCGGAAACGCGCGAAGCCGAGGATATTCGAGCCCTCCCCGGCGCGGCTTTCCCCGGTGTAGACGCCGAGGCATTCCGTGCCGAGCTCGATCAGGATGGCAGCCTTGCCGTCACTATTGCCGACCGTGGGGAGCGCGTCACCGGCCTTCTCGCCGATCAGGATGACAAGCTCGCCATCGTCGGATTTGCCATCCAGCAGCGGATGGCCTGCAGGGAAAGAACGGCTGTTGCCGGTATCGATAATGGAATAAGTCACGTCTCAGCTCCCGAACATCGCGTTGCCTTCATACGTATAGAACCCGCGCCCCGATTTGCGGCCGAGATGGCCGGCGGCGATCATGCGCCTGACCAGCGGCGGGCAGGCCGCACGCGGCTCGTTGGTAATGCCGTACATTGCCTCGCACAGCAGCAGCTGGGTATCGAGGCCGATCAGATCGAGCAATTCCAGCGGCCCCATCGGATAGCCCAGGCCTTCCTTGATCGCACGGTCGATGTCGGCCGGCGAGGCCACGCCTGCCTCGACGAGGCGGATCGCATCGTTGTTGTAGGGGATGAGGAAGTAGTTGAGGATAAAGCCGGGATTGTCCTTGGTTTTCACCGGACGCTGGCCCATGGCTTCGCACGCCGCCCAGGCCTTGGCGAACGTCTCCCCGGATGTGTTCAGGCCGGGCGACATTTCCACCAGCTTCATCAGTTGCGCCGGCAGGCAGAAGTGCATGCCGACGAAACGGTCGTCGCGTCCGGAGCCGGCGGCGATCTCGGTAATCGACAGCGTGGAGGTGTTGGAAGCGAAGATGGCGTGCGGCGGGCAGACCTGGTCGAGCTTCGTGAACAGGTCGTGCTTGACCTTCAGGTCTTCGAACACCGCGTCAATGACGAGGTCGCATTCCCCCATTTCATCCAGGCTCGTAGTCATGACCAGGCTGCCGATCGCCGCGGCCATCTTTTCCTCGGTCATCTTGCCGCGCTGGACCGACTTGGCAAAGAAGTCGCGTGTCTGCTTCAGCGACTTGTCGAGCGCCTCCTGGCGCGTGTCGTACACCACGGTACGGAAACCGGCGCGGGCCGCCACGATGGCAATGCCCGCCCCCATCGTGCCGCAGCCTGCGACACCAATCGTCTTGATCTCACTCATTGGATTCCTCTCATTTGGTCAGGAAACTGCGGCCGATCAGCTGCCGATGCACCTGGTTGGTGCCTTCCCAGATCTGCGTGATCTTGGCGTCCCGCATCAGGCGCTCGACGCGGAAATCCTGACAATAGCCATAGCCCCCGAAGAGTTGCACCACATCGGTAGTGATGCGCATCGCAACGTCGCTGGCGCGCATCTTCAGCATCGATGCGTCGATGCCGAAGTCGGTGCCGCCGCTATCCACAAGTTTTCCCAGGCGCCACAGCCAGGCTTCGCACATTGCGAGATCCGTCGCCATGTCGGCCAGCATGAACTGGATGCCCTGGAACTCGATGATCTTGCGCCCCGACTGCTTGCGTTCGTTGATATAGGTCACGCCATCCTCGAAGGCGGCGCGCGCGATGCCGAGCGCATGGGCGGCCACGCTGGGACGCGACTTGTTGAGCGAGGAAAACAGGATGTTCAGACCGTCTCCCGGGTTGCGCAGCAGGTTGCCGCGGTGCACCCGGCATCCGTCAAAGGAAATGGTCGCGGTGCTGGAAGCTCGATGGCCCATCTTCTGCTCGGTGCGCACCACCGACAGCCCGGGCGTGCCCTTCTCCAGGATCACCACCGAGATGGCCTTCTTGGGATCGTCGATCTCGCTCCATTTGCCGAAGAGCAGATAGACATCGGCCACGTCGCCATTGGTGATGAAGGTCTTTCCGCCATCAATGACGATGGCATCGCCGTCCGGCGTGAACCGCGTGCGCATGCCGGTCGCGTCCGATCCCGCATCCGGCTCGGTGATCGCCAGCGCGGCGAGGCCGCCTTCGGCGATGCGCGGCAGGAGGCGCTGCTTCTGCTCCTCCGAGCCAAAGTCGACCAGCGGCTTGATGGCGTGGAAATTGGTCGCCCAGATGATGCCGGTCGAGGCGCAGGCCTTGGTGATCTCGCGCACGCACTCCAGATAGGCGGTGTAGGACAGCCTGGCGCCACCGTACTCCTCCGGAATGAACATCGCGTTCAGGCCGAGGTTATTGATCGCGTTGATGTTCTCCCACGGGAACTCGCCGGTCTTGTCGTAATGTTCGGCACGCGCCATCAGCTCGTTGCGCGCCAGCGCGCGCACGCTGTCCAGCAGCTGCTTTTCGTCGTCGGAAAGTTCGATGCTCGCATCGAGCCGCTCAAAAATGTTCACGTCAGTTCTCTTTGATGGTTAGTGCGCGACGCCCTGCGCACCGTCGATGTAAATGGTTTCGCCGGACAGGAAAGGCGAATCCGCCTGGAACAGCGCCTTCACCAGCGTTGCGACGTCTTCCGAGGTGCCGGGGGTACGGCCGGGAATGCGCTTTTCCAGATACTCGCGCAGCGGGCCGGCCGACATTGCTTCCTTGTTCAGGTCGGTCATGATGTAGCCGGGCGCGACGTCGATGACCCGGATGCCCTTGCCGGCCCACTCCACCGCAAGGCAGCGTGTGATGGCCCCCACCGCCGCCTTCGATGCGCAGTAGGCCAGGTTGCGCTTGACGCCCAGCTTGTCGAAGAAGGAACCGATGTTGATGATCAATCCGCCGCCGGATGCCACCAGATGCGGATAGATGTGCTGGCAGCTCATGAAGACCGACGTGGTGTTGGTCGCAAAGACCGTCTCGTACTCGTCGCGCGGGAAGCTGGCGCTCGGGCCTTCCAGGTGGACGCCGGCATTGTTCACCAGGCCGGCGATCGGCCCGCCCAGCTTTGCTGCTTCCGCAAACGCGTCGCGCAAGCTGTCGCTGCTCGTGACATCGCAGGTGAAGCTCTTGCAGCGCGCAAGAGCTTCCGCGCTTGCGCCTTGAACGGCCGGCAGTTCGCCGCGGCGTGACAGGCAGGCCACGGTATGGCCGAGTTCGGCCAACGCAATGGCGATGGCTGCACCGATACCCCGGCTGGCACCGGTGACAATGACGGTTCCTTTTTCTGCCATGGTCAGCAATCCTTGAATTGGGGTTTGCGCTTTTCCAGGAAGGCAGCCATGCCTTCATTGGCATCCTTCGTCTGGTAAGCAAGCGTGGAAAGGTCGGCCTCGATCTTGAAGCCTTCGGCAAGCGAGGTCTGCAGCGCGCGCTGCACCGCGCCGCGCGCCAGGCGCAGCGCCACCATGCCGTGGGCGCTGAATTCGCGCGCGAAGGCCATTCCGGCTTCGATCGCATCGCCCTCCACCAGCCGGTTCACGAGACCGATCCGCTCCGCCTCGTCGGCCGCGACGGTGCGTCCGGTCATGATCATTTCCAGCGCGCGGGCTTCGCCGACGATCCGCGGCAGGCGCTGGGTGCCGCCATAACCCGGAATCAGGCCAAGCTTGATTTCCGGCAGGCCGACCTTGGCATTTGCGGTGGCGAGGCGGAACGTGCAGGCCAGCGCCAGTTCCAGGCCGCCGCCGAAGGCGTAGCCGTTGAGGATGGCTACCGACGGCATGGGCAGCGTGTCGAGCCGCGCGAACACCTGCTGGCCGAACTCGGCGCCGCGCTTCTGGGCTTCGAGGTCGCGGTTGGTGAGCTCGGCAATGTCCGCGCCGGCGCAGAACGCCTTCTGTCCGGCACCGGTAACAAGGAGTGCGCGCGCCATTGACTTTTCCACTTCTTCAAAACAGCGGCCGATATCGCCGATCAGCGAAAAGCTCAGGGCATTCAGCGCTTCCTGGCGGTCGATGGTGAGGATCGCGAATTCGTCGCGGTAGGATAATGTGATCGGCATGGTCAGTTCGCCTTCCCGGTAGTCTTGTCGTCGTCGCCGGCCCAACGCACAGGGGCAGGATTGATCCGGCCCTGCCTGACCGATTCGACCAGCTCGCGCTTCAGGATCTTGCCACTGGCAGTCTGCGGAAATTCATCGAGCGCGATGTAGTACTCCGGCATGTCGAACTTCGACAGGCCGGCATCGTGCAGGTGCTTCAGGATTTCATCCCCGGTCGGCGGCGTTGCTCCTTCGGTGTGCGTGATCGACAGGCAGACTTTCTCGCCGAGCCGATCGTCGGCCACCGGGAACGCCGCCGCCTTGAGTACGGCCGGATGCCTGATCGCGAGGTCTTCGATGGTGGACGGATGGATGTTATGGCCGCCGCGGATGATGAGGTCCTTCTTGCGCCCCATGATGACGAGGCAATCGTTCTCATCGAACATGCCGAGGTCGCCGCTCAGGAACCAGCCGTGCGCATTGAACGATTTCTCGGTCGCGGACTGGTTGTTGAAGTAACCGAGCATCAGGCAGCCGCCGCGGCCGCCGATTTCTCCGATCTCGCCATGCTTGACCTCGATGTCCGGGCTCTCCGGATTCCAGAGCTTGACTTCATAGGCGCCGCAGGCGCGGCCGCAGGTTCCGACAATGGTATCCGCGCTGTCACTTGGCAACGTGTACTGGTGCGATCCATTCTCGGTCATCCCGTAGATGTTCTGGGGCAGGATGCCCCGGTTCAGGAACCCCTGGGCGGTTTCGCGCGGGATGGGCGCGCCGGCCATGTAGAACACCGTTACCTTCCCGAGTTTTTCGAGGCCGCGCCGTTTCGCTTCGGCCAGGATATCCATCGCATGCGTCGGAACGCCCATCACATAGGTCGCGCCGCATTCGAGAATCCAGTCGATCGGCTTGGTTCCGGGCGGCAGGTCATTCACCACCAGCTCCATGCCGGCCACGAGCGCCTGCTCGATCGCCACCGTGGCGATGTGATGGCTGAGCGGGCTCAGACTGAAAAGAACCGTCTCGGAATTGTGTCCCCAGTCCTTCACCATCGCCCGGCCGTTGGCAAGCAGGGTATTGTCGCTGTGCATGACAGCCTTGGGCATCCCGGTCGTGCCCGACGTGAAGGCGAGGTAGACCACCTTGTCGGGATTGGTATCCGGCGCGGAGCCCGGCTGCGCGCTGCCGGCCTGCGGAAATTCTCCGGCACTGTCGCGCGACGGCTCCAGCCAGTAAGCACGGCGCAGGCTCTTGACAGCGCCGATCTCGTCGGCCACGCCTTCCCGCTTTGCATCCGCGCCGTAGCCCTTCTGCCCGAAGAAGGCCTCGCAATCAATGCGCTCGATCAGCCGTACGATCTCGGCCACCGTATAGTTCTGGTGCAGCGAGGGATTGCAGATGTAGCCGTTGCGCGAGCACGCGAGGAGAACGACGACCGACTCCAGCCGGCTGGGCAGCCATACCGACACGCGAGAGCCCTTGCGCAGGCCTGCGGCGGCGAGGTCGGCGGCAACCGCATCCGTCCATTCGAGGAGCTGCGCCCAGGTCAGGCGCCGGGCGCTGTCGCGTAGCGCCCAGGCGCCGGCGCGGGTCTGCGCATGCGACCGCAGCAGCGTGTACAGCGTCTGGACCTGCCAGACGCCGGCTGCGTAGTAAGCACGGGCCTGTTGCGGGTCATGGAGGGTAAGGACCGTATTCATGGTGCCGCTCTCGTTCAGTGGCCGAACCTGGAAGCGTCGGGCGAACGCTTTTCGCTGAAGGACTTCGACAGCTCCTTCGACTCCTCGGTGTCGAGATTCAGGCGCAGCAGCAGGTCATGCGTCACGCGCGACAAGCCGGCGACGCCGCCGTGGCGAGCTCCGAAGGCCGCCTTGATCGATGCCAGCGCGAAGGCGCCGCGGTCGGCGATCTCCAGCGCCATTTCGCGTGTGGCAGCGGCCAGCTGGTCGTCGGGGACGGCCTTGTTGATGAGGCCCATTTCCACCGCTTCCTTCGCGCTGATCTTCGGATTGCGGAACCAGATTTCCTTGGCCTTTTTCTTCCCGACCAGGTCTTCCAGGTACCAGGTGCCGAAACCGGCGTCGAAACTTCCCATCATCGGTCCGACCTGGCGGAATACCGCGCTTTCCTTCGCGATCGTGATGTCGCACATCACCTGGAGCACGTTGCCGCCGCCGACCGCGAATCCGTTCACGGACGCGATCACCGGCTTTTGCAGGCGGTCGATGGCCTCGTACATGTCGAGCACCGGCAGCACGCCTGGATAGAGGTGGGTGTCGGGCATGCCCGTCTTCTCGCCGCCAATGCAAAAGAAACGGTCGCCCGCGCCGGTGATGACAATGACGCGCGTGCGGGTCTCGCGGCGGATGTCGTTGATGCAGTCGCGGATTTCGTGGCACATCGTTTCGTTGAACATGTTGCCGTTGTCGGGGCGGTTCAGCGTGATGGTGCCGATGGGTCCGTCTTCGGTGTAGATGATGGTCTCGAACTGGCTTGTCATGATGTCGTTCTCCTGGAGTTTATGGGGGGAGCGTTCGGTGTTTTCCGCTCAAAGCAGTCCTGCATCGTCCAGCTTCCGGATCGCATCGTCGTCCCAGCCCAGCCATGAAGCGAAGGCATGCCGTGTGTCTTCTCCCAGACGGGGCGGATCCTTGCGGTGGCTGTTGAAATTGCCGTCGAACCGGATGCCAAGGCCGACCTGGGGTACGGCGGCGCCATTGCGCCGCGTGGCGTAGAACAGGCCGCGTTCGGTCAGTGTAGGATCGCTCACCACCTGGTCAAGACGGTTGATCGGCCCCGCAGGAATACGCGCATTGGCAAAGAGGTCGAGCCAGTGTGTGCGCGGCTTTCTGAGCAGGATGGACTGGATCTCCTGCACGATTTCCGGGCGGCAGGCACGACGGCCTGCGTTGTCGGCAAAGCGCTGGTCCTCTGCCATGTCTGTGCGGCCAATTGCTTCGCAGAAGCGCTTCCAGATCGCATCGTTACCGAGGCCGAGCGTCATCGGGTAATCCGCGGTATGGAAGGTCTGATAAATCGCGATCACGCTGTCGGTGCCACCGCTGCGGCGCGGCACTTCGCCCGACCCGAGGTAGGGAATGATCCTCGGCGTCATGAATCGCGTCATGCTCTCGACCATCGCGATGTCAATCTCGTGTCCGCGGCCGGTGCGGTTCCGGGCGATCAGGGCTGCCATTGCCGCCAGTGCCGCGTCGCTTCCCGACAGCAGGTCGGCTGCGGGCGTGCCCACCTTTTGCGGGTCGCGGTCGGGAGACTCTCCGGTCAGGTCCATCACACCGCTGTAGCCTTCCGCAATCAGGTCGTAGCAAGGCTGGTCGCTTTTCGCTCCTGCAAGGCCGAAGCCGGTGATCGACACATGCACCAGCCGCGGGTTGATCGCGCTCAGGCGCGCATAGTCGATGCCGAGCTTCTTCTGGCTGCGCCCGACCTGATTGATGAGGATGACGTCGGCGACTTTCACCAGCGAATGGAGGGCATCGAGTCCGGCCGGTTGCGCGTAATCGAGCGTGGCGCTGTGCTTGTTGCGGTTCACGCTCAGGAACCACAGGGATTCGCCGTCAAGGAAAGGCGGCCCCCAGGCACGCGCGTCGTCTCCCCGTCCGGGCCGCTCGATCTTCAGCACTTCCGCTCCTAAATCAGCGAGCAGCAGCGATGCATAGGGCCCGGCGATGGAAGTCGTGAGGTCAAGCACGCGGATGCCATCGAGCAGGTTCAGCGGTGTGGAGTTCGGGGCGGGCGGCAGTTGTTCGGCGGGTAACATGAATTGGTTCGCAGCGGTTGTATTCACCCTGGCTGTGCAACCTCCATGCCACCGGAAATCCGCGCTCCCGGGCATGGCAGGACGGCTGCCTGTTTTCACGGCAAATGCACGGCCTTGCGGTGCGCCGCGACGGGAAGTGCAGAGAGATTCCGCTCTTCAAGTTCATGTCCGTCTGCAGAAAATGTCTTTTTGGGAGACAATCAACGCAACCCGCTCTGTATTTGTTGGAGACAGTTCGAGACACATGGACACGACGAACAATGACCCGCTCGACTTCGGAGTGCTGATACTGGACACGAAAGGCGAAGTGTCCTGCGCAGCCGGATTTGCCTGTGACGAGCAGGTCCGGAAGCGCCTTCTCGACCGATATCGAAATCAGGACCGGCGGCGGGGCATGCTGGCGCTGGAGGGCGAGCCGAAGCTGATTGCGAGCTTCCGTTCGGGCGACGATGCCACCTTGTTCTTCATCCAGAGGGCCTCCAGCAACTCCACCTTGTTCGATTTCGTGGCCAACGTCGACTTCGCGCATGCGGTGTTCGATTACTTCCTCAACAACCCTTATGAGTCAGTAGTGGTGGTCGATGCGCAGGCGCGCGTCCGGTACATCCCGCCGGTGCATGAACAGTTCTTCGGCATCGAGCATGGCGAGGCCATCGGCAAGAAGGTGACCGATGTGATCGAGAACACCAACCTGCACGAAGTCGTCCGTACCGGCAAGGCGGAAATCGGAAAGTTGCAGGAAATGGGGGGCGTGACACGGGTAGTGGCCCGTATCCCTCTGATTGAAAACGGCAAAGTCCTGGGGGCGCTGGGGCGTGTGATGTTCAAGGGTCCCGAGACCGTAGTCGAACTCAGCAAGGAAGTGGTCAAGCTGCGCTCGGAAGTCGACTTCTACCGCAATGAACTCTCGGGCCTGAAGCGCCGCACGTATGGCCTCGAAAAGATCGTGGGCAACAGCGACGCGATACGCCAGCTGAAGGCCGACATCTCGAAGGTCGCACCGCTGTCGGTGCCGGTGCTGATCATTGGGGAGAGCGGCACCGGCAAGGAGCTTGCCGCTCACGCTATCCACGCATTGAGCCGACGCAGCGAGAAGCCTATGGTCTTCGTCAATGCAGCCGCCCTGCCCGCCTCGCTGGTAGAGAGCGAGCTATTCGGCTATGAGGCCGGCGCCTTCACCGGCGCCGAGCGCAAGGGACGCAAGGGCAAGTTCGAACTGGCCGATCAGAGCTCGCTGTTCTTCGACGAGATCGGCGATATGCCCTCGGAAGTGCAGGTCAAGCTGCTGCGCGTGCTGCAGGATGGCATCTTTGAGCGCGTGGGCGGCGACCGGCCACGCCACTCCGACTTCCGGCTCATCTGCGCAACCAACCGCAATTTCCAGGAAATGATCGCCAACGGCGAGTTCCGGCTTGACCTGTACTACCGCATCAGCGGCGTCACCATCCGGATGCCCAGCCTGCGCGAACGGCCGGAAGACATTCCCGAGCTCGTCCAGAGCTTCCTTGTCGCCTTTGCCGAAAGGCATCGCACGCCCGTCAAGGGAGTCAATTCCCGCGTCTATGCTTACCTGAAAGAGTTGCCGTGGCCAGGCAATGTGCGTCAATTGCTGCACGAGGTGGAAAAGGCGGCGATCTTCTGCGACGGTCCTGAGATTACCCTCGACAACTTCCGACTTCTTCCGCAGGAGCTTGCGGAACGTCCGGCGCCTGCTGCGGATAGTGCGCCAAAGACTGTCACTCCGGGCAAGATCCAGCATGCCGTCGACGAAATGGAAAAGATGATGATCCGCGACGCAATGATCAGGCACAAGGGAAACAAGAAGAAGGTCGCGGAGGAACTCGGGATCTCGCGGGCCTACCTCTACAAGAAGCTCTCCGGCGAAGAACCGGAACTTAGCTGAGCAATTCAAGCGGCGCAAGCGGCGGCGCATGCAGTTTCACCACCTCGTCGGCAGGATCGCCCGCGCGCGGATAGCGCGCGAGCACCAGCGGGTCGTGGCCGGGCACGAGATGGTCCGGTGTTTCCGCCAGAGACAGCAGGCGACGATAGCCGTCCAGCATTTCGCCCACGTGCAGCACGATAGGGAAAGGCGAATCGCGATGAATATTCTCGTAGAAATGCGAGGCATCGGACGCCAGCACTACCCAACCGCGCGCGGTGTGTACCCGCACTGCCTGCAAGCCGGCAGTATGGCCGCCAACCAGTACCAGCTCGATCCCCCGCGCAAGCTCTGCGTCGCCGTCATGGAAGCAGATGCGGTCGCTGTAGAGGCTTCGCACAAGCTCCACGATATCGTCCACTGCGAACGCATGGCGCAAAAGCGGATGCGTCATGTAGCGGCCGGTGGCGTATTGCATTTCCTTTTCCTGGAGATGGATGCGGGCATTCGGGAGAAGGTTGACGTTGCCTGCATGGTCGTAGTGCAGATGGGTGATGATCACATCGCTCACCTGTGCTGCTGTGAGGTCAAGCGCAGACAACGCATCAATCGGGCAGCGCAGGAAGACCCGTTTGCGGGCATCGGCGGCGGTCTTGTTGAAACCGGTATCCACCAGCCAGGTGCGCCCTTCGCCCCGGATCACCCAGACAAAGTAATCCATTGGCATCGGCCCGTCGTGCGGATCATGCACCATGAAGTTTTCGGGACGCCGCCGCGCCACCGTGGCGTAACGCAGCGCGAACACTTCATAGGCTGGCAGGGAGGCGGTCATGTCAGGCTTTCGGCGGGGAGTAGCGATACATCTCGGTGTGGTCGGCGGACTGGCCCAGCGCCGCATTGGCATCGCGCCAGATCTGCAGCACCTGTTCGCCGAGCGGCATGGGCTGGCCCACTGACTTCCCTAGACCCATGGCAATGCCAAGATCCTTGGCCATCAGCGCAAGGGAAAAGCCCGAGTTGTACGCGCCGGAGAGCATGAACTGGCTGACCTTGTTTTCGGTAGTGTTGTTCTTGCCGGTCGATGCATTGAGCACCGACACCATCACCTCCGGGTCCAGGCCAAAGGCTTGCCCCGCATGCAAGGCCTCCACGGTGGCCACGAGGCCGGCAGCCGACACATAATTGTTCAACGCCTTCATCGCATGGCCGGCGCCGGCAGGGCCGACATGGGTGCATTTGCCCAGGAGCTTCAGCACCGGCTCCATCTCCGCCAGAACCTGCGCGTCGCCGCCAACGATAATGGCCAGGGTGCCGGCCACCGCCCGCTTGACCCCGCCCGAAACCGGGGCGTCAAGATAGCGGAAGCCGAGGCCAGCCAGGTGACCTGCCAACTGGCGTGAGCGAACCGGTTCGGACGAGCTCATGTCGATGATGACGCTCCCCGGGCGCAGGATGCCGCTCAGGCCCTGCATCTCATCCTTGCCCAGCACGACGGATTCCACGGCATTGGAATCGGGCAGCATGGTGATGAGCACCTGCGCATCGCTGAAATCCTGCAGCGTGGCGGCCGTACAAGCTCCCTCGTGTTCCGACACGAAGCGCGATGTCGCCGCCGGGCTCAGGTCCATCACGCGCAGCGCATTTCCGCCCTGCGCCAGCAAATGGGCCATCGGATAGCCCATCATGCCCAGTCCGATAAAGCCGATATTCATCAGATGCCCATTTCCTTGAAAACTTCCTTCGCTGTGCGGAAGGCGTCGATCGCCGCCGGCACGCCGCAGTAAATCGCGGTCTGGAGGAACACTTCCTTGATCTCTTCCTTGGTCAGGCCATTATTGATTGCTCCGCGCACATGCAGCTTCAGTTCGTGCGGACGGTTAAGGGCTGTCAGCATCGCGAGATTGAGGAAGCTGCGTGTGCGGCGGTCGAGACCGGGACGGTTCCATACATCACCCCAGCAGTATTGCGTGACAAGTTCCTGCATGGGCATGTTGAAGTCGTCCGCGCTTTTGATCGATGCATCGACATAATCGGCGCCCAGCACCTCACGGCGGGTCTGCAAGCCTTTGTCAAAGAGTTCCTTGTTCATGGCGTTCCTTTCCAATAACGAATTGATGTTGCAGGCGTGCCGGGCTTGCCGGCCTTGCTATGCCGGCGAAGCGACTGGCGCGCGGTGCTCGTAAATCAACTGGTAACGCAGCCATGATCCCAGCAACAGTCCGGTGCGCGCGCCCTCGCCTGCCAGCACATGGGTATGCAGTGCCAGTGCGACCTGGCCGAGATCAGTAGACTCGATGAACAGCACCCAGTTGGCGACGGCATCCTTGCCCGGGCGCAGCTCGCGCTCCGCGTTCGGCGTGGCGGTCACGCCCGCATCGGTTTCCCAAAGGGCAATGCGGACGATGCAGGCGTTCTGCATCAGGCATGGTCCAAGTTCGTCGCGGATGAATCTTCGGGCGTCGTCTTCCCTTCCCTGGATTGGCTTGCAGTGGGTCACGATTGCCGTCCCGCCTGTGCCCTCGCCGGCTGACCATGTTTCACTGCAGGCGGAACGTTGCATATTCAAAAAATGCGACATGATCTTCCGGGTCCACGCCGTCGGGCGATCAAGCCGTTCAAGGTACGGCGCCGATGCCAGTGTTCCTACCGACTCGCAATCGTAGACGACCATGTAGTTTGGCTGCCCGTCCACCGACCGGTAACGCCGTGCCCGCCGGAAGCCCGGCAGCGCGAGGCGTTCGGCCAGGTGTTCCCGGTGGTACCAGCATGTGAATTCCTCATCCATCCCTTTCGGGATGTCATTCAGCACGAACAGCACTCCGGGCCGGCCCTTACCGTGCGCAGCGGAGGGATCTGCGTCAGCATCCGCGTCGACCATGTGCATGCATTCCCTCCGATGAAATATGTTCTGCCTGCGCCCCCCATCCGAGCTCACGGCGTATCTGCCCGGGATCGGGTAACGGTTGCGCAACGAGCCGGCGCGGGCGCAGCCAGTTCCTGACCTGTTCCTTGCTCGCTGATGGCGCAGTTTCTTTCGTAGTCATGCGACAGTGTGATGGAGAAAGCGACGGAGGTGCCGTGTGCCTGCGTCGCGTTGAGATTACTTCTTGACCAGCGGGCAAGTGCTCTCCGACAAAGGCTGGAAAGCCTCGTCGCGCGGGATGACGTGCCTGATCTTCATGATGTCCCATTCTTCCTTCGACTCGCCGGGCTTTTTGGCTTCGGCAAGATACATGTCGTGGATCATGCGTCCGTCTTCACGGATGCGGCCGCCCTTCGCAAAGAAGTCATTGATCTCGGTCTCTTTCATTTTCTTCATCACGGCGTCCGCGTTGTCGGTGCCGGTCGCCTGAATGGATTTCAGATAGTGCATGGTGGCGGAATACATGCCCGCCTGGATCATGGTGGGCATCGCCTTATGCACGTCATAGAAGCGGCGCGACCACTTGCGGGTCTCGTCGTTGTAGTCCCAGTAGAAGCCGGTGGTGAACAGCAGGCCTTGCGCGGCCTTCAGCCCGAGTCCCTTGATGTCGGTATCGAACACCAGCAGCGTAGCCAGCTTCTGGCCGCTGCTGACAATGCCGAACTCGGCTGCCTGGCGGACGCTGTTCTGCGTATCCTTGCCGGCGTTGGCGAGGCCGATCACCTTGGCCTTGGAAGCCTGCGCCTGCAACAGGAAAGAAGAGAAATCCGGCGCCGACAGCGGATGCTTGACGGTGCCGAGCACCTTGCCGTTCATTTCCTGTATCACGCGCGTGGTGTCCCTCTCCAGCGAAGAGCCGAAGGCGTAATCGGCGGTGATGAAATACCAGGAGTCGCCGCCGTCCTTCATGACCGCGCGGCCGGTGCCGGTAGCCAGCGCATAGGTGTCATACACATAGTGGATACCATAGGGAGAACACTCCTTGTTGGTCAGCGCGGTGGTGGCCGAACCGGCGAAGATCATCACGCGCTTCTTTTCCGCGCCGAGTTTCTGCATCGCGATGGAAGCCGCCGAGTCGGTGGATTCGATGATCATGTCCATATTGTCCCTGTCGATCCACTCGCGGGCCTTGGAAAGGGCGATGTCGACCTTGTTCTGGTAGTCGGCGGAGACCACCTCGATCTTCTTGCCGTTGACCGTGCCGCCAAAGTCCTTGACCGCCAGTTCGACGGCCCTGACGGCGCCCGGGCCTCCATTTGCGGAATAGACACCGGTCTTGTCGACGATCACGCCAATCTTCACGGTATCGTCGGAAATCTGGGCTGCTGCCGGACCCGAGAGAAGGGTTGCGGCTGCAGCGGCCATTGCGGTCATTGCGATACGTATGGGCTGCTTCATGAGTTGCTCTCCGTGTTTTAGTCAAGTGTGCAGCTGCACGAGATGGCGCAGTTTTCTACGTTTCCTCGTACGAGCCGGCAGCGGATGCGTGATGCCTTGTCCGCGACGTCCCCTGCGATCCTCTGGAAGTTGTGGTGTCGTCCCGATGACGGAAGGTGCCTGTTACGAGATTCGCAAGTATCGTTCCATCTCCGGAAGCCGCGTCGAAGCGGGCATTTCCGGCTCCGGCACTCCTGAGGTGTATGCAGCGAAGACAGATGCCGCCCCAACCCGTGTCCACGCGAATGACACTTCTTGCACGGGGGCTGCTTGCACGGCGGAACACGCCATGCCCGACTAAAACATTGCGCCACTCGTAAAGCTGCCGGCTTAGAAGTTGCTCGAGGCGAAGAACTGCAGAGGTCTTTTCGGGTGCAAGCGGGCTTCATGGTTTCCGCCGCCCAAAAGCTCGTGATATTTGTCAACTCCTGCCAGTCTGGGCTGAACGAGGCGTTACAAAATGTATCAACCATTCCCGGCAGGTTGAACGCTACGGTCTGCTCAACCTGTCTTTCTCTCGCGCTCTCCTGTGCTGTGACGTCTGATTCAGTTGTGCCGGCAATATCCTTCGGCCGAAGCTATAGCGGTTGAAACGCGGGTATTTCAACAATCTTTAAGGAAGAGACTATGAAACTACTTGGTGGATATCAGTCGGTCGCCGCAGCTGGCCTGTTGTCGATGGCAGCCTGGGCGCCCCATGCAGCGGCGGGCCATGTCAATGACGTGCTGGAAGCCCAGCTTAACGGGCTCGAAGAAGTGCCTGCCGACGCTTCCAATACTGCGATCGTTGGCGACCCGAACGGACGCGCCCAGGCATACGTGTTCGGCATTGACGATGACCCAAAGACGCTATGCTACGCGCTGGTTGACGTGAGGAGAGTAGCCGAACTGGAGCAGCCCCCGGGAGGCGGCCGCGCAGCACACATTCATGAAGGCACGCGTGGCACCAACGGGCCGATCGTCGCCAATCTTGCATGGCCGCAGAATGGGCAAGCCGCAGACTGCCTGACGGAAGGCGAGGCCGGGAAGTTTCCGACAGGGGAAGCAGGTATCGTCCAGCGCATCCTGAAAAATCCATCGAACTTCTACGTCAACGTTCATAACTCGGTATATCCGGGCGGTGCAATACGCGGCCAGCTCGTAAACACCCAGGACCCTGAGGACGATGAAATGCAACAACAATCTGGCAGCCGCTAAATGCATGGGCACGACCGATCAGTCGTGCCCGTTGCACAAGGCAAGGCAGCCGTGCCTGGCCAGTCTTGTTCAGGGCTTCCCATCTTCGCGGACTCACGCAGCGCAAAGCTTTATCGCAGGACACTCTGCGCTTATCCCCCATACAAGAGGATGGCGCCCCGCAGTATTGCGTCAAGACTGCCATACGAATGGAGCTTGATGTCCATCCTGATTCAGAATCCGATGCACTGAATTCTTGCCCCGCTTTAAATGGATGGGCATCAGAACTCTTCCCAATCGCCATTGGCCGCTGACGTTGCCACCGCTAACTGCCTGACCTTTTCTGCCGGCGCGGGTTTATTGCCCGGCTTCGTGGCCGGGGCTGGGTTTGGCGTCGTCGTTTTGACCGGCTGCACAGCTCGGCTGGTGCCCGCAGGTGCTGCCACCGTCCCCGCGTCCACTTTGAACACGCTGACCAGCTGCGACAGCTTGCCGGCCTGTTCCTGCAGCGCTTCGGACGCGGCGGCTGCCTCTTCCACCAGTGAAGCGTTCTGCTGGGTCACTTCATCCATTTGCGTGATCGCCTGGTTGATCTGCTCGATGCCGGCGGTCTGCTCCTGGCTTGCCGAGGTGATCTCGCCCATGATGTCGGTCACGCGCTTGACGCTCTCGACGATCTCTTCCATGGTGGCGCCCGCCTGGTCGACCAGCTTCGCGCCGGCATCGACCTTTTCCACCGAATCGTCGATCAAGGCCTTGATTTCCTTGGCCGCGCTGGCCGAACGCTGCGCCAGGTTGCGCACCTCGGCGGCCACCACTGCAAAGCCGCGGCCCTGTTCGCCTGCGCGCGCGGCTTCCACCGCGGCATTCAGTGCGAGGATGTTGGTTTGAAAGGCGATGCCGTCGATTACGCTGATGATGTCGACGATCTTGCGCGCCGATTCATTAATCGAGCCCATCGTGTCGACCACCTGCGACACGACGGCGCCGCCCTTGCTTGCCACATCGGAGGCGGACATGGCGAGCTGATTCGCCTGGCGCGCATTGTCGGCATTCTGCTTGACGGTGGAGGTCAGCTCCTCCATCGACGAGGCGGTTTCTTCCAGCGAGCTGGCTTGCTGCTCGGTGCGCGAGGACAGGTCGAGGTTGCCCGACGCAATCTGGCTCGATGCGGAGGCAATTGCGTCCGTGCCGGTGCGCACCTGGCTGACGATCGTGGCCAGGCTGTCGCGCATCTTCTTCATTGCAAACAGCATGCTGGACTGGTCGCCCGGCCTGAGGTTAACGTTGACAATGAGGTCGCCCGAGGCGATACGATCGGCGATTGCCGCGGCATAGGCCGGTTCGCCGCCGAGCTGGCGCGTCAGGCTGCGGGTGATGATCACGCCAAGTGCCAGGCCGGCAAGCGCGCCGCCGATGACCAGCATGATCATGAATGCGGTACTGCTTTCGTAGAGGTCATGGTTCTGCGCCGACACACGGCCGGCATTCGTTTCCTTGACCTTGCTAAGTTCGGTCAGCTTGTCGTCGAGTGCGTTCGACCGAGGCGCGAAGGTCTTGAACAGGAATTCGACCGACTCGCGGTTCTGCTGCACCTGTTCGGCGGTCGCCTTCTTCAAGAGGTCGGCAAGCAGGGGTTCATAGTTCTTCAGTTCGCTGTCGAGTTCCGAGAACAGCTGCTTGCCCTTCTCGGTATAAAACAGCGGCCGCGCCTTCTCGAGGTTGCCGTACATGCTCTTCTTGTTCTTGTCGACATCGTCGAGGAACTTCCTGCGGTCCTCTTCCGAGGCGGCAAGCAGCGCATTTCGCAGGGAGCGGCCCATGTAGATGAGGTTGATGTTGGCTTCCTTTACGTGCGACAGGCCGAGCAGCTCTTTCTCGTAAAGGCTTTCGGCAGCGGCATTGATGCGCCCCATGTTGAAGATGCCGATACCGGCGACGATGGCGCCAAGGATCGTTAATGTCAGGAAGCCAAGGATCAGGCGTGTACCGACCTTCATGTCTTTAAACATTGTTTTTTTCCTTAGATACAGGTTGCTTGGATGGTGTATGCGTGCCGGCTAATCAGGCAGCAAGGGGCTCGAGCAGGCACATTTCCCTCGATGCCATCAGCCGTTCGACATCCACGAGGATGACCATGCGCTGGTTGATGCTGCCGAGGCCGATCAGGTAGTCCGTGTCGAGCGCAGTTCCCACTTCCGGCGGCGGCTTGATCTGCTCGCGGTCGAGCGTGATCACGTCCGACACGCTGTCGACGACCATCCCGATCACGCGGTTAGCCACGTTAAGGATGATGACGACGGTGAATTGGTCATACGTCGGCTGGCCGAGCCTGAACTTGATGCGCATGTCCACGATGGGCACGATGATGCCGCGCAGGTTGATCACACCCTTGATGAAATCGGGCGCGTTGGCGATATGCGTGACGCTTTCATAGCCGCGTATTTCCTGAACCCTCAGGATGTTGATGCCATATTCTTCCTTGCCGAGGGTGAAGGCAAGATACTCTGAAAGGGCCTGGTTGGCCGCGGATGTTTCCCCGCACTCCATATGCCTCCTCCCCAAGTTGAAGCAGATGAATTGACGATGACGAAAAATGCAACAAACCGCCGATGAATCTGGTTCAGGCGGCTCTTTATCAATAAGCCAATTACCATAAAGGTATTATGGTTATTAATATACACCAATTTTTCAGCTGTCTCAAAGCACGCACAGGACGGAATGGACAATCAGGGCAGTCCGGAAATGTGCAGCTTAAGCAATAAATAAGCGGGCATGCTGTCGGGTTTTACTTGGGGAAATCCAGGTGCTCCTTTGACGGCCGCGCGGCATTCTTCCTCTATCCCGGGCCGGCACCATGCCTCTCACCGATGCTCCAAATCAGGCGCACAGGACTTGCGCCAGCTCCTGCCCGGTACCGCACCCGTATTCAAGCGTTCTGTGTCATCTTCCGACCGGCGGCAGCGCCTTGGCGCTGGCGCAGAACCCCCAACGTATCCGCAATGCTGGTGTACATGGAAATCGTTTGTTCCCAGCCGAGCACCTCCTTGATGCGGCGGTTGCTGGCATTCCAGCGCTTGCCCCTGGTCATTTGCATGAACTCGGGCGATGCGGTAAGCGGAGAATGCAGCATCAGATGATTGAGCCTGTCGAAGGCGGGGAGGAATCGGATCATGAAATCGGGAAGCGTCATCATCGGCAGCGGGATGGAAGGATCGATTTCGTGCAGCGTCTCGACCATCTCGCGCAGCGAAGGCAGGGCATCGTTGCAGACGATGAAGCGCCCCTCGCACTCCTTCTCCGCCGCAAGCAGATGGGCATGCACAACATCCCGCACGTCCACCAGCGGGAAATTCATGTCCGGAACGCCCATGCGCAAGGCGCCCCGCGCCATCATTTCCACCACGTCGATGGATGGCGTGTTGCGGACGAATCCCGGTCCGAGTATCGCACCGGGGAGGACGGCGACCATGTGGAGGCCGCATTCACGGGCAACCCGCCAGGCGTTGCGTTCGCCTTCGGTCTTGGCCCGGATATAGGGCACACGCAGGTCGTCCGTCCATGCGGTTTCATCTATTGGCGGCGCGCCGGGCGCGGTCAGCGGTACGGTAACCATGGACGACGTCAGCACCAGCTTCCGCACGCCTGCGTCGGCGGCGCAGCGCACCGCCGTTTCCGCGCCTTGCACCGAGGCTTCGATCATTTCGCGATCGCGCTCCGGTTCGGTATAGGCATATACCGCCGCCGCATGAAAAACCACTTCCCGGTCGTCCATCGCGGCGCGCATCTGATCCCACCGGGCAAGCTGTGCCTCGACGATCTCTACATCGGAAAAGGCCTCCAGACGGGAAGTTTTGCGGGCATCGGCCAGCGATCGGACGCTCGCCCTGACCGCATGCCCTGCCTCGACCAGATTCTTGACCAGCATGTAGCCGAGATGCCCGTTCGCACCAGTGACAAGCACGCGCATGGTAGCCTCCGTCGCTCAAGCCGTTCAGCAAGACGCCGCACACTGTCGGGTATTGTCCAGTGTTGATTTTCCAGCCCCGATGTAAAGCGGCGAGGAGCCGGCTCCTGCGTTATATCAAGCGGGTTTTCCGCGAAAGCAGCATAAAACGGCGCCGGAAGCCTGATTCGTTTCCGCCTTACTGGAAGTCCGGGCGTTGCACCCCTTCGGTCTGCTGGCACCTGGGGCATGAGATGACGACGCCGCCAAGCACATTGGTCATCGTCTTTTCATCGGCGCCTTCGCTCGCGGTCCACGTGTTGCCGCATTTCAGGCATTCCACGGACGCGGACATCACCGCCTTCTGCTCGGTTTCGGCGGTGCCGTCGTGGGCCCTTGCCTCCGATTCGATTTCTTGCATCTGAACATTCCAGACCCTGAATCCCTTCGCGTCGTCGACCATTTTTCGTCTCCTCTTGAGCTGGTAATGCCTGCATGGATAACCGGACACCTTTCCGGAATTTCCCGCGCCATCCCGGAACAAGCCTCCGGTCAGGTGGGGGGAGCCTGTGATCCGGGAGCCGGCGCCGGCGAAATCTGCGTCGCATCCGGCTGCGGGGCGGCCGGCACGAAAGCCTCCGCAACATCTGCCTGGGGCTTGTCCTCGTGCGCAGCGGAAGCATCCTGAGCATTCGTGTTCAAACTCTCGTCGTGTGCGGCTGGAGCGTCCGGGGCCGAGTCCAGCTCCCGGGCAAGCGCGGCGAAGAAGTCGGCCGCCGTCTTGTGCGCGGCGCCGTCGACCAGGCGCGAGCCGATCTGCGCCAGCTTGCCGCCGATCTGCGCGGATGCGGTATATGCCAGTCTGGTCGCTTCGCCTTCCGCGGAGAGCGCGACGGTGGCGACGCCTTTTGCAAAACCGGCCATCCCGCCCTGCCCCTCGAAATTGAGCGTGTAAGACTCGGGCGGCTTCAGGTCGACGATGGAGATCTTGCCGGTGAATTTCGCGTTCACCGGGCCGACCTTGACCTTCATTGCAATCCTGTATTCGTTGTCCGCGATGCGTTCCATCGCTTCGCATCCGGTGATGCAGGCCTGCAGCAATTGCGGATCGTTGAGTGCCGCCCAGACCCGGTCCGGCGAGGCCGGCACGATTTGAACCTTAGATATTTCCATGTCGCTCTCCTGCCGGATGCGGCGCCCGGCTCCCTGGTGAAGGCTGTCGATGTCCGGCGCCGTTCAGCACCGCGCCCAGGCTGGCCAGACTGCTCAGGTTGTGCACGGGCAGGAACAGGTCGACATGCGGCAACATGGCGCGGATGCCGCCCGGTCTGGCTTCGAATCCCGCATAGCGCAGCAGCGGATTGAGCCAGATCAGCCGCCGGCACGAGAGCCTGAGCCGCTCCATCTCGCTGCCAAGCTCACTGGCGTCGTCGCTGTCCAGACCGTCGGTGATGAGCAGCACGACGGCGCCCTGCCCCAGCAGCCTGCGCGCCCAGCATCGGTTGAATTCGCGCAGACAGGCGCCGATCCGGGTGCCGCCGGCCCAGTCGGCAACCTGGCGCGTGACCTGGGCGAGCGCAATATCGACATCGCGGTCGCGCAGCGAACGGGTGATGTTCGACAGCCGCGTGCCGAACAGGAAGGTGTGGACCCGGCTGCCGCTGTTGGACAGCGCATGGATGAAATGCAGCAGCATGCGCGTATAGCTGTCCATCGATCCGGAAATGTCGCACAGGATGACCAGCGTCGCCGGCCGCGCGCGCGGGCTTCGATAGCGCAAGTCAACGAAGCCGTCCGCCGCCTTGATCATGCGGCGCAGGCTGCCGCGCAGATCGACCCGGCTGCCCTGCAGGACGGCTCTGGCCCGGCGGCTGGGAATTTCAGGCAGCGGCATGCGCATCGCGCCGATCAGTCTGCGGGTCTCGGCCAGTTCGTCCGGCGTCATCGCGGCAAAATCCTTGGTATGCAGCACTTCGCGCCGCGACACGGTCATTGCGGCATCGAAACTGATGTCCGGCGGCGGGCTGCCGGATGCCGCCTGGCGTTGCGCGATCGGCCGCATCGCCTGCGCGACGCGCGGCGCCACCGGCGATTCCCTGGCAACCGGCGTATGCACGCCGCTCAGGAGGTCCCTGAGCTGTTGCGACTGCTGCGCACGGGCCGGATCCTGCCAGAACAGATCGAACGCCTGGTCGAAGATCACCTGCTGGTCGTGCCGGTCGACCAGGACGGTCGACAGCGCGTAATAGAAATCGTCCCGCCGCTCCACGCCGACGACCTGCAGCGCATGCAAGGCATCGAGCACCCTGGCCGGTCCGATCGGCATGCCGGCACGGCGCAGCACCCGTGCGAAATGCACCACGTTTTCCGCCAGCTTTGCGGCATTGTCGGCTGGCGCGGCGATGCTCATGGCCACCCCGCCGCTTCGCCGCGTACATCGCCGAGCAATTGCGCGACGGTTCCGGCATCCAGCCTGGCAATGTCGTCCTCGTACTTGAGCACCACGCCCAGCGTCGCGTGTACCGCTTCCGGGTCCAGCACCGTCTTGTCCAGGGCTGCCAGCGCGGTGGCCCAATCGATGGTTTCCGCCACGCCCGGCGCCTTGTAGAGCGCCATCCCGCGCAGGCGGGCGATGAAGGCCACCACTTCGCGGCTGAGCGTGTCGGCAGCCTGCGGCGCCTTGCGCCGGACGATTTCCAGCTCCCTTTCCTTGTCCGGGTAGTCCACCCAGTGATAGAAGCAGCGGCGCTTGACCGCATCATGGATTTCGCGCGTCCGGTTGGAGGTAATGACGACCAGCGGCGGCTGCTCCGCCCGGATGGTGCCGAGTTCCGGGATCGTGACCTGGTACTCGGCCAGCACTTCCAGCAGATAGGCCTCGAAGGGCTCGTCGGCGCGGTCGAGCTCGTCGATCAGCAACACCGGAGGATCGCCGTCCGTACTTTCCAGCGCCTGCAGCAGCGGGCGCTTGATCAGGAAACGGTCGGTGAAGATATCCGCTTCCAGCCGTTCCTTCGATGCCTGCCCCGCCGCCTCGGCCAGGCGGATCTCGATCATCTGGCGCGGATAGTTCCATTCGTAGACCGCGTTCGCGATGTCCAGGCCTTCGTAGCACTGCAGGCGCACCATCCTGCGCCCCAATCCCGCCGCAAGCGCCTTGGCCACCTCGGTCTTTCCGACTCCCGCCTCGCCCTCGAGAAACAGCGGCCGGCCCAGGCGCATCGCCAGATGCAGCGTGGTCGCCAGATGGCGTCCGGCAATGTATTGCTGCGATGCCAGCAGCTGCGCCACTTCGTCGATGGAGGCCGGTACGCGGTGTGGTGGCATGGGGTGGCCCGGAAAACCTTTTTCAGCAATGCATGCTCATTCAAGCGCCTTGGCGACGGCGCGCGCCGCGAGGATCGGGATCAGGTGCGCCCGGTATGCGCTGCTGGCATGCATATCGGAACTGAGGCCGTCGGGCGACACCCGCACCGCCTTGGCGGCGTCGGGGGAGAAATCGGCCTCGAGCGCCTGTTCCAGGTCCGCGACACGGAACGCACAGCCGGCGCAGCCGGTCACGGCCGCGCGCACGCGGCCGTCTTTTCCGCGGGCGACGAACACGCCTACCAGCGCAAAGCGCGAAGCCGGATTGACGAACTTGATGTAGGCCGCCCTCTCGGGCACCGGAAACTGCACGCCGGTGATGATCTCGCCGGATTCCAGCGCGGTTTCATACATGCCAGTGAAAAAGTCGTCGGCCGCGATGGTGCGCCGGTCGGTGCGGATGCTCGCGTTCAGTCCGAGCACGGCCGCCGGATAGCAGGCCGCCGGATCGTTGTTGGCGAGAGAGCCGCCCAGCGTGCCGAGGTTGCGCACCTGAAGGTCGCCGATGTCGCCGGCCAGCCAGGCCAGTGCGGGAATCGCTTGCCTGACTTCGGCCGATTCCGCGATCTCGGCATGGCAGTTGCCGGCGCCGATGACCAGCGCGTCGCCTTCCAGCCGGATGCCCCGCAGTTCGGCGATCCCGCCAAGATCGACCAGCCTTGCCGGCGCGGCCAGCCGCAGCCTCATCGCCGCGACCAGGGTCTGCCCTCCGGCCAGCGGCCGGCTGTCGGGTGCGGCAAGCAGGGCCACCGCCTCGCTGATGCTCTTGGGTTGATGCAGTTCGAATGCGTACATGCTGTTCTCCTCATGCGGGCTGGCTGGCGGCTGCTTGCGCGGACTTGCTTGCCGACTGGATCGCCTGCCACACCCGTTCCGGCGACGCCGGCATGTCCAGATGCGTCACGCCCAATGGCGAGAGCGCGTCGATGACGGCATTGATGACGGCCGGCGGCGATCCGATCGCGCCCGCTTCGCCGCAACCCTTGACGCCCAGCGGGTTGTGCGTGCAGGGCGTGACGCGATTGCCGACCTTGAAATCGGGCAGGTCCTCGGCGCGCGGCATTGCATAATCCATGTAGCTGCCCGACAGCAGCTGGCCGCTCTCGCGGTCGTAGACGCAGTTCTCCATCAAGGCCTGCCCGATGCCCTGTGCAAGCCCGCCGTGGACCTGGCCTTCGACGATCATCGGATTGATGATGTTTCCGAAATCGTCGACGGCGGTCATCGCGACCACCTCCACAACGCCGGTTTCCGGGTCGACTTCCACTTCGCAGATATGCGTGCCTGCCGGGAAGGTGAAATTGGCCGGATCGTAGAAAGCCGTCTCGTTCAGTCCGGGCTCCAGCTTGTCGAGCGGATAGTTGTGCGGCACATAGGCGGACAGCGCAACCTGTGCGAACGGCACGCTGCGGTCGGTCCCGATGATCGTGAACTTGCCGTCCTTGAACTCGATGTCGCTGGCCGATGCTTCCAAAATGTGGGCAGCGATCTTCTTGCCCTTGGCTTCGATCTTGTCGAGTGCCTTCATGATTGCCGATCCGCCGACTGCCAGCGAACGCGATCCGTACGTGCCCATGCCGAAGGGCACGCGGCCGGTGTCGCCGTGCACGATGTCGACCTGTTCGAACGGAATGCCGAGCCGGCTGGAGACGACCTGGGCGAAGGTCGTTTCATGTCCCTGTCCGTGGCTGTGCGACCCGGTAAATACGGTGACGCTGCCGGTGGGATGTACACGGATTTCGCCAACTTCATACAGTCCTGCGCGCGCACCCAGGGCGCCGGCAATGTTCGACGGCGCCAGCCCGCAGGCCTCGATGTAGGTGGAGTAGCCGAGTCCGCGCAGCCTGCCACGCTGCTTAGCCTCCT
>NZ_DASPLS010000024.1:0-34069 GCF_035627455.1 Noviherbaspirillum sp.
GAATCGACGCGCTTCTTCAGGGTTTCGAAGATCGTCGCGCGGTCGAGGCTGGCGATCTGGTGCGCATTGCCGCGCGTGAGTTCGCGCATGCGGTCCGCCAGCGCGTTCGACGCCATCATCGCCGCGACCCAGGTGGTGCCGAACACCCACGCGAACTTCACTTCGCCAGCCATGAACCAGCGGTCGAGGTTGAAGTCCTTCTTGCGGCGGCCGGGGTATTTTTCCGGCGACAGCCAGCCGGAGCCGCCGCCGGCGCTCATCATGCCGCGCTGGTGGCCGCCGCCGCGCGAGATCATGCGTCCCGGGCGGTTGCCGGAACCGCAGATCAGGCCGAGCGAGGCCAGCGAGGCGGTGTTCATGTAGTTGTTGGACCAGTAGTTGCCTTTCTCCAGCATGAACGAGGTTTTCGGATGGCTGCCGTCGGCCTTGGGCTTGGCGATCCATTCCGCGGTCTTGCGGATATCGTCCTCGTTCAGGCCGGTGATCCTGGCCGCCACATCCAGCTTCGATTCTTCCTGCGCGAGGATGAATTTCTTGTAGTCGGCCCAGTCGGACTGCCAGGTGCCCCAGGTGGTGCGCCACTGCCAGCCGGTGTTGCGGGTGCCGCGGCCGTAGCCGGCTTCGACTTCCCACTGGTTCGCGATCCACTTGTCGATGAAGGCCTGGTCCTGCCAGTTGTTCTCGATGATGATGCGCGCCAGCGCCATGTGCAGCACGGTATCGGTGCCCGGCGTGATCGGCAGCCAGATGCCGCGCCCGGATTGCACTGCCCAGGCAACGCCCATGGTCTTGTGCGGGGTGACAAAGATGAATTTCTTGTCACCCGGCATCATCCACTGCGTAAACAGCGTGGTCTTGGTTTCATACGGGTCCACGCCCGACAGGTAGGCGACTTCGCAGTCGGCCCAGTCCTGGTAGGAGGCGGCGAAGGAATCGATGCCGGCGTCGTCGAGGCCGGTCGCGTCGTTGGTGTTGGTGCACTTGTCATGCGGCGCGATGGACGGCGTGCCGATCGAGGTCATGCCGAGCTTGGTGATCGCGTAGGTGTTCTCGAAGTACTGGTAGGAGTACATCTTGATTGCCCACGCGTGCTCGCCGTATTTCGACAGGATGTACTTCGAGATGTCGGCCATCACGTCGGTGGCCAGGTCCCAGCTCACCGGGGTCAGCTTGCCGTTGACGCGGATCATCGGATGCTGCAGGCGGTCACGCGTCTTCTTGTCCGGGTTGAAGCACTTCTGCGCCAGCGTGCCGCCGCGGATCGAATGGTTGCCGCCGGGGTTGACCACGGTAGCGTCGCGGTCCGGCACGATCACCACGTGATGCGGCTTGCCCTTGTGGCTGATGACGTTGTGCTGGTTGGGGTTGACCCACGGCCCCATCATGGTGCGGTGCGGGAAGTCGGCCTTCAATGCGTTCTCGGATGCCCTTGCGCCGCCGTCCTTGCCCACCGGCCAGCGGTATACCTTGTAGCCGCAGGCGACGGTGCAATAATCGCAGGCGGTGGTGAACACCTCGGCGTTCTTCGGCGGCAGCGGCACCTGGTCGGGCACGATCATGCTGTCTGGTTTCTTGTCGCTCATGTCAATCTCCTGTCAGCCGCGCTTCGCGGTGTTGGCCGCGTAGCCGTAAATCAGTCCCATCACACCGACTGCGTAGATATCGTTGCCCTGGACTTCGAGCACGATCTGCGGCAGCGCTTCGGTGGCATGTCCGGAAATCACCATCCCGTGACGGGTCAGGTCGAACGTGGTCAGGTGCAGCGGGCAGGGGCCCAGCGCCTGGTACGCGTCCTTGTAGGTGCCCTGCATCGGGCCGCCCATGTGGGTGCATTGCTGGTTGAATGCGACGATGTCGTGCGCCGGTCCGACCCCGCCGCCGGCTTCCGTGCCCAGCTTGACGAGGATGTTCTGGACGTCCGGGTACGGATACGCGAATTCGATCGGCTTGCCCTTTTGCAGGCCGGAGACGGTGCCGATCTTCACTTTCGTGTATTCCTTCTTCAGCACATGCACCGGCGCCGCAAAGGCGGTGGCCGGAACCGCGCCGACCGCCGCGAGCGACACCAGCGAGGCGCCGGCGAGCAGGAAGCTGCGGCGGCTCATGCAGGCGCGCTCGCCCTCATGCTCGTGCGCATGGTCCTGTTTGATCTGAATGGTCTTGTTGCTCATGGTCGTTATCCTTAGTTGGCCGGTGCGGCGGGCTGCGGGAGGGGCTGGTAATCGCCGGGCAGCTTCGGTGCGTCGTGCAGCAGCGGCGTATCCATCGAAAGCGCTTCGAGGAAGGCCACCAGGTCTTTCTTCTCCTGCGCGCTCAGCTTCAGCGGCTTGATCAGCGGGCTCTTGTTGGCGGCAACGCCGCCGCCGCGGTCATAGAAGTCGACCACGTCGGCCAGCGTGGCCAGCACGCCGTTGTGCATGTACGGCGCCGTGTATTTCAGCTCGCGCAGCGACGGCACCCGGAACTTGCCGATATCCTTCGGGTTCTTGGTCACGTAGTAGAGGCCGGCATCGTCCGCGCCGTTGCGGTACGCCGATTCGGGCATGCCCTTCTGGTACCACTGCCAGCGGTGCGTCACCTGCGTGATCACGTCGTTCTTGAAGGCGGGATGATCCGGCACGCCGAGCGCGTAGAACTTCTGGTCGGAAGCGAGCGGGCCGCTGTGGCAGGACAGGCAGTTCGCCTTGCCGTTATAGAGCGCCATGCCGCGCTTCTGCGAGGCGTTGAGCGCGCCCTTGTCGCCCGCCATATAGCGGTCGAACGGCACCTTCTTCGCATCGGTCACGATGGTGCGCTGGTACGCGGCCATCGCCCGGTACGCGTCGTTCATGCGCGGCCACTCGGTGCCGAACACCATCTTGAACTCGGCCACGTATTCGGGCAGGAAGCGCATGCGCATTTCCATCACCGACGGATCGCCGTTGCCGGCGATCGCGCCTTCCGCGGCGCCCGCGGCCTGGCCTTCGAGGCTGGTGGTGGAGCCTTCCCAGAACAGTTTGTTGTAGTAGGCGGAATTCAGGATGGTCTGCGAGTTGCGCCAGTGGCGCGTACCGGGGTAGCCGCGCGAAATGTCGAGGTTGTCGCCCCAGCCCAGCTGCGGCAGGTGGCAGACCACGCACGGCGAGGAGCCGTCGCCGGACAGGCGCGCATCCCAGAACAGCTTTTTGCCGAGTTCGACTTTCTCCGGCGTGTTGGGATTGTCTTTCGGGATAGACGGCGGGGGCAGGGGGCCGAGCGGGGCAGGCTTCGCGCCTGCCGCGTAGGCGGACAGTCCGATGCTTAGGGAGCCGATCAGTGCCATGCCGAGTTTGATCATGGGTTTCATGGTGGAGTCCTCAGTTCTTGCCATAGTTCGCGCGGATCTGCATGTCCGGCTGGCCCGGGTCTTTCACGACCACCGGATCGCCCGACAGCGTCAGCAGGAAGGCTTTCAGCGCCTGCTTTTCCCCGGCGCTCAGGTTCAGCGGCTTGAGCAGCGATCCCTGGCCGCCGCCGCGGTTGTAGAAGTCGATCACCTCATCCAGCGTCGCGAACACGCCGTTGTGCATGTAGGGCGCGGTGTATTTCAGGTCGCGCAGCTGCGCGGTCTGGAATTTCCCGGCATCCCTAAGGTCCTTGCTGATCGCATAGAAGCCGACGTCGGTGCGCGCATTCATGTAGTTGGGCATGCCGGAAGTCGCGTAGTGGCGCAGCATGGTGATGGTGCGCAGCGGGTTCTTCAGCACGTCCGGATGCTCGGGCACGCCGGTCTTGTGCAACTGGCCGTCCGAGCCGATCGGGCCGTTATGGCAGGATGCGCAGTTGGCCTTGCCCTTGAAAAGCGCATAACCGGCACGCGCTTCCTCGCTGATCGCGCCGGCATCGCCCTTGATGAATTTGTCGAACGGCGCGTTGGTGGTTTCCAGGCTCTTGATGAACTCGCCGACGGCGTTGAACATGCGCGGGCTGTACGGATCGCTGCCCTTGCTGAAAGCCTTCTCCCACAGCGCGACGTATTCCGGCACCTGTTTGAGGCGCTCCTGCACCAGGCGGCCGTCGCCGTTCATGGTGTGGGCTTCGGTGACCATGTCGCGCACCAGCGTGCCGGCGTCGCTGCCGTCGAGGCGGCCGTCCCACAGGAAGCGCTTGCGGTGCTTGCTGTTCAACACGGTGGGCGCGTTGCGGAAGTATTCCATCGACGGATAGCCGGACGACAACGCCTTGCCGTCGCCCCAACCCTTGTCGGGTGCGTGGCAGCTGGCACAGGAGACGCCCATGTCGCCCGACAGCCGCTTGTCGAAGAATAAATGCTTGCCCAGTTCGATCATTTCGGCTTTGCCCGGCTTCACCTCGGGCATCGCGGCGAGGTCTGCGCCTTGCGCGCGGGCGGCGCCGGGAGCGAATGCGAACGCGGTCACGAGCATCAGGCCGTTCAGGCCAAGCATCGTGCGCTTCAGATTGGTGCTTTTCATATCCCTTCCTTCTTCGGTAGGAGACCTGTAGGAACAGCCCTACGGTGAACCTCCTATGGCAGGTTTCATACCAGTAACCAAAGATGAGAATGGAGGGGGAAAAGGATCCGGAAGGGGGTTTCGGGCGGTAAGAAACTTACCGGACGATCAGGAGGTGGCCGGTCAGTTTCTTACCGCTTGCGACGACGCGGGGGCAGGTCGGATGGAATGACAACACTGGCGGGGTACGGCTACGCGTCGCCGGCGTCGGCTTCCCCGTGCTCGCGCAGCTTGCTGCGCAGGGTCAGCCGGCTGATGCCCAGCAGCTCGGCCGCGCGGGTCTTGTTGCCGCCACAATGGAACAGCACCGTGCGGATGTAATCCGCCTCCATTTCCGCGAGCGTCTTGATCTTGTCGCGCGGCGCTTCCCAGCCGAGCGTCCCCGGCGCGGCATGCCGGCGTGACAACTCGCGCGGAAGGTGATCCAGCGTGATGATGCCGCCGCCGCAGAGAATGGCGGCCCGTTCCATCACGTTGCGCAGCTCGCGGATATTCCCTGGCCAAGGGTACGCGACGAGGCAGGGAGCGGCGCTGTCGGCCAGCTCGATCGGGGCGCCGAGAGCAGGAGCGGCTCGCGACAGGAAATGGCGCGCCAGCGGCAGGATGTCTTCCCTGCGCTCGCGCAGCGGCGGCACGTCGATCGCGCCGACGTTAAGCCGGTAGTACAGGTCTTCCCGGAAGGTCCCGGCCTTTACCATTTCCGGCAGGTTGCGGTGGGTGGCGGCGACGAAGCGCACATCGGCGCGGATCTCCTTTTGCCCGCCGAGGCGGCGGAAGGTCTGGGTTTCCAGTACCCGCAGCAGTTTGGGCTGGAGCGCCAGCGACAGGTCGCCGATCTCGTCGAGGAACAGCGTGCCGCCGTCGGCCAGTTCGAGCAGCCCGCGCTTTGCCTGCTTGGCGTCGGTGAACGCGCCGCGTTCGTGGCCGAACATTTCCGACTCGAGCAAGCCTTCCGGCAGCGCGGAGCAATTCAGCGTCACCCACGGACCTTCCGCGCGCGGCGACGCGCCGTGCACCGCCTGCGCGATATGTTCCTTGCCCGAGCCAGACTCGCCCCGGATCAGCACCGGGATCCGGCCAGCCGCCGCGATCTTGTGCGTCATCGCAATCATCGCCTGGAACGCGGCGCTCTCGCCGATCATCCCGTAGGTGACGTTGTTCGCGGTTTGCACGCGCCGCCATTCCACCTCGCGGCGCAGCCGGTAGGTCTCGCGCGCGCGGCGGATCAGCTCGAGCAGGTCTTCCAGATCAAAGGGCTTGTGAATATAGTCATACGCGCCGGCCTTCAGCGCGGCGACCGCGGTGCGCACCTCCGGAAAGGCCGTCATGATCACCACCAGGGGCTGGTCCGCGCCTTCACCTTCCCGCAGCCTCGACAGGATATCCATGCCGCTCATGTCGGGCAGGCGCAAGTCGAGCAGCACCAGGTGAAAGCTTTGCTGTTTCAGCAAGTTCAGCGCCGATGCCCCATCCTCGGCCACGCTGATGTCGAATCCCTGGCGCTTCAGGAAATTGGCGACGGTGACGCGGATGGTCGCGTCGTCCTCAACGATCAGGATCGGGTCAGGCATGGTGTTTCCCAAATAATGGCCAGTCCAGGGTAAAGCACGTTCCGTGCCCCGGCGTGCTTGCGACGGCGATGCGCGCGTGGTGCTGTTCCGTGATCTTGCGCACGATCGCCAGCCCGAGGCCGGAACCCTCGCTGCGGGTCGTGAAGAATGGCTCGAATATATGCTGGATAGCGTCGGACGGAATGCCGCTTCCGGTGTCGCGGACGGCGATCCGCGCGCGCGCGCCGTCCGCTTCGGCGCTGATGGAAAGGGTGCCGCCCTGCGGCATCGCATGCACGGCGTTGATCACGAGGTTCAGCAAGGTTTGCTTGAGCTGGTTCGCGTCAGCCCACAAGGCGGGGAGGGCGTCGGTCCCGTTCTGCTCGATCGCGATGCCCTTGTTTCTCGCGTCCTTGCGCACCCAGAACAGCACGTCGTCCAGCACATCGTACAGCTGGCATGCCTCCGGATGCAGTTGCTGCGGCGCCGCGAAGCCATGGAAGCTGCGCAGGAATCCGGACAACCGGTCGATCTCGTGCTCCATCCGCTTGAGCGCCTCCATCAAACCCTCGGGCACGTCTTCCTCGTACTGCATCGCCTGCGCGACCGCTTTCATGCCGGCCAGCGGGTTTCCGATTTCGTGCGCCAGCCCCATCGCCAGCTCCCCCAGGGTTGTCAGTTTCTCCATCTGGAACATCTGCCGGTCGAGCATGCGTTTCTCGTCCAGGAAACGCCGCTCCTGGCTGACGTCACGGGCCACGACGATGAAACCGGCGGTGGTCGGCGTCACCGCAAGGGACAGGATGCGATCCTGCAGCTGCAGGTCGCAGCGGGTCGCCTCGAAAGCTGCATCCGCCGCGACCTGCGGCCATTGCGGCCAGAGTCCGTCCAGGCGCTGGCCGGAAGCCGCTCCCGAGCCGAGCAGCCGGCTTCCCGCGGCATTGATCAGATGCAGCCGGCCTTGCATGTCGACCGACAGGATGGCATCGGCGGTGTGCTCGATCACCGCTTCAAGCGAGGCGCGCTCCTGCTCGAGATCGCGCGTGCGCTCCAGCACCTGCGCTTCCAGCCGTTCCTGGTAGGCGCTCCCTTCACGCGCGGACGCCTGCAGCCGCTCCGCCATCGCGTTGAATTTTTCGCCCAGCGCGGCGATCTCGTCGTTTCCCTTGACCGCGACGCGCCGCGTGAAGTCGCCGCTCGCAATCGCCGACGTTTCTTCTGCCAGTTCTGCAATCGGTTGCAGCAGGCGGCGCGAGAGAACGAAACCGGCTATCGCGGTCACGAGCAGGGCGGCCAGCAGCGCCGTATAAAGCACACCGAGATTGACGCTTGCGAACAGCAGCTCCCGCTCGGGATATGCCACGGCAAGCCGCCATTTGCCCCTCGGATTTTCCGGCAGTTCGCGCCGAGCGAAGTCGATCGGCGCCTGCGCAACGATCCAGCCGTCGGCGTGCCCGGCGCCGGGCTCGGCTTCGGTCAGGCGGCGGCCGATCGACGCGGGCACCAGGCGCGCGAGCCGGTCCACCGGTTCCATCGAGAATCCGGAGGCGCTGCCGCCGGGCGAGCGGCTCATGTAGTGGCCGTAGACGTCCAGCAGGAAAGCGGTTCCCTTGCGTGCGTCCGCCATCTGCTGCACCTGCTCCAGCAAAAGGTCGGCGTGCAGGTTGATCACCAGGACGCCGGCCTTCTTTCCATCCGGGCCCGCGACCGGCGTGGCCACGCGGATCACCGGCCGCTCCGGGGTTTCCACCTTGCCGAACTCGATATTCAGATCCAGCGGCGAGACGTAAAGCTGGCCGGGCGCCAGCGCAAACGCGTCGCGGAAGTAATAGCGGTCGCCCTTGTACTGCAGCGCATCCGGGGGAACCACTGTTACCCCCTTCGGCCGGCGATCGACACGCACGACCTCCCGGCCGTCGTGGTCGAGAAGCCGGATCTGGTAGACATACCTCGAGTAGCCGGCCAGGGTCGCATATTCCCGCTGCAGGCGGTTGAGTGCGGCCGACTTGCGCGCCTGGTCGTCCGCGCCGATGGCAGAAAAAAGCGCATCCAGTGCTTCTTCGCTCGCCATCGTCAACAGTTGCGCCGACAACTGGTCGAAGAATCGGCCCAGGCCCTGGGTGCGGATGGTGACTTCCTGGTTCAGGTTGCGCAAGGTCTCGTCCTGCAGCGCGCGCAGGGAAAAGTAGCCGCCGATAATGCCGACGACCGCACTCGGGATGATGGTGGTGATCAGGAAAGCTGCGTAGATTTTCCGGGAAAGTCCGGAAAGAGATTGAAAGCCTGGCAATTGCATGTGTAAGGGTATCGGCCCCGGCCACCCGGAGTCATCCGCTATTTTAACTTCGCGCCGTTTCCCCGCGGTTTGGCAAGAACACGACCGCCTTCCCGTGCCTCGCCGCTCGGCGATCCTTTATTCATTGGAATGCCTTACGTGTTATGGTATGGAGACTTGTTAGTTTGCAAGTTTTCCTTCATTCAACGCACATCTCGGAGCGGCCGCAGGCCTCGCTGACGAGACGGATCAGCGTAGTCAACCGGCAAAAACGATCTTCATCAGCCATGCGCAATATCTCTATCCTGTACCCGGTGTTTGTGCTTGCCTTCTGGACCGTGCTGGTTCTATTGCTCGTGCCTGTCGCCCGCTTCCGTGCGGCGCTCAGGCGCGAAGTCGGCGTGGAAGACTTCCGTTTCGGGGAATCGTCGCGCGTTCCGCCGGCGGTCAGCATCCCGAACCGCAACTACATGAACCTGCTCGAGCTGCCGGTCTTGTTCTACGTGGTCTGCCTGATCATCCATACGAGCGGCACAACCGGGCCGGCCAGCCTGGCACTGGCATGGACCTATGTCGCGCTGCGCCTGGTCCATAGCGCAATTCACCTTACCTATAACAATGTCATCCATCGCCTCGCGGCATTCGCCACGAGTAACGTGGTGCTCGTCGTCCTGTGGATCCTTGCCGCGGTGCGCGTGACGGCAAGCGCATAGCGAGGATGCGGGTGGGAGGCGCTCCTCGAGCTCGCCGGGACGCGCTCGGTCGGTTCGCAGCAGCGATGCCGAACCGGGCGACGGGCATCTGACGTTACCCGAAGCACGCAGCCATCCTTGAAGGACGTGTTGTATTTTGCCGAGGCCTGAACAGTCCCTTTGATATTCATTGTTTGTTCTGCTAATCTTTTCACAAATAAACAATCCCACACGCCAATGGGATTAAATCATGAGCGAAACCATCCTTCCCCGGCGACTCCGCGGCAACCTCGATGCCGTTGGGCTCGAACTCCTCGCTCGCTCTTGGCCGCCCCGGTCAAACCAAGTCCGGGACGGGTACCGCACTCAATAACGATTGTCTGATCGGCCTGGGCACGCTCGACGAGCGTATGTTGATCCCGGTCGAGACCGACAGACTCACGTCAAGCCAGGAAATGGGCTTGATGAGACGAACGAGATCGTGGGCTGACATCCATTACCGCGACAACAACGCTGCATACCCGGGAGCGCCATACTCGACACGAATATGGCGTGCATGGCACATTCGTTTCACAAGGGAGCAATGTCATGGCTTTCGCCAAGCTGAAGATACGCACGCGTTTCATCCTGCTGCTGGGTTTGTTTGCCGCAGGCTTCACCATCTACGGCCTGTGGTCGTTCAAGACGCTCGACGACTTGAAAGTCAACGGCCCCATCTACCAGCGTATCGTGCAAAGCAAGGATCTGATCGCCGATGTCCTGCCGCCGCCCGAGTACATCATCGAGTCCTACCTGATTACCCTGCAGCTGGCTGATGCGACCGACAAGCCGCAGCAGGCAAAACTGATCGACCGGCTGAAAACGCTCAAGGGCGACTACGACACCCGGCACGAGTACTGGATCACGGCAAAGGAAACCCTCGAGCAGCCGTTGCGCGACATCTTTCTCAAGGATAGCTACGAGCCGGCGGTTGCCTTCTACAACATCGCCTTCAATGAACTCGTTCCGGCCGTACAAGGCGGCGATGCTAGCGCTGTCACGGCAGCTGTCACCAAGCTCAACGGCGCCTATGAAACCCATCGCAAGGCGATCGACAAGGTCGTGGAAATATCGGTCAAACGCGCCGCAGACGATGAGGCCGCGGCCAAGAGCCGCATCGCATCCTCGTCCGCGCTGCTCGTCACGATCCTCGCGCTGTCGGTCGGCGCCGGCGTCGGCCTGGCCTGGATGATCATGCGCAGCATTCTCGGGCCGCTGCAGGAAGCCGTGCGCGTGGCCAAGACAGTCGCTTCCGGAGATCTGACCAACAGAATCGAAGCTGGCCATACCGAAAATGAAACCGGGCAATTGCTGGTATCACTCAAGGAAATGAACGAAAGCCTGGTCAGGATCGTGGCCCAGGTGCGCGTCGGCACCAATTCCATTGCCGACGCATCGAGCCAGATCGCAGCCGGCAATCTCGACCTGTCCTCGCGTACCGAGCAGCAAGCCGGTTCGCTGGCCGAAACGGCGTCGGCGATGGAGGAACTCACCGGCACCGTCAAGCAGAATGCCGACAATGCCAACCAGGCCAACCAGCTGGCGCTCACCGCGTCGAGCGTCGCGGGCAAGGGCGGCGCCGTCGTCGGCGAAGTCGTACAGACCATGGGGTCGATCAACGACTCGGCCAAGAAGATCGTGGATATCATTTCCGTTATCGACGGCATCGCGTTCCAGACCAACATCCTCGCCTTGAATGCGGCCGTCGAAGCAGCGCGCGCCGGCGAACAGGGACGCGGCTTTGCCGTGGTCGCCTCCGAGGTGCGCAGCCTCGCGCAACGCAGCGCGGGAGCAGCAAAGGAGATCAAGGCGCTCATCAGCGACTCGGTCGAGAAAGTGCAGAACGGCTCGAAACTGGTTGACCAGGCTGGCGCGACGATGAATGAAGTGGTGGCGAGCGTCAAGCGCGTGGCCGACATCATCGGTGAGATTGCGGCCGCAAGCCGGGAGCAAACCGTCGGCATCGAGCGGGTCGGCGGGTTGCTGGCGCGGATGGATCAGGCCACGCAACAGAATGCCGCACTGGTCGAGGAAGCCGCCGCCGCCGCCGAAAGCATGCACCAGCAGACCGAAGGATTGACGAACATGGTCAGCGTGTTCAAGCTGTCGCCGGACGCAGTGACGCAGACTGCCACCGGACCTTACGCAATGAAGCAAGCAGCTGCAACAGGGAGCCCGCAACAATCGAATCGTTCTCCCGCACCGAAACGGGTTGGCGCAGGGACGATGAAACAGCTTGCGTCCAACAGTGCTCGCGGCGGCAACGACTGGGAAGCGTTCTAAGGACAAGGCTGCCGAACCAGTCGGCGCGCGGCGTATGGTCTGTCGGCATATCGCGTCTTGCAGGATTTGCTGCGAGACACTGCCTCGTTCATGGGGAAGCGTTTCTGAATGCCTCGGTCAACGCCCTGGCGCTTTGACCCAATTCGCCTTTGCCTTGGTCACGGAAACGCTTGACGTTCCTCCAAATCTTTTCCGTGTTCTTGCAGCTCGGCGTGAGCGCCTGTTTTCGTGGTCACTCATGGTCATCGCCTGCGGCATTGGAGAGGAGTTCGAGCGTGTCGTCGATCAGCGCATGCAGCGCCAGCACGCGCTTCGCGCCGAGCAGCTGGTTGATGCCTTGCTGCGCCACCTTCCAGTGGCGCTGCGCTTCCTGCCGCTTTTCGCGGCCGGCGTCGGTGATCGCCACGGTGCGGCTGCGCGCGTCGGCACCGGCGCCGACCGTGATCCATCCGGCGTCCACCAGCGGCTTGAGATTGCGCGTGAGCGTCGACGCATCCATCGCCATCACCCGCGCCAGTTCGCCGGGGCGCAGCGGCCCCAGCCTGAGCACGTGCGACAGCAGTGAATACTGCGTGGTCTTCAGCCCGGTCTTGGCCATCTCGGCATCGTAATGCTGCGCCACCCGGCGCATCAGCTTGCGCAGCTTGAAGTTGGTGCAGCCTTGCGGCATGACTGTGTCAGGTGACATGCGGTTGTCCATTGCTTCTTTTGCAGATACAATCATTGTATATGCAATAGTTAAAACAAACAAAAAAGGAGAAGCGAATGTCCCCCGAATCCACCCTTGCGCAGTGGAATGAGCAATACGAGGCGGTGCAGCGCCGCATGCGGTCGCGTCGCGACAAGCCGGGGCTGGCCACACCGGAAATGGTCGCCGGCAAGTCCGGGCTGGAGGTGATGCAGGGAATACTGGACGGGGATGTCCCGTTTCCGCACATTGCCGACACGCTGGATTTTTCCCTGATCGAAGTCGGGCCGGGCAAGGCCGTATTTCAGGGCACGCCGCAGCTCAGGCACTACAATCCGCTGGGCAGCGTGCATGGCGGCTGGTATGCGACCCTGCTCGATTCGGCGCTCGGCTGTGCGGTGCACACCACGCTTCCCGCCGGCCGGGCCTACACCACTGCGGAACTGAGCGTCAATATCGTGCGGCCAGCCACGGCCCAGACCGGCCCGCTGCGCGCGGTCGGCAGCGTGATCCACTCCGGCCGTCAGCTAGCGACGGCGGAAGCGCGCATTGTGGGCCCTGACGGCAAGCTGTACGCGCACGCAACGACCACCTGCCTGGTGTTCGAGGCGCGCTGAGGCTGGCGGCAACGCGGCGCACCCGTCGCAGGCGCTTGCGGCGGGAGGACGCACTGCCGAAACATGGCGGGATGCGGCACTTCCCAAAGCGGACGTGAGCGCCCGGAATCCTGCCTAAGAAAGATTTACCGCGCAAGCCAACAGCGACGCGGTATTGATTTTTGTTTGTATCTCCCGGTCCGGACCAAGTAGATTCTTTTGCATCAACAACCGGATATCGAGCCAAACAACCGGGTTATACCCGGTATCGGGGGAGAACACGCAATGAAGCAAATGACATGGCTGGTCGGCCTGCTCGGGATTGCGCTGCATGTTTCGGCTGCGCTCGCGGCTGATGAGCCCGGTCTCGGCCCTGCAGAAGACTTGCGCAGCCGGCTCGCCGCGATGCAGCCGGCGGCGCAGTGCGACTGGCTCAGTCAAAGCATGAGCCGCCAGCAGTTGGCGAAAGCCTCGGATGCGCAGCTTCTGGCCATCCTGCAATCACTGGAATCGGGCGCCTTGTTCTGCCCGGTCAAACGCATGCTGGAGCAGACGCCGGAATATGAGTTCCTGATGTTGCGTCGGGAGCGGGTAAGGCTGACGGACAGCTTGCCGGACATGCCGGAACGCATGTTCGTACGCATGCGGCACGAACCGCTCACCGTCTACGCTCGCTGGGAAAACAATGGCGCCAGGGCCGGACAGGAGGTGCTGTACGATTCCAGCAAGGACAGCCGCAAGATGCTGGCGCATGTCGGCGGTATGCTGGGCGTGGTCTCGATGAATGTGCCGATCGACGGCGCGGTGGCCCGTTCCCAGTCGCGCCATACGGTACGCGACCTTGGCGTCGGCTTCATCCTGTCACTGCTCGAAGCCGACCTGGAGAGGAGGCGGGCGCAGAACCTGCCGACCCGCCCGTCAAGCGTAAAGATCGCCCGCGAGGGCAACAAGCGCTATGCCGAGGTCGTCTATGACAATCCCGGCTCGCCGCCATACTATTCCCGGCAAACCCGGTTCTGGCTCGACCTGCGCGAACCGCTGATCCGCATGGTGGAGAGCCGCGACAACGATGGCGATGTGTTCGAGCACATCGTGTTCGAGTCGGTGGAACGCAAGAAACTCGCACCGAATGCGTTTGATGCGAAGAATCCAGAGTATCGCTTCTGATCAGCGGGCAAGGTGGTTTGTCGGCTGCGCTGGCACGAATGGTGCTCGGATGAGCATGTCGCGGGTGCCTGCCGTCCGGCGCAATGCCGCAGCGCAGGTGTGAAGGTGCGCATCACTCGCCAGCGTATGGTCGGAAGAAATCGCCCGACACGGTGGTGCGGACATAGCAGCCGGAGTAACGCCCGGCCACCCGCGGCCGGCCGGCCGGCGGTCCCTCATGCAACCGAGTACAGGTCCGGGTCGTCGGCGTGTTCAATCAGGATGCGCCTAACCCGGTCCTGCCACAAGCCCGCGAATTCCGCAGCGTCTTCCGGCGTCGCGCCGCCGTCCAGGATCTTGCGCAGCAGGGCGCCGGTGCGCGGATCCGCAGGGACGCGGTGCAGGTTCAGCGCCAGTTGGACGGATTCGCCGTTGTCGCGCCGTTCGAAACAGGCCTCGCCTGCCGCCGCGTCCGAATAATGCATCAGGTGCTGGCGCCGGAAGTGGCCGCTGATTCCCTTGAAACCGCCCGGCCCCGCAGCGCCGGTAACCATGCCGACCACGCTTCCGATCACGCCGGCGACGCCCTCGTCAGCCGCCGCTGAAAACCGGACCGAAACCTCGCCCCGTTCCGGCATGTCGTCCGGGTAGAGCAGGGCGAGCGCGCGTCGTGTCATCAGATAAGCGCCGGCCACGGTGGGACATGAGTGGCCGGCCAGCTTGACCGCATCCAGGTAGCGATACCGGATGATGCCGTCGCTGCAGGCCCCGAGGAAGCGGGCCAGCCCGTCGTGAACGGCAATCACCGGCGCATCATCGAAGAATGCCGGGTAGTCCATGATCTTGGCTGCCTCGGTCTTGCGACTGCGATCCGGCGTCGTTTCGCGGCCGTCGCTCATCCGCAGCTGCCGCAGCACATGCCTTCGTCGTGCGCGCCGCTGCGCTGGAAGCCGATACCCGCCCGGCGCAGGGCGGCACGCAGCTCCAGCAATGAAGTCGCCTCGTCGTCATAGCCGACCACCACCGACCTACTGTCTGCCCCCGCCGCAACGGATGCGATACCGGGGACGGATTCAAGCGCAGCGCGAACTTTGTCTTGCGCGCCTTCGATTGCAGCGGCCAGAACCAGATTTTCGAATTTCACCATGTGTTTTCTCCGACTAGAAATCTTCGACGGGAGAACTCTACCACAAACATCTATTTTTCGTACATGATTAAAATAGTGGCAAGAACAGTGGCGCGCAACACCGTCTTCCAGCCAGGGATTGAGCGGGTGTTATGAACTAGGGAAGGGGTCGCGTTCGGCCAAGAAGGGCTCGGCGCTCCCACTTACAACGCAATGCGTCCCTTCTCGACCGAACCCTCCGCGCAGCCCCGAGAACCGACCGCCTGCGGTGTTGCGGGGGGACGGCGAGTCATTCTTGCCGTGGAACCGCCACGGCGGGTCGCCGCGCCTAGCATTCGGCCGGTTCTCGGGGCTGCGCGCCCCCTTCTCTAGTTCATAACACCCTCTAGGGTCCCGGCTTTTCATGGAAGCGCGGAGGGCCGGCGCAACGGGACATTGATTTCCTTTGTGTGTTCCTAATTGAAAAAGTACAATGCTGATAGGGGATAGCAAAAAAATCAATAAATGATCAATACGCTTTTGGCCGGAAAGCGCCGCCTCCCAAAAGGAGGGCGACGGCACGCCGGACGCGTTGACACCAAACGTCTATGCATCGCTCGTTCGAAGGTCTTGTATGCGCCGGCGCGTTGCGCCGTCAGCCAGGTTCCTGTTTATCGCTTGCCCGGCGCTGGTCCACCGGTGGCGGCCGCCCGCCGTCCACCCGGTGCGCGCGACGAGCCAATACGCATTGCCGTTCGTCTCGGCCCCGGCGTCGCAAGCGCGCTTGCTAGGCGCCACCGGCCGCGCCTTCGCGAAGCCTTGTTTTCCATCGTTTTCCTCCATCAGCGCACTCTCGAGATTCCCTCATGCGGAAAAACCTCCCTGTTACCACCATTGAACACGTGCTGGGCAACGACGACATCATCGTTTCCAAGACCGATTTGAAGGGCAAGATCACCTACGTCAACCAGGCGTTCGTCCGCATCAGCGGATTTACGGAAGAAGAATTGCTCGGTGCGCCGCACAACATCGTGCGCCACCCGGACATGCCGCCCGAAGCCTACCGCGATCTCTGGGACACGCTACAGCGTGGCAAGGCATGGAGCGGCATCGTAAAGAACCGGTGCAAGAACGGCGATTTCTATTGGGTCTATGCGAACGCGGCACCAACGATCAAGGATGGAAAGATCGTCGGTTACACGTCGGTGCGCACCAAGCCGCCGGCGGAAAGCGTTCATGCGGCGAGCGCGCTCTACAAGCAGATGAATCAGCCTGAAACCGGCATTTCGCTGCGCGAAGGCAGGGTCGCCAGCCGGGGCCTGTTCCGCCTGGTGGACGCCTGGCGCGACGCGAGCTTGCAGAGCAAGCTGGTCGGGCTGTCGCTGGTGCTGACGCTGCTGTTCCTGGCGCCGTTGCTGCGGGCATGGCAGGCCGGAGCGGGACTCGACCCGGTCATGCTGGTGACGGCGCTCATCGGAGTAGCCGCCGCACTCAGCATTCCGCTCTGGCTGCACACCTCGCTATTGGCGCCGCTCGGGCTGATCCGCAGTGAAATGGACAAGATGAGTTCGGGGAACCTGACGGGACAGATTCCGGCGGGGCAGGGCGAGGTTGCGACCCTGCTGCATGCCCTGCGCATCCTGCAGACCAACGTCAAGCTGCTGGTCGGCCAGATCAAGGAAGCGTCGCATATCGTGCATCAGCGTGCGGAGGAAATCGCCGGCGGCAACAATGACTTGTCGGCGCGCACCGAAAATCAGTCGAGCGCGCTGCAGGAAACCGCGTCGTCGATGGAGGAGCTGTCGAGCACGGTGAGGAACAACGCGGATAACGCGACCGGCGCCACCGAGCGCATGAAAAACGCGACGCAGATCGCGATCGCCAGCGGCGACTCGATGCAAAGCGTGGTGCAAAGCATGGACATGATCAAGACCCGCTCCAGCAGGATCCTCGACATCATCGGCGCGATCGACGGCATCGCCTTCCAGACCAACATCCTGGCGCTGAACGCGTCGGTTGAAGCCGCCCGCGCCGGCGAGAACGGCCGCGGATTCGCGGTGGTCGCGCACGAAGTCCGTAACCTGGCTGGCCGGTCGGCGCAGGCCGCCAAGGAGATCAAGACCATGATCAGCGACACGGTGGCGCAGATCGAAGAGGGCGGGGCGGCTGTCGACGCGGCCAGCGCCGCAATCCAGGAGCTGGTCAGCGCGGTGCATGATGCAGCGGAAATCATCGCCGACATCGGCCAGGCGACCCGTGAGCAGAGTGCCGGGATCGAGCAGGTTAGCCTTGCGGTCAACGAGATGGAGCAGGTGACCGAACAGAACGCCTCGCTGGTTGAAAGCGCGGCCGATTGCGCAAAGACGCTCCACGCCCAGGCAAACAACCTCGTCGGCCTTGTCGAGACGTTCCGCCTGGTGCCGACGCGGTAACCGCCGGCGTTCGCGCGGACTTTTATTTATCCGGTGCCGGCCGTGCCGGTTCGCATGGATGCACGTCGGCGCGCCGATCTTTCGCGCCGCGTGCAATCGGCCTGTTTCTTTAGTGCCCCGGGAATCCTGTCGTTTTCCGCAATCGACGGGGTGGTTGCAAAAAAAGCCCGCCGAAAAGCGGGCAAACACTCAAAGGAGACAACTGCCTTTGTTAGGTTGCCAGGGGCACGCGGAGTTCTGCGGGCGGGATGAAAAAGCCCGCCTGGGGTGGCCGAAGCCGGGAGTCGGCCGGCGGACTAGTCTTTCAGGATCGCGCCGACTGCGGCGGATACGGAGAGCAGCGCGCCCATGACGAAGGCCGCGGTGCCGATCCATGGCGTGACGGCGAAAGTCAGCACGTATCCGAGGGCTGCGAGCACAAGCCCGATGAAAACCAGCAGCTTATATTCAAAGTTTTCCATGCAAGGTTGTCAGTGTTGTTCCTGCGGCCAAACCGGCTTTCCCCGATAAAAAAAGCCCGCAGAGCGGGCTGAAAAACGGGGAATCTGGTGCTGGAATATTTGCATACCGCCAGCTCCGGTACAAACAACGCATTCTTCTGAGACAGTGCTCACTCGGAAAAGCGTGAATGCCCGCATGTTATCGAAAAGGCACAAGCGGGATTTGATATTTCGCAAACTAATGACTCGTGGAAACAGTGCCGGAGCATCCCTGTTCGCTGCAACCGGTCGCGCTCAGTGTCCGGTCGCCATTGCCCGCCGCATCGCGCCGAAACGCTTGCGGTACTGTGCCGGGGTGAGATTGACATGGCGCCGGAACAGGCGGCTGAAGAAACCGGCGTCCTCGTAGCCAACCTCGTTGGCGATCGCTTCCACGGGTTGGTTGCCCGACTCGAGCATCTGCTTGGCTTCTTCCAGCCGCAGGGTGTGCACATATTCGAGCGGCGACATGCCGGTCGCAAGCTGGAAGCGCCGCTTGAACGAACGCTCCGCGATGCCGCTCAGGGCGACCATCGCATTCACCGGCGCCGGTTCGGCGTAATGCTCTGCGATCCACTCCTGGCAGCGCGCGATCACCGCATCTTCCATCTGCCTTGCCTGCGCCAGCCGGGCGAACGGCTGCTGCCCGATCTCATGCCAGTCGACCAGGTTCAGACGCGCAGTCTGCATCGCAATGTCGATGCTGCTCAGGCGCGCGATCAGGTAGAGCGCAAGATCCAGCCAGGATGTGCCGCCGCCGGCCATGATCAGGCGCTGGCCGTCGCCAGCGCACACCAGCGCCCGTTGCCGGCGTACCTTCACCCTCGGATAGCGGCGCGCCATCAAGTCACAGTAGGCCCAGTGCGTGGTCGCTTCGTGCCCGTCCAGCAAGCCGGCTTCCGCAAGCAGCAGGGCGCCGGAGCAGGCGGTCGCGAGGATCTTGCCGGATGCATACGCCTGGCGCAGGCAGGCGATCTCCGGCTTGAAACGCCCGGCGAACGGCTCACCCGGCGGCACCAGCAATTCCGGCACGCACACCACGTCGGCGTCGTCGCAGGCGTCGAGGCAAGCCTCCGGGGAGATGCGGACGTTGTTCCCGGCCATGAAGGACGCGCCGTGACAGGACACGACTTTCGGCAGGATGACCGGCTCGCCCGGGCGGCTTTCGCAGATCATTCCCCAGTCGCGGCCGGCCGACATGAAGAAGTCGTACATGCCATAGACCACCGAGGCGGTGGTTTCCGGCAGGGCAAGGATGGCAACGCGGGCGGGGGAGCTGTCGTTCATGGCCGTTTTGTCACATTGGTTACCGAAATGGCTTTAGTCGCAATGGCGGACCGGGCTTAAGGTGGTGGCTCGCTGCATCGCATTGAACAGCAAGCCCGCTGGCCGGTGCCGTGATTGCATTCTAGTTCCCGCCCCGGGCGGCGCACAGGGGCACGGGACCGGCGGACCAACCATAGACCATTTCAAGGAGACCGATCATGAGCAAATACCGCAACCGATTGCCGCAGGTAAAGGATGAGCTTTTTATTACCGACGGCGGCCTGGAGACCACGCTGATCTTCCATGAAGGCATAGACCTGCCTTATTTCGCAGCCTTCGACCTGCTCAAGGATGCGCAGGGGACAGCCATCCTCGAGCGCTACTACCAGCGTTATGCGCAGATGGCCAGGGACTACCGGGCGGGCCTGGTGCTGGAAGCGCCGACCTGGCGCGCCAATCCTGACTGGGCCGGCAAGCTCGGTTACGACAGCACCACCCTCGCTGATGCGAACCGTAAGGCAATTTCCTTGCTGCTGCGCATCCGTGACGAATTCGAGACGGCGGCAACGCCGGTCGTCATCAGCGGCAATCTCGGGCCGCGCGGCGACGGCTACCGGGCCGACGTCACCATGACTGCCGCGCAAGCCCAGGCCTATCACCAGGCGCAGATCGAGACCTTCGCGCAGACCGATGCCGACATGGTGGCGGCCTTCACGATGAACTACGTGGAAGAAGCGATCGGCATCGTCAATGCGGCAAAGTCCTGCGCCATGCCGGTCGCGATCTCCTTCACGCTAGAGACCGACGGCCGCCTGCCTTCCGGGGATGCGCTGCAGGACGCCATCGAGCGCACCGATGCGGAAACCGGCGGCGCAGCGGCGTATTACATGATCAACTGCGCGCATCCGACGCATTTCGACGCCATCCTGCAAGACGGCGGCACCTGGACCGGGCGTATCCGCGGCCTGCGCGCCAACGCATCGCGGCGCAGCCATGCGGAGCTGGACGAGGCGCCCGACCTGGACGACGGCAATCCGGTCGAGCTCGGCGCGCAATACGGCGCCTTGCGCAACCGGCTGCCGGCGATGACCGTGGTCGGCGGCTGCTGCGGCACCGACCATCGCCACGTGCATGCGATCTGCGATGCGATGGCAAGGATGCGCGCGCCGGATGCGCGCCCGGAACCGGCGTAGCGGCACCGGCCGCTCCTAGCGGCCCCGGCCGCTGCGCGACTTCTCGCGCGCGAGGTGGATGAATTCCGAGGTGACCGGGTTGATGTGCGATCCGCGCCGCCACACCAGGCCGATGTCGATACTGGGTACCGCGTCGCGCAGCGTGCGCACTTCGACATGTTCGGCGTCGAGCGTCCAGGGACGGTAGAGAAAGTCCGGGAGAATCGCGATGCCGGCGCCGACGCCGACCAGCGAGCGCACCGCCTCCAGCGATGAGGTGCGCAGGGTGATCTGCGGGCGCAGCCCGTAGCGCGCCCACACCGCGCGCAGCACCCCCTCCACGCGGTCGGTCTCGAGCACGACCTGCTCATGTTCGGCGCATTCGGCCAGCGTCAGTTCGGGACGGGCGGCCAGCGGATGGCTGGCCGCCAGCCAGACGCGGTTGGGCGACGAAGTCAGGGTCTCGACCACCAGCGCCTGCGGGTCGCCCAGCACGTTCGAGACCATAATGGCGAGATCGACCTCACCGTTGATCAGCAGGTGTTCGAGGAATTGCGCGCTGTCCTCGATGACCGAAATCTTGACGGAAGGGTGGGAGCGCTGGAAACGCGAGAACAGGTCGGCCAGGTAATAGCCGGCCACCAGGCTGGTCACGCCGATCGTCAGGTTTCCCGACAGTTCCTCTTCATGCCGGTAATCGATGCGCGACGCCTCCGCGACGGCCGACATCACCTTGCGCGCGCTGGCCTGGAAGCGATGGCCTTCCTGCGTCAGGACCATGCCCTTCGCGGTGCGCTCGAACAGCTGCACGCCGAGCGACTCTTCCAGTTCCTGGATGCTTTTCGTCACCGCCGACTGCGCGATGTTGATCATCCGCGCGGCCGATGCGACCGATGCGCTTTCGGCTACCGCGAGGAAATAGCGAAACTGCTTGAGCGTGATGTGACGGTTCATGGCCCTCCCGCGCCGGCATTCTTCTTTGAATTCTTTGGCGCCCCGCCACTATTGCACTGCAACAAGATCCCTAAAAGATAGCAGGAGGCGCACCCTTATCTCTTTTTTAGATAGCTAGGACAGCAAATATTGAACTTTTCACATCAGAGCGTCAAGCCTATAGTCGATGCGTGGCGGACGTCATGAACTAGAGAAGGGGACAGGTCCGGGCGAGACCGGATGCAGCGCCCCTGGCTCATGACACCCCATGCCGGCCCGCCCATGAGGCCAACACAATAAGAGGAGACATTCGATGAACGTACTGCGTTACACCGTGCTTGCGTCTGCGATCCTGTCCATGCTGGCGCCCACCGCCGCATCCGTCGCCCAGACCAAATCCCTGCAGAAGATCGGCAAGGGCGAAGGCCGCGTCGATATCGTCGCCTGGGCCGGCTACCTGGAACGCGGCGAGACCGACAAGAACTTCGACTGGGTCACCGCGTTCGAGCAAAAGACCGGCTGCAAGGTCCATGTGAAGACCGCCGGCACCTCCGACGAAATGGTGGCGCTGATGAACGAAGGCGGCTTCGACCTGGTCACCGCCTCGGGCGACGCCAGCATGCGCCTCATCCGCGGCAAGAAGGTCCAGCCGATCAACGTCAGCCTGATCCCGAGCTACAAGAACATCGATCCGCGCCTGCAGAAGGCGCCCTGGCATTACGTCGACAACACGCATTACGGCGTGCCCTACCAGTGGGGCTGGAACGTCCTGATGTACAACACGAATGTGTTCAAGAACAACCCGCCGACCTCCTGGAAAGTGGTGTTCGAAGAGATGGCGTTGCCCGACGGCAAGAGCAACCGCGGCCGCGTGCAGGCCTTCGACGGCCCGATCTACATCGCTGACGCCGCGCTCTACCTGATGAAGACCAAGCCCGAGCTCGGCATCAAGGATCCGTACGAACTCAACGAAAAGCAGTACAAGGCCGCGCTCGACCTGCTGCGCGCGCAGCGCAAGCTGGTCGGCAAGTACTGGCACGACGCCTTCGTGCAAATCGACGACTACACCAATGAAGGCGTGGTCGCTTCCGGCAGCTGGCAGTTCCAGGCCAACATCTTGAAGAGCAAGAACCGCCCGGTCGCTACCGTGGTGCCGGAAGAGGGCGCCACCGGATGGGCCGACAGCACCATGCTGCATGCCGAGGCCAAGCATCCGAACTGCGCGTACATGTGGATGGAACATTCGCTCAATCCGAAGCTGCAGGGCGACCTCGCTGCCTGGTTCGGCTCCGTTCCGGCGGTGCCCGCCGCCTGCAAGGGCAACAAGCTGCTCGGCGAGGATGGCTGCGAGCGCCAGGGCTACAACGCGTTCGACCGCATTTCCTTCTGGAGAACGCCGACCACGCAGTGCGCCAGCCAGGGCAACCAGTGCGTGCCGTACCACAAGTGGGCGGCAGACTATATCGGCATCCTCGGCGGCCGCTGACCCGTCATCGCGGTCTTCCTCCTGCGGGCAGCGTCCCGCAGGAGGCATCGTTCCCTCACTGAATCCAAGAGGCTATGCACATGGCATCGGCAGTCAGCCTGCATCATGTTTCCTGCGTGTTCGAGTCCGGCGCACAGGTCGTCCGCGCCGTCGACGACGTCAGCCTGGACATCCGTCCCGGCGAATTCTTCACGCTGCTCGGGCCGTCCGGCTCCGGCAAGACGACCTGTCTGCGCATGATAGGGGGGTTTGCGCTTCCCACCGAGGGCAGCATCGCGATCCACGGCGAGGACGTCAGCCACAAGCCGCCCTACCTGCGTCCGGTCAATACCGTGTTCCAGGATTACGCATTGTTCCCGCACATGACGGTACTGGAAAACGTCGCCTACAGCCTGATGATCCGCGGCGTGGACCGGGCGCAGCGCGAAAAGCGCGCGCGGGAGCTGCTGGAGGTGGTGCGGCTGCCCGACGCGGCGCAGCGCAAGCCGGGACAGCTCTCCGGCGGCCAGCGGCAGCGCGTGGCGCTGGCCCGCGCGCTCATCAGCGAACCGAAGGTGCTGCTGCTCGACGAGCCGCTCGGCGCGCTCGACCTCAAGCTGCGCGAGCAGATGCAGACCGAGCTCAAGGCGCTGCAGCGCAAGCTGGGCATCACCTTCATCTTCGTCACGCACGACCAGCATGAAGCCTTGTCGATGAGCGACCGCATCGGCGTGTTCAATCGCGGCCGTCTGGAACAGGTCGCATCCCCGGTCGATCTCTACAACCGCCCCGCGACGCGCTTCGTCGCCGACTTCGTCGGTGCCGCCAATGTGCTCGACGGCGAGGATGCGCGCCGCCTTGCCGGCCATCCCAGCATCATGATCCGGCCGGAACTGATCCGACTTGGCGGCCCGGAGGCCGCGCGCACCCATGGCCTGGTCGAGGATGTCCAGTACTTCGGCGCGTTCTGGCGTCTGCGCGTCAGGCGCAACGAGGGAAGCGCGCTGCTCGCCGACATTCCCACGACGGATGGCAACAGCGTGCCGGCCGCCGGCAGCGCGGTTCATCTTCATTGGGACCCGGCCGCGGTGCATTGCATCGCCGCCGCGTCCGCGGGAGCGCGTCCATGAGCGCAACGGCCGCTGCCACGCCGTCGGAGCGCACTTCGGCCGCGCTGACGACGCGCAAGGGCTTGCTGCTGACCGCATTGCTGGTGCCGCCGCTGCTATGGTTCGGCGTGGTCTATGTCGGCTCGCTGCTCAGCCTGCTGGCGAACAGCTTCTTCAGCCTGGACGATTTCACCGGCCAGGTGGTGCGGGAGCTAAGCCTCTACAATTTCCGCGAAATCCTCACGCCGACCTATCTCGATGTCATCCTGCGCACCACGCTGATGGCTGCCGCGGTAACGGTTGCCTGCGCGCTGATCGGCTTTCCGGTTGCCTATTACATGGCGCGCCATGCGCGCGGCGCGCAAAAGGCGCTGCTCTATATCGCGGTGATGCTGCCGCTGTGGTCCAGCTACCTGGTGCGGCTGTATGCCTGGAAACTCCTGCTCGCGAAGGAGGGCGCGATCGTCTGGGCGCTGCAGGCGCTGCATCTCGAATGGCTGCTCGAAGCGCTGCTCGCGACACCCGTCATCGGCGGCAATTCGCTCAGCTTCTCGCCTCTGGGCACCTTCGTCGTGTTCGTCTACATGTGGCTGCCGTTCATGATCCTGCCGATCCAGGCCGCGATCGAGCGCATTCCCGGCGCCTACCTGGAAGCCTCGGCCGACCTGGGCGCCTCGCCCGCGCAAACCTTCGGCAATGTCGTGCTGCCGCTGGCGATGCCCGGCATCGCGGCAGGCTCGATCTTCACCTTTTCGCTGACGCTGGGCGACTACATCATTCCCCAGGTCATCGGCAATTCCTCGCAATACATCGGCCAGGTCGTATACCGGCAGCAGGGGGTGGCAGGGAACCTGCCATTCGCCGCCGCCTTCTCGCTGGTGCCCATTCTCGTGATCGCCCTCTACCTGTGGATGGCCAAACGCAAGGGAGCTTTCGATGCCGTCTAAGATGACTGCAAGCGCGCCGGCGGCGTCGCCATGGCTGAAGCTGGCCACGCTGTGGGGCGTGCTGTTCCTGCACGTTCCGCTGGCGCTGATCATCCTCTATGCATTCAGCAGCGAGGACAAAAGCTACGTGTTCCCACCGCCCGGCCTGACCACCGCATGGTTTGCCGTCGCCTGGGAGCGGCACGATGTCTGGGAGGCGATCAAGCTGTCGGGACAGGTTGCGCTGGTCGCCACCGCGATCGCGATCGTGCTAGGGACGCTGGCCGCCGGCGGGCTGGCGCGCACGAAGTTCTTCGGGCGCGAAGCGATCTCGCTGATGCTGATCTTGCCGATCGCCTTGCCCGGCGTGGTGTCCGGCATTGCGCTGCGCTCGGCCTTCCATACGCTGGAGATCCCGTTCAGCTTCTGGACCATCGTCATCGGCCATGCGACCTTCTGCGTAGTCGTCGTCTACAACAACGCGGTCGCCCGGCTGCGGCGCATCAGTCCGTCGCTGCTCGAAGCGTCGATGGACCTCGGCGCAAATGCTTTCCAGACTTTCCGCTACGTGCTCCTGCCGCAGCTCGGCTCGGCCCTGCTCGCGGGCGGCCTGCTGGCCTTCGCGCTGAGCTTCGACGAAGTGATCGTGACCACCTTTACGGCGGGACAGCAGACGACGCTGCCGATCTGGATGCTGCAGGAACTGATCCGGCCCCGCCAGCGGCCCGTCACCAACGTGGTTGCCGTGTTCATTATCGCGCTCACCTTCATCCCGATCGTTGCCGCCTACTGGCTGACGCGCTCCGACGAAGACAGCCACCAACGCTAGAGGGTGTTATGAACCAGGAAAGGGGTCGCGTTCGGTCGAGAAGGGATGCAGTGCTAGGCGCGGCGCGCCGCTCAGACCGGGCGTCTGAGCAAGCGGCGCAACAACGCAATGCGTCCCTTCTCGACCGTACCCTCCGGGCAGCCCCGATAACCGGCCGCCTGCGATGTTGCAGGGGGACGCCGAGTCCTCCTTGCCGTGGAGCCACCACGGTGCGTCGCTGCGCCTTGCATTCGGCCGGTTCTCGGGGCTGCGCGACCCCTTTCCTGGTTCATAACACCCTCTAACCCACTTCGACTGAAAAGGATTACCGACATGGGAAACGCCATCCTTGCGAACATGCAGTACCCGACAGACCTGCTGATCGACCACCAGCTCGTTCCCGGCGACGGCGAGAGCGAAACCATCATCAATCCGGCGACCGGCGAGATCCTGTGCGAAGTCGGCGAGGCAAGCAGCGAACAGGTCAATCGCGCGGTCTCGGCCGCGGTGCGCGCATGGGACGCCTGGGCGCAGACGACGCCGGCGGAGCGCGCCGGCATGCTCCTCAAGCTCGCCGACATCATCGAGTCCAACGCCGAGCAGTTCGCGCTGCTGGAATCGCTCAACTGCGGCAAGCCCTATGCACGTGTGCTGGCCGATGAAATCCCCGCGATTGCCGACTGCTTCCGCTACTTCGCCGGCGCGGCGCGCTGCATGACCGGCTCGGTCGCCGGCGAATACCTGGCCGGCCACACCAGCCTCATCCGCCGCGATCCGGTCGGCGTGGTCGCCTCGATCGCGCCGTGGAACTATCCGCTGATGATGGCCGCGTGGAAAACGGCGCCGGCGCTGGCCGCCGGCAATACGGTGGTGCTCAAGCCGAGTGAGCAAACCCCGCTTACCGCGCTGCTGTTCGCGCGCCTGGCCGCCGAGGTGCTGCCCAAGGGCGTGCTCAACATCATCTGCGGCCGCGGCCCGAGCGTGGGCCAGCCGCTGGTCGAGCATCCGCAGGTGCGCATGGTATCGGTCACGGGCGACGTGTCCACCGGGCGCAAGATCCTGCAGGCGGCCGCGGGAACGGTCAAGCGCACTCACCTCGAGCTGGGCGGCAAGGCCCCGGTCATCGTATTCGACGATGCAAATCTGGAGGAGGTGGTGAACGGCGTGCGCACCTTCGGCTATTACAACGCCGGGCAGGACTGTACCGCCGCCTGCCGCATTTATGCCGGGCCGAAGATCTACGAAAAGCTCGTCGCCGACCTCAGCAGCGCGGTATCGACGCTGAAGATGGGCACGCAGCAGGAGGAGGGCGTGGAGCTGGGTCCGCTGATTTCGGACCGGCAGCGCAGCCGCGTGGCCAGCTTCGTCGAACGCGCCCAGATGACGGGCCATGTGGAAGTCACGACCGGCGGCAAGCTGCGCCAGGGACCGGGGTTCTTCTATGAACCGACGGTCATCGCCGGCGCCCGCCAGGACGACGAGATCGTCCAGCGCGAGGTGTTCGGCCCGGTCGTGTCCGTCACCCGTTTCTCGGATGAAGAGCAGGTGGTGGGCTGGGCCAACGACTCGCAGTACGGGCTGGCTTCGAGCGTGTGGACCACCGACATCAGCCGCGCGATGCGGATCACGCGCCGCCTGCAGTACGGCTGCACCTGGATCAACACCCATTTCATGCTGGTGAATGAGATGCCGCACGGCGGCCTGAAGTCATCCGGCTACGGCAAGGACATGTCGATGTACGCGCTCGAGGATTACACCGTCGCGCGCCACGTGATGGTCAAGCTGTAAACCCGGGCAAACAGACGAGGACAAGCGATGACCAACGCAGAACTGCAGCAGCGGAAAAATGCGGCGACGCCGCGCGGCGTGGGCGTGATGTGCAATTTCTTTGCGCAGCGCGCGTTGAACGCGGAGCTTTGGGACGTGGAGAACCGGCGCTACATCGATTTTGCTTCCGGCATCGCCGTCCTGAACACCGGGCACCGCCATCCCCGGCTGGTGGCCGCGATCGAGGAACAGCTCGGCCGGTTCACGCATACCGCGTACCAGATCGTTCCGTATGAGGGTTATGTAACGCTGGCTGAGAGGATCAATGCGATCGCGCCGGGCGATTTCGACAAGAAGACCGCGTTCTTTTCCACCGGCGCCGAGGCGGTCGAAAACGCGATCAAGGTTGCACGCTCGGCAACCGGTCGCCCGGCCGTCATCGCATTCACCGGCGGCTTCCATGGCCGCACGATGATGGGCATGGCCCTGACCGGCAAGGTCGCGCCCTACAAGCTCGGGTTCGGTCCCTTCCCGGCGGAGGTCTACCACGCGCCGTTCCCGGTGGCGTTGCATGGCGTCACTGTCGAGCAGTCGCTCGCCGCGTTGCAGACCCTGTTCAAGGCCGACGTCGATCCCAGGCGGGTGGCTGCAATCATCCTCGAGCCGGTACAGGGCGAGGGCGGGTTCCATGTGGCGCCGCCGGCCTTCATGGAAAGCCTGCGCGCGTTGTGCGACGAGCACGGCATCCTGCTGGTCTGCGATGAAGTGCAGACCGGATTTGCGCGGACCGGCAAGATGTTCGCTATTGAACACTATGCCGTCGTGCCGGACCTCATTACGATGGCCAAGAGCCTGGCCGGTGGCATGCCCTTGTCGGCGCTGTGCGGCCGCGCAGAGCTGATGGATGCGCCGGCGCCCGGCGGGCTGGGCGGCACCTACGCCGGCAATCCGCTGGCGATCGCGTCGGCGCATGCGGTGCTGGATGTGATCCGGGACGAAAATCTCGTGGAACGCGCGAACGTTCTTGGAAACAGGCTGAAGGAGCGGCTGAACACGGTGCGCGAGAGGGTGCGGGAGATCGCCGAGGTGCGCGGCCTGGGCGCGATGGTCGCGGTCGAGTTTCACGATCCGGCCACGCGGCAGCCCGACGCCGGGTTCGCGCGCAAGGTGCAGGCGGCGGCGCTGGAGAAGGGGCTGCTGCTGCTCACCTGCGGCACCCACGCAAACGTGATCCGCTTCCTGTTCCCTTTGACCATCGAAGATGCGTTGATGGATGAGGCATTGGACATCCTGGAGGAGGTGCTCGGGACCTGAACCGGCGGGCGTGACCGGGCGGGCCGGCGCGCCTCGGCGCAGCGGTCGCCATACTGCGCCGCATTGCCTCACATGGGGCGGGGCGCGGCTTTTATCGCGATCTTTGTCGCAGTGCACATTGACAACCGCGATGCCAGCCCCCACAGTCCACAGACAATATCCGCAACACAAGACAGAACGGCAGGAGACGCCCGTGACAGACATAATCCACACCCCGCCCCCGGTTCCGCCCGCTGCGGCGGAAACATCCGACACCGCGCTGATGCCCGGGATCCGCACAGTCGGCACGTCTGCGCCGTTCCGCTGGCTGGCCGCGGGATTGGAGGACATGCGCGCGACGCGGCTGCGCGCTTCCTTCTATGGCTTGATGTTCATGCTGATGGGTTTTGCGATCGCGGCGATCTACGAAACCCGGTGGCAGCTGACGATGGGACTGACCGCCGGCTTCTTCCTGATCGGGCCGTTTGTCTTCTGCGGCATCTACTGGCTGTCGCGCCAGCGGGAGCGCGGCGAGCAGCCGGACCTGACAGGCTCCCTGTCTTGCTGGAAGGGCAACCCGGCGTCGATCGGCTTCTTCGCGGCGATCCTGACCTTTCTGATGGTCGTCTGGGCGCGGGTGTCGGTGGTGATCTTCGCGCTGTTCTCCACCAGGGACTTCCCGACGATGCAAGGCGTCATCGCCCAGATCTTCTCGATGTCGAACATGCCATTCGTCATCGCCTGGTTTGGCGTGGGCTTCGTGTTCGCATCGATCGCATTCGCGATCTCGGTGGTTTCCGTCCCGCTCATGCTGGACCGGAAGACCGACACCATGATCGCGCTGTTCACCAGCGTGCGCGTGCTCTGGCAGAACCCGGTGCCGCTTTACCTGTGGGCCGCGCTGATCGTGGCTCTCATCGGCATCAGCCTGCTCCTGTCCTTCGTCCCGCTGTTGCTGACCGCTCCCCTGGTGGGACATGCGACCTGGCATGCGTACCGGGACCTGGTCGCCGGCAGGGGCTAGAAAGATCGGGCGCACGAAAGGCGAGGGCTGGTCGGGCGGACCTGTGACATCGACAACAAGGGATTCCTCTTTTTTCAGGAAACCCTTGCAGCATCTTCCGGACCGGCACAGAACGCGCTGCGCGCCCCAGCGGTGTGGCGCACTGATGTCTTGTATTGCGCTTGTGCCTTCCGCGTCTCGCCCGTTCATGATTTCATCGATGCCAACGGCTGCGCCAACGGCCGCGTCAAATCGTCGCACCGGCGGGATTGCTCAGGTTTTTCCACTCTCGTGGCCCAGCACTGCCCAGCACTGCCTGCTTGCCGTTCCGGCTCCCCGAACGCTCGCCGCCCATGCTCCGCCTCTTATGGAAACTCCATGGCACGGGTTTCCGCGCGGACGTTGATCTGCCATAGCGGGGGAGGGACAGGCGGGCATGGGCAGGCGCGGCTCTTCGTCATAATAATGCGGCATGATGTAAGAATCGGCCGAAATGAGTTTGGGCAAAACATATTGTGCCAAATGTATTTCTGGGGCAATATGTATCAGGAGCAGGTAAATGACGAATCGAAAGAAATCGGGGGTGGCGCAAGAGCCCGAGCCCGCCGGCGAGGCATGCGCCTCACCCATGGAAGCGCTGAAAAAGCTGCGGATCGTGATCCGCGCAGCGCAGCGGCATTCGAACTGGATCGAAAAACAGTGCGGCGTCACGGGCGCGCAGCTATGGGTAATGCAGGAACTGCACGAGGCGCCCGGATTGCGGGTGGGTGAGGTTGCGGAAAGGCTGGCCATCCATCAGACGACCACCAGCAATCTGGTCGATGCCCTGGTGAAGAAAGGCTACGTAATCAAGGCGCGTGACCAGAACGACCAGCGGGTAGTAAAGCTCGTACTTACAGAAAAAGGTGAGGCCGTGATCACCCGCGCGCCGACACCGGCACGCGGCTTGTTGCCGGAATCGCTGCAGAAACTGAATGCGGAACAGTTGCGGGAGCTGAACAAGAGTCTGCAGGCGCTGCTGAATGTCATCGAGCGGGCCGACGAGTCCTTCGCGCTGCAGCCATTGCCGTTCACGATGTAGATTGAAACGATTAGAGGAGCAGCGAGGTCTTTCGAGCCTCTTCGCGCCCCCTTCGCCGGGGGCGTTTTTTTCCTGGAGCGAATTCCAGTACGTGTCTAACGAAGCCGAAGTTGTACAGGCATTTTCAGGAGTCGCCATGGCCGCACTCGAATGCAAGTCTGGACAGGCGATGCCGGCGGGCGCCGCGTTCCTCACCGCCGCCACGGCGCGGGAGTGGCGCGACGCGCCCATCGTCAATCACTGTCACGCCGGACAAGGTGCGTGTAGCCAGCCATATGCTGCCGTGTGCGGCGCAACTGCGTCAGAGGGAACGTGTCATGTTCAGAATCCATTCTCATAGCCGTCCGTCGCTCGGGCGCGTGGTGTAACTATGTCTTTGTCTTTTTTCGAGCATGCCGCGCAACGCGTGGTGGAGATCGTCAAACCGGGTATGCTGTGCGCGTTTGATTTCGATGGCACCTTGGCGCCTGTCGTGAAAGATGCGCACAGGGCGTCGATACCGGCCGACGTGTTGCGGCGGATGATTACGCTATCGGAGCACGCGCGGGTGGCAGTGATTTCGGGCCGCTCGGTGGTGGATGTCGGTGTACGCCTCGACTTTCTTCCGGATTTTGTCGTCGGTAATCACGGCATCGAAGGCCTCCCCGGCTGGGAGGACAAGGCGGACCGTTATCAAACGCTCTGCCTGGCGTGGGAGCGGCATCTGAAAGCCGCGCTGGCGGACCGCGTGCTGTTCGATTCCGGCGTCTGGCTGGAAAACAGGACTTACTCGCTGTCGGTGCATTACCGCATGGTGCGCAACCGCGAAGAAGCGGAAGCGCGCCTGCTGCAGCTGTTTTCCTCGTTATCGCCGCAGGCAAAGATCGTGGCCGGGAAGTATGTGTTCAACCTGTTGCCGGCCGATGCTCCCGACAAGGGAAGCGCGCTTGCCCGGCTATGCGAAGTCAGCGGCGCGCCGAGCGCGATCTATGTTGGCGACGGCATGACCGATGAGGACGTATTCAAGATGCGGCGCCGCGACTGGCTGACTGTCCGCGTAGAGCGCGCGGGCGACAGCGCGGCCGAGTTTTACCTGCACCATCGCCTCGACATGGTGCAGTTTCTGGACGCGCTGATCTCGCAGTTGTGCAAGGCTAAAGTACCGGCAGCGCCGGTGCGTCAATATGCTACAAAAGTCGGGTAGCGTTTTTCATGCGCCGTTCCCGGAACGGCCACACTGACGAGAATCATTCACATGCAGGATCTCTTGCCCATTTCTTATCAACTCGCCTGGCCGCTTGCGATCCTGGTCGCCTGGATCGCGGGCGAGTTCGGGTACCGGCTCACCCGGCTGCCCCGTATCAGCATTTACGGCCTGGTTGGCTTCCTGTTCGGGAACCTGGCATCGGGCGTTTTGCCGCAGTCCGAAACAGAAACGCTGATGCTGCTTGCGAGCGTCGGATTCGGCCTGATCCTGTTCGAGCTGGGCTACCGGATCAACCTGCGCTGGCTGCGCACCAATCCCTGGCTTGGGGTGACAGGTGCAGTGGAAGCGATCGCCACCTTTGGCCTGGTTTACTTCGTCGCCGACTGGTACGGATCGCCGCCCCTGGCGTCCTTGCTGCTTGCATCGCTCGCGATGTCGACATCCCCCGCCGGCATCATGCGCGTATTGAACGAGCAGCAGAGTTCAGGGCAGGTGACGGAGCGGGTACTGCACCTGTCGGCGCTGAACTGCGTTCTCGCGGTGTTTGCATTCAAGGTGATTGTGGGGATCGGCGTGTTCCAGACCTCAGGCAACCTGCTGCAAGCGGCATCGAACAGCCTGGCGGTGCTGGCTGCATCCGCAGGACTGGGGGCGCTGCTCGGCATCCTGGTTCCCGGACTGCTGCGCCGCCTCGGCAACATGGCGCAGGACGCGACCCTGGCATTCGCGATCGCGGTCATCCTGCTGGTTGCCGTGACGCACGCATTCAAGTTTTCGCCATTGCTGGCGACCCTGACCTTCGGCATTGTCGCGCGTCACCGGCGGGTGACCCTCAACCGGACGCAGCGCAATTTCGGCGTGATGGGCGACCTGCTGGCGATACTGCTGTTTTTCTTCGTCGCCACGACCCTCGACTGGCGCCAGGTCGCAGGCGGCGCCGGCCTTGCGCTTCTCCTTATCGCCACCCGCTTCGTCACAAAAACGCTTGGCGTGACCGCGTTTTCCCGCCTGAGCGGGATTTCCTGGCGCAAGGGTGCGCTGACCGGCATGGCGCTCACGCCGATCTCTGTCTTCGCCATCCTCTTGCTCGAACAAACGCGACGGCTGGGCGTGGATCTGGTGGACGGCCTGCCTCCGCTCGCGGCGATGGCGCTGCTGCTGGAGGTGGTCGGCCCGATCATTACCCAGAGAGCGCTGATATGGGCAAAGGAAACACCGGACACAACGGAGAATTATTGATGCCGCTCGAGCCATTCAAGTATTCCGAATCGCTGACGCTCGGCGTCGAGCTTGAACTTCAGCTCGTCAGCCTGAGCGATTTCGACCTGACTGCCGCCAGTCCCGACATGCTCGACCTGCTGGCCCGCAAGCCGTTTCCCGGCACGGTGACGCCCGAAATCACAGAAAGCATGATCGAGATCGCGACCGACGTGCATACCGGGCATACCCAGCTTCTCGGGCAGCTGCGCGCCATCCGCGACACGCTGGTCAAGGCGGGCGACATGCTGAACGTCGGGGTGTGCGGCGGCGGCACGCACCCATTCCAGAAATGGTCGGAACGAAAGATCTTTTCCAAGCCGCGTTTCAAGCAGGTCTCCACTTTGTACGGCTATCTGGCCAAGCAGTTCACCGTGTTCGGCCAACATGTCCATGTCGGCTGCTCGTCCGGGGATGAGGCCTTGTTCCTGCTGCATTCGCTGAGCCGCTTCGTGCCGCACTTCATCGCGCTTTCAGCGTCGTCTCCCTATGTTCAGGGGCGCGATACCCTGTTCAATTCGGCGCGTCTGAACTCCGTATTCGCATTCCCGTTGAGCGGCCGCGCGCCGTTCCTGCTGCGCTGGGAAGACTTCGAACGCGATTACTTCACGCGGATGGAGGACACCGGCATCGTCAGGAGCATGAAGGACTTCTATTGGGACATTCGTCCCAAGCCGGAATACGGCACCATTGAACTCCGTGTTTGCGACACGCCGTTGACGGTCGACCGGGCTGCCGCGCTTGCCTGCTACCTGCAGGCCCTGTGCTGCTACCTGCTGGAACGAAAGGAAGCGCCGCCGGCCGAAGACGATTACCTGGTCTACAACTACAACCGTTTCCAGGCCTGCCGGTTCGGCCTCGACGGCACCATCGTGCACCCGAAAACCCACGAAACCTTGTCGATACGCGAAGACTTGCTGACAACCCTGCGCAACATGGAACCCTATGCCGACAAGCTAGGCAGTGAAGCAGCGCTTGAGCACCTCTATCACGTCACCCATGTCGGCAGCGATGCCCACTACCTGCGC
>NZ_DASPLS010000025.1:0-15200 GCF_035627455.1 Noviherbaspirillum sp.
TCAAGAATTTCAGTCTGATTGGTCTGGGCGTACTCGCCGGCGTCGCTGGTTCCATCCAGTTCGAAGCCATCGCGCAGAAGAACGCCGCCGCACCGCTGCCGCTCGAAGAGCTGCGCCAGTTGGCGGACGTGTTCGGGTTGATCAAAACCGATTATGTCGAATCGGTGGAAGACAAGAAATTGTTGACCGAAGCCATCTCCGGCATGGTGGCATCCCTCGATCCGCATTCCGCTTACCTCGACAAAAAGGCTTTCAAGGAATTGAAGGAAGGCACCCAAGGCCGCTTCGTCGGCCTGGGCATCGAAGTCGGCATGGAAGACGGCTATGTCAAAGTCATTTCGCCGATCGAGGATTCGCCTGCCTACAAGGCCGGCCTGAAAGCCGGCGATCTGATCACGCGTCTGGACAGCACGCCGGTCAAAGGCATGACGCTCGATGAAGCGGTCAAGCGCATGCGCGGCGAACCCAATACCAAGATCACACTGACAGTGGCGCGCAAGGAAGAAGACAAGCCGCTGCTGTTCACCATCACGCGCCAGGAAATCCGCGTGCAAAGCGTCAAGTCCAAGATGGTCGAGCCCGGTTACGCATGGCTGCGCGTATCGCAGTTCCAGGAGCCGACCGTGGACGACATGGTCAAAAAGATCAACGCGCTGTATGCGCAAGACCCCAACCTGAAAGGCCTGGTGCTGGACCTGCGCAATGACCCGGGAGGCCTGCTGCCGGGCGCGATCGGCGTGTCCGCCGCCTTCCTGCCCAAGGATGTCGTCATCGTATCCACCAACGGCCAGTTGCCGGATTCCAAGGCAACCTTCTATGCGCGCCGCGAATATTACGGTTCGCGCACTGTTGGCGATCCGCTGTCCGGCCTGAATCCGGCGGCCAAGAAAACCAAGATGGTCGTGCTGGTCAACAGCGGCTCCGCATCGGCTTCCGAAATCGTGGCCGGCGCATTGCAGGATTACAAGCGCGCCACCATCATGGGCCAGCAAACCTTCGGCAAGGGATCGGTGCAGACCATCCGCCAGTTGTCCGCCGATACCGCCGTCAAGCTGACCACAGCGCGTTACTACACGCCGAACGGCCGCGCGATCCAGGCCAAGGGCATCGTGCCCGACCTGCTGGTCGACGAAACCGCCGAAGGCGACGGCCTGAACGGCCTGCGCCTGCGCGAAGCCGACCTGCAGAAGCACCTGTCCAACGACAAGGACAAGGATGAAGCCGCGCGCAAGATCGACGAACTGGAAGAAGAGCAGCGCCTCGCCGCCCTCGAGAAGAAGCGCAAGCCGCTCGAATTCGGCAGCAAGGACGACTTCCAGCTGGCGCAGGCGCTGAACCACCTGAAGGGCTTGCCGGTGCAGCTGTCCAAGTCGCCGAAGGTCGAAAGCAAGAAGGAAAACACCATCAACGACGAGAAGAAGACCCCGAATGGTGAGAAGAACGGAAACGGCGAGAAGAAGTAAGCCCGCCGCCAGACGACATAACCGTCGAGAAAAGGCCGCAGCGATGCGGCCTTTTTTTCTTGCAGCAGCGCTGGCATCGCTGCGCCCCCGCCTTTACAATCGCGATATCACCTCCCGGCGCCCTGCCCCATGAACGACAACCAACTGCTCCGCTATTCCCGCCATATCCTGCTCGACGAGATCGGCATCGAAGGGCAGGAAAAACTGCTCGCCGCGCACGCGCTCGTGATCGGCGCCGGCGGGCTGGGGTCGCCCGCCGCCTATTACCTCGCGTCCGCCGGCATCGGCAAGATCACGCTGGTCGACAACGATAGCGTCGACTTGACCAACCTGCAGCGCCAGATCCTGCACACCACAGAGCGTATCGGCCAGCCCAAGGCGCAGTCCGGCAAAAAGACGCTGGCGCAGATCAATCCGGATATCGAAGTGGTGGCGCTGACCGAGCGCGCCGAGGGCGGGCGCCTGTCGGAACTGGTACGGCAGGCGACGGTGGTGCTGGACTGCTGCGACAATTTCGCCACCCGCCATGCGGTCAACCGCGCCTGTGTGCAGCACAAGGTGCCGCTGGTATCGGGCGCGGCGATCCGCATGGACGGACAGATCTCGGTGTTCGACACCCGCCGCGCCGATTCGCCCTGCTACGCCTGCCTGTTCCCGCCCGAGCAGCAGTTCGAGGAAGTGCTGTGCTCGACCATGGGCGTGTTCGCGCCGCTGGTCGGCATCATCGGCACGATGCAGGCGGCCGAGGCGCTGAAGCTGGTTGCCGGGATCGGCGAATCGCTGGCGGGACGGTTGCTGATGCTGGATGCGCGCAACATGGAGTGGAGCAGCATCCGGCTGGCACGCAATGCGCCGTGTTCCGTCTGCGGCGACTGAGCAGCGGCCCGTCTCTCCGGCAATTTCTAGTAGAGCGTCCATAGAAGACCGTAGGGTGGGTAGAGCGGAGCGAAACCCACCATCCCGTATCTGGAGCGCTCGGTGCGTTTCGCTCACGGCGGCGCCGCCCACCCTGCATCTCTACCTGCGAAAACCATCCGGATGCTCTACCAGGCTCTGTTTGCCAAGCTACCGAGCGCTCCGGACCGACGCTCGCGCTGCTCTGCGTGCTTCGCGTATGCGTGCGCTACGCCAATCCGGCCTGCTCGCGACGCTTGTCAAACAGAGGCTAATACCCCGCCAGCACCGCGCGCATTGAGCACGACCGCAGGATATCGAGGCTTGCTGCGCGCACCGTCATCACCGCATGCTGCAGGCGCTCCTCGTCGTCGTGGATGCGTGCGCGCGCGCCGTCCAGCGGCTGCTCGAACAGCGGCTGGTAGCGCCTGTAGATGTCGAAGTGACGCCGTTCGACGAGTTCCTGCTGTGAGCCGGCAAGCGGCGGCGACACCGGTTCCGCGTGGCCGCCCTCGTCGCGGCCGGCGTGCTTGTCATCCTTGCCGCAGGACGCAAGCAGGATCGTGGCGGCGAGCGCCGCCACCGCATGCCCGATGCGTTTTTCAGTACGCTTTGACATTGTCTATCTCCCTTGGGAGAAGATTATTCGCGCTTCCCGTGCCGCGCTTCTTGGGCGGTATCAAGCGGCTTACAGGTTCGAACGCGCTTTCAACTTGCGCGCAACACCGGCACGCTTTCCGTAGCGGGCGGGCCGGATTGGCGTCGAGTAGCGTCACGCGTACGAGAGGTACGCAGAGCAACGCAGGCGTCAATCCGGGGTGCGCAGCAGCTTGTGAAACAGAGTCCAGGCCCGCGCGGCGGCGCCCCGTCCCCGGTGCTACAATCGACCGGTCGTTCTTTTTCCCTTGCGCAATCTCCTTCCCGATGTCCGCCGCCGACCTTGCCAAGCTGGTTTTCCTTTCCGCGATCTGGGGCGGCTCCTTCATCTTCCTGCGCGTCGCGGTGCCGGAAGCCGGCCCGCTGCTGACGGCGACGCTGCGTACCACGCTGGCCGGCGTGGCACTGGTCGCATTCGCCGTGGCCACCGGCGTGCGCATGGACTGGCGCGCCAACCTCAAACCGTATGCCATGGTCGGGCTGTTCGCGGTGGCGATCCCGTTTTCCGGCTTCGCGTTCGCCGCGCTCCATTTGCCGGCGGCGCACTCCGCCGTGCTCAACGCCACCGCGCCCCTGTTCGGCGCGGTGTTTTCGATGATCTGGCTGGCCGAACGACTGACCCTGCAAAAGCTCGCCGGACTGGTGATGGGCATTGCCGGCGTCGCCACGCTGGTCGGCGCCGGCGCGCTGAAGATCGATGCCGGCACGCTGGCAGCCGTCGCCGCCTGCCTGGTTGCGGCGGCCGGCTACGCGCTGTCGAGCATCATCGTGAAGAAGACCGGCCGCCCGGGCGGCATCCCGCCGATCGCGATGGCCGCCGGCTCGCTGGTGGCCGGCGGCGCCGTCCTGCTGCCGACGGTGCCGTTCTCGCTGCCGCCGGCGATGCCGTCATTCACCGCGCTGGCCTGCATCACCGCGATGGCCTTGCTGTCGTCCGGCCTGGCGCAGGCGCTGTTCATCCCGCTCATCGTGAAGGTGGGGCCGACGCGGGCGATGAGCGTGTCCTTTCTGATCCCGCTGTTCAGCATGCTGTGGGCGTTCCTGTTCCTGCATGAGCCGGTGACTCCATCGACGCTTGCCGGCGGCGCGGTGGTGCTGGCGGCGATGGCGCTGGTACTGTGGACGCCGCGGCGTGACGTGCCGCGCGAGAACGCGTAGACGTCGTGCGAGCCGGCAATCCCGCCCTCCGCCATCCCCTGCTGACGGCGCTTGCGCTCTCGCTCGGCGCGGCGATCTCGCTCGGCATCTCGCGCTTTTCCTACGCCCTGCTGCTGCCGCCGATGCGCGCCGACCTGGGTTGGTCCTACCTGCTTGCCGGCGCGATGAATACCGCAAATGCCTTCGGCTATTTCATCGGCGCACTGGTCACGCCGGCCGTGATGCGCCGGTTCGGCGCGCAAGCGGCGCTGAACGGGGGTGCGCTGCTGACCGCCATCTTCATGCTGCTGTCCGGCTTTGTGACGGATGCCGACATGCTGCTGCTGCAGCGCGTGCTGGCCGGCATCGCGAGCGCCTTCATCTTCATTTCCGGCGGCGTGCTCGCGGCCCGGCTCGGCGCGCTGCATCCCGGGCGGGCCGGCTTCCTGATCGGCCTGTATTACGGCGGTACCGGCTTCGGCATCAGCCTGTCGGCGCTGCTGGTGCCGGCAACCATCGAGGCCGCCGCCGCGTACGCCGCGCCGCATGCGTGGCAGTGGGCGTGGCTGGCGCTCGGCTGCGTCTGCCTGCTGATGATGGCGCTGATGGCACTGCCGGCCGCGCGGATCGACGGCTCGACCCCGGCCGGCGGGAACCATGGCGGCTTCCGGGTGCGTCCCTTCGCGTTCGGGCTGGCCGGCTATTTCATGTTCGGGGTCGGCTATATCGGCTACATGACCTTCGTCATCGCGCTGCTGAAGGAACAGGGCATGCCGGCGCAGACGGTCACCGCATTCTATGCCGCGCTCGGCCTGGCGGTGGTCACCTCGTCGCGCATCTGGGCGCGCATGCTCGATCATTTCAAGGGCGGCCAGGCGCTGGCGATCCTCAATGCCCTGCTCGCGGCCGCCACGCTGTTGCCGGTGCTGACCGCGGCCACGCCCGCGGTGTTCGTGTCCGGCATCCTGTTCGGTGCGGTGTTCCTGTCGGTGGTGGCATCGACCACCGCCCTGGTGCGCCACAATCTTCCCGCGCATGCGTGGTCGGCGGGCATCAGCGGCTTCACCACGGTGTTCGCGTTCGGACAGATCGCCGGCCCGACGGTGGTCGGCTGGATTTCGGACCAGGCGGGCGGCCTGCAGCGCGGCCTGGTGTTTTCCGCCGCGGCGCTGCTGCTCGGCGCGCTGCTGGCGTCGCGCCAGCGCGCGCTGCAATAAGCTGTCCGAATCCGGCCAGCACGACGGCGCCAATCCCGCTATCCTGACGGCCTGTTCATTCGACCTGTCGAGATTGCCATGCGCAGCACCGATCTAGCCCGCCTGCTTGTCCTCGCCGCCATCTGGGGCGCATCCTTCCTGTTCATGCGCATCGTCGCGCCGGTGCTCGGCGCGTTATGGACCGCGGAAGTGCGCGTCGCCCTGGCCGGCATCGCGATGCTGGCGTTCATGGCCGTAACGCGGCGCGCGATGCATTTCGGCGCCAACTGGCGCCATTATCTCGCGCTGGGCGGGCTCAATTCCGCATTGCCGTTCGCACTGTATTCCCATGCGGCACTGACGCTGCCTGCCGGCTATTCGGCGATCCTGAACGCGACCAGCCCGCTGTGGGGCGCGCTGGTCGGCGCCGCGGTGCTGGGCGAGGCGCTGACCGCCCGCAAGATCGCGGGCATGATCACCGGCGTGGCCGGCGTCGCCTTCCTGGTGCGCCTGGGACCGGCGCAGTTCTCGCCGCAGGTCCTGCTCGCCGCGCTCGCCTGCGTCGGCGCGGCGCTGTGCTACGGCATCGCCGGCGCCTATTCGAAAAAGAAGTCGGCCGGCATCGCGCCGCCCCAGATGGCCACCGGTTCGCAGCTCGGCGCGGCGCTGGTCCTGCTGCCCTTCCTGCCCTTGTCGCCGGTGCGCGCGGAAGTCACGCCCTTCGTGATGTTGATCGCCGCGCTGCTCGCGCTGTTGTGCAGCGCGGTTGCGTATTTCATTTACTTCCGCCTGATCGCCGATATCGGCCCGACCAAGGCGCTGACGGTCACCTTCCTGATTCCGCTGTTTGCGCTGCTGTGGGGTGCGCTGTTCCTGCAAGAGTCGATCAACCTGAACACCCTGATCGGCTGCGCGCTGGTGGTGCTGGCGACCTGGCTGGTGGTGTTCCAGCCGGCGCCGCTGGCGAAGCGGGCTTAGATCATCGCCGGCAGCGCGCCGCGCAGCGCATTGCAGGCAACGATGCCTTCGGCATGCCGCAGGTCCTCTGGCGTGAGGCGTCTTTCACTGGCGTTCCATGCCGGATCATCGAGCAGCACGGAACGCATGACGCCCGGCAGCACGCCGCATTCGAGCGGCGGCGTATACCAGCGTCCATCAAGCTTGACGAACAGGCTGCTCCTGCCGCCCTCGGTAAGCTCGCCCCGCTCATTGCAGAACAACATGTCGAATGCGCCCTGCGCTTCCGCCGCCTTCCACGCCGCGTCATAGTGCTCGCGCACCGACGTCTTGTGGCGCAGGAACAGATCAGCGGAATGCATGCCCCGGGGCGCGAGCAGCAGTTTCACCGGAGTGGCAAGCGGCGCCAGCGGCGCGACCTGGATCGTGCAACTGCCGTCGTGCCGAAGCGCAAGACGCAGGCGCTGCGGCAAATCGGCGTCGACCGCGGCGCAGGCGATGCGCAACTGTTCCCGGATCGCGTTCTCGTCATATGCAAAGCCGAAGTAGTCGGCGGATGCGGCAAGGCGCTGCAGGTGGCGCTCAAGATGGCGGCATCCTTCGCTGCGTGTCGCATGCATCGTCTCCAGCAGTTCGAATGCATGGCCGAGGCCGGTCAGGAAGCGCGCCTTCAGGCGGCACTCGGCCAGCTCTTCCGCGGCCACGCTGTCGTGCACGATGCCGGCACCGACGCCGAGCTCCCCCTTGCGGGTGCCGTGCGCTTCGGCTTGCAGCACCAGCGTGCGGATCGGCACCGACAGGCAGAAGTCGCCGCAGCGGCGGCCGGCTTGCGGCGCCTCGAACCAGCCGATGGCGCCGGTGTAGATGCCGCGCGCATCCGGCTCCAGTTCGCGGATGATCTGCATGGTGCGGCGTTTCGGCGCGCCGGTGATCGAGCCGCAGGGATAGAGCGCGTCGAACACTTCGGCCAGCCCCGCGTCGTCGCGCAGGTGCGCATGCACGGTGGAGGTCATCTGCAGCACGCTGCTGTAGCGGTCGACCGCAAACAGTTTCGGCACCGACACCGAGCCGAAGCGGGCGACACGGCCGAGGTCGTTGCGCAGCAGGTCGACGATCATCAGGTTTTCGGCGCGGTTCTTCGGATCGGCGGCAAGCGCGGCGGCGCGCTGCGCATCGGTTGCCGCGTCGCCGCTCGCGGCCGCAGTGCCCTTCATCGGCCGCGCCGTAAGGACGCCGTCGTTGTGACGCATGAACAGTTCCGGCGACAGCGACAGCACGGCCTGCCCGCCCGGCAGCATGACCAGCGCGCCATAGGGAACGGGCTGGCGTGCGCGCAGCCGGCGGTACAGGTCGGCCGGCGCGCCGAACGCATCGAAGCGCAGGCGATAGGTGTAATTGATCTGGTAGGTGTCGCCTGCTTCGATGTAATCGTGGATGCGGGCGATTGCGGATGCGAACTGTTCCTCGCTGACGCTGGCGGCAATCCCGGCGATGCCCGCCGGCCCGGGTTGCGCCCGGGCGTCCAGCCACGCCTGCACCGCGTCGGACGACAGCCGTTCGCAGCGTTCGAACAACAGCACCTGCGCCAGCGGCAAGGCCGTGCCGGGCGCCGCGATGTGGTGCATGCCCGCGCCGAGCTCATAGGTGAACAGGCCGACCGCGTGCCGCCCCTGGCGCAACGCGTCTTCCATCTGCCGCAGCAGCGCGGGCAGCGCGTCGGCGCTGTCGCAGGCAAGGCTGCCCGCATACCCGGTCAGCAGGCGCGAGCGCGGGTCGGCGCTGCTCGCGTCGCAATCGTCGAGCAGCGCGAAGCAGTCGGCATCGGGGTGGCGTGAGGCGTTCAAGGCAGTGGTGCGGGTGGACGGCGGCGCGGGCGGACGCGCGGCATGCAAACCGGTATTGTAGCGCCGGCGCCGCTCAGCTTCCGCGCTTGGACAGGTAGATCCCCCACAGCAGCAGCGCGCCGCCCGCCATCTGCACCGGCCCGATCGCTTCCTGGAAAATCAGCCAGGCGGCAACGGCGGCGGTCAGCGGCTGGATCAGCAGGCTGACCGAGGACAGCGATGCCGGCAGGTGGGCGGACGCATAGGCGATCACGGTCTGCCCGCCGATCTGCGCCACCAGCGCCAGCGCCAGCAGCGGCAGCCAGCCGGCGGCCTGCGCCGGCCAGAATGCGCCGGGCGCGGTCAATGCGAACGGCAGCAGCGCCAGCCCGGTCACCGTCGTGCTCCAGGCCATCAGGCGCGCGGTGGAATACTGGCTGCGCGCATCCTTGATCACCAGCTGGTACGCCGCGTAGAACACTGCGCTGCCGAGACCGAGCGCGTCGCCGAGCAGCTTGTTGCCGCCTTCGGCGCCGGCCGCGTTCGGCCCGACCAGCATGACGGCGCCGGTCAGCGCGATCAGCATGCCGACGATGAAGACGCGCGCAAAGCGCACGCGAAACGCGAACCACATCCACAGCGCGATGAAGATCGGCGCGAAATTCGACAGCAGGGTCGCGTTGGCGACGGTCGTGTAATGCAGCGACAGGTGCCAGATGCCCATGTCGCCGGCGAAGTAGATGCCGGCCAGTATCAGCGCCCGCGTGAAGTCGGTGCGCTTGCCGGCGGCTTCATCCTGCCCGCGTACCGAGAACGCCCAGGCCCACAGGAAAGGCGCCGCCAGCGCCATCCGCCAGAAGGCCGAGGCCAGCGGGTTGACGTCGGACAGGCGCATGAAGATGCCGGCAAAGCCGATCGCCATGCCGCCGACCAGCAGAGCGGCGAACGCAAGGGCGGGAAATTCTTTGTCGAGTGTCGTGTCCATGCAACGGCTTGTTCCAGATTGCAAAGACAGAGAGTGTACTGAGGTTTGGTGCCGTGTGCAGGAAAACGGGCCATGGCGGCGCGTCCAGAGCGAGACGTGCAGATGGCCGGCGCGGCGTGCCGAACAAAGCGGAAACAGCGGCGACCGCGGGCAAATCAAATTCGGGCGCGGCGTGCAAAAAACCGCGAACTTTCCGCGGCGCGGATCAGGACAGCAGCATCGCCACCTGTGCCTGCGCGTGTTCCGACGGATTCTGCTTGAAGCCGCTCTTGGCGAACCGGTGCCAGCGGCCGATCACCACGCTGGTGATCATGTTGGCGCGGGTGATGACTTCGTTCTCGCTCGCCTGCCCCTGGCTGGCGGCCACGCGCAAGGCCTGGCGGATCGACATTTCCACGCGCTCGATGAACTGGTTCATGCGCAGCTGCAGGCGCTCGTCCTCGTTGACCAGCGCATCGCCGATCAGCACCCGGGTCATGCCCGGATTGCGCTCGGCGAAGCTGAGCAGCATCGCGACGATCGCCTGCACCTGGGCCAGGCCGTTTTCCTGCTGCTCGCTGATCTGGTTGATCAGGCCGAACACGCTGGTCTCGATGAATTCGATCAGCCCCTCGAACATCTGCGCCTTGCTCGCGAAATGCCGGTACAGCGCGGCTTCGGACACATCGAGCTTGGCCGCCAGCGCCGCCGTGGTGATCTTTTCCCCTTTCGGCTGTTCCAGCATCGCTGCCAGGGTCTGGAGGATTTGAAGTTTGCGTTCGCCCGGTTTTGTGGTTGCCATGATGTCTTAGTGTAAGCAATCGAGGGGAATTGCCCGAAGCCTGTCGCGCAAGGGAGTGCCGGACGGATGCGCGCCGGAAGGACCGGAGACGGGGCGCCAGGCAATCCCTACCGGGACGGGCTCCTGAGCCGATGCAGCATCTCCGGTAGTTGCCTTACGGATTGTACTTTGACATCGACAAAAATGGGGCGCTTTGTGAATCCCGGCAGCGGCCGCCCGCCGTTGAGCTGGCGCATGTTGGGACTGCTGGCAAGGTAGCGGGTGACCCAGGCGGTGCGCATGCCGATCGCCTTGGCCGCCTTCAGGTTGTCGGCCGAATCCTCGACGAGGATACAGCGCCTGGCCGACACGCCTTCGCGCGCGAGCAGCTTGCGCAGCAGCTGTTTCGACGGCTTGGGACGCAGCTGGCCGTGCACGCGCATCGCCTCGATCGGAATGTGCTGCGCGAACGCGCGATGCAGGCCGAGATGGCGGATCACGTCATGCGAATAGCGGCGCGGCGCATTGGTGAGCAGGATCTTGCGGCCCGGCAGGCGCTTGAGCAGCCGCGCCAGGCCGCGCTCGGCGCGGATCATGCCGGTCAGGTCGTCAAACAGGTGGGCCTCGTGCAGGAACTCGTCCATGCGCACGCCGTGGTGCCGCACCATGCCCAGCAGGGTCGCGCCGTAGCGCTTCCAGTACGCCAGCCGCACCGCGTTCACCGTTGCCGGGTCCGCCGGCAGGTCGCCGTCGCCGAGCACCTTTGCCATATAGGCATTCATGTTGGCGTTAATGGCAGGGAAAATCGCGTGCGACGCATTGTGCAGCGTGTTGTCGAGGTCGAACAACCAAATCGGAGCGGGCATCTGTTAGAGTGTTTTGACGCCGGCCGCAGAGCTGGCGTCAGGGAGAATCATGAAGTCGGTTGTTATCGTCTTGTTAAGCGCATGCCTGTGTCTTTTCGGAGGCGCTGCACATGCGGACAATGATGCAACAGCAACCGTTGCCGCACAAGCGGCCGCACGCGCCCGCGGCATGCTGTACCGGGTGCGCCATGGCGACAATACCGCCTGGCTGTTCGGCACCATCCATGTCGGCACGCCGGACTTCTTCCCGCTCGACGCGCAGGTCACGCAAGCCCTGTCGGGCGCCAGCAAGCTCGTTCTCGAAATCGACATCCGCAGGCCGGAACCGTTCCAGGCGGCGCTGCACAAGCACGGGTATTACCCGCCCGGCGACAGCGTGGACAGGCACCTGCCGGCGGACGACCTGGCCCGTCTCGACGCGGCGCTGCGGCAGTTCGGCATCACGCCGCACCAGGTGCGCCACATGAAACCCTGGCTGCTGGCCAACCTGCTGGTCGGCCTCGACCTCGAGCGCAACGGCTACCGGCGCAGCCACGGCACCGAGATGTTCCTGCTTTCGCTGGCGGCACAGGACGCCAAGGCAGTGGACGAACTGGAATCGGCCGAGTACCAGATGGCGCTGTTCGACGGCATGCCGGACGCGATGCAGGTGCGCTACCTGCGCGAGAATCTGGCCGAACTCGGCGACGGCAACGCGCTGAAGAAGTCGGTGGCGCTGATCGACGCCTGGGCGACGGCGAACGGCGAGGCGGCGGAAGCCTTCGTGCGCGACACGCGCGGCGAAAACAGCGCGTCATCGGAATTCACCCTGCGGGTGCTGCTGGACAAGCGCAATCCGGAAATGGCGACCAAGATCGAAGCCCTGCTGCGCGGCGGCGAAGCGGCCTTCGTCGGCGTCGGCCTGCTGCATATGGTGGGGGAAAACGGCTTGCCGGCGCTCTTGAAGCAGCGCGGGTATGAGGTGGAGAAGGTGTATTGAGGGACCGGCTTTGTTTTTGTGAATGCCGGCCCAGCAGACGCAAGACGATCGACCGTAGGGTGGGTGGGGTCCCACCTCCCTGCGATTCCTTATTCAGCGAACCGCGTTCAATGCGACCGGATCATCGTGCCGAACGCCTGTTCGGTCAGCACTTCCAGCAGCAGCGAATGCTCGATGCGGCCGTCGATGATGTGCACCGTGTTCACGCCCGACTTCGCCGCATCCAGCGCCGAGGAAATCTTAGGCAGCATCCCGCCCGAGATGGTGCCGTCGGCGAACATCTCGTCGATCTCACGCGCCGACAGGTCGGTCAGCAGATTGCCCTGCTTGTCCATCACGCCGGGGATGTTAGTCATCATGATCAGCTTTTCCGCCTTCAGGATTTCGGCGATCTTGCCGGCGACCAGGTCGGCGTTGATGTTGTAAGCCTGGCCATCCTCGCCGAAGCCGATCGGGGAAATGATCGGGATGAACGCATCGTCCTGCAGCGCCTTGACCACCGCCGGGTTGATCGCGTCGATCTCGCCGACGAAGCCGATGTCGAGGAATTGCCCCGGTTTTTCCTTGTCCGGCATCTGCATCTTGCGCGCGCGGATCAGGCCGCCGTCCTTGCCGGTCAGGCCGACCGCCTGGCCGCCGTAGTGATTGATCAGCATCACGATGTCCTGCTGCACCTCGCCGCCCAGCACCCACTCGACCACTTCCATCGTTTCCTCGTCGGTGATGCGCATGCCCTGCACGAAGGTGCCCTGCTTGCCGATCTTCTTCAGCGCGTTGTCGATCTGCGGACCGCCGCCGTGCACCACCACCGGATTCATGCCGACCAGCTTGAGCAGGATGACATCGCGCGCAAAGCCATGCTTCAGGCGCTCTTCGGTCATGGCATTGCCGCCGTACTTGACGACAATGGTCTTGCCGTGGAACTTGCGGATGTAAGGCAGCGCCTGCGCGAGGATTTCAGCCTTGATTTGCGGAGAAACGCCGGACAGGTCGGCGTTGGGGTCGGCGAGGTCGATCATGACGAGTCCTGAAAAACGATTTTCGCGATTTTACAGGGAAAGCGCCGCGATTTCCCGGCGGATTTCTTGTCATCCCGGGTTTGATCCGCTAGGCTTTGCCCAATTGACAAGGGAAGTCCCATGACCGACGTCCTGCATGGCGAACTGGAGTGCCTGCGTCCCGCGCTGATGCGGTTTGCAGTCTTGCAGCTTCGTAATCAAACGCTGGCCGAAGACGCGGTGCAGGATACGCTGCTGGCGGTGCTGGAAAAGCCCGGCCGGTTTGCCGGCCAGTCGACGCTGCGCACCTATGTGACCGCCATCCTCAAGCACAAGATCGTCGATCTGATACGCGCCGGGAAGCGCGAGTTCCGCATCGACGCCGGCGACGACGCCTCCGAAGCCGACGTCATCGATACCTTGTTCAGGCCGGACGGCCACACCGTGGACACGCCGCGCGCCTGGGGCGACCCGGATGCGACGCTCGAACAGAAGGACTTCTTCCGGGTGCTGGAACTCTGCCTGGAAAAACTGCCGGCCAGGACCGCCCGGATTTTCATGATGCGCGAGTGGCTGGAACTGGACACTGCCGAAATTTGTAAGGAACTGGGGATCAGCACGTCCAATGCATGGGTCATGCTCTATCGTGCGCGCATGCAGTTGCGCGAATGCCTTGATCTGAACTGGTTCGGAAAGCGCGCCTGATGCCACTTAAACCGACTTGCAAGGAAATCCACCGACTCACCTCCGAGGGCATGGACCGCGAGCTGAGCCTCGTGGAACGCGCGCGGGTGCGGATGCACCTGCTTGCCTGCAATGCCTGCCGCACCTTTACCTCCCAGATGGACCTGCTGCGTACGGCGATGCGGCAGCTGGGCGGCGACGAGACGGATCCCGGCCCGAAATGAGCACCTGCGCCGCCTGCGGCAAACCCTTCACCTGCGGCATGGCCGATACGCCCGGCGACGAGCGCCCCTGCTGGTGCGCCGCACTACCGCCGCTCGCGCCCGACACCGGCGCACCGGCGCAGGACGGCGATGCCGCGCTCTGTTTTTGCCCGGACTGCCTGCGCGCACGCGTTGCGGCGCAACAATCCGGCCGTTCCGAAAACCGGTAACCGTCTCTGCCGGCCCACTTTGTGCGCCTGCAAAAATTCACAGTCGAAAAAAACCAGCGCGCAGGTAAACAGACAAGCAGACCGGATTTCAAGCAAACAAAACTTTGTATTCGTAAATATTTACGAAATATAATCCGGCAAATGCCGTCCTAACATCAAGATCCACAATTCCAATAAGGGGGAGACATGAAACACTGGATTCGCATTGCCTGCGTACTTGCCGTTTCACTGCTGGCCGCCGCCTGCAGCCGCCAGGTCACCGTCAAGATCGGCGTGGTCGCGCCGATGTCCGGCCCGCTCGCGCAATACGGCAAGGACATCGCCAATGGCGCGCAGATCGCGGTCGACGAGCTCAACAGCGACCACTTTTCGATCAACCGCAAGCGCGCCCGTTTCGAACTCGTGGTCGAGGACGACAAGGCGTCGCCGGAAGAAGGCAAGGCAGCGGCAAAGCGCCTGATCGATGCCGGCGTGGTCGCGGTGTTCGGCCATTTCAATTCCGGCGTGTCGATCGCCGCCGCGCCGCTGTATGCGGAAGCCGGCATCCCGCAGTTGTCGGTATCGACCAACCCGAAATACACGCGGATGGGCTTGAAGACCGCGTTTCGCATCACTGCCGACGACATCCAGCAGGGTGCGGCCCTGGCGCGGCTGATCGGCGAGAAGCTGCGCACCAAATCGCTTTATGTGGTCGATGACCGCACCACCTTCGGCATCGGCATCGCCGACGAGGTCGAGCAGGGCGTCAAGGGGAAGAAGCTGCAGACCGCGCGTGAAGGCGTTGACGGCAAGAGCACGGACTATGCGGCGCTGGCGAAGAAGATCATGGACGCGAATGCCGATGTCGTGTTCTTCGGCGGCGACGAAGCGGCGGGCCTGCCGCTGCTGAAGGCACTGCGCAAGGTTGGTTCCGGCGCCAAGTTCGTGGTGGCCGACGCGATGTGCGACATTTCCACCGTCAAGGGCGCACAGGGCGGCGCCGACAACAACTATTACTGCTCGATCGCCGGCGTGCCGCCGTCCTGGCTGTCGTCCGGCATCGGCTTCACCGACATGTACAAGGCCAAGTTCGGCACGCCGGGCGCGTATTCGACGCTCTCCTACGACGGCATCCACATCCTCGCGCAGGCGATGCAGGAAGCCGGTTCGACCAAGCCGGAAACCTACCTGCCGGTGCTGGCCAAGGGTTCCTTCTCGGGCAAGATCCAGGGCTCGATCGAATTCGACAGCAAGGGCGACATCAAGGACGGCACCGTGGTGATCTACCAGGCCATTGGCGGACAGCTGGTGGAGCAGCGCAACCTGTTGTAACGACGGCAGCCGCCGCGGCCGCGCGCGCCTCCCGGCCGGAGCGCCCGCGGCGTGGCG
>NZ_DASPLS010000026.1:0-19002 GCF_035627455.1 Noviherbaspirillum sp.
AAGTGATAGGTATCGCGTCCGCTGTCCTTGGCGTGGTACAGCGCGCTGTCGGCGTTCTTGAGCAGGGTATCGAAATCACGGCCGTCGGCGGGATACAGCCCGATGCCGATGCTGAAGCTGGTGCTGATGGTGTGTCCATCGATTTCGAACGGCTCCGAAGTGGCGTCGAGGATGGACTGCGCGACCCGGCTGACGGAGGCGGAGTCGGCGATGTGGTTCAACAGCACGACGAATTCGTCGCCGCCGTGCCGGCTGATGGTATCGCTGTCGCGGATGCAGCGCTGCAGGCGCTCGACTACGCGCAGCAGCAGCTGGTCGCCGATCTCGTGGCCGAGGCCGTCGTTGACGCGCTTGAAATTGTCCAGGTCCATTACCAACACGGCGATGCCGGTATGCGCGCGTTCCGCCCCCGTCACGGCGCGGTCGAAGCGGTCGCGCAGCAGTACGCGGTTGGGCAGGTGGGTGAGCGAATCGTGGTGCGCGAGGAAAGCCAGCTTTTCTTCCGCCGCTTCGCGCTCCATGCGCACGCGCAGCGTCTCGATACCGAAAGCCAGGTCGTTGGCCAGTTCGTACAGCAGGCGCACCTCGTCTTCCACGAACGAACCGGCGTCGCCCGAGTAGATCGCCAGCGAACCGAACGTGCGTCCCTTGGCGGTCAGCGGCAGCGCGATGCAGGACAGGTAACCGCGTTCGATTGCCGCGTCGCGCCACGGCGCGGTGAGCGGATTGTTCTGGAAGTCCTGGACGATCTGCAACCTGCCGCTGCGGATCGCGGTGCCGATCGGGCCGCGGCCGTATTCCGAGCTTTCGCTCCAGGACAGCCTGGAGTTTTCGAGGTAGCCTTCCGCAGAGCCCGATTGGCTTACCGGGCGTACGGTTTTTTGCGGGTCGTTCTCGGCGAAGCCGACCCAGGCCATCCGGTATCCGCCCTTGTGCACCACCAGCCTGCAGATTTCGTCCAGCAGGCTTTGCTCGCGCTCCGCATGGACCAGCGCCATGTTGCATTCGCTGAGCATGCGCAGCGCGCGGTTCAGTCGCTTCTGGGTCTGTTCGGCACGTTTGCGCTCGGTGATGTCGCGCGCGAATACCAGCGTTCCATCCTCATCCTCGTAGCGGAACGGCACCGCCGATACTTCGACCTCGACCGGGGTTCCGTCCAGCCGCAGCAGTTTCATGTCGGCCGGCACCGGTTTCCGCTCCCCGCCGCTGCCGGCAAGCTGGACCGGCGCGAGGTGGCGATGGTCGGGATGAACCCGGTCGACGACCGGCGCGCCAAGCAGCTGCACGCGGGCTCCGGCGCCGAACAGCCGCAGTGCCGCATCGTTGAGGTAGGCAAACTGCCAATGGGTGTGCAGGATGATCGCGTCCGGGGCGCTTTCCACCAGGTGACGCAGCCGGCCTTCACTTTCCTTGAGCGCACTCTCGTAGCGATGGCGGTCTTCCACCAGCAGATTGAAGCTCTCGATCAGCCTGCCGATTTCATCCTGCCTGGCCAGCGGCAGTGGCACCAGCGGCGACTGGCCGCCGACCATCTTGCGCATGGACCGTCCGGCCGCGTCAAGCGGCGCCAGCATGCGGCGCGCGATCCACTGGATGAGCAGGATCGCCGCCAGCGTCAGGACGGAGGCGACCACGTACATGTATTCGCGCATCGCATCCACCGGCCCGAAGGCGATCTTCGCCGGCAGCGCCGCCAGCACGAACCAGCCCGAAGCCGGAACCCGGGCGGCCGAATAGAGGTTGGGAGTGCCTTCCGAACTGATGCTGATGCCGGAACCTTCGAAGCCGTCGACGAACCTGTCGAACAGGACGTTCTTGCCGCGTGGCGGCGTCGCCGTCATCGCGCGCCTGGCGTCGGTCGCGCTGACAATCAGCTTGTCCTGCGGCGAGACCACGAAAATCTGCCCCTTGCCAGCCATCTCGGGCGCGGAAATGATGCCCAGGAAGTTGGGGGCGGAAAGGTCGGTGATGCCGGTCATGACCGCGCGAACCTTGCCGTCCTTGTCGAATACGGGGGTGGAAATGGTCAGGACCGGGCGCTGGAGCGCGCGCCCGAAGATAGGCTTGTCGATGTAGGGTTTGCCGGTTTCGACGACCTTGCGGAAATAGTCGCGGTCGCCGAAATAGGTGCCGCGGCGGCCGGGCGCGACCGGAAAGTCAGCGATGGTCCTGCCATCCAGGCCGATGACGGCGACGCCGGCCGAGAACATGATATGCAAGGCATGGAACTGTTCCAGGTAGGGATCGAGCGACGGCGCGCTCAGGTCGGCCGGCACCTTGGCCGCAACGCGCGCCAGGCTGTCGGTGCGCTCGCGCAGCTTGGTGTCCAGTTCAGCCGCGAGACGCCGGGTCGCCGCGAATTGCTCGTCGATCAGCACCTTCTCGAAATGCTTGTGCAGCACCGTGACGGAGATGACGGCGAGGATCCAGATGAATACCGAGAACAGGCCGATCGTCAGCGCGATCAGCTTGGATTTGAGTGAAAAGGGACGCCAGACCCGCGTAGCGGCGGATGGCTCGGGCTGTTCTTGTTGTGTTTGCATGCTTTCCGGCGAGCGGGAAAATCGCCCGCTTCTGCTGGCGGCGGAGTGCAGGCGGCGGCAGTGCCGGGTGCGGATGCCGCCGGCCCTTGACCGTCGTTATCCTAGGCTCTTGGTTATTAGAAATATTTGCGCCAGATCAATTTTATCCGGCTTCACGGACCTGCAATGATTCAAATCTCCACCTGTGTTCCCAGCTCGATCACCCGGTTGGTCGGCACCCTGTAATAGTCGGCCGCATCACGCGCGTTGCGTGACATCGTCGCAAACAGCGCCTCCCGCCACAGCGCCATGTCGCTGCCGACGCGCGGGATCACGGTCTGGCGCGCGATGAAATAGGAGGTGCTCATAGCGTCGAATTCCAGGCCCGCATCCTTGCACATTTCGAGCGCCGCCGGAATGTCGCGTTCGTCCTTGAAACCGTAATGGATGTTGACCTGGTAGCACTGATGGCCGAGTGCCGTCACTTTCACACGCTCCGACGGCGGCACCGTCGGGATGTCGGCGTTGAAGACGGTCAGGAAAACCGTGCGTTCATGCAGCACCTTGTTGTGCAACAGGTTGTGCAGCATCGCGTGCGGCACGCCGTCGCCCTCGGCGCGGAAGAATACCGCGGTGCCGTCGACGCGTGCCGGCGGAACGATGAACAGCGATTGCAGGAAGTCGTCGAGCGGCACCAGGTGCTTGCGCAGGTTGTTGTATACCAGTGTCCGTCCATCCCGCCAGGTAAGCATCAGGACCATCAGCAGCGCTGCCAGCACCAGCGGAAACCAGCCGCCGTGCAGCAGTTTCAGCGTGTTCGCGGCAAACAGCACGACGTCGATGGTCAGGAAGAAACCGGTGGCGAAAAAGCACAGCAACAGGTTGTACTTCCACCGGTAGCGGATCACGAAGAAGGTCAGGATCGTCGTCATCAGCATCGTGGTGGTGGCGGCGATGCCGTAGGCCGACGCCAGGTTCGAGGAGGAGCCGAAGCCGATGACCGCCACCAGCACCATGCCCAGCTGCAGCCAGTTGATCAGGGGGATGTAAATCTGGCCGATTTCGCGGTCGGAAGTGTAGAGCACCTGCATGCGCGGCAAAAAGCCCAGTGCGATCGCCTGCTGCGCGATGGAGAACGTGCCGGAAATGGTGGCCTGCGAAGCAATCACCGTCGCCAGCGTGGACAGGGCGACCAGCGGATACACGCTCCACGCGCCGAGCTGCTGGTAGAAGGGATTCGACACCGCATCCGGATTGCCGAGCAGCAGCGCGCCCTGGCCAAGATAGTTCAGCGCCAGCGCCGGAAAGACGACCGAAAACCAGGCCAGGCGGACCGAGCGCCGGCCGAAATGGCCCATGTCCGCATACAGCGCCTCGGCCCCGGTCAGCGCCAGCACCACCGCGCCGAGCGCGAGGAAGGCCAGCCAGCCGTTCTGCGCCAGGAAGCGGAACGCGTGGATTGGATTGAGCGAATGCAGGATGGCCGGATTGTCGATGATGTTAACCAGGCCCATGCCGGCCAGCGTCGCAAACCAGAGCACCATGACCGGCCCGAACCACTTGCCGATCCCGCCGGTACCCGTGCGCTGGATCGCGTACAGGATGAACAAGACCACCACCGTCAGCGGTACGACGTAGGGCTTGAACGCCGGCGTCGCCACTTCCAGGCCCTCGATCGCCGACAGTACCGAAATCGCAGGCGTGATGACGCCGTCGCCGAAGAACATTGCGGTGCCGAGCAGGCCGACGAACACCAGCGGCGGGAACCAGCGCGACTTCGTCCCGACCGACGACAGCGCAAGCGCGACCAGCGCCATGATCCCGCCTTCGCCGCGGTTGTCCGCACGCAGCACCAGGGTCACGTATTTCAGGGAAACGATCACGATCAGCGCCCAGACGATCAGCGAGGTCACGCCGAGCAGATTGGCCGGATTGAGCGGCAAGCCGTGCGCCGGCGCGAACACTTCTTTCATCGTGTACAGCGGGCTGGTGCCGATGTCGCCGTAGACGACGCCGATGGCGGCGAGCGTCAGGACTGCGATACTGCTTTTCTGGTTGTCCGAAGCCAATCAGGCCTCCTGTGTTTGCTGCGGTGCAAAAGCGAAATTCTAGCCTATTTGCGCGGCTACAAGACCAGGTGAAAACCACCTTTGACTGCGCGCGCCACGGGATTTCCTGCGTCCCGGCTGCCTTGAACGAGCCCGCCATCCGATGGGCGTTCATTTTCTTGATCTGGGTCAATTTATTTCCAGTGCCCCATATTCATGGGATGCAACATGAAAAGCTTCATTGCAAAATTGCAATAACCATGTAAGCATTATGGTTTTCGGATCGGTTTTGAGCCTCCCTGCCGGCTATCCTCGCGGCGGGGATTTTTTGATGGCGGGAGAGCAAGCAGAGATGGCATATTTTTCGTGGTCTGAAGATTTAAGGGTGGGAAATTCCTTCATCGACAGCGATCATCAAAAACTGATCAAGCTGGTCGCCCAGCTGCACGAGGCCATGGCCGAGGGGCACGGAAAAGACGTTCTCGGCAAGACGCTTGCCGAACTGATCCGCTACACGCAGGAGCATTTCAAGCGCGAAGAGGACCACATGCTGCGCATGCGGTACCCTGGTTACGCCGCGCACAAGCAGGAACACGACAGGCTGATGCGGGAAGTGCTGGACCTGCAAACCCGGTTCAACGCCGGCAACGGGATGCTGTCGGTGCAGGTATCCGGTTTCCTGCGCAACTGGCTGGTGCAGCACATCATGAAATCCGACATGGAGCTCGCTTCCGCAATCCGGAACGCAGCCTGATTCTCTTGTATGCCTGAGGCGGCTCGCAGCATGACCGATACCAGCATCGACGTCCGTTTCTTCGATGTCATCCTCTGCATCTCGCGCGCGCTGGACCTGCTGTCTCCGGAGATCTCGGATCACCACCTGCGCGTCGCCTATGTCGCGGTCCGGATTGCCGAAGAGATGGGCTTTGACCTGGCGGCGAAGCAGGATGTGGTGGTTGCCGGCGCGCTGCACGACGTCGGCGCGGTGTCATCCGCATTGCGGATGTCGCTGCAGGACTACTCGCGTGCCGGCGGCGCCGGCGAAGGGGGTGTTCTCGACGACGTGCACCGGCACGGCTACGACGGCTACCTGCTGCTGCGCGATTTTCCGCCCTTCGCGCAGGCCGCGGACGCGGTACGCTACCACCACGTCGAATGGAACTTCAAGCGGGGCAGCGAGTTCGCGGGCGCGCCGGTGCCGCTGGGCAGCCATATCCTGCACCTTGCAGACCGCATCGCGGTGCTTCCCAGGGCCCGGCAGAACGTGCTCGAGCAGAGCGATGTCATCAGCCGCAAAGCAATGCAGGACAAGCATCGCCGTTATCATCCGGGTGTCGCCGAAGCCTTCGGGAATGTTGCCGCGTCGGAGGCGTTCTGGCTCGATCTCGTCAGCCCGCATAAGGAAGAGATCATCCGCGCGCGCTTCGGCCACCACAACATGGTGCTGGGGCTCGACGAGCTGTACGAGCTGGCGAAGCTGTTCGCCCGCATCATCGATTTCCGCAGCCCGTACACCGCGATCCATTCGAGCATGGTGGCCGCGCGGTCGCAGCATATCGCGCAACTGCTCGGCATGCCGCCGCGCCAGACCCGGCTGATCGGCATCGCCGGATTCCTGCATGACCTCGGCAAGCTCGCCGTGCCCGCCGAAATTCTCGACAAGCCGGCGCGCCTGACGCCGGCGGAAATGTTCGTCGTCAAGCAGCATCCGTATTACACGCACAGGATATTGTCGCTGGTGCCTGGGCTGGAAGAGGTCAATACCTATGCATCGATGCATCATGAGCGGCTGGATGGCGGCGGTTACCCGTTCCGGCACCGCATGATCCCGCTTGGCGCGCGCATCATCGCGGTTGCCGACGTGCTCACCGCGATTTCGGAGGAAAGGCCTTACCGCAGGGGGATGAAACGGACCGAGGCGCTCGCCGTGCTCGACGGCTTCGTCAAGGACGGCGCGCTGGACGGCGAGATCGTGTCACTCGTGCGCGTGCATTTCGAAGAACTGATCGCCAGCCGGCAGGGTTGACGCGGCAGCGCGCGGTATCGCGCCTAGGTGGATCTGCGGCGACGGACGGCTGATGTGATAACCCTGCGCATAGTCGATCCCAAGCCGGCCGACTTCGGCCAGGATGTCGGCATCCTCGACATATTCGGCGATGGTCTTGATCTTCAGTTCCTTGGCCAGCGTCACGATGCTCTTGATAAAGGCGAGATAGGTCTCGTCATGCAGCATGTTGCGCACAAATTCGCCTTCGATCTTGATGTAGTCGACCGGGAAACACTTAATGTACTGGAAGGAGGAATAGCCGGAACCGAAATCGTCGATCGCGAAGCTGAAACCCAGCATCTTCACGTCCAGCACGAATTTCTCCAGCAGCGACAGGTTCTTCACCGTTTCCCGCTCGGTGATCTCGAACACGATGCGCCGCGGTTCGATGCCGAACCGGTCGGCCAGGGCGGAGACCCGCGACGCGAATTCGCCGACGATCAGCGCCTTCGGCGACAGGTTCACGAAAAGCATGCCTTCATATCCCTGCGCGGTGACCTCCTGGAATGCCTTTTCGATCAGCTGGTAATCCATCTTGTGAGCGATGCCCATGTTTTCCGCCTCCTCGATGAAATCGTTGGCGGTCACGATCTGGTCGTCGAGGCGGATGCGCATCAGCAGTTCATGGATCACGACTTCGCCGGTCTTCGCATCGCAGATCGGCTGGAAATAGGGAATGATGCGCTGCTCGTCGAGCGCATTCTGGATCATCAGCGATTTTTCGCCGGCCTTGCGGAACACCTCGGCCATCTCGTCTTCGCTCGGCATCGCGATCGCGTTCTTGCCGGCGTTCTTGGCCTTGTACATCATGTTGTCGGCGACCAGGAACAGGTCCTTCGGGTTGTCGCCGTGTTCCGGGCTGATCGCAATGCCGATCGATGTCGTTGCCTTGAGCTTGATGCCGTCCGGCGTCTCCATCGTATGGCTCTCGAGCAGGTCGGCAATCCGCTGCGCCACCATGTGTGCCTGGGTCTCGCTGGCTTCCGGGAGTATCACGCAGAATTCATCGCCGCCGTAACGCGCCAGCAGGTCGCCATGCCTGATCGCGGTCGTCAGCAGCTTGGCGAAGGACTGCAGGAAGGCGTCGCCGAAGTGGTGGCCGAAGCGGTCATTGATGGTCTTGAAGTTATCCAGGTCGAGCATCATCACCGCGAACTTCTGGTTGTGGCGGCGCGCGCGGCCGACTTCGTAGCCCAGCAGTTCCCAGAACATGCGCTGGTTGTAGAGGTCGGTCAGCGGATCGCGCGTCGCATAGTGCTCGAGGTCCTTGGTGTACTTGTAGATCGCCTTGACCGAGCCGACCAGGTTCAGCAGCGTGGTCAGGATGCTGCCGATGACCATGTGGCGTACGTTGTCCTGCGCCATCGCCGATTGCACGCCGATGCCGACGATGCCGCCGATCTTCGGGGTATCCAGGAACAGCGTCTTGGTCTGCACCTCGACGTCGGAAGCGCTGAGTTCGGGCAGGTATTCTTCCTCGTTGGCGATGTTGTGCGCGACATGCAGCAGGTTCATGCCATGGAAGAAGACATGCTCGTGGAGCTGCCGCCGCAGGATCTTTTCGAACAGCCGCACCGTGTTCTCGGACGGCCGGCTGCGCCAGAACACTTCGCACTCGTAGGCTTCCTGTTCCACGCGGAAGATCGTCACCAGCGCATACACCTCGATGATCGGATTGATTTCCAGCAGCAGGTTCTTGATGAACTCGCGCCAGTCGCGCACCACGTTGGAAGTGATGATGAATTTTTCCAGCAGCCGGATCTCGAATTCGAGCACGCCCTTGTCGACCGCGACATTACGGATCTTGTCCACCAGCAGCGCGACATTCTCGAACACCAGGTTGAACTCGCTGAAACCGAAATCCACCTTGCCGAGATTGAACCTCTCGAAATCCCGGATCGTATTGACCGTCTCGACTTCGCGTCGGAACATGCGGACCGAGCCGTTGAGCTTGTTCATTGCGAAGGTGGTGATCGCGCCGGCCACCAGGAGTACCAGCGTTCCCAGCGCCAGGAACAGGGCGACATAGTAGCCGCGCACCGTGGCCGCGACCGGCTGCACGTTGTGGCGGATGTCGATCACGCCGAGCACCGCGCCGGGCTCGACGTTGTGATGGCAGCCGATGCAGTCCGGCTGCGCAAGCACCGGACGGATATACCTTACCTGGTTGCCTTCGCGGGCGAGTGCCGCCTCGCCGTTGCCAAGCGCCTCTTCCGCCGCGCCTTGCGCCAGCGATTCCGAGGGGCTGCCGTACAGCGCGGCCACACCCTTGCTGCGGTAGACGTCGATGCGGTTGACCGTGGTCGGAAAGACAGCCTTGCTGGCTGCCGCTACGGCGTTCAGTTCGTCGCGCAATCCGCCGCGACGCAAGACCTGCATGATCGCTTCGGTGTTTTGCCGGGAAATTTCGAGAGAGGTGGCGAGGGCTCGATCCTCGAGCAGCTTTTCATAGAGGATGGAAGACGCCAGCGTCGCACCCAGGAACACGAGCAATGCAACACCGACGGTCGACGTGAAGACGAACCCTCGAAGAGTTCCGAGCAGATCGGAAATGGTGTGGACGATGCCTCGCATGGCGCGAGTCTCCTGCGTCGCGTTGCCGGTAGGAAGGCATTCTAAACCAACACTCTTAGTAGATGTTATTACTTTTAATAAACTTTTCCTCCGGCGACAGGTCCGGGGTGTTGTTTAATTGATCTGGATCAGGCTTCACGCAATCCCTGCCTGCCTGCTTGGCCAGGAACATGCGCTGGTCGGCGATGCTGACCAGCTGCTGCCAGTCTCCGCCGCAGTCGGCGACGCGTTCGGCGATGCCGAAGCTTGCCGTGACGCGGCTGCCGTCCGGCCGCAGCCCGAGCCCGGTTTCGCGCAGCCGCTCAACCGCCGCGCGGGCAGTGTCCAGGCTTGCGCCGGGCAGCACGATGACGAATTCCTCCCCGCCCCAGCGCAGTACGATGTCCCCGGTGCGCAGCGTTGAGCGGAGCCGCTCGCCGAGCGTCGCCAGGACCCGGTCGCCGGCGTCGTGGCCGAACTGGTCGTTGACCTGCTTGAACCTGTCCACGTCGAGAAAGACCACCGACAGCGCGGCATTGCCGCGGCTCGCGATATGGAACTGGATATCCAGCAGCTCCTCGCCGCTGGCGCGGGTGAAGCAGCCGGTGACCGTATCGTGGCTGGCATTGTTCAGCAGCGAGATCATGAAGCTGAGCTGGCTCATCCCCGACAGCGAGGCGACGGTGGCGATCAGCATCAGCAGCCAGACTGCGCCGAGATGCGAGCTCCAGTTCAGCAGGTCCAGCTGCAGCAGCGCGACCAGCGCTTCCGCCGCCAGCACCGGCAACGCGAACAGCACGCCCTCGAGGGCGGTCAGGGGAAAGACGGCGAGGCCGGCCACCATCACGAAGGGCAGGAAGGCATAGCCGGCGGCGATGGCCGCGGCCGGGCCCTCCATCTTGAACTGCGACAGCATCGGATGGGAGTAGATGAAGAACAGGGTCGGGATCACGAACATGATCGCCAGCGCGCGGTAGGCGTCGGGCATGCGGGCCGGGCCGCGGAAACGCCAGGCCAGCAGCAGGAAGGCGATGGAGGTGACGATCCGCCCGATCACCAGCATGATCGTCAGCGGCCAGCTGAACACCAGCAGGTCGACCACGATCCACAGCGGGGTGAGGACCGCAAAAAGGCCGGCCACCATCCTGACCCGGGAGACGACCAGTTCCGCCCGGCGCCGCGCCAGCAAAGAGGAATGGCGGAAGGGGACGACCAGGTTGCCCAGCGCCTCCTGCGGCAGGACGCCCACGAGCCGCTCGGCGACATTCAACAACCATGTTTTCAGCTTGCGCACGCTGGCACTTCCCCTCGATCTGCAGTGAGCCGCGCCGTACGGCGCGCACGCACCGCCTGTTCCGTTACATGTTTGCCGCTTCGGCCGGTTCCCCGGTTTCCGGCGCCGGCGCTTCGATGCGCCGCGGCGCCTGTTCCCTTTGCCGCAGCGGCATGACGTTGTCAGCATGCGGTGTTTGCGCCGGCTGCGCGCTCATCCTGTCGCGCAGCTTGAATATGCTCACCTTCTGCGCCAGGCCGGCCGCCTGTTCCTGCAGCGATTCCGCGGCCGCCGCGCCCTGTTCCACCAGGGCCGCATTCTGCTGCGTGACCTGGTCCATCTGCGCGATCGCGAGATTGATCTGCTCGATGCCGGCAGTCTGTTCGCGGCTGGCGTTGGTGATTTCTCCCATGATGCCGGTCACGCGCTGCACGCTGGCGACCACCTCGTCCATCGTCGAGCCGGCTTCGTCGACCAGTTTCGCGCCAAGGTGGATTTTTTCGGCGGAGTCGCCGATCAGCGTCTTGATTTCCTTCGCCGCCGCCGCCGAGCGCTGCGCGAGCTGCCTCACCTCGGTCGCCACCACCGCGAAGCCCTTGCCCTGCTCGCCGGCGCGCGCCGCTTCCACCGCCGCATTCAGCGCAAGGATGTTGGTCTGGAAGGCGATGCCGTCGATGACGCTGATGATGTCGACGATCTTCTTCGCCGATTCGTCGATCGAGCGCATGGTGTCGATCACCTGCGCCACGACCGAGCCGCCCTTGGCCGCCACCTCGGATGCCGACACCACCAGCTGGTCGGCTTCCTGCGCGTGATCGGCATTCTGCTTGACCGTCGAGGTCAGCTGTTCCATCGCGGACGCGGTTTCCTCGAGCGAGCTGGCTTCTTCCTCGGTGCGCGAGGCCAGGTCCAGATTGCCGCACGCGATCTGGCCGGACGCGGTGGCCACCGTTTCGGTCCGCGCCCGCACATCCGCAACCAGCGCGACCAGGCTTTCATTCATGTCCTTGAGCGCCTGCAGCAGCTGGCCGGTCTCGTCATGCGAGCGCACTTCGATCTCGCTCGTCAGGTCGCCGGCGGCTACGGTGTTGGCGATCCGCACCGCGTCGTTCAGGGGGCGCGTGATGCTGCGCGCGATCGCGATGCAGATGGCCAGCAGGATCGCGGCGAGCACGAAGGCGCCAGCCGCGATCGTGGCAAGCCGCTGCATGAATGTCGCCTGCACGGTATCGAGGTAGACGCCGGAGCCGATCACCCAGCCCCAGGGGGCGAAACCCTTCACATACGAGACTTTCTGCACCGGCACGTCGCTTCCCGGCATCGGCCATTCATAAAACACGAAACCGGCGCCGTGCGACTTGACCACATCGACCATCTCCATGAACAGCCGCTTGCCCTTCGGATCCTTGTTCTCGGCCATGTCCTGGCCATCCAGTTCCGGCCTGAAAGGATGCATGACCATGCGGGGCTTCATGTCGTTGATCCAGAAATACTCCTTGCCGTTGTAGCGCAACCCCTTGACCGCGGCCATTGCGTTGCGCTTCGCATCCTCCTCCGACATCTGGCCCTTGGCCGAGAGCTCGTGGTAATGGGTCAGGAAGCCGTAAGCGGTTTCCACCGCCTGGCGCACATTGCTCTGGCGTTCCTCCAGGATGAGCGTGCGCTCGGAAACCACGAAAGTCGCTGTCAGTACCGCGATGCCGAACGCGGCGGATACGACCAGCAGCCAGAGTTTCTTCGCAATCGTCAAGGAAAAGCGTTTGGTAGTCAGTGACATGGCTTTTTTCTCTTATCTCGCTGGGCGGCGCAAGCGCAGGAAAACGGACCGGCCATCTGGCCGCACCGCATGTAACAAGACGTTACAAAATCAGAACAACCACTATCACGACATGGTTAATTGCGGTCAATCCCATATTTATGGGAGGCTCGCCATCGAAGGAGAATGGGACGACAGCGCCGGAGGGCCGGGCGGCGCACGATCTGTGCAACGGCGTGCCGCGCGAAAAAGGAACATTACCGGACGTCCAAGGTCGGACACTAGGCGTTTTCCCGGGACGGCGCTGCGATGAACGGGAGTGCCCGATAACCGCGGATCTCATCCGCGCCAATGCCTGACAGATGCGAGGACAGCGGGAAGACAGCGTGCCAACGGAACAGATCGGCGCTTACATCATCGAGTACGCAGGCCAGTGGCTGCGTTTCGGAAAGGCATGGGGTGCTTACCTCGCGATCTATGATGCCCGACCTTCCAACCCGGCGCACCGGCACTGCGTTTTCGCCCGCCGCCGGGTTTGCCTCGAAACCGTCTGCCTGACGCAGGAAGCTGCCGAGCAGCGCGCGCGCGAACTGGGCATCGAAAAAGTCCGCCCCGCGCGCCGCGCGTAAGCCACCGATGCCGGAACGCGCATCGCAAGAAGCGCACGGACCATTTTGCAGACGCGGCGCCGTGCCTTTGCGGCGGCAACGGCAATCGAAGCCGTGGTGGATAAATCGACAACAACGCTTCATCCTTGCCTGATACCGCCCGGAACCTGCTATTCTCGTGCACGAGACCGCCGCGTTGTTGTTGGCCGGCGTGTCTCCGCACCGCCAGGCAAAAAGAACAAGAGGTCTACCCAGTGACCATGAGCCATAACTTGCAGAAGACCCGGACCCACGCCGACGGCATTTTCGCCGCCTTGTTTGCCGCGCTGACCCCGATGGTTGCCGGCCTCGCGTACTACAGTACCAGCGGTCGCATCGGCGCCGCGGTTTGTTCGGCAGGCGGCGGCGCGCCAACTGTGATCGGCGGCGGGTGGCTGCTCGCGCTGCTTGCCGCCGGCCTGACCACGCTCGGCTCGGCCTGGGTCTGGAAGCACCGTCCCGGTCGGCGCATCGGAGAGATCTACAACGCGGTCGCCTCGATGGTGTTCGCGGCACTCGTGATGCATTATGGCGGCGGTCACGGTGAGGCGCACTTCCCGTTCTTCATCTTTGTCTCCTTCCTGCTCTACTACCGCTCCTGGCGCCCGATTGCGCTCGCCTGCGCGGCGATCCTCGTGCACCATCTGGCATTCTTCATGCTGCAGCGCGCGGGCGCCCCGGTCGTCGTGTTTGCCTGCATCGACGGCGCCACGCTGCTGAGCCATATCGCCGCCGGACTCGGGCAATGCGTGCTGTTGGGCTATATCGCGTCGCGCATGGAGCGCAGCGACATCGAACTGGTCCGTTCGCTTGCCGCCCAGGAGCTGGCGGCGAGCGTGTTTCACAACACGATCGAAGGCGTGATCATCACCGACGACCAGGGGCGCATTGAATCGGTGAACCCGGCGTTTACGCAGATCACCGGTTTCAGCGCCGAAGAGGCAATCGGCCAGACGCCGCGCATGTTGAAATCGAACCACCACGACGAAGCGTTTTACAAGGACATCTGGAAGTCGATCGCCGAGAACGGCAGCTGGAAGGGCGAGATCTGGAACCGGCGCAAGAGCGGCGAAGTCTTCCTCGAGTCGCAGACCATCCAGTGTGTGCACAGCGACGACGGCCATGTGCGTTACGTCGCCGTTTTCAACGACATCACCGAGCAATGGCGCAAGGACCAGCGCATCGAGCACCTGGCCTTCCACGATTCGCTGACCGGGGCGGCAAACCGCGCGCTGCTCGGCGAGCGCCTGCGGCAGGCCGTCGGCGCCGCCGCGGAAAGCGAAGGAACGCTGGCGGTGATGATGGTCGACCTCGACCGTTTCAAGAACGTCAACGACAGCTTTGGCCACGACCAGGGCGACGAGCTGCTGCGCGCGGTGGCGACGAGACTGCAGGAGATCGTGCGCGGCACGGATACCGTGGCGCGTCTTGGCGGCGACGAATTCGTGCTGCTGCTGCGGCATCCCGGCGCGCCGGAAGAGATCGCCGCGATTGCCGCGCGCGTGATCGATACCATCGGCGCGCCGATCGAGCTCGCCGGATTGTCGCTGCGCGTGGGCGCTTCCGTCGGCATCGCGATCTATCCCGCGGACGGCGCCGATGCGGCAAGCCTGCTCAAGAGCGCAGACACCGCGATGTACGACGCCAAGGCGAATGGCAAGGGCGTGTTCCGGTTCTTCAGCGCGGCCCTGACCGACCGTGCACAGGCACGGCTGCATCTCGAAATGGACCTGCGCAGGGCGCTGGAACATGGCGAATTCGAGCTGCATTACCAGCCGAAGCTGTGCCTGCAGTTTGGCACGCCGCATGGCGCCGAAGTCCTGGTCCGCTGGCGGCATCCGGAGCGCGGCCTGGTGGCGCCGGCCGAGTTCATTCCGCTTGCCGAGGAGACAGGCCTCATCGAGCCGCTCGGGGACTGGGTGCTGGAACAGGCGTGCCGGCAACTCGGCGCCTGGCGCGCAGCCGGCGACGGCCTGACAGTCCTAGCCGTCAACGTTTCCGCTGTGCAGCTGCACAAGGGCACGCTGGCGCAAACAGTGGCCGAACTGCTCGCGCGTTATCAGCTGCCCGGAGAGGCACTCGAGATCGAACTGACCGAGAGTACGGTGATGAGCAATCCCGAGCAAGCCATTACCAGCATGCACGCCATCCGCGCGCTCGGCGTGAAGATCGCGATCGATGATTTCGGAACCGGTCATTCCAGTCTCGCCTACCTGAAGCGGCTGCCGATCGATACGCTGAAAATCGACCGCTCTTTCGTCGTGGAAGCCGATCGCAACGAAGAAGGCGCGGTCATCTGCAGTTCCATACTCGGGCTGGCCCGTAACCTGAAGCTGGCGGTGGTAGCCGAAGGGATAGAGAACGCCGGGCAGCTCGCCTTCCTGAAAAAGCGCGGATGCACCGCCGGCCAGGGTTACCACTTCAGCCCGCCGCTGCCGCTGCACGAACTGAACGCCTGGCTGCGCGTGCACGAGGTCCGGCATTGCCGCAATTGTGCCCATCGCGCCGCCTGCGCGTCGACCGCCGCGCCGGAAATCCTGGAGGTCTCGCTGTAGGCTCGCCGCCCGATGCTCCGCCTGACGCGCAAGGGTGTTATCCGGGTGGCCCGAGAAATGCGAGCAGCGCGCTGTTCACCTCGTCGGGCGCCTCGTTTTGCACCCAATGCCCGGCGCGCGCAATGCAGTGAATGCGCACGCGCGGCGCGAAGCGCTGCACGCCGTCGAGCAGGAAGGTGCCGAGCGCCGGATCCCGTTCTCCCCAGATCACCAGCACCGGGCCATTCGTCCTTGCGGTACGCGCCAGCGCCATCCCGCCCGGCACCATGTTTGCGCGATAGTAGTCCAGCGCCGCCTTCAGCGCACCGGGCTGGGACAGGCAGGCCACGTAGCGTGCGATGTCGTTGTCATCGTACGCGCCGCGGCGCGCCGGCGTCACCTTGAACATTTGCCGAAGCAGGAAAAAATTACCCTTCGATAGCAGCGCCTCCGGCAGGATCGGCAGCTGGAACAGGCCGACATAGGCGCTGCGCAGCAACTGCGAGGTGTTCCAGATCTTGTCCGCGTAGACCTGCATGTGCGGCGCGTTCAGGATCACCAGCTTGCGCAGCAGGGCAGGATAGGCGCCGGCAAATGCCCACGCGATGATGCCGCCCCAGTCGTGGCCGACGATACTTGCGCGACCGTGCCCGGTCGCGGCCACGATGGCGGCGACGTCGTTGACCAGGTGCGGCAGAAGGTAGTCGCTGCGCCTGCTTGCAATGTCCGACGGCGGATAGCCGCGCAGGTTCGGCGCCCAGACGGAGTAGCCGGCGGATGCAAGCGGCGCGATCTGATGGCGCCAGGAATGCGCGTTTTCCGGAAAGCCATGCAGGAGGATCACAGGCGGGCCTTCGCCGGCGACCAGTACCTGAAGACGGAGGCCGTCTCCGTCGATGCGTTCATGTCGTATCTGCAATTGGGTCATCTGTCTCCTCCACGCCCGGGACCAAAAGCAAGTCACATGCCGGGAACCGAGCGAAGCTCCTTGAGCGGCAACAAGCCCTGCGAACGCATTGGCCCCAAAGTGGCGGCGGCAGCGTCGCCATTCCACCGCATTCGACTGGCGATTCCCGGCACGCTCTGGTTGCATGCGGCGCGCGGCTGCAGGAAGATCTGGCATGAACGACCCTCATAACCAGCACTGAAAGCCCAGGATGGAAAGACCGATCCGCACCAAGTCGTTAGCCGAAGGTGATTCCGGCGGGACCGCCCGAACCGTGGCGCTGGCCGGCGCCACCGGCCTCGTCGGCCAGGCAATCCTGCAAGGCCTGCTCGCCGATGAATCGGTCATTGCGGTCCATGCCCTGGCCCGGCGACCGCTTGACAACCGTCACCCGGGACTGACGACGCATGTGGTCGACTTCGCCGCGTTGCCGCCGCTTCCGCCGCTCGACGAGGCGTATCTTGCGCTCGGCACCACCATCAAGGCGGCGGGCAGCCAGGCGGCTTTCCGCGCCGTGGACCTGGACGCCAGCCTGGCGACGGCCCGTGCGGCCCGAGCCGCCGGTGCGCGCCGTCTCGGGGTAGTCAGCGCGATGGGGGCTGATGCGCATTCGCGCGTTTTCTACAACCGGGTCAAGGGGGAACTCGAGGAAGCGCTGGCCGGACTGGGATTCGACACACTGGTGATCGCGCGGCCATCGCTGCTCGTCGGCGATCGCGGCATGCTCGGCCAGCCGGTGCGCGCAGGGGAGAAGATCGGCCTGCTCGCCGCGGCGGTCGCCGGGCCTCTTATCCCGGCCAATTTCCGGCCGATCGCCGCATCCGATGTGGCTTGCGCGCTGCTGGCGCGGGTCCCCGTGGCGCGCGGCCGTGAAGTCCTGCTGTCCGGCGCGATGCGGCGCGAGGATTGAGCGCGCACCGGCTGCCGTGCCGTGGCGCCTGCGCGGAACATTTCAGCGGGAAAAGGATCGGTGCGGGTATCTTCGGAAAGCTGGAGGGTTGCCATGGGAGGGGAGGCCGGCCGGACACTTTTTTGCGGATGTCGGCGCGCCGTTCCGCGGCCGGCGGCAGACGGAGCTTAGGTCATGCCTGATTCCAAGGTCTTGTCTGGCTTGCGCGACCAGGTCGCTTCCTTGCGCGTCCAGTCTTGCTGCCTGTCGCACGAGCGGGTCGTCATGGAAGAGGGGGCGGCGAAGCGGCGTTCGCAAGGGACCGGCCTCGAACCCGTGCTCATCCGTGTCGGCCTATGTCCGAAGGCGGTACGTTCGCAGCAGCTATCCTGCGCGCACACTCTCGCCCGCCACACCTTTGCACATGCCATTGAAGTGGCGGAACAGCAGGGTATTCTGGGCGGAGAGGAGGCAAACCGGTTGCGGGAAGAGTTGCAGCGTATCGATCATGTCATTCACACCGCGGACTGGGCAAAGAGCGAAGCAGAGGTGCGCTATGCGCTGCTCCGCGAACAGGAGGCGGCCGGCAATCCGGCAACGGCAACGAAGCTGGAAGCGGAGCGGCAGTTGACCGAATTGATCGAAAGGCATCGAGCGGCAGCGGAATGGCTGCGACGCATCCATCGACTGCTGCTTGAGCGAATCGATTCCGCCGCGCGCTGTGGCTGAAGAGCACGGCGTTGCGCGAGGGACGTGCCAATCAGTCCTTTGCCGGATGGCGCCAGGCCATTTGTTCCGTCATGCCGTCGTTGGAAACCTGCTGGAATCCAAGCGCCAGGTAGAAGCGCCTCGCGCTTGAATTGTTTCTATGCACCGACAAGGCCAAGGGCAGTTTTTTCTCTGCAGCGCTTTGCTGCAGGGCATGCATGACCGCCTTGCCGAGTCCCTTTCCGCGCGCGTCGGGCAGCAGCGCGATATCGACCAAACGCATCTCGTTCGGATCCGTATTGATGACGATGCGGCCGACAGCTTCCCCCTGATATTCCAGTATCAGATATTCCGCGTCCGGATAGCTGTTGCGGTATCCCGCCGCTTGCATGTTCTCCTGCATCGCGATCAGGGTATCGATGAAGACCGGGTCCGCCGTGATCCGCCGCAAATCATCCCGGGTGGACGCATACAGACGTTTCATGAATTCCAGGTCTGTGCCGCCGGCAGTACGGACAGTCAGATTTGCGAGATGTCGTGCCAGTGCGTGCATGTTGTCATCCTTCGTGCGAAGCGCCCCGCGGTTTTGCTATGATGCCCTTACGCTTTCCGCGCCCGTTATTCGAAAGGACTCGCGATGAAGCCTTCACTCGATGTCTTTTCTCCCTTGGTGGGGAGCAAATTCATGATTGAAACGTTGGCCGGACCGGTGGCGTTGCTGCTGGTCGAAGCCAGGGAATATCCGCGCCGGGGCTTGCCGGCGGCGTTTCCCACGCCATTGTCCCTGATCTTGACCGGTCCGCTCGACCTGATCCTGTCCCAGGATAACTATTACGTCGATCATCCTGCATTGGGACGGCACGCATGGTGCATTGCGCCGATTGCACCGTCGGTTCCTGCACATCAGGTTCCGGCACCCCCTGGACGGGTGACGGAGCAACGCTACCAGATACTTTTTTCATAGGCTGTTGCTGTTCCATGCCGGCACGCAGTCCGTACCATGCCGAAGACCTGGCAACGCTCCGGAACATCACGGCCGAACTCCTCCATCCCGCAATGCCCAAGAGCGCATTGATACG
>NZ_DASPLS010000027.1:0-7510 GCF_035627455.1 Noviherbaspirillum sp.
CTGCGCATCGGTGGTGATGGCATCGGTGCTCGGCTTCGACAAGAAGTACGGCATCCGCATCGTGCCGACCAAGGAAGCTTCCTGGGCGGCGGTGCGCGACAAGCTGGTCAACGGCGAGCTGGACGCGGCGCATGTGCTGTACGGCCTGGTCTACGGCGTGCACCTCGGGCTGTCCGGGCCGAAGAAGGACATGGCGATGCTGATGACGCTGAACCACAATGGCCAGGCAATCACGCTGTCGAAGAAGCTTGCCGACAAGGGCGCGATGGACGGCCCCTCGCTGGCGAAGCTGATGCAGGCCGACAAGCGTGAATACACTTTTGCGCAGACCTTCCCGACCGGCACCCATGCGATGTGGCTGTACTACTGGCTGGCCGCGCACGGCATCGACCCGATGAAGGACGCCAAGATCATCACCGTGCCGCCGCCGCAGATGGTCGCCAACATGCGGGTGGGGAACATGGACGGCTATTGCGTGGGCGAGCCATGGGGCCATCGCGCGATCATGGACGGCATCGGCATCACCGGCGTGACCACGCAGGATATCTGGAAGGACCACCCGGAAAAGATCCTCGGCACCACCGCCGAATGGGTGAAGAAATATCCGAACACCGCGCGCGCGATGACCGCTGCCGTGCTCGATGCCGGCCGATGGATCGACGCCGGCTTGCAGAACAAGATGAAGATGGCCGAGACGGTGGCCGACAAGTCCTATGTCAATACCAGTGTCGATGCGATCAACCAGCGCATCCTTGGGCGCTACCAGAACGGTCTGGGCAAGACCTGGGACGACCCGAACCACATGAAGTTTTTCAACGACGGCTACGTGAACTTTCCCTACCTGTCGGATGGCATGTGGTTCCTCACCCAGCAGCGCCGCTGGGGCTTGTTGAAGGAGGAGGTCGATTACCTCGCCGTGGCGCGGCAGGTCAACCAGATCGACCTGTACAGGGATGCGGCCAACATGGCCAAGGTCAGCGTGCCGAAGGAGGCAATGCGCAGCGCAAAGCTGATCGACGGCGTCATCTGGGACGGCAAGAGTCCGAAGCAGTATGCCGGTTCCTTCAAGATCAAAGTGTAAGAGGCCATCATGAGCGCAGTCATGGACAAGGTATTGAACCAGCCGGCCGTACCGGCGGTGGAAGCGCTGCCGAAAAAGGCGGACTCGAAAGGGCACGCGGAGAAGAAGTTCGCATCGGCCGGGAACACTTTCACGCTGAAACCCTATCTGCTGGCAGCCCTGCCGCCGCTCTTTGGCATTGCGCTGCTGGTGCTGGTATGGGAAATCGTGGCAGCGAAGAGCAGCGACTTTCCGACGCCGATGGCCACGCTGCAGGAAGCGATGAATGTCTTTTCCGATCCGTTCTACCGGAAGGGACCGAACGACCAGGGCATCGGCTGGAACCTGCTGGCCTCGCTCAAGCGCGTGGCGATCGGTTTCGGCCTGGCGGCGGCGGTCGGCATTCCGCTCGGCTTCCTGATCGGCCGCTTCCGCTTCCTGTCGGGCATGTTCAGTCCCATCGTCAGCCTGCTGAAGCCGGTATCGCCGCTGGCCTGGCTGCCGATCGGCCTGCTGGTGTTCAAGGCGGCGAACCCGGCGGCGATCTGGGCGATCTTCATCTGCTCGATCTGGCCGATGATCATCAATACCGTGGTCGGCGTGCAGCGCGTGCCGCAGGATTACATGAACGTGGCCAGGGTGCTCAACCTGTCCGAATGGAAGATTCTGACGAAAATCCTGCTGCCGTCGGTGCTGCCCTACATGCTGACCGGCGTGCGGCTGGCGATCGGCACCGCGTGGCTGGTAATCGTCGCGGCCGAAATGCTGACCGGCGGCGTCGGCATCGGTTTCTGGGTGTGGGACGAGTGGAACAACCTGAACGTGCCGCACATCATCATCGCCATCGTCGTGATCGGCGTGGTCGGCCTGCTGCTGGAACAGGCGCTGGTGGCGCTGGCGAAGGCATTCACTTATGAAGACATCCGCAACTAGGACACCATCATGGACAACGCAAGCAAATTCATCGAAATCCAGCACGCGGAAATGGTGTTCCATACCAGCAAGGGCGCGTTCCACGCGCTCAGGGATATCCACCTGAACGTGAAGAAGGGCGAGTTCGTCACGCTGATCGGCCATTCCGGCTGCGGCAAGTCGACGCTGCTGAACCTGATCGCCGGCCTGCTGGATGCGAGTGGCGGCACGCTGATCTGCGCCAGCCGGGAAATCGCCGGTCCCGGGCCGGAGCGCGCGGTGGTGTTCCAGAACCATTCGCTGCTGCCGTGGCTGACCTGCTACGAGAACGTGTACCTGGCGGTCGAGCGCGTGTTCGGCGCGGCGGAGCGCAAGGCGAGGCTGAAAGAGCGCACCAAGGCGGCGCTGGCGCTGGTCGGCCTGACCCACGCGGAACAGAAGCGCCCGCAAGAAATCTCGGGCGGCATGAAGCAGCGGGTCGGCATCGCGCGCGCGCTGTCGATGGAGCCGAAAGTGCTGCTGATGGACGAACCGTTCGGCGCACTCGATGCGCTGACCCGCGCCCACCTGCAGGACGAGCTGCTGAAGATCGTCGCCACGACGCAATCGACCGTGGTGATGGTCACGCACGACGTCGACGAGGCGGTGCTGCTTTCGGATCGCATCGTGATGATGACCAACGGCCCGGCCGCCACCATCGGCGACATCGTACAGGTGCGGCTGGCGCGCCCGCGCGACCGGGTGGCGCTTGCGCATGATCCGCTGTACATCGAATACCGCAGCGCGGTGCTTGAGTTCCTGTATCACCGCCAGGCGCAGCCGGCGGTGAAGGAAGCCGCATAACAGCACGGCAGCTGGCAGTGGCGCAGGGGCCGCCGCTAGCGCGCCACTGCGAGGTACAACAGCAGCAGGTTCACGACCAGGGACGCAACCGCGACGGTGCGCCACAGCGCCATCGGGTTGCGCGCCGCCAGCGGCGTGGGCGAACGCGCGGGCGCGCGGTTGTTCGGGCCGCGCTCCAGCGCCAGCAGGAATTCCTCGGCCGTTTCGTAACGCTGCGCCGGGTCGCGCGCCACCGCCTTCAGCAACACGTTTTCCAGCCACAGCGGGATGTCCGGCCGATATCGGCTGGGCGGCGCGGGCTCGCCGAAACGCGGGCGCTGGAACGGTTCGATCTCGCCGTAAGGGTAATGGCGCGTCAACAAGTGGTACAGCGTGACGCCGGCCGCATAGACATCGGTCTGGCGCGAGGGCGGCGCATTGTCGAACTGTTCCGGCGCGAGGAACGAAGGCGTTCCCGCCTGCGGCGCGCGCACGCCGTCCTCTTCTTCCAGCCCGGACATCGCGACGCCAAAATCGAGCAGCCGCAACTCGCCGTCGGCGCCGAGATGCACATTGGCGGGCTTGATGTCGCGGTGGATGATGTTGCGACGGTGCAGCGCGCCGACCGCGCGCACCAGCTTTTCGCCGTGCGACACCACTTCCGGCGCGGTGAAATGCAGGCCGTGGTCGAGCATCTGCTGCAGCGTCTGTCCCTCGTGCCAGGTACTCAGGTAATACAGGTAATTCCTCTGCTCCGGCATGATGACCTGTGGGAAAAAGCGCGCCACCGCGCGCCGCGACAGCCATTCCTCGTGCGCGAACGCCGCCCTCTCGTGCACATCGTCGGCGCGGTCGGGTTGCAGGGTCTTCAATACCAGCTGGCGCTGCGTGCGCGGATCGAGCACCCGGTACAGCAGGGTGGCCTGCGACTTGTGGATGACGTCCTCGACGAGGTAGCCGTCCAGCGCCTGCCCCGGCTTGAGCCGCGGCGGCACCGGCAGCTGGGTCGAGACGGACAGCGCATCGCGCAGGTCGCCCTCCGGCAGCGCATCGACGCGCAGCACGAGCGCGCTGCAGTTGTCGTTCGAACCCGCGGCCAGCGCCGCATTGACCAGGGCTTCGGCGCACATGGATGCATCGGATTGCCCCAGCACCAGCTCCGACAGGTGCCGCGTGATGTCGTATTCGGTCATGCAGGACCAGACACCGTCCGACGCGAGCAGCAGCACATCGCGCTGGCGCAGGTCGCCCATGCCGTGATCGATCGCGATGCGCGAATCGAGACCGACTGCGCGGGTGAGCACATGCTGCATCTCCGGGCGGTCCCATACATGGTCGGTCGTCAGCCGGGTCAGGCTGCCGCCGCGCAGCAGGTACAAGCGGGTGTCGCCGACATGGGAAAAGAAATAGCATTGGCCGCGCAGCACGAGCGCCGTCAGCGTGGTCGCCATGCCGGCCAGTTCCGGGCGTACCGATCCCTGCCGCTGCACCCAGCTGTTGATCGACTTGATGACCTTGTCCATCGCCTGGGTGACTGGCCAGGTATCCGGCGTCGCATAGTAGTCGGCGAGCAGCCCGCGCACCGTGTACTCGGATGCCTCGCGGCCGCCGTCGTTGCCCGACACGCCGTCGGCGATCGCCGCCACCAGCCCTTTGGTCGTCAGTTCCGGTTCATTGGGCGTCACCAGCCCGACGAAATCTTCGTTGCGTTCGCGCTGGCCGGCGCGGGAGGCGTGGCCGATGTGGACAGACAGGGGCATGATATGACCATTCAGATAAGAGCCGATCCCGGCTGGGCTCGGCTCCGGCATCCGGCGATTTTGTCGCCGGATGCGCCGATTCTACTGGCCGTACCTTACTAGATCTTTGCAGCGGTCATCGCCGCGCTGCCCCAGGTGGTCCGCCAGCGCGTCTTGACTGCGCTCAATCCGACCAGGGCGGCGGCAGCCAGCGCCGAGAACAGGGTCAGCCCGAGCTGGTAGCTGCCGGTGAGCTGTTTCGAATAGCCAAGGCTGGATGCGAGGTAGAAGCCGCCGATCCCGCCCGCCATTCCGACCAGTCCGGTCATGACGCCAATTTCCTTGCGGAATCGTTGCGGTACCAGCTGGAACACCGCACCGTTGCCGGTGCCCAGCGCCAGCATCGCCAGCACGAACACCGCGAGCGCCAGTTGAACCGACTGCAGGCCGGTGCTCGCGATGAACAGGAAGCCCGCCGCCAGCACATACGTCAGCGACAGCGCCTTGATGCCGCCGATGCGGTCGGCGACGACGCCGCCTACCGGCCGCACCAGCGAGCCGGCAAACACGCAGGCGGCGGTGAAATAGCCGGCGGTCACCGGGGACAGCCCGTACTGCGCATTGAAGTAGATGGTCAGCGACGACGCCAGGCCGGAAAAGCCGCCGAAGGTGACGCTGTAGAAGAACATGAACCACCATGCGTCCTTGTCCTTGAGCACGCGCAGGTATTCGATCATCGATTTCGGCGGTGGCGCCGAGGGCGCATCCCTGGCGAACACCAGGTATACGATGAAGGCAACGCCGAGCGGGATCAGGCACCAGCCGAACACGTTCTGCCAGCCGTAGGCCAGCGCCAGAGACGGCGCGAACAGCGCGGCGAACGCGGTGCCGGAATTGCCCGCGCCCGCAATGCCCAGCGCCGTACCCTGGTGCTCGGGCGGGTACCAGCGTGACGCCAGCGGGAGCGCGACGGCGAATGCGGCACCGGCCACGCCGAGCAGGATGCCGAGTGCGAGCATGCTTTCGTAGGTATCCAGCTTGCCGAGCCAGGCCCAGGCCAGGGTCGCAAGCACGATCAGCTGGCCGATCGCGCCCGCCTTCTTCGGCTTCAGGTGGTCCACCAGTACGCCCATCGCGATACGCAGCAGCGCGCCGGCGAGCAGCGGCGTGGCGACCATCAGGCCTTTCTGTGCGGCCGTCATGCCGAGGTCCTTCGAGATCTGGACGGCGAGCGGCCCGAGCAGCACCCAGACCATGAAGCTCAGGTCGAAATAGAAAAAGGAAGCGAGCAGCGTCGGCGTGTGCCCAGCCTTCCAAAACGACGATGTTTTCATGATGCTCCTTTGCACCGGGATTGGAATCGGAGGGCGAAATGCAATCCGCATGCCACGCGTTACTTTCTGTGCAAAAGTGCGCGGCCGCGGGGGTTTGCACCGGATGGAATGGCGTGATGCACCCGGACGGTGCGATTTCATCTTCATCGCGGTGCGATTTCGCACGAAACACACTGGCACTGCTCTTGCTAAATAGCCGACAAGAAGTTTTTTGATACGGCTTCAATGGCGAAGCCGAGTGGAGAAGGAGCTTTAATGAAGAAGCTGAAGCTAGTCATGGTCGGTAACGGGATGGCGGGTGTGCGTACGCTCGAAGAGCTGCTCAGGCTGGCGCCGGACGTCTATGAGATCACCGTATTCGGCGCCGAACCCTACGCGAACTACAACCGCATCCTGCTGTCGCCGGTACTTGCCGGCGAACAGACGATCAAGGACATCATGCTCAACGATGTCGACTGGTACGCCGAAAACAACATCACGCTTCACCTCGGCAAGAAGATCGCGAGGATCGACCGTGTCCGGCGCATGGTGATCGCCGAGGACGGCACGACGGCGGAATACGACCGCCTGCTGCTGGCGACCGGCTCGACGCCCTTCATCCTGCCGGTGCCCGGCAAGGACCTCGCCGGCGTGATTTCCTACCGCGACATCCAGGATACGAATGCGATGATAGAGGCCGCGCGGCAGCACAGGCATGCGGTCGTGATCGGCGGCGGCCTGCTCGGCCTGGAAGCGGCCAACGGCCTGAAGCTGCGCGGGATGGATGTCACCGTGGTGCACCTGCCGGCCTGGCTGATGGAACGCCAGCTCGACCCGACCGCGGCCCGGATGCTGCAGAAGTCGCTGGAAGACCGCGGCCTGAAATTCCTGCTCGATAAGAACACGAAGGAACTCGTCGGCGATGAGGACGGACGGGTAAAGGCAATCCGCTTTGCCGACGGACTGGAAGTGCCGGCGGAACTGGTGGTGATGGCTGTCGGCATCCGGCCCAATACTGCGCTCGCCGAATCCGCCGGCCTGTTCTGCAATCGCGGCATCGTGGTCAACGACACCATGCAGACTTACGATCCGCGCATCTACGCGGTCGGCGAGTGCGTGAACCATCGCGGCACCGCCTACGGCCTGGTCGCGCCGCTGTTCGAAATGGCCAAGGTCTGCGCGAATCACCTGGCCAACTTCGGCATCGGCCGTTACCAGGGATCGGTGACATCGACCAAGCTCAAGGTCACCGGCATCGACCTGTTCTCGGCCGGCGAATTCATGGGCGGCGCAGGCACCGAGGAAATCGTGCTGTCCGACCCGATCGGCGGCGTCTACAAGAAGCTGGTAATCAAGGAAGACAAGCTGGTCGGCGCCTGTCTGTACGGCGACACCGTCGACGGCAGCTGGTACTTCAAGCTGCTGCGCGAAGGCCGCAACATCAACGACATCCGTGACACGCTGATGTTCGGCGAATCGAATCCCGGCCGGCCGGGCGACTCCGGCCACGAAGGTTTCACCAGGGCGGCGGCGATGCCCGACGATGCCGAGGTATGCGGCTGCAACGGCGTGTGCAAGGGCGCCATCGTCAAGGCGATCAAGGAAAAGGGCTTGAACACGCTGGACGATGTGCGCAAGCACACCAAGGCTTCGGCCTCCTGCGG
>NZ_DASPLS010000028.1:0-57466 GCF_035627455.1 Noviherbaspirillum sp.
TTGATGTAAGGAATATTGAGCTGCTTGGCCAGCGCCCCCGAAATCTGCTCTTCGGTGACAAACCCGTTCTCAATGAAGACACGCCCGAGTTTGCGGCCGGTACGCTTTTGCTCGGTCAGCGAAAACTGCAGTTGCTCTTCAGAAAGCAGTTTCTGCTGTACAAGAATTTCACCGAGGCGGACCTTCTCCGGCCGTGCCATACGCGCTCCTTACTCACAGAGGAAAATATCACTCGCGTATTTTAGCCAGAATCTACTTTCTGCAGTGAATTGTTTTTATTGGGAAATTTGGCAAATCCGGCTTCTCAGCCGTCGAGCGCCTGCCGGAAATCCTCGAGCAGGTCGACGGAATCCTCGATGCCGACCGATACCCGGATCAGGGATTCGGCGATGCCCATGCTGGTGCGCCGTTCCAGGCCCATTTCATAAAAGATGGTGTGCGCCACCGGGATGACCAGCGTGCGCGTGTCGCCAAGATTGCTTGCCGGAATGCCCAGCCTGAGCCGGTTCAGGTAGTCGAAGCAGTCGATGCCGTCCTTCAGTTCGAAGCTGAACAGGCTGCCGTAGCCGGCGAACAGGTCGGTCGCCAGCTTGTGCTGCGGATGGGAGGCCAGGCCCGGGTAGTGCACCGCGGCCACCCGGTCATCGGCTTCGAGCATGCGCGCCAGCGCGAGCGCGTTGGCGCACTCGCGCTCCATGCGCAGCGCCATCGTTTCCGCGCCGACGGCGATATGGTGCGCCGCTTCCGGACCGAGAGCGGCGCCGAAATCGCGCAGGCTCTTGGCGCGCACCTGCGCCATGCCCCACTGGCCGGGGATGTAGCGCTTGTAGGTGTCGAGAATGTTCGGAAACCTGGTCCAGTCGAACAAGCCGGTGTCGGTCAGGCTGCCGCCGAGAGCATTGCCATGCCCGCCAATCGATTTGGTGAGCGCGTTGACGACCAGGCTGGCGCCGACCATCTTCGGCCGGAACAGGTAAGGCGAGGTCATGGTGTTGTCGACCACATACAGGATGCCGCGGTCGCGGCACAATTGGCCGATGCGCTTCAGGTCGGCGACCTGCGTGCGCGGATTGGCAATGGTTTCGACAAACACCAGACGGGTCTTCGGGGTGAGCGCCGCCTCGACATTCTTCACATCGGTGGCATCGACCAGCGCGACATCAACCCCAAGGCCGCTGACGGTCTGCCACAGGCTGTTCGTATTGCCAAACAGAAATCCTGACGACACGACGTGGTCCCCCTGCCGCAGCAGCGCCTGCACTACAGCGCCGATCGCTGCCATGCCGGTGGAAAAACAGATCGTCGCCAGCCCCTGCTCCATCCGGGTAATCTTGTCTTCCAGCGCCGAAACCGTCGGATTGCCCTGGCGTCCATAGCGGTAGCCGGGCTGTTTGCCCTGGAATACCTCGGCGAGCTGGCGCGCGTCGCGGTAGCCGAAGGTGACCGAGGTATGCACCGGTTTGTGCAGGGAACCGTGCTCGATCGGCTTCTGGCGATCGCTGTGCAGGATGGAGGTAGTGAAACCGTATTTCTTCGTATCAGTCATGGCAAACAAAAACCCGTTCAGCGTGCGCTAGAACGGGTTGGCGATGGGAATCCGGATCCGTTTTAGCTGCATTTGTCATGGGACTCGACCCGGGCGCCCGCAAGCAGAATCAAATCGGCGCGGTCCTTATCGTAACGCAAAACGCAGCGAACGCAAAACCCTGGCATGTTACGGCACTTTCCTACAACTGTCGGAGAACATCCCTGCTTAAATTTGCACTAATCCGGACAGCAGTGATCCTAGTCAAACAAGCACAGTGTGCCGTCACGCGCCTGTCGAAACATTATCGTGACGAACAAACACGAAACCGGATGCCACCAATATTGAACGATGGATTTCGAGAGCCTGGTATTGCAAGAGTCGCCGGACGCCATCGCGGTGCTGGACGCGGGCGGCAAGATCCTCCACTGGAGCAGCGGCGCGGTGAACGTGTTCGGCTACATGCCGGAGGAGGCGGTTGGCGCCTCGCTCGGCGCGCTCATCGCCCCCCCAGGCCGCGAGCAGGATGAACTGCAACACCTGCAGGCGGCGATCCGCACCGGTTCCTGCAGTTACGAATCGGTGCGGCGGCGCAAGGACGGTTCATTGCTGTATGTGGATGTGACCGCCAAGGCGATCACCGGCAGCGGCGGCAGTGAACTCCTGCTGACGTCCCAAAAGGATGTGACCGCGTTGAAGGTCTTGCGCGATGCCAAGCTTCTCGAAGCGCGGTTTCGAAATCTGCTGGAATCGATGCCCGACGGTATAGTGATGGCCAATTCCACCGGGTATGTGGTGCTGGCGAACTCGCAGGCGGAAAAGCTGTTCGGCTACGACTCCGGCGAGTTGCGCGGCCTGCCGGTGGAAATGCTGCTGCCGGAGCGCTTCCGCCACGGCCACGTCGGTCACCGCGGCAACTACTTTGGCCAGCCGCGCACGCGTTCCATGGGGGCTGGACTGGAACTGTATGGCTTGCGCAAGGACGGCGTGGAGTTCCCGGTCGAGATCAGCCTGAGTCCGTTGCAGACGGAGGAAGGCACGCTGGTCATGAGCGCGGTGCGCGACATCAGCGAACGGAAGAAGGCGGAACGCAAATTCCGCGGCTTCCTGGAATCCGCGCCGGACGCCTTCGTGATCGTCAATCGGCAGGGGGAAATCTTGCTGGTGAACTCGCAGACGGAAAAGCTGTTCGGCTACCGGCGCGAGGAATTGCTCGGCAAAAAGGTCGACGTACTGGTGCCGCAGCGCTTTGAAACAAAGCACCCGACCTACCGCAGCGGGTTCTTCGACGAGCCGCGCACCCGCGCGATGGGCGCGGGACTGGAGCTGTATGGGTTGCGCAAGGACGGCACCGAGTTTCCGGTAGAAATCAGCCTGAGCCCGCTGGAGACCGAAGAAGGCATCCTGGTATCGAGCGCGATCCGGGACATTACCGAACGCAAGCGTATCGAGCGCACGTTGCACGACAAAAACATCGAGCTGGAGAAGGCGAACCAGGCCAAGGACCGTTTCCTGGCAAGCATGTCGCATGAATTGCGCACGCCGCTCAATGCGATCATCGGCTTCACCGGCACCTTGCTGATGCGCCTGCCCGGCCCGCTCACGGGCGACCAGGAAAAGCAGCTCAAGACCATACAGACCAGCGCGCGGCACCTGCTCTCGCTGATCAACGACCTGCTCGATCTGGCGAAGATCGAATCGGGCAAGATCGAGCTTTCCGCAGAACCCGTGGTTTGCCAGTCGGTGATCAACGGATTGACGGAGACCCTGAGGCCGCTGGCCGCGAGCAAGGGTTTGCAATTCCGTTCCGAACTGCCGGCCGAAGATGTCGTGATCACGACCGACCGCCGGGCGCTGAGCCAGATCCTGATCAACCTCATCAACAACGCGATCAAGTTCACCGACCGCGGCGAGGTGGCAATCACGCTGGCGCGCCCGGACGGCGACGGTCCCGGCGCGAGCATCACGGTGCGCGATACCGGCATCGGCATCAAGCCGGAAGAGCAGCCGAAACTGTTCCAGGCCTTCACCCAGCTCGACGCCACGTCGACGCGCCGTATCGAAGGGACCGGGCTGGGTCTCCACCTGAGCCAGAAGCTGGCCGACCTGATCGGCGCGCGGATCTCCTTCGAGAGCCGCTACGGCGAAGGCAGCGCATTCACCCTGCTCCTGGAGGGCTCGACCGCATGAACGCTCGCCCCGCCCCCGCCGTCCGGCCTGCGCCGGATCCCTGCAACCATGATCCATGGAGGACCCGCCCTTGAACGCGCGCATCCTCATCATCGAAGACAATCCGGCCAACATGGAGCTGATGGCCTACCTGCTCGAGGCACGCGGGCATCAGCTGAGCTTTGCCGCCGATGGCGAGGCCGGGCTGGCAGTTGCCTTTGCCGAGCCTCCCGATCTCATCGTTTGCGATGTCCACCTTCCGCGGCTGGACGGCGATGCCGTCGTCATGGCGCTGCGCCAGCACCCGGCGCTGTGCGATGTTCCGGTGGTGGCGGTGACGGCGCTGGCGATGGTGGGCGACCGCGAAAAACTGCTTGCGGCCGGATTCGACGGTTACATCAGCAAGCCGATCGAGCCGGAGACTTTTTCGCAAGACATAGAAGGCTTTCTGTCGAGGAAACATGGCACGCCGCAAGCGACGGCGCGGTGAAGGTGCAGTGACGGCAGGATCGCCGCGCCCTGCTTCCGGTATTGCACGATCTCCGTCCCGGTCTGTCGAATAGCAGGTGCGGCCGCGATGCATCGAGTCACAAGGAGAGAAGATGGCGACTATTCTGATCGTTGACGATCATGTGCTGAACCGGCAATTCCTGATGGTTCTCCTTGGTTACAGCGGTCACCGCCTGCTCGAGGCGACCAATGGCGCCGAGGGGCTGGAGCTTGCATGCGCCAAGCGGCCGGACCTAGTGATTGCCGACATACTGATGCCGAACATGGACGGCTATGAATTCGTCACCCGTCTGCGCGCCATTCCCGCCATCGCCCACACGCCGGTGATTTTCTACACCGCCGCCTATCACGAGCGCGAGGCCGGCATCATGGCGATGGCGTGCGGCGTGAAATGGGTCCTGCCCAAGCCGTCCGACCCGGACCTGATCCTGAAAACCGTGCATGAAGCACTCGGCGTGCAGGGCAAACCCCTGGCGGAACATGCGCCGGCACCGGTACCGGTGGAACAGCCGCGGCTCGGCGCGCTCGACGACCAGCTGTCCCAGTATCTGACGGAACTGGAAACGAGCAGCCATCTCGTGTCGCAGCTCGTCCATGGCGGCGAGGTGATGAATGCCGACATCGAAGGCTTGCAGCATGTGGTACAGCGGCTGTCGAAAGCGCTGTCCAGCCTGCAGGCGGTAAGCCTGCGCCTGACCGCATTGATCGAACTCGGGATCGAACTCGCGGCCGAGCGCGAACCAAGGCATCTGCTGGACATCAGCTGCCGGGTGGTACAGGACATCTGCATCGCGAAATATGCCGCGATCGGCATTTTCGCCGACGATCACAGCGGGCTCGAGCATTTCGTCACCCGCGGGATCGATCAGGACACGCTCGCGCGCATGGAGGCGCCTGCGCCCGGCGCCGGCCTGTTGGGCGAGATGCTAGCCGCCCGTGCTCCAAAGCGCCTGCGCGGCCTGCAGGGCGACCCTACCCGCGTCGGCCTGCCCGCGATGCACCCGCCGGTGCACTCCATCCTCGCCGTGCCCGTCGCGTCGCAGGAAAATGTCTTCGGATGGCTGTACCTGTGCGACAAGCTCGGCACGGAAGAATTCAGCGAGGTCGATGAACGGGCCGCGGTCACCGTCGCGGCGCAGCTCGCCGTCGTCTACGAAAACCTGCTGCTGTACGGGGCGATCCAGAAACAGCATGAACAGCTGAAACTGGAGGTCAACGACCGCAAGCAGGCGCAGGAAGCGCTGCGGCGCAGCCTGCGGGCGCGCACGGTCATGGCGGAATGCAACCACATCATGGTGCACGCATCCGATGAAACGAGCTTGCTGAAAGACATGTGCCGTACCGTGGTGGAAGCCGGCGGTTACCGCGCTGCGTGGATCGGCTATCTCGACGACGGCGGCAGCGTCAGGGCGGTCGCCCATGCCGGCGCACCGGTCGACTTCCAGCGCGCCACGGCGAACCGGTTTGCGGCGGCTCATGCCGCAGGCCCCGAGGCGTCGAAGGAGCCGGGCCGCGCCTGGCTCGTGATCGACGTCGCCGCCGGACCACCCGCGCGCGCCGGCCTCGGCGGCCCCGGGAGCGGCGATGACGAAGACGCGGTGGTATCCCTGCCGCTGAAGGACCATGGACGCGTCTTCGGCGTGCTGACAATCTGCGAACCCCATCCGGGGCTGTTCGACGCGGAGCAGATCGCCATGCTCGAAGAGCTTGCGGACGACATTTCCTTCGGCGTGGTCAGCCTGCGCACGAAGTCGGCGCGCGAACAGGCCGAGCGCGCGCTGCGCGCCACCGAAGAAAAGCTGTCGAGCATTCTCGACTCGATCGACAACGTGGTGTGGTCGGCCACCCATGAGCAGTTCATCTACCTGAATTCGATGGTCGAAAAGATTTACGGCCGGCCGATCGAACAGTTCTACCGGGACCGGACCCTGTGGTTCCGCGTGATCCATGCCGAAGACAGGCCGGCAGTGCTCGAAGCGCACGCCGGCCTGTCGCGCCAGTCCCGCATCACCTGCGAGTACCGCATCACGCGGCCCGACGGCGAGGTGCGCTGGATCGAGGAACGTGCCAGGGCCATCCGCGACGAGCGCGGCCAGTTACAGCGCTTCGACGGCATCGCCATCGATATCAGCGAACGCAAGGCGTACGAGGCGCGCATCGAATACCTGGCCGGGCACGACGCGCTGACCAGCCTGGCCAACCGCAACCTGCTGGGCGACCGCATCACGCAGGCAATGGCGCACTCGCGCCGCAGCGGGACGCTGCTGGCGCTGCTGTTTCTGGACCTCGACCGCTTCAAGGGCATCAACGACAGCTTCGGCCACGAACTCGGCGACGCGCTGCTGCTGGAAGTGTCGCATCGCCTGCGCGCGGTGATCCGCGAAGGCGATACCGTCGCGCGCCAGGGCGGCGACGAATTCATCATCCTGCTCACGAACCTGCAGCGCCCGCAGGACGTCACCGGCGTCGTGCACAAGATTTTCGATATCTTCACCGAGCCGTTCATCATCCGCGGGCACGAGCTCTTCGTCAGCACCAGCGTGGGCGCAACGATCTATCCGGACGACGGAGAGGACATGCAGTCGTTGCTGCGCAACGCCGACATCGCGATGTACCGGGCAAAGGAAGAGCGCGGCAATGCCTTCCAGTTTTATTCCCGCGAGATGAGCGTGCGTGCGCTCGAACGCGCGGAACTGGAAAGCGCGCTGCGGCGCGCGCTCGACCGCAAGGAATTCGAACTGTTTTACCAGCCCAAGGTCGAGGCGATGTCCGGGAAGATCATCGGCGCCGAGGCGCTGATCAGGTGGAATCATCCGGACATGGGCATGGTATCGCCGACACGCTTCATTCCGATGGCCGAGGAAATCGGACTCATCGTGCCGATAGGAGACTGGGTGCTGCATACCGCGTGCGCACAGAACAAGGCATGGCAGAACGCCGGACTGCCGCCGATCAGCATCTCGGTCAACCTGTCGGCGCGCCAGTTCCGGCAGGAGGGGCTGGTCGAATCGGTGGCCCGCGCGCTCGAAGACATGGATCTGGATGCGCGGCACCTCGAGCTGGAACTGACCGAAAGCATCGTGATGAACAGCGCCGAGCTGTTCATCGAAAAACTGAAGGAACTGGAAGACCTCGGGGTGCAGCTGTCGATCGACGATTTCGGCACCGGCTACTCCAGCCTCTCCTACCTGAAGCGCTTCCCGCTGCACCACCTGAAGATCGACCAATCCTTCGTGCGCGACATTGCCACCGATGCCGACGACGCGGCGATCACCAGCACCGTGATCTCGCTCGGCCACAGCCTGAACCTGAAGGTGATCGCCGAAGGAGTGGAGACGGAGGAACAGGTCGCCTTCCTGCGCGACCACAACTGCGACGAGATGCAGGGCTACTATTTCAGCCGGCCGCTGCCGGCAAATGAATTCGCCTCGCTGCTGCGCCAGGCGGCATGAAGTGCAAAAAAAGCCCGCTGTCCCTGCCGGGCAGCGGGCTTTTCTCCGCCTGGCGACGGCCGGTCAGTCGACCCGCGCCAGATTCAGGTTCAGCTGCGACCGTACCGCGTCCTCGCTGGACGGCTTCGGATTGTTGCGGGCGAATTCGAGACGATCGAGGTAATCGCGCGACACATCGCCGGTCACGTACACGCCGTCGAAGCAGGACGCCTCGAAATTCCGCAGCGCGGGATTGATGTCCGAGATGGAGCGCTTGAGCGCCTCCACGTCCTGGTACACCAGCGCATCCGCGGTGATCTCGCGGCACACTTCCTCTTCGCTGCGGCCGTGCGCGATCAGCTCGTTGCGCGTGGGCATATCAATGCCGTACACGTTCGGGAATTTCACCGGCGGCGCCGCCGACGCGAAGATCACGCGCTTGGCGCCGGAGTCGCGCGCCATCTGCACGATTTCGCGGCTGGTGGTGCCGCGCACGATCGAGTCGTCCACCAGCAGCACGTTCTTGCCCTTGAACTCGGCGCTGATCGCGTTGAGCTTCTGGCGCACCGACTTCCGGCGCTGCGCCTGGCCGGGCATGATGAAGGTGCGGCCGATGTAGCGGTTCTTGATGAAGCCCTCGCGGTACTCGAGGTTGAGCTTGTGCGCCAGCTCCATCGCCGCCGGGCGGGAGGAATCGGGAATCGGCATCACGACGTCGATGTCGCCGCCCGCGAACTCGCGCCGGATCTTCTCGGCCAGGTATTCGCCCATCTTCAGGCGGGTGGCGTACACCGATGCGCCGTCGATCACCGAGTCGGGACGCGCAAGGTAGACGAATTCGAACGCGCACGGATTGAGCACCGGGTTGTCCGCGCACTGCTGGTTGTACAGCTTGCCGTCGAGGTCGATGAAGATCGCTTCGCCCGGCAGCACATCGCGCAGGAAGCGGAATCCCAGGCCTTCCAGCGCCACCGACTCGCTCGCGACGATGTATTCCGTGCCCTTGTCGGTGTCATTGAAGCCGATGCACAGCGGACGGATGCCGAACGGGTCGCGGAACGCGAGCAGGCCGTAGCCAGCGATCTGCGCGACCACCGCGTAGGACCCGCGCACCCGCTTGTGCAGCGCGGTCACCGCCTTGAACAGCGCGGAAGGATCGAGCGAATAACCGGTCGTCGCCTGCTGGATCTCATGCGCAAGCACGTTCAGCAGCACCTCGGAGTCCGAATCGGTGTTGATGTGGCGGCGGTCGTTGTTGAACATCTCGACCTTGAGCTGTTCCCAGTTCGTCAGGTTGCCGTTGTGCGCGAGGATGATGCCGAACGGCGCGTTCACGTAGAACGGCTGCGCCTCTTCCGCGCTGTCGGAACCGGCCGTCGGGTAGCGCACCTGGCCGATGCCGGCAGTGCCCGGCAGCGAACGCATGTTACGCGTCCGAAACACGTCGCGCACCAGTCCATTGGCCTTGTGCATCGAGAACATATTGCCGTGATTGGTTGCAATACCGGCCGCATCCTGGCCGCGGTGCTGCAGCAGCAACAGCGCGTCATAGATCAGCTGGTTGACCGGGCCTTGGGAAACAACGCCAACAATGCCGCACATGGTGGGGCTCCTTACTTGAATATTTCAAAACTGTACATGCCGCGCGAAGTCGCCCGGCAGGAAAGGCTTGACGGTGCGCGCGGCGGTTTCCGCCAGCGGGCTGAGCAGCGCCTCCTTCCAGAAGGCCTGCTGCGGAATCGCCGTCATCCCGCACAACAGGACCGCCGCCAGCACGATCACCAGGCCGCGGCCCAGACCGAACAGGCCACCCAGGCCGCGGTCGGCCAGCGTCAATCCGGTTGCCTTGATCACCGCATCGATCGCCATGCTGAGCAACATCATGAGCAACCTGACACCGATGAACAATGCAACAAATGCCACGATCAGCCGCGTGGTATTGCCCGGCACCACGTCCGGCAACAGCCTGGCCAGGTCCTCGCCGTAGGCATTGGCGACCACGAAGGACACCACCCAGCTCATCAGCGACAGGATTTCCTTGACCAGGCCGCGCAGGGTGCTGATCACGACCGAGCACACCAGCACGAACACCACCAGGTAATCGAAGATTGTCACGGCGCGGCAAAAATCAAGCGGGCACCAGCGTGCCGTTCAGCCCGAGCTTGACGATCCTGGCGCGGACTTTCTCCGCTTCTTCCTTGCTTGGGAAGGGGCCGACCCGGATGCGGGTACGGTCGCCCGACTGGGTCGCGATCTTTTCGGTATACGACTTGATGCCGGCGCCTTTCAGCTTGCCCTGCAGTTCATCGATCTTTTCTTTGGTCGCAAGTGCCGCAACCTGGACCACAAATTTCTGATTTTTCTTGTCGGCGGCCTTGGGATCGGGTTTCCCGTCCAACAATGCCATGGCGCGCGCCGCATCCGCCGCCTTGTCAGCCTTTTCAGCCTTGTCGGTCTTCTCGGTCCTGGCTGCCTTGTCCTGCGCATCAGCGGGCTTGGCTTCGGCCTTGGCGGTATCCGCTGCCGGTTTGGCATCGTCCCTTGGTTTGGCGGCAGTGTCTTCCGCTGCAGCCGCCTTCGGCTCGACCGCCGCAGGCTCGATCACTTCCTCCTTCGGGTCAAGCGATGCGGAAGCCGCCACCCTGGTCGCCACCGCCGGTCCGTTCGGCCGGACAATGGCGCCGCCGGCAGGTTTGTCCTTGGAAGGAATCTGGATCGCGATATCGTCGGTCAGCGGCCTGGGCTCGGAATCGAGAATCATCGGCAGGCCCACTACCGCGGCCAGCACCAGCGCTACTGCGCCGATCAGCCGGCGGCGGGCGCGTTTCTTTTCCGGCAAGACCGGGTCGAGCGGATCATTGCCCTGCTCGTTCTTGCCGGTCCGGCGCCTGGCGCGGCTGCGTACCGCCTTGGAATCCTCTTCGGCGCGCGAATAAAAGGCGCTGTCGTCGGAAGCCGATTCCTGCTTGTTTTTACGGAGGAACGAGAACAAGCTCATGCGATAAAAATGAAGTCCATCAGTGAAAGCGGATGCGGTCTTGATAAAGCGTCATCGCCCTCAAGCCTGGGCGCCGGCCCTTCTCGCTTCCATCACGCCGGCGACAGTCAGGAAGGATCCGAAAACCGCAATTCTATCATTCTCCCCCGCCCTGCTTCTCGCGCTCGCGAATGCCGCCGCCGGCGATGCAAAGGTTTCAATGCTGCGTTCGGCGCCCGCCCCCGTCTGGGGAACGACGCCCGCTTCGAGCAGCTTCTGCTTCAGCTGTTCGGCCGTCGCCGCCCGCGGCAGCGGCAGGTCGGTCAGGCACCAGTGGTCGACGATGTCCTTCAGGTGCGCGATCACGCCGGCGATGTCCTTGTCCTGCATCGCGCCGAACACCGCATAGGTGTATGGATGAAAGCCCATGTTGTTCAGGTTCTGCGCAAGCGTTGCGGCGGCATGCGGGTTGTGCGCAACGTCGAGCACGATGCTCGGGCGACCCGGCAACACCTGGAAGCGGCCGGGCAGTTCAACCAGCACCAGGCCGTTACGCACTTCCTGCGCGCCCACCGGCAGCCGATGGCGCAGCGCTTCGAGGGCGGCCAGCGCCGCGGAGGCATTGAGCAGCTGGTTGGCGCCGCGCAGGCTGGGATAGCCGAGCGAGTTGCGGCGCTGCCCGCGCCCGCCGTAATTCCATTGCTGCTTGTCGCCGGAATAGTTGAAATCGCGGCCGAACAGCCAGAGGTCGGCGCCGATCGCCTGCGCATGGTCGATCAGCGATTGCGGCGGCACCGGATCGCTGCAGATCGCCGGCTTGCCGGGCCGGAAAATGCCGGCCTTTTCGAAGCCGATCTGTTCACGCGTATTGCCGAGGTATTCGGTATGGTCGATGTCGACGCTGGTGACGATGGCGACATCCGCATCGATCACGTTGACCGCATCGAGGCGTCCGCCGAGCCCGACTTCGAGGATCACCGCGTCCAGCTGCGCCTGCGCGAACAGGCGCAGGATCGCCAGCGTGGTGAATTCGAAATAGGTCAGCGAGACGTCGCCGCGCGCTGCCTCCACTGCCGCGAACTGCTCGATCAATGCCGCGTCGCCGGCCGGCTCTCCGAGGAGGCGCGCGCGCTCGTTGAAATCAATCAGGTGCGGCGAGGTGTACAGCCCGACGCGATAGCCTGCCTGCATCAGGATGGATTCCAGCATGGCGCAGGTCGAACCCTTGCCGTTGGTGCCGCCAACGATGATCACCGGGCAATCGAAGCGGATCTGCAGCCGGTCCTTCACCTGCGCGACGCGTTCCAGGCCCATGTCGATGGCCCTGGGGTGCATGGATTCGAGCTTGGCGAGCCATTCGGCGAGGGTTGCGGGAAGGTTTTGCATGGCAGGAAGAGAAAAAACGGACGCTGAAAATGAAAAGCCCGGACCTGTTCAGCCCGGGCTTCGCGGCGATATCGGAATCGTCAAGCCAGGACTTCGGCCGGCTGGTTCTGCAGCAGCGCCAGCAGGCGCGCGATTTCCTCGCGCATCTTGCGGCGGTCGACGATCATGTCGATGGCGCCCTTCTGCAGCAGGAATTCGGAACGCTGGAAGCCTTCCGGCAGCTTCTCGCGCACGGTGTTCTCGATCACGCGCGGGCCGGCGAAGCCGATCAGCGCCTTCGGTTCCGCGATCACCACGTCGCCCATGAACGCGAACGACGCAGACACGCCGCCCATGGTGGGGTCGGTCAGCACCGAGATGAAGGGCAGCTTCTTTTCGGACAGCTTGGTCAGCATCGCGGTGGTCTTGGCCATCTGCATCAGCGACAGCAGGCCTTCCTGCATGCGCGCGCCGCCGGTGGCGGTGATGCAGATGAACGGCACCTTCTGTTCCAGCGCCGCCTGCGCGCCGCGCGCGAAGCGCTCGCCGACCACGGAGCCCATGGAGCCGCCCATGAATTCGAATTCGAAGCAGGCCACCACCACCGGCAGCGACATGATCGCGCCGCCCATCACGATCAGCGCATCGGTTTCGCCGGTGCCTTCCATCGCATCCTTCAGGCGGTCCGGGTACTTCTTGCTGTCCTTGAACTTGAGCGTGTCGACCGGCAGCGCTTCCTGGCCGATTTCATAACGGCCGCCGGCGTCGAGCAGCGCGTCGAGGCGCTCTCGCGCGCGGATGCGCATGTGGTGGTCGCACTTCGGGCAGACGTGGACGTTCGATTCGAGGTCGGCACGGTACAGCACTGCCTCGCACGACGGGCACTTGACCCACAGACCTTCCGGTACGGACTTGCGCGTGCCGGAGTCGGATCGCTGGATGCGCGGAGGAAGCAGTTTTTCAAGCCAACTCATGGAGACCTCATTTCGGTTTTTCAGGTTCGGCATTGTACCGCCCGCCTTGCCTGACGCCAATATCGCGGATCAATAACAAAATGACACTTTATTCGTCCAGCGCGTGGCGGATGCCGGCGATGAACTGCTGCACTGCCGCAACCGCGTTCTCGCGCGGCGTGTTTTCCAGCTCCTGGATGATGCGGCTGCCGATCACGACCGCGTCCGACACCGAAGCAATCGCTCTTGCAGTCGCGCCGTCGCGGATGCCGAAACCGACACCGACCGGTACCCGCACGTGCTTCTTGATTGTCGGCATCTTGTTCGCCACCCCTTCGAGGTCGAGATGGCCGGAGCCGGTCACCCCCTTGAGCGACACATAGTACACATAACCGCTTGCTATTTTGCCAACCTGCTCAATCCGCTCGGCGGTCGAGGTCGGCGCGAGCAGGAAAATCGGATCGAGACCGTTTTCCTTCAACGCTCCGGCAAACTCCTCGCATTCCTCGGGCGGATAATCCACTACCAGCACGCCGTCCACGCCAGCCTCTTTCGCCGCCGCGATGAAGGCAGCGCTACCCATGTGTTCGATCGGGTTTGCGTAGCCCATCAGGACGACGGGCGTGGTCTGGTTGGTCTCGCGGAATTGCTTGACGAATTGCAAGACCTGCCGCATGCCGACGCCATTGGCCAGCGCCCTCTCCGAAGCGCGCTGGATCACAGGACCGTCAGCCATTGGATCGGAGAAAGGCACGCCGAGTTCGATCACGTCGGCGCCGCCGGCGACCAGCGCGTGCATCAGCGGCACGGTGAGTTCCGGCGCGGGGTCGCCGGCGGTAATGAAAGGAATCAGGCCCTTGCGGCCCTTCTCGGCAAGCGCGGACAGCGCGGATTGGATTCTCGACATGGTGGGATTCGCTTTTGTGCCGTGTTGTCAGCGTCCGGAAACCCGCGCCGCCCCTTGGCGGGGGCGGCGGCAGGTCCGGTGCGAACGACGGCGATTGTTATCGAAGGGATGGCGCACGGCCGGCTTCAGAACTGCTTCTTCATGCGTTCGGCGACGGTGTGCATGTCCTTGTCGCCGCGCCCGGACAAATTCGCCAGGATGATCTTGTCTTTCGGCAGGGTCTTGGCGAACTTGGCCGCGTAAGCAAGCGCGTGGCTCGATTCCAGCGCCGGGATGATGCCCTCGATGCGGCAGCAGTTGTGGAAAGCGTCGATCGCCTCATCGTCGGTGACCGACACGTACTGCGCCCTGCCCGCATCCTTCAGGTACGCATGCTCCGGGCCGACGCCGGGATAGTCGAGCCCGGCCGACACCGAGTGCGTCTCGATGATCTGGCCGTTCTCGTCCTGCAGCAGATAGGTGCGGTTGCCGTGCAACACCCCGGGCGAACCGGCGATCAGCGAGGCCGAATGGCGGCCGGTTTCCAGCCCCTCCCCCGCGGCTTCGACGCCGACCAGCTGCACTTCCTTGTGGTCGATGTAGGGATGGAAGATTCCCATCGCGTTCGAGCCGCCGCCGATGCAGGCAACCACATAGTCAGGCTGGCGGCCGGTCAGCTCAGGCATCTGCACCAGGCATTCCTTGCCGATCACCGACTGGAAGTCGCGTACCATCATCGGATACGGGTGCGGGCCGGCGACGGTGCCGATGATGTAGAAGGTATTCTCGACGTTGGTGACCCAGTCGCGCATCGCTTCATTGAGCGCATCCTTGAGCGTCTTCGAACCGGACTCCACCGGCACCACCTTCGCGCCGAGCAGTTCCATGCGGTACACGTTCTGCACCTGGCGCTTGACGTCTTCGCTGCCCATGTAGATCACGCATTCCAGGCCGAAGCGCGCGCAGATGGTCGCGGTTGCCACGCCGTGCTGGCCGGCGCCGGTCTCGGCGATCACGCGCGGCTTGCCCATGCGCTTGGCCAGCAGCGCCTGGCCGATCACGTTGTTGATCTTGTGCGCGCCGGTATGGTTCAGGTCTTCGCGCTTGAAGTAGATCTGCGCGCCGCCCTGCATTTCCGACCAGCGTTTGGCGTGATAGATCGGGCTGGGGCGGCCGACGAAATGCTTGAGTTCGCGTTCGAATTCGGCGAGGAAGTCGGGGTCGCTGCGGAAATGCGCGTAGCCGTCCTTCAGCTCGGCCAGCGCATGGGTCAGGGTTTCGGAGACGAAGCTGCCGCCGTACTGGCCGAAGTGGCCGCGGGCGTCCGGCAGGTTGTAGCGGGCTGCCTGGTGCAATGCGGTGGTCTGGATCGCCTGGCGCTCGGCGTAGTGTTCAAGCGCGTTCAGTTCTTTCATGGGGGTTCTCTCTGTTCATTCGCTCGTGGTCGCGTCCGCCTCGCGCACCGCGGCAATGAATGCGCGGATGCGGGCGGGGTCCTTGATGCCCTTGGCCTGTTCGACGCCGCTGCTGACGTCGACGGCGCGGGGGCGCACCTGAAGCACTGCCTCAGTGGCGTTTTGCGCGCTCAAGCCACCACTCAAAACGACCCGAGGCGCGAGCTCTTTTGGGATGAGAGACCAATCGAAAACCTTTCCACCGCCGCCATAGCCGTCCACCAGCGCATCAAGCAGCAATCCGGAGAACAGCGTGCTGGCTGCACGATACTGTTGCTCGCATTTTAGCAAATCCGCAGCTGTCATATCGGCACCGATCCGCACCGCGCGCAGGAAAGGCCGGTTGACCCGCTGCGCGATCGCCACGCAGTCCTCCACCGATTCGTCGCCATGGAATTGCAGCAGGGATACCGGCGCGGCCCTTACCACGGCTTCCACCTCGTCCGGCGTGGCATTGACGAACAGGCCGACGGCGGTCACGAAAGGCGGCACGCCGGCCAGGAGCGTGGCGGCCTGCTCGGGCGCTATGAAGCGCGGGCTCCTCGGATAGAACACCAGCCCGATCGCGTCGGCACCGGCCGCGACGGCGGCCTCAAGGTCCTCGGGGCGCGTCAGGCCGCAAATCTTGATGCGTGTACGGAAGTTCATGGTTCGGATACGGATGGTGGAACGGGCCGGTTCTGTCCCGGCTTGCATTACAGCCATGGCATGCCTGCGGCAGGCTCCTGCGGCAGCTGCCATTTCGGATCATAGGCGATCTTTGCCAGGTACAGGCCGTCCGGCATGAAAGTCGGCGCGGCCCGGCTGCGGTCCCGGCTTTCCAGGATGTCCGCCATCCATCCCGGTTTCTGGTTGCCGTTGCCGACCACGATCAGCGAACCGACAATATTGCGCACCATGTGATGCAGGAAAGCGTTTGCGGTCAAGGTAACGACAATCATGTCGCCGCGGCGTTCCATCCGGATCTCGTGCATCGTCTTGACCGGCGATTTTGCCTGGCACTCGGCAGCGCGGAAGGCGGAAAAGTCATGGGTGCCGAGCAGGAATCGCGCGGCCTCGCGCATCGGTTCGAGCTGCAGCGGGCGAAATACCCATCCTGCCTTTCCGGCGAGCAAGGGCGACCGTACCGGATGGTTGTAGATCACGTAATGGTAGGTGCGCGCGGTCGCGGAAAAGCGCGCATGGAAGGCATCCTCGCCGGCGCCCTGCACCTCGCACGCCCAGCGCACGGCGACCGAGGACGGCAGGAAGGCATTGACGCCGCGCACCCAGGAGAACATGTCGCGAGCGAGCCCGGTGTCGAAATGCACCACCTGCTCCAGCGCATGCACCCCGGCATCGGTCCGCCCGGCACATGTGGTGCCGATGTCGACCAGCGCAAAACGCTTCAGCGCCGCTTCCAGCGTGTCCTGCACGGTGCCGCCGCCCGGCTGGGTCTGCCAGCCGCGCCAGGGCTTGCCGTCGTATTGCACACCGAGCGCGATGCGTTTCAAGTCGTCTTCCTGTCTGGATAAAACAAAACGGGCGCCAGCTTCACGCCGCGCCCGTCAAACAAACACCTGCCGGATCAGGCCAGTTCGAGCAGCAGGGTCTTGGCCCGCTCGCTTTGTTCCGGCGTACCGCCCTTGAGCACTTCGTCCAGCAGTTCGCGCGCGCCTTCCTTGTCGCCGATTTCCTGGTAGGCGACCGCCAGGTCGAGCTTGGTCGCCATCTCGGCGCTGACCGTGGCGTCGTCCGCGAGGAACTGGGTATCCATGCTTTCGAAGTTCAGGTCGGGCAGTTCCGCCGGCGCGCCGGGCGCCGCTTCCGCCGACAACGGCTCGGCCGCGGCAAGGTCGTCCGCCGGCAGGCCGGCCGCCGGCTCGAGCGACAGCGGCTCGATCAGGTCGGCATCCATGGCGTCCGCGGTGGCATTGTTCTGCGTGCTTTCCGCCGCCGGTGTGGCGGGCGCGAGTTCGAGGCTGATGCCGGACAGGTCGAAGTCCAGCGGATCGGCCTCCCTCGGCGCTTCTGCCGGCGCCTCGAGCTCTGCCTCCAGGCTCGGGATGTCGATATCCAGCGGGTCGGCTTCAGCCGTTGGCGCCGCGTCTGGCAGGGCGTCGGCGGACGCCGTTTCGTCGGGCGACGCGTTGCCCGGCGAGGCGTCGTCCAGCGTCAGGTCATCCAGCGAAAGATCGGCCAGCATCGGCTCCGGTGCTGCCTCTTGTGCCGGCTCTTGCACCGGCTTGGTGTCGGTCAGCGAGAACGCCAGGTCATCGATGGACGGGATCGACGGCGAAGAGGGCTCGGAAGCCGGCTCCGACAGCGGTTCGAATTCGGCGACGGGCTCGCTCGACAGGTCCGGCATCGGCTCCGCCGGCTTGGCGGGCTCATCGAGGAAGTTGAAGTCGATCGACGTCAGGTCAGCCGGCGGCTCCACCGGTGCCGGGCGCGGAATGGTATCCGGCGGCGTCAGGTTCTGCATGCCGTCGAGGTCGAAGTCGAGGTCGTTGCTGGACAGCTTGTGCTCGGGCTCCGGTTCCGGCTCGGCTTCAGGCAGCGACTGCAGCGGGACATCCGACGCCATTTCCGTATTGTTGAAATAGGAGCTGTCGGCGTCGAGCGTGTCGATGGAGTCCAGCGTCGGCGTATCGCCGCCCTGCGTGGTCGACAGCAGCGTTGCCAGGCCTTGCTCGTCCAGCGGCTGGGTCGGCGCGACCAGGCCGGCCTCGCCGCCTGCCTTCTTGCCCGATGCATAGAGCGGATTGTTCGGGTCGATCGCCGCGCCCATTGCCGCAGCCTGCGCCCAATCCTCCCCTTCGCCCTTGGTCAGGCCGTACAGTTCGGTCGCCAGCACCTCGAAGGCGCGCAGATCCTTGCGGTTGGAATAGATTTCGAGCAGCTTCACCCGCACCGCATGGCGGTCCGGCTGGGTACGCAGCGCTTCCTTCAGGATTTCCTCTGCCTGCGCATCGCGGCCGTAGGCGATGTACACATCGGCTTCCGCAACCGGGTCGACCTCGTTGGTGTCGAGCTGGCCGGCCGACGGCGCGAAGCTGGAATTGAACACGCTGTTGCTGGTATCCACGCTCTGGCCGCCGGTAGAGCCGAACAGCGAGTTCGCCTTCAGGCTGGAATCGGTGATGATGCTGTCTTCGAACTGCTTGCTCTGCTTCTGGCGCCGGGCACGGTAGATGCCCAGGCCGCCGAGCGCGACCAGCAGTGCGCCGATACCCGGCAGGATCAGCGGATTGTCGAGCAATTCGTCGAGGAAGCTCGGTTCCGGCGCCGGCGGAGGCGGCGGTGCGGCGGGCTTCAGCTTGGCGGCCGGCGGCGTCTCGGCTGCAGGCGCGGCAACCGGCGGGGCTACCGGGGCGGACGGCGGTTCAGCCTTGGGTTCCGCCGGCTTGGTTTCGGCAGACTTGGTTTCGGCAGACTTGGCTTCCGCCGGTTTCGCTTCCGCCGGTTTCTCGGTCAACGCTTCCGCCGGCTTCGGCGCCGGTGCGGGCGCCTGTGCCACGGCCGGCGGTGCTGCCGGCGCGGCCGGTTTGGCTTCTGCCTGCTTCTGCTGGTCGGCGAGGGCCTTGCTCTTCACCTCGAGCAGCTTTTGCAGCTCGCTGACATTCTTTTCCAGTTCCTTGACGCGCGCATTGGCCTCGGCGATCGCCTTGTCGCGCGCGATCTTGTCTTCCACCGTCGGCGCGCCGGCCTTGTCCGCGCCCGCTCCGGCTGCCGGCGCGGCGTTGGACAGCTTGAGCTTATCCCTGGATTCGGAAGCCGGGGTCGGACGCTCTTCGACCTTGGCAGTGATCTTGCCGCCCGCGGACTGCTTGCCTTCCGCGGATTTCTGCGGCGCCGCGCCGGCAACCTGGCCGGCGAGCTTGTTGCGATAGGCATTGAAGTCGGCGGACTGGGCGACGATGATTTGGCGCGCCTCGGCGCTGTTGATGCCGCGCGCGGCGTCAGCATCCGGTACCGACAGGATCTGGCCCGCCTTCAGGCGGTTCATGTTGTTGCCGACGAAGGCGTCCGGGTTGGCCTGGTACAGCGCAACCAGCATCTGGTCAAGGGATACGCCGCCCGGCTTCACCTGGCTGGCGATACCCGCCAGCGTGTCGCCGCTGCGAACCTTGTAATCTCCGGGCGCTGCGCCGGTCCGGTTTTCCGCCTCGGGTTGCGGTGCGGGCTTGACGACGCGCGGTGCGGGCGCGGCCTGCGGCGACCTGCGCGGCGCCGGCTCGCGTACCGGTGCTGCGGCCTGCGGCGCTGCCGGAGCCTGGGCGGCCGGTGCATTCAGTTCGGGGACGCTGACCGGCGCGACCTGCGCGGACTGCGTGGTGCGCAGGTCGGCGGGGTCGAGCAGGAAGGTATATTCGCGCACCAGGCGGCCGTTCGGGCCGCTGAGTTCGAGCAGCATGTCGACAAACGGCTCGTTCAGCGGCTGGGAGGATGTCATCCGGATGAACTGGCGATCGCCGCGCTGTTCGATCGCAAAGCGCAGCGACGTCAGGGCCGGCGCGAATTCGATGCTCGCCTGGCGGTAGGCTTCGGCCGAAGCGAGTTTCGCCGAGAGAGCCCCCACTTCATCCTTGGATACGGCGGTGAGCTCAATCTCGGCGCGCAGCGGCTGGCCCAGCGAGGACAGCACCGTCAGTTTTCCCAACCCGGCGGCATACGCATTCGAAAGCACCAGTGCGGACGCAACGGCCGCGCTAAGCTTCTTCAAATTGAACGAGCCAGAATTCGGGCGTTTATTTGAATGCATTTTGGATGGCATAAGAGGGCATTCCGTTTGCGTATCTGGTACCGGCACTAGAACGCATTTCATAAACAGGAGGGCCGGCCCATTTATGAAATGTGTTCCACCACGGCGCCACTGTAACATTGTTAGGGGGAACTTTCACCATATCATCATGGACTTAGGCGCGCAAGTGTAACCAAGTTGCTAACTCGGGTAAAACTGGCATCGGGAATCCGCAAGGTGTGGCAAAAATGATTGTTGTTGCTTGACAACGTGACTGGGGCTTGCCGGCGACCGGTCTGTCGATCCGGTCTGCGGCAAGCCCCAAAATTAACAACTGCTATATATAACTATCTATTTATAACTATCTATTTCCAACCGTTCGCATCAAGCGTCCAGAACGATGCGCAGCATACGGCGCAGCGGTTCGGCCGCGCCCCACAGCAGCTGGTCGCCGATCACGAAGGCCGACAGGTACTCCGGCCCCATGTTCAGCTTGCGCACGCGGCCGACGCCGACTTCCAGGCCGCCGGTGATCGACGCGGGGGTCAGTTCTTTCTCGGTGGTCGAGCGGTCGTTCGGCACCCACTTCACCCACGGATTGCCGGCCTTGATGATGCCTTCGATCTGGGACAGCGGCAGGTCCTTCCGCAGCTTCACGGTCAGCGCCAGGCTGTGGCAGCGCATCGCGCCGATGCGCACGCACAGGCCGTCGACCGGGATCGGTTGCGCATTGCCGAGGATCTTGTTGACCTCGGCCTGGCCCTTCCACTCTTCCTTGGACTGGCCGTTGTCGAGCTGCTTGTCGATCCACGGGATCAGGCCGCCGGCAAGCGGGGCCGGGAAGTACTCGCGCGGCACGTCGTTGCGGATGGTCTCGGCTACCTTGCGGTCGATGTCGAGGATCGCGGACGCCGGGGTCGCCAGTTCGTCGGCGACGGCGTTGTGGATCACGCCCATGCCCTTGAGCAGTTCGCGCATGTGGTTCGCGCCGCCGCCCGAGGCTGCCTGGTAAGTCATCGAGCTGACCCATTCCACGAGGCCTTCGCGGAACAGGCCGTTCATGCCCATCAGCATGATCGAGTTGGTGCAGTTGCCGCCAATGTAGTTCTTGACGCCCTTGGCCAGCGCGGCGTCGATCACGTGGCGGTTGACCGGGTCGAGGATGATGACCGCGTCATCGGCCATGCGCAGCGTGGACGCGGCGTCGATCCAGTAGCCGTTCCAGCCCGCCGCGCGCAGCTTCGGGAAAATCTCGGTGGTGTAGTCGCCGCCCTGGCAGGTAATGATGATGTCGCACTTCTTCAGCTCATCAATATTGTTGGCGTCTTTCAGCGCGGTTTCGTTTTTCGCCATTGCGGGGGCCTTGCCGCCTGCATTGGAAGTCGAAAAGAATACCGGCTCGATATGAGCGAAATCGCCCTCTTCCTGCATGCGCTGCATCAGGACCGAGCCCACCATACCGCGCCAACCCACCAGACCGACTAACTTCACGATTTTCTCCCTCAAGGACACTTCGAAACCATTCCGGCCGTTTTCCGTCGCGGCCGGCGCAACGGGCGCCTGCGCGCCCTGCCTGTTCATTACGACGCCAGCGCCTTCACCACCGCGTCACCCATTTCCTTCGTACCGACCTTGGTCGTACCCTCTTCATAGATGTCGGGGGTGCGCAGCCCCTGCGCAAGCACCGCCTTGACCGCGTTTTCCACGCGGTCCGCCTGCTCCGGCCTGTTCAGGGAGAAGCGCAGCATCATCGCCGCCGACAGGATGGTCGCCAGCGGATTGGCGATCCCCTTACCGGCGATGTCGGGCGCGGAACCGTGCGACGGTTCGTACAGGCCCTTGTTGTTCGCATCCAGCGAGGCCGACGGCAGCATGCCGATCGAGCCGGTCAGCATCGCGGCCGCGTCGGACAGGATGTCGCCGAACATGTTGCCGGTCACGATCACGTCGAACTTCTTCGGCGCGCGCACCAGCTGCATTGCCGCGTTGTCGACATACATGTGGTCCAGCGCGACATCCGGATAGTCCTTGTGCACGTCGGTCACGATGTCCTTCCAGAACTGGAAGGTCTCCAGCACATTGGCCTTGTCCACGCTGGTCAGGCGCTTGCCGCGCTTGCGCGCTGCCTGGAAGGCAACATGCGCGATGCGGCGGATCTCGGTCTCGGCATAACGCATCGTGTCGAAACCTTCACGCTCGCCCTTGAACGGGCCATCCGGGCATTCGCGCACGCCGCGCGGCTGGCCGAAGTAGATGTCGCCGGTGAGTTCGCGGATGATCAGGATGTCGAGGCCCGAAACGACCTCGGCTTTGAGCGTGGATGCGCCCGCCAGTTCCGGATACAGGATCGCCGGACGCAGATTCGCGAACAGGTTGAGGTTCTTGCGCAGTCCGAGGATCGCCTGCTCGGGACGCAGCGGACGGTCCAGCTTGTCGTATTTCCAATCGCCGACCGCGCCGAACAGCACCGCGTCGGCTTCCTTGGCCAGCTTCAGCGTGCCCTCGGGCAGGGGATGGCCGTGCGCCTCGTAGCCGGCGCCGCCGACCGGCGCGGACTCCATGTCAAACTTTTCATCGAGCGCATTGAGCACGCGCACCGCTTGTTCGATGATCTCGGGACCGATGCCGTCGCCCGGCAGGATTGCAATTTTCATCTGTACTCGTCTGCGTTTATTGTTGAATCGTGTTCGCAAGCCACGGCCGGGCCGCGAGGTGGCGTTCTTCGAACGCGCGGATCTTGTCGGCGTGGCGCAACGTCAGGCCGATGTCGTCCAGGCCGTTGAGCAGGCAGTACTTGCGGAACGCATCCACCTCGAACGCATAGCTGGCGCTGCCGTTCGCGGTGCGCACCACCTGGTTTTCGAGGTCGATCACCAGGCGGAAGCCGGGGAAGGCCTTGACCTCGTTGAACAGCTGGTCGACCTGCACTTCCGACAGTACGATCGGCAGCAGGCCGTTCTTGAAGCAGTTGTTGAAGAAGATATCGGCAAAGCTGGGCGCGATCACCCCGCGGAAGCCGTACTGCTGCAGCGCCCACGGCGCATGTTCGCGCGAGGAGCCGCAGCCGAAGTTCTTGCGGGTCAGGAGGACGGAGGCGCCCTGGTAGCGCGGCTGGTTCAGCAAGAAGTCCGGGTTCAGCGGGCGCTTCGAATTGTCCATGCCCGGCTCGCCGTGGTCGAGGTAACGCCACTCGTCGAACAGGTTGGGGCCGAAGCCGGTACGCTGGATCGACTTCAGAAACTGCTTCGGGATGATGGCGTCGGTATCGACATTGGCGCGATCCAGCGGGGCCACCAGGCCTTCGTGTATGGTGAATTTATCCATGGTCCTGATTCTCTTGCGCCGCCCCGGCCCGGGACGGCGTGACTTCACTATCTCTTGGCGGCGTTCTCGACAACTTCGCCTGCCTTCTTCACATCCTTGCCGATGCCCTGGACGGTGTTGCAGCCCATGATGATGAGCGAGGAAGCAATGAGCACGATGATTTTTTTCATTCTTGTCCTCCCTGAAAAAAAGCTATCGCAATGCGCGCACGTCGACGAAATGCCCTTGGATGCCGGCCGCCGCGGCCATCGCCGGCGACACCAGGTGGGTGCGGCTGCCCTGCCCCTGGCGGCCTTCGAAATTGCGGTTGGACGTCGAGGCGCAGCGCTCGCCCGGCTCCAGCCGGTCGGCATTCATTGCCAGGCACATGGAGCAGCCCGGCTCGCGCCATTCGAAGCCCGCATCCTTGAAGATCTTGTCGAGTCCTTCGCGCTCGGCCTGCTCCTTCACCAGCCCGGAACCCGGCACCACCAGCGCCAGCTTCACGTTGGACGCGCGGAACTTGCCGCGCACGACGGCGGCGGCCGCGCGCAGGTCCTCGATGCGGGAATTGGTGCAGGACCCGATGAATACCTTGTCGATACGGATGTCGGCAATCGCGGTGTTCGGCTTCAGGCCCATGTAGACCAGCGCCTTTTCCATCGCGTCGCGCTTGACCGCATCCTTTTCCTTTTCCGGATCCGGCACGCGGTCGTCGACCGCGACCACCATCTCGGGCGAGGTGCCCCAGGTGACCTGCGGCTTGATCTCGGCGGCGTTGAGCGTGACCACCATGTCGAACTTCGCGCCGGCATCGGAGTGCAGCGTGCGCCAGTACTCGACCGCGCGCTCCCAGTGGGGGCCGACGGGCGCGAACGGACGCCCCTTGACGTAGTTGATCGTGGTGTCGTCGACGGCAATCATGCCGGCGCGCGCGCCCGCTTCGATCGCCATGTTGCAGATCGTCATGCGGCCTTCCATCGACAGGCCGCGGATGGTGGAGCCGGCGAACTCGATCGCGTAGCCGGTGCCGCCGGCGGTGCCGATCCTGCCGATCACCGCCAGCACGATGTCCTTGGCGGTGACGCCGAACGGCAGCGCGCCGTCGACCTGCACCAGCATGGATTTGGATTTCTTGGCCAACAGGGTCTGGGTCGCCAGCACATGCTCGACTTCCGAAGTGCCGATGCCGTGCGCCAGGCAGCCGAACGCGCCATGGGTGGAGGTGTGCGAGTCGCCGCAGACCACGGTCATGCCCGGCAGCGTCGCGCCCTGTTCCGGCCCGATCACGTGCACGATGCCCTGGCGCTTGTCGCGCATGCTGAAGTAGGTCACCCCGTATTCCCTGGTATTCGCATCCAGGGTTTCGACCTGCAGGCGCGAGATCGGGTCGGCGATGCCGTTGGCGCGGTCGGTGGTCGGCACGTTGTGGTCGGCCACCGCCAGGTTGGCGGACAGGCGCCACGGCTTGCGGCCGGCCAGCTTCAGACCTTCGAATGCCTGCGGGCTGGTGACTTCATGCACCAGGTGGCGGTCGATGTAGAGGACGGCGGTGCCGTCTTCCTCGGTATGGACGACGTGCGACTCCCAGAGTTTGTCGTAGAGCGTTTGGGCCATGGATCGAAAGCCTGCAAAAAGGTGCGCCTCGAGCGGTTTGCGGGTCATTTCAGGGAGCCCCTGAACTGCCCCGCCAGCCGCTCTATAGCGCAGAAACGGGAAAAATAGTCTTCGATTATGCCATAGTTGTGCAACGCAAAACCAAGCCGGACGCCGCGCCGCCCCCCAATGAAAAACGCCCGCGGACAAGGGCGCGGGCGGTCCGAATTGGCTGTTTTGCAATCAGCGTTGCTTTTTTGCCTGTTCGTACAGGGGCATCACGCGCTGCGCATAGACGGTCAGGTCGCTCAGGCGCTCGGACTGGGACGGGTGTGTCGACAGGAATTTGATCGTCTCGCCGCCGCCGAGCTGCCCCATTTTCTGCCACAGGCTGACGGCCGCCTGCGGGTTGTAGCCGGCGCGCGCCGCCAGCTCGATGCCGACGCGATCGGCTTCGGTCTCGTGCCGGCGCGAGTTGGGCAGCCCCCGCGCGCCCATGTAAGCATACTCTGCCAGCTGCTGCGTTCCCTGGCCGAGGCCGGCGAGCGCGGCGCCGATCGAAATGACAGTGCCTGCAACCATTTCCTCGGACGCGCGCTCCCGCGCATGCTCGCGCAAGGCATGCGCGATCTCGTGGCCCAGCACGGCTGCCAGCTCATCGTCGGTGAGCTGCAGTTTTTCGATGAGGCCGGTGTAGACGGCGATCTTTCCTCCCGGCATACACCAGGCATTCACCTCCGGCGATGTCAGGACATTCGCTTCCCACGCCCAGGCCCGCGCGTCGGCGCGGAAGGCGGCGGTCTGCGGAATGAGCCGGTTGACGATGGCGCGGACCCGCGCGACCTGGGCCGGGTTACGGTTGACGGTGCCCTTCTGCCGCTCCTGCGCCATCAGCGCGGCGTACTGCTGGCTCGAGACGCCTTCCAGCTCCTGCGCCGACACGGCCATTTTCTGCGGGCGGTCGACACCGACCACACCGCCCTGAGTGGTCTGCACCGTTTCGCACGCCACGAGGGCAAGGAGGCTGGCGCCAGCCAGCACCGGCTTCATGTTCCTGACGATCGATTTCATGCGCTCTCCTGATGATGATGCGACTGCCACCGATAGGACAAGACTGCGGCGGCGGCTCCGGCAAGCGAGAAGACCGCCGCAATCAGATAGACTGCCTGCGGACCGAATGTTTCCCAGAGCTCCCCCATCGCCAGCCCGCCGAGCGTGCCGCCTAACCCATAGGAAATACTGGTGAACAGCGCCTGTCCGCGCGCCTGCAGCGGGCCGGAAAACCAGCGCTGCAGCGTCGCCACCGAGGCCGAATGATGCACCCCGAAGGTCGCCGCGTGCATCACCTGCGCCACGAGCAGTACCAGCAGCGATTGTGCTCCGAAACCGATCATCAGGAATCGAGCTACCGCAATCAGCAGGCTCGCAATCATCAGGTTGCGTATGCCGAAGCGCTTGAAGATCGGCGCCTGGTAGAAGAAAAAGACGATTTCCACCACCACGCCGAGCGACCACATCAGCCCGATCACCGTATTGCTGTAGCCGATGCGCGCCAGGTACAGCGAGTAAAACACGTAGAGCGACGCATGGGCGGCGATCATCAGGAAGGTCGACGCGAAGAAGGCGGCCACTTCAGGCCGGCGCAGCAGCGCGGCCACCGACGGCGCGCTGCCGTGCAGGTCGGCGTGCGGCGTTTCCTGCATCCGCAGGCTGGAATACAGCACCAGCGACAGCAGCGCCAGCGCGATCCATGGCATCAGGCGGATGCCCTGCCAGTCGAGCAGCGGGCCGGCCGCGGTCACCGCCAGGATGAAGCCGACCGAACCCCACAGCCGCAGCCTCCCGTAATGGGTCAGGTCGCCGCGCATCTCGGAAAGCATCAGCGCTTCCGACAGCGGCGCTTGCGCGCTGGTGAACAGGTTGACCGCGACCATCACGAGGAAGAACTGCGCGAAGGTCTGGCCGAAGAACATGCCGACGAAGCAGGCCGCCGCGGCGACCGCGGTGATGCGCAGCACCCGCACGCGCTGCTGGTGGCGGTCGGCCACCCATCCCCACAGGTTGGGGCCGAAAATCCGCATCACCTGCATCAGCGACATCAGCACGCCAATCTGGGCGGCAGTCATGCCGCGCTCGGAAAAATAGAGGCTGGCATAGGGCGAAAACACGCCCACGTAGCCGTAGTACGCGAAAAAAAACAGCGCGAAGCTGAAGGATTGCTTGGGCCAGGGCGGGTGCTGCACGGGAAGGTTCTTGCGTTTGAATTTTTGTCGGTCCGCCACCGGCGCGGCGGTCAGCCGGCGCCCGCCCCGGCGGTACCTGGCGGGCGCGGGGATGCGCTTATTTCGCGCGGGCGGCGATCTTCGGGGTGGCGACGCGCACGTCGCCGCACTGCGCGCGATGGCGCAGCGCATGGTCCATCAGCACCAGCGCCAGCATTGCCTCGGCGATCGGCGTGGCGCGGATGCCGACGCAGGGATCATGCCGGCCATGGGTCTCGACATTGACCGGGTTGCCGCTCTTGTCGATCGAGCGGCGCGGCGTGCGGATGCTGGAGGTCGGCTTGATCGCGATCGACACCGTGATGTCCTGTCCGGTGGAGATCCCGCCCAGCACGCCGCCAGCATTGTTCGTCAGGAATCCTTCCGGCGTCAGTTCGTCGCCGTGTTCCGTTCCCTTCTGCGCCACCGACCTGAAGCCGGCGCCGATTTCAACGCCTTTCACCGCATTGATGCCCATCATCGCATAGGCGATGTCGGCATCCAGCTTGTCGTAGATCGGCTCGCCCAGCCCGACCGGAACGTTCTGCGCCACCACCTCGATGCGCGCGCCGCAGGAGTCGCCATCCTTGCGCAGCTGGTCCATATACGCTTCAAGCTGCGGCAGGATCGTCGCGTTCGCGGCGAAAAAGGGATTGTTCGGCACATGCTCCCAGGATTCGAACGGGATGGCGATCTCGCCGAGCTGGCTCATGCAGCCGATGAAAGTGGTGCCGTACTGCTGTTGCAGCCATTTTTTCGCAATCGCCGCGGCGCCGACCACCGGCGCCGTCAGGCGCGCCGACGAGCGGCCGCCGCCGCGCGGGTCGCGGATGCCGTACTTGTGCCAGTACGCGTAGTCGGCATGGCCGGGACGGAAAGTATCGGCGATGTTGCCGTAATCCTTGCTGCGCTGGTCTTCGTTGCGGATCAACAGCGCAATCGGCGTGCCCGTGGTCTTGCCTTCAAACACGCCGGACAGGATTTCCACCGTGTCGGATTCCTGGCGCTGGGTCACATGGCGCGAGGTTCCGGGCTTGCGCCGGTCCAGTTCCGGCTGGATGTCCGCCTCCGACAACGCCATGCCCGGCGGGCAGCCGTCCACCACGCAGCCGATGGCCGGTCCGTGCGATTCGCCGAAGGTGGTAACGGTAAAGAGCGTGCCAAAGGTGTTGCCGGACATGATGGGGAATGGTGTTGATCTGGAAAGGATCGATTCTAACGTATCGACGCGCGTCTCCGCCAATTGTCGACCACCGGAAAAATGACCAGCATGACAACGAATGTCGACGGAATGCCGCGAAAACCACGCACATGCACAACAGGCGATTGCACGTCGCAAAAATATCGTGCAACATCGAGGAACAGTTACTAATATGCAAGATATGTCCAGCGGTATCAGCATGCCCGGTTCCGCACCGGCGCGGCACGACATGACAGAACAGGCAACAAAGGCATCCTGCCTATTTCGCCAGCGGATGCCGGATATGTTGCCTATACAAAACACGCGCAGCTGGAGAGGACAATGAGCAGATCGACAGCGGCAGCCGACGACGATCTCGTATTTCTTGACGAAACAGTTCCCGCGTCAGACACCCGCGCGCAAGCGGAGGCGAAGGGGGTATGGCGCGTGATGATCGTGGACGACGACACTGACGTCCATTCCGCGACCACGTTCGCGCTCAGCAACCTGGAAATGCAGCAGCGTCCGCTGGAATTCCTCCATGCCTACTCGGCGGCCGAGGCGCGCGAACTGCTGGCGCAGGAAGACGACATCGCAGTCATCCTGCTCGACGTGGTGATGGAGCAGGAGGATTCCGGCCTGCAGCTGGTGCGCCACATCCGCGAGGTGCTGAAACTCTCCGAGGTGCGCATCATCCTGCGTACCGGCCAGCCAGGCTATGCGCCCGAGATCGATGCCATCCGCGATTTCGACATCAACGACTACAAGACCAAGTCCGAGCTTACCCGCATCAAGCTGTATACCACGGTAACCGCCGCGATCCGTTCCTACGAGCAGATCCGCGCGATCAACGCGAGCCGGCGCGGGCTGGACCGGATCGTGCGCGCCAGCGCCGAACTGATGGCGCTGCACGGCCTGAACAATTTCGCCGATGGCGTGATCGCGCAAGTCGCACGGCTTCTCGACATGGAAGGCAACGGCGTGCTGTGCGTGCAGGAACGTCCGAACGGGCATGAGCGCGAACTGCAGGTCATCGCGGCAGCCGGCGTCCATGCCAGGATTGCCGGCGCCTGCCAGGAAGTGCGCGACGCACGCATCGCTCAATTGCTGCACCGCTGCATCGGGCAGCGCAACAACATCTATGGCGCCGACTTTGCGACGCTGTACTTCGGCGGCAACGCCAACCGCGACTTCGCCGCCTATTTCGACACACGCGCTTCCCTTGGCGAAATCGACCGCCGCCTGCTGGAAGTCTTCTGCCGCAACATCGCGGTCGGCCTGGACAATGTCCTGCTGGTCACGCGCCTGCACGATTTCGCGTTCTACGACACGCTGACCAAGCTGCCCAACCGTACCCGCCTGCGGGAACTGGTGGACGATGCGCTGACCGGCGCAAACCGCGGCGACGCGACGCTCGCGCTGGTGGACATCGACCATTTTTCGGAAACCAACGATGCGCTCGGCCACCAGTTCGGCGACCTGCTGCTGCTCGGCGTTTCCGCCCGCCTGCAGGCGCAGCTCGGCGACCAGCTGGTCATCGCCCGCGTCGCCGGCGACACCTTCGGCGTGCTCGGCGATGCCGCGCTGGTCAATCCGGCCGTGCTGCTGGACCTGTTCGAGGAACCGTTCAGCATCGACGGTCAGGACGTCCGGCTTTCCGCCACCGCCGGCCTGGTCCGCCTCGGCGACTACGAGGGACGCGGCACGGATGCGCTCAAGGATGCGGATATCGCGCTCAAGCGCGCCAAGCAGGTGCAGCGCGCCGGGCATTTCTACTTTTCGCGCAGCATGGGCGTGGACATCCGCGAGCGCGTGCGAATGATGCACGCATTGCGCAACGCGCACGAGAACCGCGAGCTGTTCGTCGTCTACCAGCCGCAGATCGATCTCGCCACCCGCCGTCCGGTCGGCGCGGAAGCGCTGCTGCGCTGGCGCACCAAGGACGGCAGCTTCGTGCCACCGGACCGATTCATACCGATCGCCGAGTACTCCGGCCTGATCATCGACATCGGCGAACGGGTGATGCGAGACGCCTGCACTGAACTCGTCAGGCTCAGCAAGCTCGGATTCGACCAGTTCACCATTTCCGTCAACGTGTCGCAGGTGCAGTTCCGCCATCCGCGCTTTCTCAACATGCTGCGAACGGTGCTGGCGGAAACGCAGGCCGACCCGTCCCGTGTCGAGCTGGAGATTACCGAATCGATCGCCATGGAAGAGCCGGATGCGCTCATCCAGCTGCTCGGCCAGGTCAAGCAGACCGGCGTGAGCATTGCCATCGACGACTTCGGCACCGGATTCTCCTCGCTCAGCTACCTGCAGCGCCTGCAGGCCGACCGGCTGAAGATCGACCGCAGCTTCGTCACCGAGATCACCAGTTCGTCGCGCGGCAGCAGCATCGCCGAAATGGTGATCCAGCTCGGCCGCAACCTCGGTCTGTCGGTGGTGGCCGAAGGTGTCGAGGATGAGCGCCAGGCGGAAATCCTGCGCGCGCTTGGCTGCCCGCTCGCTCAGGGCTACCTGTTTGCCCGGCCCATGGCAGTCGACCAGCTTACCGCCTGGCTTACCGACAACGGCGCGAAGTAGCGCCGTCGGCGAGCCGGCAACTCGGACACTTTCGCGGGACGGGACCTCCATGATCTTCAAGGGACGCACCCTTACCTTAAGGCGCGCAATCGTGCTGGTGGTGGTGCTCGGTCTGCTCGCGCCGGCCTTGCTGATCAGCGGCTATTCCTGGTTCAGGCAATACAACGACGGCATCAAGAAGCAGACACTGGAACTCCTCGAGCAGAACGCCGACATTCTGTCCAACGGCATGCAGGAACCGCTGTGGAACATCAACCAGGAAAGCGGCAACGCGTTGCTGGACGCGATGATGTCCCGCAATACGGACATCGTGCATATCGAAGTGCGCGACAATGCACTCGGCGTGTTCGTGTCGAAGCAGCGCCCGGAGCGGCGCGACGGATTTACCGCAGCCACAGAAAAGCCGGTGATTTACCGGGAAAGCACGATAGGCTCGGTCAAGATCGAGGTAGGCAGCGCGCGCCTGCGCAGCAACATGCTCAAGGGCCTGATGGAGTCGATGGGAGCGGTGCTGGCGCAGGCGGCGTTGTCGATCGCGCTGATCCTTGCCCTGCTCGACCGCCGCCTGGTCCGGCCGCTGCAAAAGCTGGGAGCCGGCGCGGAGCGCCTCGCCGGCCGCGAGCTCGACGTGCCGTTTACCTGGCAGCGCCTGGACGAGATCGGCTTGCTGAGCCGGCGCATGGAAGACACGCGGATCAGCCTGCGCAAACTGTTCGAGGAACTCGACAGCAAGAACCGCGAACTCGAGCGGGACATCGATAAGCGCAAGCGCATCGAGCAGGAGCTGTACGAACGCGAAGAGCGGTTCCGCGTGCTGGTTGAGCAAAGCCCGATCGCGATCATCGAGTGGGACCGCGCGTTCCAGGTAATCGAATGGAATGCGGCCGCCGAGCGCATCTTCGGCTACCGCCGGGAGCAGGCGATCGGAAGACATGCGGGTTTCATCATTCCCGATGCCAGCCGCGAATCGGTGAACGCCTTGTTCAGCCGGCTCACCTCCGGACAGGGCGACAGCCGAAACATCAGCCAGAACCGGCGTTCCGACGGCAGCATCATCACCTGTCAGTGGAGTCACACGCATATCGCCGACGAGGACGGCAAGTCAGCCCGCCTGCTGTCGATTGCCGAAGACATCACCGAGAAGCGCCACGCGGAAGAAGCGCTCAGCCTGTCCGAAGCCAAGTTCGCCGGCGCTTTCCAGTGCAATCCCGACTCGATTTCCATCTCGCGCATGAGCGACGGCGTGCTGATCGACGTCAACCAGACCTTCGAGCTGATCTCGGGATACTCGCGCGCAGAGTCGGTCGGCAGGACCACGGTCGACCTCAATATCTGGGTGCACCCGGGCCAGCGCCGGGCGCTGCTGCAGGAACTGAGCGCCGGCAGGATGGCGCGCAACTTCGAGTGGGACATGCGCACCAAGCACGGCCAGCTGCGTAAGTGCATGACCAACGCCACGGTATTCAGCGCCAACAACGAACGTTATGCCCTTGCTGTAATCCGGGACATCACCGACCAGCGCCTGCTGGAAGAGCGCAAGGCGGAGGCGGACCGCGCGCTGCTGCGCCTGGCGCAGGGCACCCGCGACATCGCCGGGGAATCCTTCTTCGAACTGCTGGTCGCCGACCTTGCTTCCGCCCTGCGCACCGACTGCGCCTTCATCGGCCTGCGCATGCCGAGTGCGCAAAGCACCCTGCGCTCGATCGCCGCCCACGTGCGCGGCCATGCCGTCGACAACTTCGAATACAGCAGCAGCGGCACGCCATGCGAACAAACGCTCGAAGGCGACATCTGCGTGTTCGCATCCGGCGTGCGTTCCCGGTTCCCGAACCAGATCTCGCTCGGCGAACAGGGATGGGTGAGCTACGCGGGAGCGCCGTTGCGCGACGCGGCCGGCAACACCATCGGCGTGCTCGCCGTGATGCATACCGAACCGATGGGAAATCCGGACCTGATCAAGTCGCTGCTGCAGGTATTCAGCGAACGTGCTTCTGCGGAGCTGGAGCGCAAGCGCGCCGAGGAGGAGCTTCGCAACAGCGAACAGCGCTTCTCCACGATCTTCCAGTCGTCGCCGATCGCAATGTGGGTCACCCAGGTGCGCGGCAATTACATCGTCAAGGACGTCAACCGCGCGTTCGAGCGCTTGTTCCTGCGCAGCAGGGAAAACGTGATCGGCAGGAATACCAGCGAGCTTGGCCTCTATTGCGACGCCGCCGACCGCGCATTGCTGGTGGAGGAACTCAAGCGCACCGGCAGCACCGACAGCAGCCGCGAGCTATGGATGTACCGCGGCGACGGCAGCAAGATCCTGGTGCAGTTCGCCGGACACATCTTCACGCTGGCAGGCGAACGCTACGGCATCCTTGCATGCGCCGACGTCACCGACAAGCGGCGCATCGAGAACGAGATCCGGGAACTGAATGCGACCCTCGAACAGCGCGTGATCCGCCGCACGGAAGAACTGCAGCAGGCGAACGAAGAACTGGCGCACACCCTGGAAACGCTGAACAAGGCGCAGGAGGAACTGGTGCGCAGCGAAAAGCTGGCAGCGCTCGGCTCGCTGGTGGCGGGCATCGCGCATGAGCTCAATACGCCGATCGGAAACAGCCTGATGGCGGCGAGCACGCTGGCGGATCAGACGCGTGCGCTGGCGGCGAGCTACCAGAGCAACGGGTTGCGCCGTTCCACGCTGGAAAGCTACATCAACGACGCCGGTACGGCGGGCGACATCCTGGTGCGCAACCTGCAACGCGCGGCGAACCTGGTGACGGGCTTCAAGCAGGTGGCGGTCGACCAGACCAGTTCGCAGCGCCGCCGGTTCTCGCTGGCGGAGGTGGTGTCCGAAATCATGCTCACGTTGTGGCCGACCCTGAAAAAGACTTCGTTCATCGTGCGGCAGCACATCCCGGATTCGCTTTCCATGGACAGCTATCCGGGGCCGCTCGGCCAGGTGGTCACGAACCTCGTCAACAACGCCCTGCTGCACGGCTTCGAAGGCCGGCAGTCCGGCACCGTCACCATTTCGGCGGAAGAGAGCGGCGAGGGATGGATGGAACTGGCGGTCAGGGACGACGGGGTCGGCATCCCGCCCGCGAACCTGAACCGCATCTTCGATCCCTTCTTCACCACCAAGCTGGGTGCCGGCGGCTCCGGGCTGGGGCTGAACATCACCCACAATATCGTGACCGGAATTCTCGGTGGCCGCATCCGCGTGCAGAGCGAAGTCGGCAAGGGCAGCGCTTTCGTCATCAGCCTGCCGCTGATGGCGCCGCAGCGGCAGGTCGACGACGAACCGATCCGGGCGCAGTCTTCCTGCGCCTGACACTTATGCTGCGGCCCGGGCCAGCGCAAGGCCGGAGAGAAACGCGTTCTCCACCCTGCCACTGCCGTCCAGGCCGGCAGCAAACCAGTCGCCGCAGACCCCAAGCCGCGCCTGCGCATCCCACAGGCACTCTCCGGGCAGCGTGCTGGTCGCCTGCGCATAGCGCCAGCGGTGCACGTCAGCGTAAACCGGCCGCACCTGCGAGCCGGTCGCCTGGTGGAAGGCCTTGAGCAGTTTTTCCTTGACGCGCTCGGGATCGTCGGCAAGATGTTCGGTGCTCCACTCCGGCGACGCGTGCGCGATCCAGTGTTCGCCCGGGCGCCGCTCCGGCTTGGAAGCGTCGCGCGCGATCCATTTCAAGCGCGATCCCTGCACCCAGGCACCGTCATACGGGAGCCCCAGCTCGTCCTGGAAGCCGAGGATCAGCGCCCAGCACGGCGCCAGGTGCTCCTGGCCGACCTCGCCGGCCAGGGGCGACACCGGCTGCAGCAGCGGCTGCGCGAGATCCGCGGGAAGCGCCAGGATCACGGCATCGAACGGCCCGGCGCTGGCGTCGATCGCGACGGTCTCGGCTTGCACCGCCAGCAGCCATTGCCCGCCGAAGCGTTCGAGGCGCCGCACCGTCTGTTCGAAACGGATCGACAGGCCTTGCGCCAGATGCTGTCCGAGCGCGCCCATGCCCGGCACCGCGACCATGCGCTGCTGCGCGCCGGAACGGCCGGCGGCGGATGCGCGTCCCTGGTCGAGGCTCACCAGGCGCCCGGCCCAGGGCGCGACCCAGCCCGCCTTGCGCCAGGCGGCGACTTCCTTCCTGAACGTGTCGCTGCTTGCGGTGAAGTACTGCGCGCCGTGGTCGAAGCCGCCGAGCTCGGTCTGGCGCGTCCCCATTCGCCCGCCGGCTTCGGCGTTGCGTTCATAAATCACGACGCGGTGACCGCGCTCCGCAAGATGGCGGGCACAGGTCAGTCCGGCAAGGCCGGCGCCGACAATGGCAATATGCATGGAGAAGTCCTTTCTCGATCAGAAATCAGGTCAGAAAATGCAAAAGGCGCGCAGAAATGAAAAAGCCGCTCATGGACGGCTTGGTCCATGAACGGCTTTCCCTGCCATTAGTGCGAGGCAGTATCTTATTCGTCACCCTCGGACGGCCAGTCGCGGATATAGGCCTTGAGCATCTTGTTCTCGAAGCTCTGCGCTTCGAACACGGCCTTGGCGACGTCATAGAAGGAAATGACGCCGTGCAGCGTCTTGGCGCTAACGACCGGCACGTAGCGTGCATGGCGTTCCAGCATCAGGCGGCGGACTTCATTGACTTCGGTATCGGGCGTAATGGTGATCGGGTGGTCATCCATGTGCTTGCGCACGGTCTCCGCGCCAACAGAGCCCTTGTTTTCATAGAGCGTCTTCATCACTTCCCGGAAGGTCAGCATGCCGACCAGTTCGCCGAACTCCATCACGACCAGCGAGCCGATGTCCTTCTCGGCCATCGCCTCGACCGCCTTCTGCAGCGGCGTATCCGGGGTTACGGTATAGAGGATGTCGCCTTTGACTTTGAGGATTTCGGATACTTTCATGGCATCGTCCCAGGAGGAAAAATTGTTGTTGTCCCGTTTGAAATGTAGCCTAAGCTGCATGAAAAATCCAGCCGGTGGGTTGTCGCCCGGGTGACAGCCGGCTGTTGCATTCAATGCTAGCATGCAAGGACTCGCAGAGAGACCGACGCAAGACTGATCTAGAACAAGTTTTGGAGACATACCAATGAGCGGCCCCAAATACCCAGGGTTCGACACCCTGTCCCTGCACGCCGGCGCAGCGCCGGACCCGGCCACCGGCGCGCGCGCGACGCCGATCTACCTGACCACGTCCTTCGTCTTCAAGGATTCCGACCACGCGGCGTCGCTGTTCAACATGGAACGCGCCGGGCATGTGTACTCGCGCATTTCCAATCCGACCAACGCGGTGCTGGAAGAGCGCATCGCTGCGCTTGAAGGCGGCGTGGCCGGGCTCGCGGTCGCCAGCGGACAGGCGGCAATGCATCTCGGCCTGGCTACGATCGCCGGGGCCGGCTCCCATGTGGTCGCCTCGCGTGCGCTGTACGGCGGCTCGCAGAACCTGCTTGCATATACCATGAAGCGCTTCGGCATCGAGACCACCTTCGTCGATCCGCGCGACCTCGACGCCTGGCGCGCGGCGATCCGGCCGAACACCAAGGTGCTGTTCGGGGAAACCCTCGGCAATCCCGGCCTGGACGTGCTGGACATCCCGAAAGTCGCCGAGATCGCGCATGAACACTACCTGCCGCTGATGGTGGACGCGACCTTCACCACGCCCTACCTGCTGCGTCCCTTCGACCACGGCGCCGACCTGCTTTTCCATTCGGCGACCAAGTTCCTGTGCGGCCACGGCACCGCGATCGGCGGGCTGCTGGTGGACGGCGGCACCTTCGACTGGCAGCAAGCCTATGAAAAGACCGGCCATTTCGCCGAGCTGTGCGAGCCGTACGACGGCTTCCACGGCATGGTGTTTTCGGAGGAATCCTCGGTGGCGCCCTTCTCGCTGCGCGCCCGGCGCGAGGGCCTGCGCGACTTCGGCGCGGTGATGAGCCCGCACAATGCGTTCGCGATCCTGCAGGGCATCGAGACGCTCAGCCTGCGCATGGAGCGCCATGTGGCAAATACCCGCAAGGTGGTGGAATTCCTGGCGGCCCATCCGGCGGTGGAATCGGTGTCCTACCCGGAACTGGAATCGCATCCCGACCACGCGCTGGCAAAGACGCTGCTGCCCAAGGGCTGCGGCGCCGTCTTCTCCTTCGGCATCAAGGGCGACCGCGCCGCCGGCCGCCGTTTTGTCGAGTCGCTCAAGGTCTTCTCGCACCTGGCCAACGTCGGCGACGCCAAGTCGCTGGTCATCCATCCGGCGTCGACCACCCACTTCCGCGTGCCGACCGAACAGCTTGCCGCTTCCGGCATCACCGAAGGCACGATGCGCCTGTCGATCGGACTGGAAGACGCGGACGACCTGATCGAAGACCTGGCACGCGGGCTGAAAGCCGCACAGAAGGGAGCTTAAGATGCTGCTGAACGTACAAGGACAGGATACCTTCTGCTACACCGGCGGCAAGGCATTCAACCCGGAATTGCCGACCGTCGTGTTCATTCACGGCGCGCAGAACGACCACTCGGTCTGGACCCTGCAGACCCGTTATTTCGCACACCACGGCTACGGCGTGCTGGCGGTCGACCTGCCCGGCCACGGCCGCAGCAAGGGCGCGCCGCTGGCCAGCGTGGAAGCGATGGCCGACTGGCTGCTCGCATTGCTCGACGCGGCCGGCGTGCAGAAGGCCATCCTGGTCGGACACAGCATGGGCTCGCTGATCGCGCTGGAAGCCGCATTCCGGGCGCCGCAGCGCGTGGCAAAGCTGGCCCTGGTTGGCACCGCCTATCCGATGAAGGTATCGGAGGCGCTGCTCGATGCGGCGCTGAACCGCGAGCAGGACGCGGTCGACATGGTCAACATCTGGTCGCACAGCTCGATCGCGCACAAGCCGTCCAGCCCGGGTCCCGGTTTCTATGTGATGGGCGGCAGCCGCCGCCTGATGCAGCAGGTCTCCCGGCGCAACCCGGAGCACAAGGTTTTCCATACCGGTTTTTCGGCATGCAATGCCTACGCGAACGGAGAAAACGCGGCGAAGTCGGTTGCCTGCCCGACCCTGCTGCTGCTGGGGAAACGGGACATGATGACGCCGCCCAAGGCGGCCGCGGCGCTGTCGCAGGCCATCGCCGGCTGCCAGGTGCAGCAGATCGACGCATGCGGGCACTCGCTGATGGCGGAACAGCCGGATGCGGTGCTCGAAGCGCTGTACGGCTTCGCTGGCCGCTGAACTGAAGCGGGGACGAGGCCGCGTGGCGGGCAGGGATGCCCACGAGGCCGCGGCTAGCTGGTCGCGGCAAGCTTGCCCTGCATGAAGTGGGTGGAAAGGGTTTCATCCAGGCCCTTTTCCACCGCATTCTCCACCTTCTTCGCCAGCAGCTCGTTGCTGGCAGTATTGAATACAAACAGCCGGTAGACGTCGGCCACCTTCAGCTTTTCCGGATTGATCAGCAATACCCAGTTGTCCTTGCCTTCGATGATGCGCTTGCCGAAGCGGCTGCGTTTCGGCGTCTCCGCCTTGATGCGTCCGACCCAGCCGGCATCGAGCATCCTCTGCAGCAGGGATTCGGACTCATCGAACCCGAGCCGGGTCCGATCACGGATGGTACGCGCATCCACCGATGCCGTGGCCCCCTCCGCGCGCGCGTCGTGCAGCACTTCCAGGATCGCCATCGCCTCGATGAAGGCGCTGCCCGGCGACGCCTCGTGCCACCAGCGCTCGTACTTCACCACCGGCAGCGCCGCCGCGAGCACCGCGCCCATCAGCGTTAGCAGCCAGGAGACATAGACCCACAGCAGGAAGATCGGCAGCGCGGCCAGCGCGCCGTAGATCACGGTGTAGGTCGGGAACTGGGTGATGAATACCACGAACGCGCGCTTGGCGATTTCAAAGGCGACCGCCGCCAGCAGGCCGCCCGCGGCGGCATCGCGCCAGTCGACGAAACGGTTCGGCACCACGATGTAGAGCAGCGTGAACGCCACCGTGGTCAGGGTCACCGAAATCACGGTGTACGCCATCGCCCCGAAGAACGGCACGCTGCTCACCACGCCGCTGGTTGCGGTCAGCAGATGGGATGTCACCGAGATCGACACGCCGATCAGCAGCGGGCCGAGGGTCATGATCGCCCAGTAGACGACCAGCCGCTGGTGGAACGGACGCGACGACTTCACCCGCCAGATGTGGTTGAACGCGCGGTCGATGGTCATCATCATGATCAGCGTCGTCAGAATCAGGCCGATCGCGCCGACCGCGGACAGCCGTGTCGCCTTGTTCGCGAACTGGTTCAGGTTGCCGAGTATGGTGTTGGCGATACCCTTGGGCATCACGCTCTTGATGAAATACGCTTCCAGGGATGCGCGGAAGGTATTGAACATCGGGAAAGTGGTAAAGATCGCGAACGCGACCGTGAGCATCGGCACCAGCGCCAGCACGGTGGTCAACGTGAGGCTGCCGGCCACCTGCGGCAGGCGTTCCTGGTCGAGGCGCCGCATCGCGAAACGCCACAGCCCGCGCATGTCGTCGAGCGGAAAGCGCTGGAATAAAGGTAGCCTGGAAAGGAACATTCGATCGGTCATCTGCGAAGGCGGCATTGCTTCCTGGGTGAATTTTTTGGCTGTCAAAGCAGCCTATAATACCAAGCATGATTGCCTCCGACCTCCCGATTCTTGTCCTGTATTATTCCCGGAACGGTGCGACGCGCAAACTGGCCGAGCTGATCGCCCAGGGCGTGGAAAGCGTTTCCGGCTGCGAAGCCCGGCTGCGTACGGTGCCGCCGGTATCCACCGTGGCCGAAGCCACCGAACCGGCGATTCCGGGCAGCGGCGCTCCGTATGCCGAATTGCGCGACCTCGAAGAATGCGCCGGCCTGGCGATGGGCTCGCCTACCCGCTTCGGCAACATGGCGGCGCCCCTGAAGTATTTTCTGGATGGGACTTCCGCCCAGTGGCTGTCCGGCGCGCTTGCCGGCAAGCCGGCCTGCGTATTCACCTCGACCGGCAGCCTGCACGGCGGCCAGGAAGCCACGCTGCTGTCGATGATGATCCCGCTGCTGCACCACGGGATGCTCATGATGGGGCTGCCGTATACCCATCCGCAACTGATGACCACCGCCAGCGGCGGCACCCCCTACGGCGCCAGCCACTGGTCCGGGTCGAACGGCACGCACACGGTCTCGGACGACAGCCGGGTGCTGGCCGTCGCGCTTGGCCGCCGGCTCGCCGAAACCGCGGTCAGGCTGAGGAGGCAATGATGCAGGGAACGATGCAAAAGACCTATCACGCCGGCTCGGTCGCCAGCCTGGTATTGCTGATTCTGCTGTGCGTGGCCTGGGAACTGGCGCTCGCGCCCTTGCGCCCGGGCGGATCCTGGCTGGTGCTGAAGGTCATTCCGCTGTTGCTGCCGCTGCGCGGCGTGCTCAAGCGCGATCTTTACACCATGCAGTGGGCATCGATGCTGATCCTGCTGTATTTCGGCGAGGGCATCGTGCGCGCCACCAGCGACCGCGGCCTGTCGGCCACGCTCGGCTGGGTGGAAGTGGCGCTGACGACCCTTTTCTTCGTATGCACCATTCTGTACTTGCGCCCGTTCAAGAAGGCAGCCAAGAAGCTGGCGCAGCAAGCGATCCAGAAGGCGTCGAAATGAACCCGTTCCTAGACCAGTGCCGCGCCGCCATCGGCGCAGCCCACCTGCTGACCGACGCCGCCGACATGGCGGGCTACCTGACCGACTGGCGGCGCCGCTACACCGGACGCGCACTTGCCGTCGCCAGGCCGGCGACGACCGCGGAGCTTGCCGCGCTGGTGCGCCTGTGCGTGCAGCACCGTGTCCCCATCGTGCCGCAAGGCGGCAATACCGGCCTCGTGCTGGGCAGCGTGCCCGATGACAGCGGCAGCGCGCTCATATTGTCGACGGCGCGTCTGAATCGCATACGCGCAATCGATCCGGTCAACAACACGATGACGGTCGAAGCCGGATGCATCCTGCAGCGGATTCAGGAGGCCGCTGCCGAAGCCGGCCGCCTGTTTCCGCTGTCGCTCGCGGCCGAGGGCAGCTGCACCATCGGCGGCAACCTCGCCACGAATGCCGGCGGCACCGCTGTCCTGCGTTACGGCAATACCCGCGAGCTTTGCCTCGGACTGGAAGTCGTCACTGCGGATGGCGAGGTCTGGGACGGCTTGCGCGGCCTGCGCAAGGACAATACCGGTTACGACCTGCGCGACCTTTTCATCGGCGCGGAAGGAACGCTGGGCGTGATCACCGCCGCCGTACTCAAGCTCTACCCGCAGCCGCAGGCACAGCTGACCGCGCTGGCGGCGCTGCGCACGCCGGAGGATGCGCTGCGCCTGTTGTCGCTCGCACAGGACAAATGCGGAGCCGGGCTCACCGGCTTCGAGCTGATGTCCGATTTCAGCCTGCGCCTGGTGACGAAGCACTTTCCGCAGATGCGCCTGCCCTTTCCGCAGGCTTACCCGCAATATGTGCTGCTCGAACTGTCCGACAGCGAATCGGAGAAACATGCGAACGGCGTGCTGGAAGGCCTGATCACGGACGCGCTGGAACAGGACATCATCCAGGACGCGGTGGTGGCTTCCTCCATCGCGCAATCGAAAGCGTTGTGGCAGCTGCGCGAGCACATTCCGCTGGCGCAGGCCGAGGAAGGCAAGAATGTGAAGCACGACGTGTCGGTGCCGATCTCGCGCATCGGCGAGTTCATCCGCGCCACCGATGCGCTGCTGCAGCAGCAGTTTCCCGGCTGCCGGATGGTCACCTTCGGCCATCTCGGCGACGGCAACCTGCATTACAACGTGTCGGCGCCGGAAGGCGAGCCGGCGGACGCGTTCATCCAGCGCCAGGAACCGGTCAACCGCGTGGTGCATGACAGCGTGCACCGGTTCGGCGGCTCGATTTCTGCCGAGCACGGCATCGGGGCGCTCAAGCGTGACGAAATCCGCAGGTACAAAACGGCGGTGGAACTGCAGATGATGCGGGCGGTGAAACAGGCGCTCGATCCGCTGGGCTTGATGAATCCGGGAAAAATCCTATGAACGGGAAAACGCCGCTGTTCGCTCTCCTGCTGCTCGCACTATCGGCGCCGGCATTCGCCGTCTACAAATGCGAAGCCGGCGGCAAGGTCACCTATACCGATACACCGTGCGACGGCGGCAAGCTGATCGAGGCGAACCATACCGCGCCGGCGGATACCGGCGCGGCGAAACGCGAGGCCGATCTCGATCAGCACAAGCTGAAAAAGCTCGAGGGAGAGCGCCACCGGCGCGAGGCGCTTGAACAAAGGGATCTGCGCAAGGCTTCGCACGCGAGCGCCGCAAGACAGAAAAAATGCGCGAACCTGGCCCGCCGGCAAGCCAGGGCCAATGAAGAAGTTGCGCGGACGGCCGGCATCGCCGGCGACAAGGCGAAGCGCAAGGCACGGCATGCGGCAGACGAGTTTGTCGCGCAATGCGGCCAGTGGTATGACCGGGAACTCGGCTTTGCGCGCTGACGCAATAGATCATCCGGATGAACCTGCAGGGTGGGTAGAGCGTAGCGAAACCCACCGGCACCGCCCCTGGAGCGCATGGTGGGTTTCGCTACGCTCTACCTCGGCGGCCCCCACCCACCCTACGATCCTCTACGTGCTAAATTTATCTGGATGACCTACTAGTGCGCGCCGTCAAGCAAGGCGATCAGCGGCTGTAGCGTGTCCGCTTCCCGCTGGTCGAGTGCCGATGCGTGCAGGGAGACATCCCGGGCAACGTCGCGCAGCCGCCAGAGGATCTCGCGCGTCGCCACATCCGTTTCAAACAGGATGGAAGTGCTGCGCGTATCGAAGAACCGGGACGCCTCATCCAGGCAGGCATCGAGCCCGGTGCTGCTGAAGGCCCGCTCGATCGCGGTCACGCGGCGCTTGGTATCGGCGAGCAGCTGGCGCGCTTTCTTCGATTGCAGTTCCGGCTTGTCCATCGACTCCTCGACCGCGGACTGGGCGGTGCAGATGCGCTCGTACAGGGCCTGCACCTTCAGCCGCTCCTCGCCGGTCGGCGTGCCGCCCTCGTCCGGCATATCGCCCGGGGCGCGCGCCGCCTGCATCGCCAGCGACACCACCGTCACCAGCTCGCGCGCGAACTCCCCCGGCATGATCTTCAGCGCCAGTTCGGCGCGTTGCAGGGCCTTGTCCTGATGCAGGAAGATTCCCGAAATCATTTCCGCTGCCGAGATCACCTGCCCGGCCATGCTGATGCTCGCACCGGCGATCTGTCTTGGGTATCCCCCGCCGTCATGGCGCTCGTGATGCTCGTACACCGCTTGTGCCACGCTCGCCGGGTAGTTTTCGAGGCCGGAAATCAGCATCTGGCCGATGCGCGGATGGACGATCACATGACGCCACTCATGCGGATAAAGGGTACGGTTTGACTGCAGGTACTCGGGATCGATGTAGAGTTCGCCGATATCGTGCAGCAGCCCGGCGACGGCAACGACCGTCTGGTCGGTGCTGCTCATCCCGAGCTTGCGGGCGAGGCAGACCGACAGCAGGCTGACCATCACGCTATGCATGAGCGCGGTCTTGCCGCCGCGCTCGATGATCGTCAGCATGGTGCTCATCGCGCTGCCAAACTGGATGCCGGCCAGGACCTGCACCGGCGACTGCCCGTTGCCGATGGTGCGCAGGATGGAAGCCATCGGCTCGACGGTGTCGGCGATGCGCTGCGCTTCCGCCGCGACGACGCCGGTGTCGACGCCCTCCCCGACCGCGATGCTCGATTCGAAGGGTTTGTTCAGCTTGCGCAGGCTCAGCCGTTCCTGCAAGCTGCGCGAAATCCGCGCGCCCTTGGCGACAAGCTTCATGCCGCGCGCATCGAAAATGTCTTCGGTGGCCTTGATGTCCGCCTGATCGGCAAGGTTCATCACCTTGTCGAGATAGTATTTGTTGACGGAGTTGATCAGCTGTTCTTCTGGCATGCGCGGGCGTTGTGCTGTACGGCACCAAACGGGATAATTTCCCTATGGCAACAATTTTCGCATTCTGCCCCGAAAGAGTTATTTCGTAAACATCTTTTTCTGCTGCATGGCAGCGAGGACGGACCAAAACGGCGGAAAGGGAAGCAGGCGGAGGGATGGTGGCCTGCCCAGCAGGAGTCGAACCTGCGACCTACGGCTTAGAAGGCCGTTGCTCTATCCAACTGAGCTATGGGCAGTGCGGCGGCATGCCGGGACCGAGGCAAAGGCGAAAGCCTGTCGTCAGCTTCCTGCCCGCCCGAAACGAGGCTTGCGGATATTACATCTAATGGCGGCGGGTTTCAATGATTGCGCGCACGCGATTCACGCGCATTTGCCTTGCAGCAGGAAAGCGCCGAACTGGTCCACCGGCAGCGGCCTGCTCAGGAAATACCCCTGCATCTGGTCGCACTTCTGCTCGCGCAGGAAATCGAGCTGCTCGATCGTTTCGACACCTTCGGCGATCACTGCCAGCTTCAGGCTGTGCGCCAGCGCGATCACTGCCTTGGCAATCGCGGCATCATCGGCATCCGTCGTGATGTCGCGCACGAAGGAGCGGTCAATCTTGAGCGCGTCGATCGGAAAGCGCTTGAGGTAGCTGAGGCTGGAATAACCGGTGCCGAAGTCGTCGATCGCCAGGCGCACGCCCATCGCGCTCAGCCTGTGCAGCGTTTCCGCGGCTGCTTCGGGATTTTCCATGATGATGCTTTCGGTAATCTCGAGTTCGAGCCACTCCGGCCGGCATCCGGTCTCCGCCAATACCCGCGACACCATCTTCACCATGTCCTGCTGCTTGAACTGCCGCGCCGACAGGTTGACCGCCAACTTCAAGTCGGTGAACATCCCGGCGCGGTGCCACTCCCGCTTTTGCATGCATGCCTGCCGCAGCACCCATTCGCCGATCGGCACGATCAGCCCGGTCTCCTCCGCGATTGGAATGAAGTCGCCGGGAAATACCATCGTCTGGCCCGGCGGCGCCCAGCGCAGCAGCGCTTCGGCACCCATGACGCGTCCCGATGCGATATCCATCTGCGGCTGGTAATGCACCGCGAACTCCTGGCGCTCCAGGGCGCGGCGCAGGCCGCTTTCCAGCTTCAGGCGGTCGAGCGCGCGGGTATTCATTTCGTGCGCGTAAAACTGGAAGGTATTCCTGCCCGCATCCTTGGCGCGGTACATCGCCATGTCCGCGTTTTTCAGCAGCGTCTGTCCGTCCGTACCGTCCTTCGGGAACACGCTGATGCCGATGCTGGCAGTCGGAAAGAACTCGTGTCCCTGAAGTGTGATCGGTTGCGCGAGGCCGGCCAGGATCTGCTGAGCCATGCTGGCGACCGCATCTTCGCGCGCCACGTCCGGCCTGATCACCACGAATTCATCGCCGCCGAGCCGGGCGATCGTGTCGCCGGCCCGGATGCAGGCCGACAGGCGGCGCGAAATCTCGATGATGATCTTGTCGCCGATGTCGTGGCCGAGGCTGTCGTTGATCGTCTTGAAACGGTCGAGATCGATCAGCATCACCGCGACCCGCGCGTCGGAGCGCCGCGCAAACACCAGCGCCTGCGCGAGCCGGTCGAGCAGCAGCGAGCGATTCGGCAGGCTGGTCAGGGAATCATGGTTGGCAAGATGCAGCAGTTCTTCCTCGACCTGCTTGCGGCGGGAGATGTCTTCCACCACGGTGCTGTAATACTTGGGGCTGCCTGCGGCGTCGCGCACCATGGAACTGGTGAGATTGACCCAGATGTAGTACCCGGCCTTGTGCCGATAGCGCTTCTCGCGGGTTTTTTCATAGATTTCGCCGGCAATCATGCGCCGCGCCAGCGCCCAGTCCGCGACCAGGTCTTCCGGATGCGTGATGTCCTGGAAGCTCATGGAAAGCAATTCCTTGCGCGAATAGCCGACGATGTCGCACAGCTTGTTATTGACCATGAGCCAGCGGCCGTCGGGCGCCACGTGCGCCAGCCCGACCGCCGCCTGGTTGAATGCGACACGGAACCGCTCCTCGCTTTCGCGCAGCACCGCTTCCGCCTGCAAGCGGTCGGTAAGGTCCCGCACCACCGCCACCAGCAGCTGCCGGCCTTCGGACTGGATCGCCCGCAGATAGACTTCGACCGGCAACCGCGAGCCGTCCTTGCGCTGGTGCACGGTCTGGATCATCCCGGTCTTGCTCTCGCTGACGATCACTTCGTCGAAGCGGCGGTGGACCCGCTCCAGCTCGCCTTCGTCAGGCTTGAGATCCTGCGGCCCGAGCTGCAGCAGCTCCTCATAGGAGTAGCCGAGGGTGGCCAGCGCTGTTTCATTGGCATCGATGAAGCGCATCTCCTCGCGGTCGATCAGGTAGACCGCGTCGATGGAGCTGTCGAGGGCCATCCGGAAACGGCGCAGCTCTTCCTGCGACTGCACGCGGCCGGTGATGTCCTGCCCCATCAGCAACAGGACGTTCTCCTGCCTCAGCAGCGCTGCCGAGATGTCGAATTCGAAGTGGCGCTTGCCGCTATCATCGATCACGCTGATCACCAGGTCGCGCATGCCCTCGCCGGTCGCCAGCGCGGTCTTGAGCGCCTCCGTCAGTTGACGGCTCCAGACGACGGCGGTCAGCGGCAGGCCGGCCACCTCGTCTCCGGCCCCAAGCCTGAACATACGGCACATCGCATGGTTCATCGAGCGTATCTTCAGCTCGGCATCGAGCACGATCAGTCCGGATGGAATCGACGCCAGCATCTGCTCCGCGTAATTCTTGACGCGCACAACCTCGGACCGGTCCGCTTCGAAATAGGTGTCGAGCGCCAGCACCATGTCGAAGCACACGACCTTGAGCAGCGCATCGCACGCGCGGAAGAATTGCTCGCGGTCGCCCGCGGCCGCTTCGGCCAGAACCGGGATGACGTCGGAAAGGTATTTGCGATAGGCGCCCACGTACCATTTCGGCTCGAGCCCGATCTGCTGGTGCACAAGGCCCACGCGCAACCGGTCCGTCACGTACCCGCTGTCGTAGTTACCCTGGCTGAGGCGGTTGAAATAGCCGAGTTGCGCCTGCTTCAGGCGCTCGAGCTTGTCCCCGTCGCCGAGCCACTGCTTCAGCTCCGGAAACTGGGTGAGATAACTGTGGAAGGATTCGACCAGTGGCGGCTGATGCGCGGCCAGCTTGTCGTGCAACTGGCGCAGTAGCGCAATGTCGGCATCGGTGATGTCGAACACGGCGCTGCGCCGGGCGATGTCGTCCGTGGAAAGCCCGATCTTGCGGGCGACGAGGTCGAGCAATTCCTCCAGCTGCCTCATGGGAAGGCTCCGCTCCGACAACCATTCGTCCGGGCTGTTTTTCGCGCAGACGCCAAGGTCCCCCCTTGCCGTTGTTCATTATTGGAATCATTGCATTATCACCGCGGCGGCCGTGCATGGCAATCGGGATGCAGCACCGCGTGGCGACGCAGACACCATATTTGCGGCAGAAAGGCGCGGGCGAACGTGCCGCACGGCGACCGCAAACGCAGGAAAGGCGAAAATGGAAGATAGGCGCGCATCAGGAATGGGATGCGCTGAGGATGTCTGGTCGGGGCGAGACGATTCGAACGTCCGACCACCTGATCCCAAATCAGGTGCGCTACCAGGCTGCGCTACGCCCCGAGAATCAAGCATCATACCGGCGCGATGCCGGGCGGTCAATTTATTACTGTCCGCGGGCGTCATTTCTTGCCCGCAGCGCACCGCGGCGAAAGAAATCCGCCGCGGCTTGACCAGGGATCAGACGGCGAGCTTGTCGGCGATGCGCCGGGCGAAGCGCCCGGCATCGTCGGCGTTACGCGCTTCAACCATCACGCGCACCAGCGGTTCGGTACCGGACGCGCGAATCAGCACGCGCCCGTTGTCGCCCAGTTCGGCCTCCACCACTTCCTTTTCACTGCGGGCCGCCGCATTTTTCTGCCAGTCGAAGCCCGGCGTCACCTTCACGTTGACCAGCGACTGCGGGAACAGCACCAGGTCGGACGTTGCCTGCTCCAGCGTCTGTCCGCTGCGCTTTAGCGCCGACAGCACCTGCAGCGCGGAGACGATGCCGTCTCCGGTCGTGTGCTTGTCGAGGAACAGCAGGTGACCCGAGCCCTCGCCGCCGATCTGCCAGCCGCGCTCGTGCAGCACTTCCAGCACATAGCGGTCGCCCACCTTGGCGCGGGCAAAGCCGATACCCATGCGCTTGAGCGCGACTTCCAGCGCCATGTTGGTCATCAGGGTGCCGACCACGCCTTCCACGCGTGCCGTCTTCACCCGGTCCTTGACCATCACGTACAGCAGTTCATCGCCGTTGTACGCGCGGCCGGAGGCATCCACCATCAGCAGACGATCGGCATCGCCGTCGAGCGCAATGCCGAGGTCGGCCTTGTGCTCGCGCACTGCCGCCGACAGCGTCGCCGGGGCAGTCGCGCCGACCTCGTCGTTGATGTTCAAGCCGTTCGGCTGGTTGGCGATGGCGACCACCTCGGCACCGAGTTCGTGGAAGACATCCGGCGCAATGTGGTAGGCGGCGCCGTGCGCGCAGTCGACCACGATCTTCAGGCCCCTCAGGTCGAGTTCGCTCGGGAAGGTGCTCTTGCAGAATTCGATATAGCGGCCCTGCGCATCGAACAGGCGCTTGGCCTTGCCCAGCTTTTCGGACGACACGCATTCGATCGGCGCTTCCAGCATGTCCTCGATCGCGGATTCCACCGCATCCGGCAGCTTGTTGCCCTGTGCGGAAAAGAACTTGATGCCGTTGTCATGATAGGGATTGTGCGAGGCCGAGATCACGACGCCTGCCGACAGGCGCAGCGCGCGCGTCAGGTAGGCGATCGCCGGCGTGGGCATCGGGCCGGCAAGCATCACGTCGACGCCGGCGGCGGCGAACCCTGCCTGCAGCGCCGCTTCCAGCATGTAGCCGGAAATGCGCGTGTCCTTGCCAATCAATACCACCGGCTTGATGCTGCTGGTTTCCGCCTGTGCCAGAACCTTGCCCGCCGCATAGCCGAGCTTCATCACCAGATCCGGCGTGATCGGCAACTCCCCGACCCTTCCGCGTACACCGTCGGTGCCAAAATATTTGCGTGTCATTGCTTACCCCTGTTGATCTTCTTCGACCGCCCGCCAAACCTTGAGCGCATCCACTGTCTCCGCCACGTCATGCACCCGCACGATCAGCGCGCCACGCGCCACCGCCGCCAGCGCTCCGGCAACGCTTCCGGCAACCCGGCGCTCCACCGGCTTGCCGGTAATCGCACCGATCATGGACTTGCGCGACAGGCCGGCCAGCACCGGCACGCCGGTTTCCCCGGCGATCCTGCCGATATTCCGCAGCAGCATCAGATTGTGCTCCAGCGTCTTGCCGAATCCGAATCCGGGATCGACGCAGATCCGCCGGCGGTCGATTCCGCCCTGCTCCATCCGCTCCACGCCCTGCCGCAGGAATTGCGTAACCTCGGCGGTCACGTCGTCGTAGTGCGGCTGCACCTGCATGGTCAGCGGCGCGTTCTGCATGTGCATGATACACAACGCGCAGTCACTCTCGTTGACCGCACTCAACGCCCCCTCGGCGCGGAAGCCATTGATATCGTTGATCATGTCCGCACCGGCGTTAATCGCCTCGCGCATCACTTCCGGTTTATAGGTGTCGACAGACAGCGGCTTGCCGCAATCGCGCAATGCGAACAGCACCGGCATGACGCGCCGCAATTCTTCGTCCAGCGGCAGCGGCTGCGCGCCGGGCCGGCTCGATTCCCCGCCGATGTCGATGATGTCGACGCCTTCGGCGATCATCTGCTCTGCATGGGACAAGGCCTGGTCGAGCGAATGGAAACGCCCGCCGTCGGAGAAGGAGTCGGGTGTCACGTTGAGCACCCCCATCACAAGCGGGCGGGACTGGCCGGGCCGGGTCGGAAAGCGGTAGCGGCCGCACTGGAAATAGTCTGTTTTCATTCCGGACAAACAAAAAGGGCGAGGATTGCTCCTCACCCTTGTTGACAACAGGTTAATACGCGCGATAGTTACGCAGGCGCGGTCGCGTTCGGGGAAATGCCACCGGACGCGTTGTCGGACGGAGAACGCTTGACCGGCACACCAGCCTTCGGCGGACGCGGCTCATTGCCTTCCATGATGTCGTTGATCTGGTCGGCATCCAGGGTTTCCCACTCGAGCAGCGCCTTGGCCATCACTTCGACCTTGTCCTGGTTTTCCTCGAGCAAGCGGCGCGCCAGTGCATACTGGCCGTCCAGGATCGAGCGGATTTCCAGGTCCACCTTCTGCTGCGTCGCTTCCGACACGGTCTTCGACGTCATGCGGCCGAAATAGGCATCCTGCTCGCTGTCTTCGTAGACCATGGTGCCGAGCGTCTCGGACATGCCGTAGCGGGTCACCATCGCACGCGCCAGCTTCGTCGCGCGCTCGAAGTCGTTGGATGCGCCGGTCGACATCTGGTGCATGAAGATCTCTTCGGCGATGCGGCCGCCGAACAGGATCGCGATTTCCTCGAGCATCTTGTCCTTGTACATGTTTACGCGATCATGCTCGGGCAGCTGCCAGGTCAGGCCGAGCGCATAACCGCGCGGCATAATCGTGACCTTGTGCACCGGATCCGCCTTCGGCAACAGCTTGGCGACCACCGCATGGCCGGACTCATGGAAGGCGGTGTTGCGGCGCTCTTCCTCGCGCATCACGGCCGACTTGCGCTCCGGGCCCATCACGATCTTGTCCTTGGCGTCCTCGAAGTCCTGCATCTCAACCAGGCGCTTGTTGCGGCGCGCGGCAAACAAGGCAGCCTCGTTGACCAGGTTGGCCAGGTCGGCGCCGGAGAAGCCGGGAGTGCCGCGGGCCAGGATATCGGCCTTGACGTCCGGTGCGATCGGCACCTTGCGCATATGTACATACAGAATCTGCTCACGGCCGCGGATGTCCGGCAGGCCGACCATCACCTGGCGGTCGAAGCGGCCGGGACGCAGCAGCGCCTTGTCGAGCACGTCGGCGCGGTTGGTCGCGGCGATCACGATGACGCCGGAGTTCGCTTCGAAACCGTCCATCTCGACCAGCAGCTGGTTCAGCGTCTGTTCGCGCTCATCGTTGCCGCCGCCGAGGCCGGCGCCGCGATGACGGCCGACCGCGTCGATCTCATCGATGAAGATGATGCACGGGGAATGTTTCTTTGCATTCTCGAACATGTCGCGCACGCGGGATGCGCCCACGCCGACGAACATCTCGACAAAGTCGGAACCGGAAATCGTGAAGAACGGCACCTTGGCTTCACCGGCAATCGCGCGTGCCAGAAGGGTCTTACCGGTACCCGGAGGGCCCACCATCAGCACGCCGCGCGGGATGCGACCGCCCAGTTTCTGGAACTTGGTCGGGTCGCGCAGGAAGTCGACCAGTTCCTGCACTTCCTCCTTGGCCTCGTCGCAGCCGGCGACGTCGGCGAAGGTGACGGTATTGCTCGCTTCATCCAGCATGCGCGCCTTGGAACGGCCGAACGAGAATGCCCCGCCCTTGCCGCCGCCCTGCATCTGGCGCATGAAGAATACCCAGACGCCGATCAGCAACAGCATCGGGAACCAGGAAATGAAAACCTGCGACAGGAAGGACTGCTCTTCCGGCTGCTTGACGTCGAACTTGACGCCGTTGTTGATCAGGTCGCCGATCAGGCCGCGGTCGAGATAGGTAACCGCCGTCTTGATGCGCTTGCCGTCATTCGTCGTCGCGATGATGGTGCGATCCTCAATGGTCGCTTCACGGATCTGCCGTGCCTTCACCTCGTCCAGGAAGTCCGAGTACGGAATAGGCGTCGCGCCTCCCGCCAGCGTGCGACCGTCGAACTGCTTGAAGACGGTAAACAACACCAGGGCAATCACGACCCAGATGGCGGCTTTCGAAAACATGTTGTTCACTGGAACTCCTTAGACGCAGGGGCGCCCATTTACAAGACTTGTAAAATTGATTCTACCCGCAATGACCGGCGCTTGCCAGCCTGAACCTGTGGCGGACGGACGGGATGACGGCATGCAAAAACAATTCCTGAAATGACATGCGGCGTCCGGTCCATATAACTCTCACCGCCCATATACGGCTGGATTCCGGAAAATCAAGAGTTGCCCTTGTGCTAACTTGCAAGAATGCAATCAGGATGGGTGCTTGAGTGACTTGCCCAGCAGGAACACTTCGGAAGACTTGTCTCTGCTGGCTTTGGGCTTCTTCTGCGCGACCGTCTTGAACTCCTGCCGGAACTTCTCGAGAATCTGCGTAAAACCCGTACCGTTGAAGCATTTGACGAGCAAGGCGCCGGAAGGTTTCATGTGCGCACGGGCGAAGTCGAGCGCAAGGTCGATGATGTGCTCGACGCGCGCCGCGTCCGTGATCGCCACGCCGGACAGGTTGGGCGCCATGTCGGACAGGACGAGATCGACCCGGCGTCCTTCGAGCACCGCTTCAAGCTGGTCCAGCACTTCCTGCTCGCGGAAGTCGCCCTGAATGAAATGCACATCGGCGATCGGCTCCATCGGCAGCATGTCCAGGCCGATGATGGTGCCGTTGATGCCGCCGCCCTCCTTCCCGGCGAGCTTGTTGCGTGCGTACTGCGACCAGCTGCCGGGCGCGCAGCCGAGATCGACGATCACCTGCCCGTGCCTGATCAGCTTCTCGGTCTCGTCGATTTCCTTGAGCTTGTAGACGGCACGCGCGCGATAGCCATCCTTCTGCGCCTGCTTCACATAAGGATCATTGATGTGGTCGTGCAGCCAGTTTTTGTTGAATTTGTTCTTTGCCATTCGCGTAGAATACCGCTTTTGAGGGATATTAAGATTATGTTGAAACTGACACCCGCGGAGCGCAGCGCGCTTCGCTCCGAGGCCCACGGGCTCAACCCGGTCGTGATCATCGGCGATGCGGGCCTGACGCCGGCGGTCATGAAGGAAATCGACGCCAGCCTCGATGCCCACGGCCTGATCAAGGTTCGCGTCTTTGGCGACGACCGTGATGCACGAGTCGGCATGTATGAAACGATCTGCGAGGAACTGGGCGCGGCCCCGATCCAGCACATCGGCAAGCTGCTTGTCCTGTACCGCCCGAAGAAGGAGGTCCAGAAGGAGCGCAGCGAGAAGCGCGGCAAGGGCTTGCGTGAAGTCACCATCATCAAGGGCAGCCCGAGCGGCACCAAGCGCCCCACCGTCCAGAAGGTCATCCTGAAGGGAAACGAGCGCGTGACTGCCGGCGGCAACATCAAGCGCGCGAAGAAGCGCCAGACCAGTTCGAAGAAATCGGCGCTCGACAGGACCTGACCGGTCCTTACCGGAGTTTCCACACCAGCGCCGCGCCAAGCAGGCTTTGCACCAGGTAGAAGGTGCTGGCCACCCCGTGCAGGATGCCGAACTGGGCGCGGCTCTCGCCCTGCATGCCGGCGGCTCCCGCCGCTTCCTTCAATGCCGCCATGAAAGGCTGCAGGCCGAAATAGCCGACCAGGGTACAACCGAGCATGCCGGCGACTATCCATATCAGCTGTCTGCCTGTGTTCGTCCCCCGCTCATCGGGCGACGCCTTCAGCAGCACGACCATCGCGATCGCACACACCAGCGACAGCCAGGCTTCGATACGGAACAGGCTGCCCGCAATCAGACCAGCGAGCACACGGTCGGCCAGCGTCGAGAACAGCGTCGGCGCGACGATATAGCCGACGGTCCACAGGCTGCCCACCCAGAGCGTGGCGAGCAGCCGCCGTATGCGGGCGGCGGTCATCGCAGGTCAGATATAGCGGACTTCGAGAACTTCGTATTCGCGGATGCCGGACGGTGCATTGACCTCGACCACGTCGCCGGCGTACTTGCCGATAAGCGCGCGCGCGATCGGGGAGGTGATGGAGATCTTCTTTTCCTTCAGGTCGGCTTCGTCTTCGCCGACGATCTGGTAGGTCACCTTGGTACCGGACTCGAGGTCTTCCAGGTCCACGGTCGACGCGAACACGATGCGTCCTTCCGCATCCAGCACCGTCGGATCGATGATCTGTGCAGCGCTCAGCTTGCCTTCGAGTTCGGCAATGCGGCCCTCGATGAATGCCTGGCGCTCCTTGGCGGCATCGTATTCGGCATTTTCGGACAGGTCCCCCTGGGCACGCGCTTCCGCGATCGCGCTGATGACGGCCGGACGATCCTTGGTCTTGAGGCGATGCAGTTCTTCCTTCAGCATTTCTGCGCCGCGCTTGGTAATCGGTACTGTGCTCATGATTTCTTTGGACAAAATGAAAACCACAGAGGTCACAAATAATTCCGGGAAACCCGGAATCGTCTGTGACCTCTGTGGCAAGAGTTTAGCTTTGGAGTCTTAGTGTAAAGACTTATGCAGGCCTTGTAAATCGTAGACATGCAACTCGTCGAGATGGCGCAGGCCCTCGACTGCGGCTTCGGCGCCGGCGATCGTGGTATATGTCGTCGCACGCGCCAGCAGCGCCGAGGTGCGGATCGCGCGCGAATCCACGATCGCGTTACGCTTTTCCTCGACAGTGTTGATGACCAGGACGATCTCGTTGTTCTTGATCATGTCCACCACGTGCGGACGGCCTTCAACCACCTTGTTCACCGGTGAGACCGGAATGCCGGCAGCGCTGATGGCGGCCGCCGTACCCCTGGTAGCCACCAGGGAGAAGCCGAGTTCGACCAGGTCGCGCGCGACCTGCACCGCGCGCGGCTTGTCGCTGTTCTTGACACTCAGGAAGACCTTGCCCGACTTCGGCAGCTTCACGCCGGCGCCGAGCTGCGACTTCACGAAGGCTTCGCCGAAGGTCTTGCCCACGCCCATGACTTCGCCGGTCGACTTCATTTCCGGGCCGAGGATGGTGTCGACGCCCGGGAATTTGTTGAACGGGAAGACGGCTTCCTTCACGCTGTAGTATGGCGGCACGACCTCGTTCTTGATGCCCTGGCTGTCGAGCGACTGGCCGACCATGCAGCGCGCGGCGATCTTCGCCAGCTGCAGGCCGGTGGCCTTGGACACGTAGGGCACGGTGCGCGAGGCGCGCGGATTCACTTCCAGCACGTACACGATGTCCTTCAGCTGGCCTTCGACCTCCTGCTGCTGGATCGCGAACTGCACGTTCATCAGGCCGACCACGTTCAGGCCCTTGGCCATCAGCGCGGTCTGGCGCTTGAGCTCTTCCACGGTTTCCTTGGAGAGCGAATACGGCGGCAGCGAACAGGCGGAGTCGCCCGAATGCACGCCCGCCTGTTCGATGTGCTCCATCACGCCGCCGATGAAGGTGCGCTGTCCGTCGGACAGGCAGTCGACGTCGACTTCGATCGCATCGTTCAGGAAGCGGTCGAGCAGCACCGGCGAATCGTTGGACACTTTCACCGCCTCGCGCATGTAGCGTTCGAGGTCGCGCTGCTCATGCACGATTTCCATCGCGCGGCCGCCAAGCACGTAGGACGGGCGAACCACCAGCGGATAGCCGATTTCCTGCGCCAGGCGCAAGGCCTCCTCTTCAGCGCGCGCGGTGCGGTTCGGCGGCTGGCGCAGGCCGAGGTCCTGCAGCAGCTTCTGGAAGCGCTCGCGGTCTTCCGCTGCATCGATCATGTCCGGCGAGGTGCCGACGATCGGCACGCCATTGGCTTCGAGGTCGAGCGCAAGCTTCAACGGCGTCTGGCCACCGTACTGCACGATCACGCCGTAGGGCTTTTCCTTGTCGACGATTTCCAGCACGTCTTCCAGCGTCAGCGGCTCGAAGTACAGGCGGTCGGACGTGTCATAGTCCGTCGACACCGTTTCCGGGTTGCAGTTGACCATGATGGTTTCGTAGCCGTCTTCGCGCATCGCCAGCGCGGCATGCACGCAGCAGTAGTCGAATTCGATGCCCTGGCCGATGCGGTTCGGACCGCCGCCCAGCACCATGATCTTCTTCTTGTCGGTCGGCTGCGATTCGCACTCCTCGTCGTAGGTCGAGTACATGTACGCGGTGCGCGTCGCGAACTCCGCGGCGCAGGTGTCGACCCGCTTGTAGACCGGGCGTACCCCGAGTTCGCGGCGATGCTCGCGCACGGCGCGGTCGGTGGTCTTGAGCAGCTTGGCCATGCGGCGGTCCGAGTAGCCCTTTTGCTTCAGCTTGAACAGCGTCGCCTTGTCGAGCGATTCCAGCGTCTGCTTTTCCAGCCACAGTTCGATGTCGACGATTTCCTTGATCTGCACCAGGAACCACGGATCGATGTGCGTCAGCTGGTGCACTTCTTCCAGGGAGAAACCCTGCGCGAACGCGTCGCCGACGTACCAGATGCGCTCCGGCCCCGGCTCGCCGAGTTCTTCCTCGATGGTCTCGCGGTCGGTGGTCTTTTCATTCATGCCGTCGACGCCGACTTCCAGGCCGCGCAGCGCCTTCTGGAAGGATTCCTGGAAGGTGCGGCCGATCGCCATCACTTCGCCGACGGATTTCATCTGGGTGGTCAGGTGGCTGTCGGCAGTCGGGAATTTCTCGAACGCGAAACGCGGCACCTTGGTGACGACGTAATCGATGCTCGGCTCGAACGACGCCGGGGTGGCGCCGCCGGTGATCTCATTGCGCAGCTCGTCGAGCGTGAAGCCGACCGCCAGCTTGGCCGCGACCTTCGCGATCGGGAAGCCGGTCGCCTTCGACGCCAGCGCGGAGGAACGCGACACGCGCGGATTCATCTCGATGACGATCATCCGGCCGTCCTTCGGATTGACCGCGAACTGCACGTTGGAGCCGCCGGTGTCGACGCCGATCTCGCGCAGCACCGCGAGCGACGCGTTGCGCATGATCTGGTATTCCTTGTCGGTCAGCGTCTGCGCCGGCGCCACGGTGATCGAGTCGCCGGTATGCACGCCCATCGGGTCGAGGTTCTCGATCGAGCAGACGATGATGCAGTTGTCCTTCTTGTCGCGCACCACCTCCATCTCGAACTCCTTCCAGCCGATCAGGGATTCCTCGATCAGCAGTTCGGAGGTCGGCGAGGCTTCCAGGCCGCGCTTGCAGATGGTTTCGAATTCTTCCGGGTTGTAGGCGATGCCGCCGCCGGTGCCGCCCATGGTGAAGGACGGACGGATGATGACCGGGAAGCCGATTTCCTTCTGCACCGCCCACGACTCTTCCATCGTGTGCGAAACACCGGACCGGGCGGAGCCGAGGCCGATCTTGGTCATCGCCTGCTTGAACTTGGAGCGGTCTTCCGCCTTGTCGATCGCTTCCGGCGTGGCGCCGATCAGCTCGCAGCCGTACTTGGTCAGCACGCCGTTGCGGTGCAGGTCGAGCGCACAGTTCAGCGCGGTCTGGCCGCCCATGGTCGGCAGGATCGCGTCGGGGCGCTCCTTGTCGATGATGCGCTCCACCACCTGCCAGGTGATCGGCTCGATGTAGGTGACGTCCGCCATTTCCGGATCGGTCATGATGGTCGCCGGATTGCTGTTGACCAGGATGACCTTGTAGCCTTCCTCACGCAATGCCTTGCATGCCTGCGCGCCGGAGTAGTCGAATTCGCACGCCTGGCCGATGATGATCGGGCCGGCGCCAATGATCAGGATGCTTTTGATGTCTGTGCGCTTAGGCATTTTTGTGTTTCTCCATCATCGCCACGAAGCGATCGAACAGGGG
>NZ_DASPLS010000029.1:0-166239 GCF_035627455.1 Noviherbaspirillum sp.
CTTTGCGCAAGTCGTTACCGAAGTTAGCGCAGCCGGGCCGTTTTATCCGGCCGAGGAATATCACCAGGATTACTACAAGAAAAATCCGATCCGGTATAAGTATTATCGGACCAGTTGTGGACGCGATGCGCGGCTGGCGGAGCTTTGGAGCACTCCGCAATAGAGTTCAGTGAGCGTTGACGGCGAAACGACTGCTACGGTGAAATCGCCGCCTCAGGCGCGATGTAGACGCCATGTCTGCAATCGGCCAGAAGCGGACACTAGCCGCTAATAAAGCAGCTCCTGTTCGGTCTTGGAATTAACGGAAGCGCGGCTAGAGCAGGCGAGGGTTAGTCGTCGTTTCACCGCTTTTCGACCAACAGGGCAAACTGCGGCGAAGATTTTCCGAGAACTCGGTAATCATTCCTTCTTCTGGGCATCCTTGGCGGCACCCTCGAGTTTTTCTCCGCCTTGCTTCACTGCTTCACCGGTCTTTTCGCCGGCCGACTGAAGTACCTGGCCAGTCTTTTCTCCTGCCTTGTTCAGCGCGTCTCCGGCCTTGGCGGCCGCGGCGTCAACCTGGGCACCAGCCTTCTCCGCCGGCCCTTTGCCCGCTGCTGCTTCGTCCTGCTTCTGACAGGCGGTCAATCCCACGAAAAGGCTTACTGCAGCAAGCCCTGCACCTAATTTTTTTCTGAGCATCATCATCTCCAATAAAAAAGAAAACGGCCCGCAGGCCGTTCAAGGTCACGCAAAAAGTAGCTGTTGCCGACTGGTTTGCTTTTTCCCGGGTTCCCCAACATGGGACTTATGGCCTGACGCCGCACCCCGACCTGCCGGGTGCGCCTACTCTCCCGCTTGCAAGCATCGGTTGGGCGGAGGCGCTGGCCCACGAAAACCAGCTGGGGCGCTACGGCACCCTGTTCGTTGACCTGCCGATCGTCTGCCCGGATTCCCTGGCGACTACGATTTCCCCGACACACCGGATTCCTGTCGCTACCTAGTTTAGGAGACGCGTGCGCGCGACTGGTTCCAGACAAAGGCATCTCAGACGGTGACGGGTCAACGTTCGGGATCGACTCTCGTTCGACGCGGAAGCCAAATGCGTACGGGATATTTCCCTTGAACGTCCGCCCTTTAGACGCAGCAAGCTTACCAAGGGAAACGGCACCCCTTGCCGCGTCCCTAAGCCCGCTAAAAGAGAGTATGGTGTATCAAAATAGGGGCACGGCTACAGACCCTGTCCCGGGGAGTTTTCAGTTGACTTGAAACCATTAAGGAGAGAACTCATGAACGAGATTATTCAACGCGTGATCGAGAAAACAGGCCTGCCGGAAGACAAGGCAGCGTCGGCAGTGGAGGCGGCCGTGGGCTTCATCAAAGAAAGGCTGCCGGGCCCGGTGGCATCGCAACTCGACAGTGTAGTCGGCGGCGGAGGCACTGGAGACTCCGGCGGGGCAAGTGGGATGGGGGGCATCGCCAGCGGCATCGGGGGCATGTTCGGCAACAAGCAATAGTCCTACTGTACGGCAAGGCATGCCGAGTACCGGCGAATAGGTAGAGGAGTGACAGTTCTGCGCGCTGCCAGAGCTGCGAACAGTCATGTCCGCCAATCCGACGTGCCGACAGTTTCGTAAGTACATTACGTTATAAATTCAATACTTATATTTGCGCTTTTTCATTGCGTGGTTTTTCTGTTCTGTTAAACCGATGTTTTTGGTACAGGCAATCGGGGTAAAGCCAAGGGTCATGCGACTTGCTCACGCGTCGGATTCCTTTATTAGACGACACTTGCCGATGTTGATCAGGTGTTTTGCGATTTATAACAAGTTGGGCATCGACAAAGGTACGTACTAACCTGGAAGCGGAGAGGCCCAAATGTCCGAGATCCACGAAGGAGGATGTCTTTGCAGGTCGGTGCGGTACCGGGCGATAGGCCCAGCCCTTCGCACACTTGTCTGCCACTGTCGCTTCTGCCAGAAGATGACAGGGTCAACCTCGTACGCTGAAACCATGTATCCGGTGGATGCCGTCGAATTCATCGGCAGACTAAGCATCTATCGTCACTACTCCGAGACCAGTGCGAAGCCGGTTCATGTTCACTTCTGCCCCACTTGTGGTACGACGGTTACGCTCACATTTGAACGCTGGCCCGAGTACCGCGCGATCTCGAGGGGAACCTTCGATGACCCGGATTGGATACCCATTGATGCGCACATCTGGACGGAGTCAGCTCAGTCCGGCGTGGTGCTACCCGCGAGCACTGATTGCTTCAGACAGGCCAGGATAAAGCTGGATGGCACGCCGGAGGTTGCAGAACGTTTTGGGGCACCTGTTTTCGCTAAGCGCGATGCCTGACATGGCGGTCGATGCGGACGTTCTCGCGACAGGCTGTCGCCTGCCTATGGCTCGCCGGTTACCTCAATGTTGAATCGCAATGCGAATGACCGCTATCGGCAGGACTGACTGGCCGGTTTTGGTCGACTGCTGCCAGTGGGCAGACTTCCTTCAAAGTCTGCTGGCAAACCGAAATCCGCCGCTCTGTATTCTCGACTTCCAGCTTTACGAGATTGCTTTGCCAACTCTGCTATGGCAGCATGCAACGGGTGCTGCATGCCGTAGCAGAACCGCTCGGCGCTCGGTCCGATCGTATCTCGAAAAGCAACGCCACAGTTCGGAAAAGAAAAATCTAATCTGCCTGCATAGTGAACGCCAGCATGCGTATCTTCCACCGCTTTCCGATACCGAAGCTAAGCCCTTATGTCGAGCGGTTCTGGGGGTGGGAGGCCGGCGCAGGCGAGGCAATCCCGTTGCCAACCATCCTCCCCGGCACCGGCGCGGAGATTTTCTTTCATTATCGGGAGCCGTTCCGGCAAATTGAAGGCGCAGGCGTCTTCGCTCTGGAAAGCACCCACCTGCTTTGTGTCCGAAGGCACCCCATCGAGCTCGCGGAAATGGGGGAATTCGGCTTTGTGGCAATCCGCTTTCGCGCAGGCGCACTGCATCACTTTATCCCGGTTCCCGGCCGTGAATTGCCTGACCGGCAGCCGCGCGCAAGCGATTTATGGGGAGCGTCCGGAAATGCGCTTGGCAAGCAAGTGCGTGGCGCACGGTGCAATCGCGTACGTGTCGACTTACTGGAAAACTTCCTCCTGCAGCGCCTGGAAAAGAGCGCGACGGACAAGCTGATCAGCACCGCGGCGTCCCGCCTTTATCGACATTGCGACACACTCACGATCACGGCGTTAGCTTCGCAGCTTGATATCGGGAGGCGTCAGTTGGAACGCCGGTTCCTTGACGTCACCGGACAAACGCTTGTCGAAGTCCGGCGACTGAGCCGTTTCCAGAAGACGGCAAGAACGCTATTGCTTGACCAGTCGGCGAGATGCGCAGATTCAGCTCTCAGCAACGGATATTACGATCAATCGCATTTCATCCGCGAATTCCAGTCCCTTACGTCCTTGTCGCCGCTCAGCTACCTCAAGCAGGCCCGACTGAAGACGCATTTTTACAATACGCCGCGCTTCGCTTCTGAAAAAATCCAGTCCACGCTTTCATCCTGCTGAAAGCGCGTCGACAGTACCCGGGTACAAAGCACTCTCCTGCGCCGATCATTCAGCGCCGGGCGATGTCGCGCTGGTCATTTTTCAGAGAAAGGAGACGTTCATGAAGTTTTGCCCGCTATTGCGGTTGGCCGCGCTTGGCCTCGGGGTACTCGGAGCGAGCACGGCAGCATCTGATCCGATGCTCGATGTTCGGGAAAGCATCGCCATTGCTGCCGCCCCGGATGTGGTCTGGAAGGCGGTGAAAGACTTTGACAATTTCGGCTGGCACCCGGCAGTCGCGTCGACCCGGCTGACAGCCGGGCGAAACAATGAAGCGCAGGCAGTCCGTACGCTGATCCTCAAGGACGGCGCCAGGATCACGGAACAACTGCGAAAGCATGACGATGCGCAGATGGTCCAGCGCTACGTTATTCTCGACTCGCCCTTGCCCGTGATCGATTATGCTGCCTCAATCGAGGTGCGGACAGACGAAGGCGGCGGCTCCACCGTGACCTGGCAATCACATTTCCGCCGAAAAGCCGACCCAGATACGAATGACGATACGGTGAGACGAATGATCGGCGAAATCCTTTCATCCGGGTTGGCTAATCTGAAGAAGATGCTGGAAAGAACGTAATGCGCGTATTTGCTGATGCATGGCGCTCACCTTGCATCCCTCAGGAATAATGTGACTTGCTCCGGCACGCAATGGAACGCGATGACGCATGAGGACAAACGAACGACAGCTTCCGACGCGGTCAATCGACGGCTTAGGGTCGCGTTCGCCAATGAACGTTCGCGCCGCGAAGCGGCGTCGGCCAGGATGAATGCTAAGGCCGCCTTCGGGTCAGCCACGCGCGGCACGCCGGAACAGCCAGGCCGATCCGGCAAACAACGCGATGAAGAACCCGTTTAGCGCCAGTATCTCTGCCGGCCCGCTCCACGGGAGACCCAAGCCCGCGATCAGCGCGATGGCGGCGACCACACCCTGAGCGCACGCCATCGCGAATAACGCGCGCGCCATCCCGCGGGGCTGGAGGCGCGCGATGATGGCGCCGGCGATTCCGACAGCGAGCACCCCGAAATACATCAGGTTGGCGGGGTCGCCATCGCTCCCGATGATGCCAACGCCAAGACTCAGCCAGACAAGGATGCATGCGCCCGTGAGCGCAACACCCATCGCGGACCGGTACGCAGTACTGTTTGCAGGTGTTCGCATAGCGTGTCTCGATTCCACGTCTGAGGTTCGAAATTAGCGGCCGCCTCAAGCTTGCTTGAAGCGGTCCGTTTGATGGCGGGGTTAGAGTGCTTTGCCATAGATGCCAAGACGTTTGCCCTCGTGAGAAATGCACTCGATGAGCTTCCAGCCGCTCCGTTGCAGGAGACTCTGTGCGGTGCTGGTGCCGCAGTAAATGCGAACGAAGCCCAGACTGCGCGCCTGCTCCTCCAGTGCGTCCAGCAGCAAACCGCCGATGCCCTGCCCCCGCAGCGAGGGATGGACAAAGCCGGCGGCGGCCCAGGGCGAGAGGTGCGCGTGGCTGGCAATCGATTCCGCTTTAAGCGCCGCAACCCCGCAAACGCTGCCGTCCTTTAAAGCGACGACACCAACCGGCAGCGTCCCCTGGTTGGCATACGCCTCGATGTCACGCTGTGCCGAGCCCGGCCCGCCCGGACCATAGTACGAGGGCCACTCGGCCTCGAACCACCCGCATAGAACCGGAACAAGCTGCGGATGCAGTGCGAGCGTAGCGATGGAAATCCCGTTGCACATGCGCTGCGCTCTACCGCTCAAGAAAACCAGCGGCGGAGTCGTGAGTGTTCATTGTTGAGCCGGGAACACTCATTAGGAAGATTCGCCTGGTTTGCATTTCTTCAATTTCCCCGCATGAACGATTTTGTACTAGAACACGCATGTGGCATCGGAACCGGTACCGTATCCATCCATCGTTTACACCGTGCTAAATTACGCCGCGGTGGCTGTCTGGTCCTTGACCCAGAAAACGACTACCGATGTCTTTTCCGCGAAGCGCTCGGCATGTTCGGCGTGAGCAGGGATAGCGCACCATTCACCCGGCCGAACCGCCTGCTCCACCCCGTTTAACGTCAAGTACAAGACACCTTCTGTTACGGTTACGTAATTCGTGGTCGGATGCGTATGCAGGGCAGTACCAAGGTTTTCGCGCGTGGCGACGGTCACGTCGCCGGCCTCGCTACTCAGTTTGCCCAGCACAAGCAGGGGCGCCGGAATGTGTGCCATAGGAAAAACCCAAATAAAAGCATCGAGTATAACAACACGATGTGCGACCATTTCCGATGTCAAGCGACACAAAAGCGGGGTCGCTTCTGAACCTGTGCGCTTGGCTACCCGAAACGCCCGGTCGATTCTCGAAGCAGACTCCACGCTTGACTCCAGCACACCGCAGACGCCGGATCTACTGGAACAACGCGCTAGACCTGCGCGAGGAATCCCTTGATCTCGGCATTCACCACGTCCGGATGCGTAATCGGCCCCATGTGGCCCAGGCCCTCGAACGCGACCGTGCGCACCTTGGGAAGCGCGGGAATCAGGATGTCGGCGACCCCGTGCGCGGAGGCGGTCGAGCGCTTGCCGACCATGTACAGAACCGGCGCATCGATCCGGCGAAACTCGTCGATACCTGCGGGTTCGGTAAACAGCGCATGCGCCCATCGACGCACGTTGACTACCGACTCCGCGATCGGCTGGCGACGGTTTGCAGGAGTCCTTTCCCAGCTGCCGGCACCCATCCAGTAGTCGATGAACGCTTGCGCGGCTGAATGCAGATCACCGGCATCGAGAGACGCGGCAGCGGCGTGAACCGCATTGCGTATGCCGTCTGCCTGGTTGGGAGGCGGCTCGGCGGCATCGACGAGTGCGAACAGGGTTGGCTCGTACAGCGCGAGCGCGCGGACGCGGGCCGGGAACATGAGGGCGGCTTTGAGTGCCACGGCGGCGCCATAGGAATGGCCTACCAGGGTGACCGGGGACTGTGCCGGCGCCAGCAGGGGCTCGATGAGCGCGACCTCGTCCGCAAGTGAGATGACGCGGTCAGACCGCCAGTCCGGACTCTTGCCGGAGCCATAGGAATCCGGCGCCATCACGCGGTACTCAGGCGCCAGCAGATCCATCAGTGCGCGCCACTGGCTGGAGCTGCTGGCGTTGGAGTGGATGCAGACGACGCTTGCGCCGGCGCCGGTTTCGCGGACAAATGGCAAGGGAGGATTCATACGCGCTCCACCTGATACTGGGCAATTCACACCGGGGCGCACCGGAGATTGGACAGGCTTGTTCCATCCGTCATGCCTGGCCGTTAACCGGCGAAACTGTCTATAGGCGCTTCGAAACCGGCTTTCTGCAGATCAGCTGAGTCGACCCTTGGACATGAAATCCTGGCGGCCTCCGGCGCCGGCACCATCCAGTATAGATGCGGCCTGCCGTTTAGAGAATGGATGGCCAGGCATGGCACCGGATCGCAGCGAACGGCCAAGTTACTGCACAGCAGCGACTGGCCGAACCTCGCATGCCCCTCCCCCCGTCCGCACCGAACCTGTGTATGCCGTTCATTGTCCATTTCATATTGCGCACTTCTTTGCCGGCGCCGCCGGATCCGATGAAAGGGACGAATCATGTCGATCGAAATGGGGGGGGAAGACAACCAACTTCGCGATGCCGCGCTGGAATACCATCGCCGGCCGACCCGGGGAAAAATCGAGGTCGCGCCGACCAAGGCATTGTCGAACCAGCGCGATTTGTCGTTGGCCTATTCTCCGGGGGTGGCGTATGCGTGCGAGGAGATCTTCCGCAATCCCGACCTCGCGGCCGAGTACACGTCGCGCGGAAATCTGGTGGCGGTAGTGACCAACGGCACCGCAGTCCTCGGGCTGGGCGACATCGGTCCGCTGGCCGGCAAACCGGTGATGGAAGGAAAGGGGTGCCTGTTCAAGAAATTCGCCGGCATCGATGTGTTCGACATCGAACTTGCCGAACATGACCCGGACAAGCTGGTCGACGCGATCGCGATGCTGGAGCCGACCGTGGGCGGCATCAACCTCGAAGACATCAAGGCGCCCGAATGCTTCTACATAGAAAAAAAGCTGCGCGAGCGCATGCGCATTCCGGTGTTCCATGACGACCAGCACGGCACGGCGATCATTTCCGCCGCCGCGCTGCTGAACGGGCTGAAGGTCGTGGGCAAGGATATCCGCGAGGTCAGGCTCGCCGCTTCCGGCGCCGGCGCCGCGGCCATCGCCTGCCTGGACCTGATGGTCGAACTCGGCGTGAAGCGCGAAAACATCTTCGTGACGGATTCGAAGGGCGTGATCTACAAGGGGCGCGACGCGAACATGGAGCCCAACAAGGCGCGCTACGCGCAGGACACCGCAGCGCGCACGCTGGCCGATATCGTGAAGGACGCAGATGTTTTCCTCGGCTGCTCGACCGCCGGCGTGCTGACCGGCGAGATGGTCAAGACGATGGCAAGCCAGCCGATCATCCTGGCGCTCGCGAACCCGGAGCCGGAGATCCGGCCGGAAGTGGCGAAAGCGGCGCGGCCCGACTGCATCATCGCCACCGGCCGGTCGGATTATCCGAACCAGGTCAACAACGTGCTTTGCTTCCCCTATATTTTCCGGGGTGCGCTCGACTGCGGCGCGACCAAGGTCACCGACGCGATGAAACTGTCTTGCGTGAAAGCGATCGCCGAGCTGGCGCAGGCGGAAACGAACGATGCGGTGGCGCTCGCTTATGCCGGCCAGGACCTGTCGTTCGGGCCCGACTACATCATTCCCAAGCCGTTCGACTCGCGCCTGATCGAACGGATTGCGCCGGCCGTGGCGGAGGCTGCGCGGACGTCGGGGGTGGCAACCCGCCCGATTGAAAACCTGGACGCGTATCGGCAGCAGTTGACCCAGCTTGTTTATCACACCGGACTGCTGATGCGTCCGGTGTTCAGCTCCGCCAAGGCAATGCCCAAGCGGGTGGCCTACGCAGAAGGCGAGGAAGAACGGGTGCTGCGCGCGGCGCAGACGGTGGTCGACGAGGGGCTGGCGCGCCCGGTGCTGATCGGCCGCCCGGCCGTCATCGAACAGCGTATCCGCAAAGCCGGCCTGCGGCTGAAGCCGGGGACGGACCTCGACATCGTCAATCCGGAAGACGACCAGCGCTACCGCGCATATTCCGACACGTATCACACCATGTGCGGACGCGAGGGGATTACACCCGACATGGCAAGGTCGGCGCTGCGCCGCTCCGCCACGCTGATCGGCGCCCTGCTGGTGCGGCAGGGCGATGCGGATGCCTTGTTGTGCGGCACGGTGGGACGCTTCGACCGCCATCTGGAACGGGTGCGCGAGGTGATCGGGCTGAGGACCGGCGCGTCCGTGCTGGCGACGATGAATGCGCTGACGCTCGACAAGTTCACGCTGTTCATCACCGACACCTATGTCAACGACGATCCGACGGCGGAGCAGCTTGCCGAAATCACCTTGATGGCGGCGGAAGAGATCCGGCGCTTCGGACTGGCGCCCAAGGTCGCATTGCTGTCGCATTCGATGTTCGGGTCGTCGACCCGGCCGTCGGCGCGGAAAATGCGGCGCGCCCGCGAGCTGCTGGTGCAGATGGCGCCGGCGCTGGAGGTCGAGGGCGAGATGCAGGGCGACGCCGCGCTGTCGGAGGATATCCGGCGTCATTTCCTGCCGGGCACGCCGGTGGCGGGCAGCTGCAACCTGCTGGTCATGCCCAGCCTCGATGCCGCCAACATTGCATTCAACCTGCTCAAGATCACCGGTGGTTTCGGCGTGACGGTCGGCCCGATTCTGCTCGGTGCATGCAAGCCCGTTCACATCCTCAACGCCGCGGCGACTTCACGGCGCATCGTCAACATGACCGCCCTGGCCGTGGCCGATGCCAGTGTCGGGCGCGCGGCGGAATCCTGAGTCAGGTTTTATATCGATACGCATTTTGCAGGCGCGCATCTCCGCCCCGCCGCATGCCGGGGATGCGTTGGCCGCCCTCATCGGAGCCCTGGCCATCCCGGGCCCCGCAATCGGCCAGCACCAGTTCAGCGATGCAGCCGGCGCCCTCCTCTTCTCGCGCGATCCTGGCCTGCGCGTCGTGCAACGCTTGCCGGAGCGGGCCGTTACCGAGCGCCCAGTGCCAGGCGCGCGTCAGATCGCCTGGCCCGGGATCCTGGCCGAGGCTGTGACCCAGGCCGAGATGTTGCAGGCGCCACGCGTTGTCCGGCTGGTCGTGCGCGCTCGGTACCAGCAGTTGCGGCAATCCGGCGCGCAAGGCTTCTGCCATGGTCCCGATGCCGGCGTGGTGCGCGATCAGTTGCACTCGCGGCAGGAGCAGGTCGAATGGTGCAAACGGCACGCTGTGCACGGCAGCCCCGGCCGTATCCCCCTGTGCATTCGGCTCGATGACGACCACCCTGGCGCCTTGCGCAACGGCGAAGCTTGCAAGCCGCTCCACCCACTGCGGCCGCGAGGCGACGGCGGTACCCGCCGTAATGACCATGACCGGCCCCGACCCGCCTTGCAGGAAAGCTTCCAGCGCCGCAGGGAGGGCGCGCTGAGGTTGCGGGCAACTAGGGAAGCCGGTGAACGCGCCATGCGCCGGCCAATCCGGCGCCGCCTGCGCAAACCACTCGGGAAACGCATAAACCACACGGCGTGGGGAGTGGATCCACTGCGAAAACAGCTTGCGAACCGGCGGCAAGCCGAGTTCCGCGCGAAACGCATTCACATGCGCGCCGATCACCGGATCGGTGCCGCATCGTTCAGCCGCCGCGATCGCCACGCGCTTCAGCCACAAGGGCCAGTGCCCGGGAATGGACGCCGCCGGCCACTTCGGTGGCCGGTGCGCCGAAAACACGATCGATGGCGACAGGTGGACCGTCGTATTCCGGTAAGCGTCGAGTTCCTCGGCCAGTCGCGCCGCCACCGCGAATGATGAACTCACCAGCAGGGTGTCGGCGGCATGCCAGCCCCGGCGCAGCGCCGACAATCCGGTGCGCATCGCCGCGCCGTAATAACGCCAGGATGCCTGCAGGCCTTTGGCCGCACTCCATACGTCCGCGCCGTTGAAGACCTCTTCGAAGACATCGTCCGCCCCGATCGACTGGAACTGCACGGCGGTTCCCGCGGTGAAGCGCCGGTACCGCTGCGGCGCCATCAGCGTGGTATCCATCCCATGCGCGGCCAGCTTTTCGGCGACGGCGGCCAGCGGCGCCACGTCTCCCCCCGATCCCACCGCCATCACGACCGCCCGTTTGAATTTTTCCACTTTTGTACCCCTGAAGAAGGAACGCATGCTTCCTGGCGACAGGGTACCCGCGCGCCGCGGCTTGCTCTTGAACGAACACGACATCCGCGCCGAACCGGCTATTCCGGCAAAGCCGTCTTGGAAGGCATGAACGCCCAGTAGCCCGGGACGTCGCTGTCGATGGCGTCTTTGGTCTGCGCCGGCGTGTGGCCCGCCGCGCGGCGGTAAATCCTGGTCATGTGGGACTGGTCGGCATAGCCGGCCTCCGCCGACACGTCGACCAGCGACGCTTCGTCCTGCGCCAGGTGCCGCAGCGAGCTTTCGAAGCGTTTTACCTGCAGCCATTGCTTCGGACCGAGCCCGAACGTGCGCCGGCATCGGCGCTCCAGCTGGCGTATGCCGATCCCGAGCTGTCCGGCCGCGGCGGCGACGCTGCTGCTTTTGAGCAGGGTGTCGGCCAGCGCCGGCGCCTCTTCGTCCATGCCGGCGCTTTCGCCGGCAAGCATCTGCAGTGCGGAAACCAGGCAGTCGGGATCGTCCACCGCGCGCCGCAGCGCGTCGACTAACGGCGGATCGTTCAGCCGTTGCGCCTGCGTGCCGTCAACGATGGCATCGACCAGCGACGTTGCGTCGAGGCGGAACCAGGCAGGAAGCACCCAGGGTTGCAGTACCAGGCTCAAGGAGCGCAGCGGAGCGGCGGCGTACGTGGTCAGCGGGACCGTGAGAGGCCCGGTCAGGAACACCGGCGGCAAGGATCTGCCTTGCGGGTGATTCAGCCGGACCTCACCGAGAGGCAGGACGTTCAAGCAGGCATAAACATTGGCCGGAATCGTACCTTCCAGGTATGCGGGGCCTTGGGTCGCGTCCAGGGTCCGCCAGATCGCACACGCGGCCGTGCGCTCGAAACCGCTTGGCGCCGGTTGAATCATGACGTGTTCCTGCATCGGCGGCGATGGCGCGATGCGGGGAAGGTTGACTGGCATTTGCGATGAATTTCAGGAGGCTGTGCCGGAAATTATATGCAATTTAACGAGCACGGATAATGCCGGGTATCGCTGCGCTCTGCCTCGGCCGCCGCACCCGCCCTGCCCCGCTCATCTGCTTCATCTGTACGGCCTGCCGGTTTTCATTGAAGGCAAGTCACGCGCAGGCGATACTCTTGCGGCAGACGGTACTACCAATCCCTTCTATCGCGTTCTTGATGATAGCCACTGCTTCGTGACTTAGTAAGATTTCGTAGTGGTTGCGCGGAACATCGACCAGCGTAATATCCTTGCGGTACCGCATCGAGGCGTGCGTGACGACGCCGTCGTTTGGCAGCGTCATCAAGGGCGAATGGCCTTTTGTGGTCACGATATTGGTCCAGGGATGCACGACCTTGAATCGATTGCCCTCGACGATAGGGGCGCTTGACGGCTGGATGTCCTTTACCAACTGGCTTAACGGGAGAAGGTATTGAATCACCTCGGCCGCCTTGCTTCCGCCATACGGCGTGCTTATTGTGACTGCGCCCGCAACCTTGTCTGGCAATTCATTGGCAAGGTGGAGCGCATGGATGCCGCCCAACGAGTGCGCGACAAAGAAAATGTCGTCAACGCCTGCAAGCTGCTCACGCATGCGCTGGTGATTGCAGTAGAACCCGTGTTCGCCGTTGTATTCCAAGAATAGCGGGTTGTGCCCTGTCATGTGCGCACGGATGAAGTTGAAGCTTTCCGATGATGCTTGATTGCCATGTATGTAGACAATATTCATTAGCCAGCCCTTTCGCCAGGAAGATTGGCAAAAAAAAACCCGTTACCAACAACGGGTTAAACCCATATCTCTAGGAAGAGCTGGGAGGAGACGATTTCATTGTATGCTGCATCGCAGCATAGTGCCAGTTTCGGATGGTGATAAAGGCTATTGGCGTCGCAGATAACAGACGTGTTGCGTTGATTCAACTGAATCCCAGGCGCGCAGGCCGAGACGGGTATTCCGCCCCAGAACAAATGTCCTCGCGCCTCCTGCGAAAAACGCACTTTTCTTAAAGGCGTTACGATAGCGCACGAAGTTTGCTCAAAAGCAATAGCCTGGAACAGGAAGCCGATACGATCATCGGTGCCATGCTTAACCTTGGGGGGCGGAAAGATGATGAGACAGGATTGTTCCGGCGAAGGGCGCAATGCAGCCGCAAACGATAATTTGCTCGAGCTTGCAAGACCCTTGCCACTGCTTGCCTCGATCATGGCAGTGGAATGCGTTGCATTGGGAATCGTCCTGGTTGCAGCGCTGGCGCAGAACCCGGCGTCGCTCACGTCGACTGCGGTGGTGATTATCGGCGGGCTCGTATTCGTGTTCGCGCCCGTCACTCTGCTGCTTTGCGTGGTCGTGCTGCGCTCCATCCGGCGCGCCACCGCGCGGCGCGACGACGGCAACGATCGCCGCGTAAACGCCTCCGGGCGCAGCGCGCGTCGCAAGCGTTCCCATCTGCGGCTGGTCAAGACCGACCGGTAAGCGGAACGCATGCTCGGCCGGCTCTCCGCCGCCTCCGGGAGGCGGACTGCCGTGCATGCATTCCGGTGGAAGCGCCGTCAGACAATCCCGGTCAGATAGAAAGCCGTGATCACGACGAAGACTGCAGCGGTCTTGATCAAGGTGATGGCGAAGATGTCCTTGTAGGCCACGCGATGCGTGAGGCCGGTTACCGCGAGAAGTGTGATCACGGCGCCGTTATGCGGCAGCGTGTCCATCCCGCCGCTGGCCATCGACGCCACACGGTGCAATACGTCAAGCGGAATTCCTGCAGCCTGGGCGTTCTGGATGAAACTGTCCGCCATCGCTGCAAGCGCAATGCCCATGCCCCCGGATGCGGACCCGGTGATGCCGGCCAGCGCGGTCACGGTAATTGCTTCGTTGACCAGCGGGTTCGGGATGGCACTCAATGAATTCGCCACCACCAGGAAACCGGGCAAGGCGGCGATCACGGCGCCGAAGCCGTATTCCGAAGCGGTATTCATGGAAGCGAGCAGGGCGCCGGCGATCGCAGCCTTGGATCCTTCTGCAAAACGCGCGATCACGACCTTCCCGGCAAAGACAAAGACTGCCGCGATGCCGACCAATAACGCGCCTTCGACTGCCCAGATGGCCGCGATCTTGGAAATTTCCTGCACGACCGGAGCGGATTTGCCGACAACGGCGGGAATGAAGGAGTGCGTTTTCCCGTACAGGCCGGGAATCCCGGCCGTAAACACTTTGTTCATGACCCCGACGAGAACGAGCGGCAGGATGGCAATGAAGGGGTTGGCCAGCTTTTCGTGTTCGAAAGGCTCGGGCTCGTTGACCAGGTTGCTGCCGTAGCCTTCGCCCGACGCCGCCGCCTGGCGACGCCGCCATTCGAGATAGCCGAGGCCCGCAAGAAGGACAAACACCGCGCCGATCATGCCGAGCCAGGGTGCGGCGTAAATGTCGGTCTTGAAGAACGTGGTGGGGATGATGTTCTGGATCTGCGGCGTGCCGGGCAACGCATCCATGGTGAAAGTAAAGGCCCCGAGTGCGATCGTCCCGGGTATCAGGCGCTTGGGAATATCGCTCTGCCGGAACATTTCCGCAGCAAACGGATACACCGCGAACACGACCACGAACAGCGAAACGCCGCCATACGTCAACACGCCGCACACCGCCACAATGGATAACATGGCGCGTTTGCGCCCGACCAGGTTAATGATCGAGGACACGATGGACTTGGAAAAGCCGGATAGCTCGATGACCTTGCCGAATATGGCCCCGAGCAGGAAGACAGGGAAGTAAAGCTTGATAAAGCCGACCATCTTGTCCATGAACAGGCCAGTGAACATCGGCGCTACCAGAGTGGGATCGGTAAGGAGGACGGCACCCAGCGCGGCTACCGGCGCGAACAGGATCACGCTATAGCCGCGGTAAGCGACGAACATGAGAAAGCATAGTGCGGCAAGGACGATGATGAAATTCATGGTGAGGACTACCAATCGATGAGCAAAGGGTCGTCGCGCTTGCAGAATGAGCGTCCCTTGCTTCAGGATTTTCACCTTCATTGCAATCGCAAACGGGTCATTGGCACCCGTGTTGCGCCGGCAGGCTGCTGAAGAATGTTTCCAAACAGTCGGCGTCGGAGCGCCAATCGTTCCTGTAGACAACTTATGTCGGAGAAAGTTTTACGTGCGGAAAATAATCCAGCGAATACCGAGGCGGAGGGCTGTCACGCGGATGTTCGTCACGGGCCGCTCTCGATGGTTCGTGGTCCGAACGTAGACGTCAGGAACCTGGCGCAAAGCGGCCGGCTCCCGCTCGCCAGGACCTGCGGGATCGGGTGCTGGACATGACACGATGACGCTCAAGCGTTGACATCGCCCGGGACCATATCGGCCCGCGCCGAAGTGTATACAAGCGATACGCCTGTATCTGCGCCAGGGTCAGTTAGTAAACACAAAATCGATCCTGGCGGGCGAAATCACGCCGGATACCGCGCAACCCTCCATGGATTTCGAAGTATGCGAATGGCATGTCTTTTGCTGAAACCGCCTGCGATACAAATCCGATTTCCGTAATGCCCGTTGCGCTCGGCTATTCAGCCATTTCATTGCGGTTCGCCGGGATACATTCAACAGGAGGAGTTTATGACTCAAGCAGAAAAACTGGCAGGTCGTACCATTGTCGTTCACCCTGCGCCGGACGGCTCGGATTTCAAGATCGGGCTGCGACCCTACTTCAAATACCGTGACACCGGCATCAAAGAAGCGACCGATGGCGCATTTACAGCGCATGTCATTCAGGCAGTTCCCGGCGTTCCTTTCAAGCCGGAATGGCATTCCCATACGCTTGGATTCCAGTTGTTCTTCGTGCTGCGGGGATGGGTCGTCTTCGAATATGAAGATATTGGCGTCGTGCGAATGGAGGCAGGGTCCTCGGTTTACCAGCCATCGAATATCCGGCATCGGGAACTGGAGCATAGCGATGACTTCGAAGTGCTCGAAATCGTTTCACCGGCGGATTTCGAAACAAGCTTGACGGATGCGCCGGGTTGAGCAACGAATGTGGGGGCGCAAGCATCAGGCAGCACGGACTGATTGTTTGCTTACTGCATGAAACGTACGCGCCGCCCCTGTACCGCGCGATCTGCCGCTTACAGCAAGTCCAGTTCGTGCAAACGCTTATAGAAAGTCCGGCGGCTTACGCCGACCTTCTTCATGGCCAGGGACTTATTGCCACCGCTACTGGAAAGCGCATCTTCATATAATTTGCGCTCGATTTTTCTAATTTCGCCCTTGAGGCTGCCTTGTTCGCTATTTTGGGCCGGCGCCTGGGTTGCGCAGTCCAGATTGGCGAAATGTTCGGGCAGCAAAACATCCGAATCACACAGTATGACGGCGCGTTCGATCGTGTTTCGCAACTGCCGGATATTGCCCGGCCAATCACCGCGCTGCAATAGCTCGATTGCTTCCGGCGCCATGATCAGCTGCCGTTTGTAGGAGTCACAGAACTGGGCGAGGAAGTGCAGCGCCAGTACGGGAATATCTTCCTTTCGTTCCCGCAAGGGTGGCAGATGCAGAGGGAAGACATTCAGCCGGTAAAACAAATCCTCGCGAAATTTGCCTTCCTTGACCATGTGCTCCAGGTCGCGGTTCGTCGCCGCGATCACGCGTACATCGACGCGTGTCACGCGGGTTCCGCCGACCTTCTCGATCTCTTTATCCTGCAGCACGCGTAACAATTTGGATTGCATCGACGCGCTCATATCGCCGACTTCATCAAGGAATATCGTGCCGCCTTCGGCAAGCTCGAACTTGCCCACTTTGCCGCCGCGCGTCGCGCCGGTAAATGCGCCGGATGCAAAGCCGAACAGCTCGCTCTCCAGCAAGCTGTCGGGAATGGCTGCGCAATTGACCGCGATAAATGCCTTGTCGCGGCGGTTACTGGCGCGTCGGATCGCTTGCGCCAGGACGTCTTTGCCGACCCCGTTTTCGCCGGTAATCAACACGGTGGCGTCTGTTTCCGCCACCCGCCGTGCCATCCCGATCACCTGCGTAAGCGCCGGACTGTTGCCGATCAGGCTGGCAAAGCCGCCGGAGCGTACCTGCTCCCTGAGCAGCAAGTCCTGATAATAATTCGCCAGGCCATGCGCGCGCCGGTACGCGCCGTACAGCTCCATCAGATCTTTGGAGTTCAGGAAGACGGTAACGACGCCGATCATCTGCCCGTCCTGCATCAGGGGATTGGCGCTTAACACAAGATCCAGACCTAGCTTCTCCGAATAAAAGGAGTCCCAGGTAATCGCTTTTCCCGTCTTGAGGACTTTCAGCGTGCGCGCATCGGGGGTCACGTCCCGCATATTCCGGCCGAGTACCTTATCGGCCGCCAGATCCATGATGCGCGTATACGCGGGATTGACGTAGACGATCGTCCCCTCCTGGTCAACGACAACAACCGCGTTGGACATCGATGAAACAATGAGCTCGAAAGGAATGCCCGCAGGCATGGTTGCCACTATCCCATGAGGCGATTCCGGGCCGGTCTTCTGCGCCATTTATTGCTCCATGCAAGCCAGTTGTCCGTAATTTTTTGGATGCAAGGCTTTAGGCCACTTTCAGTTTAGACCGAACCGGTAATGATTGTTCACTGATGTCGACTGGCTTTTGGTTTCATGGAAAGTTAAGCGCATTCAATTGCTGCGCTCGAGCAAGTTATCGAGCGAAGCCACCGGATCGCGCAATTCGCAAGCCGGTTCGTCAAGCCGCCATGGTGGCAGCCCCTCCACGGCTTTAGGTACGGCTGCGAGTGCCACATCCGGCGCCGGTGTCGTGCCAAGCGCCTGCGCCGCCTCGTGATTCGTGGCTTGGTATTTGCTTCATGCATAGGAGAAGCAGCACGGTTGACGCCGCTACGGCGGGCACGATGCCGCCTCCGCGAGATGTTGAGGCTGGCGTGAATGGCGGCGCTGTCTTCGCCGCTCAATATCACCTATGGACTCACGATGACTACGATGTACAACTGGAATGACCTCCCGCGCGAAATCGTTCGCAAGGGTGTCGAACGATGTGGTTTTCGCGGCGAGAACGTGATCGTCGTGATGAACTGGGTGGCACCGGATATCACGATCAATCCGCATAGCCACGAATTCGAGCAGCTCGCGATTTGCATCCAGGGCCGTTTCAACTATCACGTCGGCGAGCAGGTGTTCGACATGACGCCGGGCTCGATGCTGGTGGTGCCGCCGCATACCGTCCATTACGTCGAGCCGACCAGCGACGAAGTCGCTCTCAATCTCGATGTGTTTTCGCCGGTGCGCGACGACTACAAACATTTGGTCGAGTACCAGGCGGCTGAATCGGCCGGCGACCGGAATGGCCGCGATTGAGCCAAGGACCGCCATGAGCGCCGACACGTTCCGCGAACGGGTGCGTGGCCGCGAGCGGCTGCTGGGCACCTTTGTCAAAACACCGGCCTATCAGAGTGTCGAAGTTGTCGCCTCCGGCGGACTGGACTTCGCCCTGATCGATGCCGAGCATGCGCCGTTCGACCGCTGCACGCTAGACGCTGCCGTGCTCGCCGCACGCGCATCGCAGCTACCGGTGCTGGTGCGCATCCCGGACAACAGCGCGGCGACGATCCTGAATGTGCTTGATATCGGCGCGACCGGCGTCGTCGTGCCGCATATGCGCGACCCCGACCAGATTGCGCAGGTCTTCGCCGCGACGCGTTATCGTTCCGGCGGCAGCGCCGGCCGCGGCTTTTCCAACTCCCCGCGCGCCGGCGGCTATGGCGGCATCGGAATGGAAGATCTGATCCCTGCCGCCGACAAGAATACCGTTGTGATCTGCCAGATCGAAGACAAGGAAGCGGTTGAGAAGATCGAACGGATCGCCGCGATCGATGACGTGGATTGCCTGTTTATCGGCAAGGCCGATCTGGCGGTTTCCTGCGGATTTATCGGAGCCGACCGAGCTCTTCTCGATGCGGCTGTCGAAAGAATCTGTGCCGCATGTAACGCCGCAGGAAAGGCGGTCGGAATTTTCCTTCCGAACCTGGACGAGTTGTCGCGCTATGAAGACCTTGGCGTGACGTTGTTTGTGATCGGTTCGGACCAGGCACTATTGAAAATGCAGTTGAAGACGATCGTCTCGAAGTTTCGGGAATAGGAAAGGGAAACAAGACGTTTGCGGTACTGCGTGCAGCATGCATTTCGCATACAGACGGCTGACGGGCCGGAACGCCGGGCTGGCGCCGCCGGTGCGATTAGCCGCAAGCCGACGGCACAAGACCCTTCCACGACTACAAAGGCGATGGCGCCTCGAATGAGCCGCTACGAAGATGGTCGTTTTTCGGCAAGAAGCTCAGGATTCTTCGGGCCAGTTGTCCGCAAAAATCGTCAGTGCCTCGCGTGCCCTCGGCCATCCGCCGTACATTGCCATCGTGATGATGGCTTCCTGCACTTCGGTTCTTGTATTGCCGCTGTTCTTCGCTGCGACCAGCCAGCGCCGCATCATGTCGTATTCGCCGTACACCGCGCTCATTGCCACGATCGTCAGTACTTTTGTTTTTAGCGGCACCAGCGAGCGTTCGGTCAGCAAGTACCCGAATACCCAAGAGACCATTTCTTTCTTGAAGTCGTCGTCCGCACCGATCGGGATACCGGGCAGGTCGCCGTCCGGGTCGCCGAACAACTGGATTGCCAATTCCCGCCCCTGTTTATAAACCTGGCTGTATTCAGTCATGATCGTTCATCTTTCCTTAGTAAATATTTTCGCTTGAAGGAGACAGCTCACTTCGCTGCAGCCTTGCGCTTCGCAAATACATCTTCGTAAATCATCAGGGCCGCGCGCGACGGCGGAAATCCGCCCACATGCGACACCAGGGCGCCAAGCTCATTAAGCTCGTCCTCAGTCCACCCGAGGTTCAAACAGGCGTTCGTCCATGTCGGGATCACGTTTTCCTTTTGCAGCACGGAGAGAGCGGCCAGCACGAGGAATCCTCGGGTTTTAAGATCGAGGCCGCCGCGGCCGTATATCTGCCCAAAGATGTACACGCTGCAACGGTCAGCAAAATCATTGTTGCCGCCCTTGTCGCCAATCAGGCCCCAGGGCCCGAACAGCTTGTGCTGGATCTTGGTCAGAGAGTCGTCGAGGAACTCCGCACTGAAGCCGTCGATATGCATGCGATACGGCGTTTCATAGGGCTTGGACAGAAATTCCTGGTTGAACTCGCCGACATGCAGGCTATGGGACATAGCCGGATTTTCGTTTGCCATGGTAAATACCCTTGCTCGTTAATAATTAAGCTGATACAGCCATCGCCGGCAGGCGACCGGCCGCTCTTCCCTGTTTGGTTAACCCTTACTGAGATTCGTATCCGTTAATTGACAGATGCGGCATCCATGCAAGTCCCGAGCCATCGCTCCGGCGGCCTCGCGATTCGTGACCGGTATCCGCGCGGCGGCCTGGTTTGACTTCTCCTGCGATTAACCCGCCGCGCGATGCCGGCGATGGGCAGGTACGGCGACGTTCAAACACATCCGGACTGTTAGCAAATCCAGCTTGTCCCTCGACAGGCTCTGCGCCAGATCCTTCATCTCCCGATCGCCGGACACCGTAGAGCTGTTTACAAGGTAAACAACAAGGACACGGCCTGTATCCGAAGAAAACGCATCGGGCGATACAGGAAAGCAGCCGCTGTGGTTCTCATCCGGATACCCCGCAGGTTTCCGCTTCTAAAAGTCTTGTCGTCGTTCCTGCATTGCCGACAGCGCGCATCGCAGCATGCTCCCGTATGGATGGCAGCCGGCCCTCCCGTATTCATTGCGCTGTTTATCGATGAAATAGCGCAGCTAAACATCTGTATCCGGAACACACAGTCGAGGGCATGAATAGTGGCCCGCCGGCCGTCAAAGCGGCCTGTCCACGCATGGCCCGGGTCTTGCTCAACCATGTTCAGGATGCAGGAGCTTCTCTTCATCAGGCGCATATGGACTCTGGTGGCGGGAAAAGTAAGGTTACTGGCGCAGCCGGAAAAGAAGCGGAGACGGTATGACAAACGAAACGAGACAGTGGGACCACGAAGCTGATGTGGTGGTCGTTGGAACTGGTGCGGCAGGAATGACGGCGGCAATCCTGGCGCACGATCATGGCGCGAAGGTGCTGGTCATCGAACGTACCGATCAGATCGGCGGGACGACCGCAGTATCGGGCGGCGGCATATGGATCCCGATGAATAATCATTTGTATGAGATAGACGCCGACGACTCCCGCGAAGAAGCGCTCGCGTACTGCAAGGCACTCGCGATGGGACGGGTCGACGAAGAATTGATCACAACCTTCGTCGACACGGCAGCCAAAATGATTCGTTACCTGGAGGACCGTACACCGCTTAAATTTGCGGCGATGACCGCGCCCGACTATCACCCCGAAATCGAAGGCGGAAAACTAAAAGGCCGGTCGATCGAACCGGATCCTTTCGACACCAATTCCCTCGGCGAATGGCAATCCAAGCTGCGCTTGCCCGGCGCCTTCTCTTTGCCCATCACCCGGCAAGAGGCATTCGGGGCATTCGATGCCTTCTATCGGCCCTGGCTGATACCGCAGGATCTGGCCGTGGAGCGTATGGAGAAGGGCGTGGTGACGCTTGGGCAGGCACTGGTCGCCGGCCTCTTGAAAGGTGTCCTGGATCGAGGGATACCGATTCTGCTGGAGACGCGCGCAAGGCAATTGATCACCGAAGAGCGGACTGTCATCGGGATCCAGGCTGAACAAGGCGGCGCCCGGCTGCATATAAAGGCAAAGGGTGGCATCGTATTGGCAACCGCGGGTTTCGAATGGAACGAGAAACTCAAGGCGCAGTATTTGCCCGGAGTGATCGAGAATCCGAACACGCCGCCGTTCAATGAAGGTGACGGCCTGCTGATGGCAATGGAAGTCGGCGCCGACCTGGCCAACATGAACGAAGCCTGGCATTTCCCCTCGTTGATGATTCCCGGCGAAACCTATGAGGAGCGTCCGTTGAGCCGCGCGATCCTGGCGGAGCGCAATGGGCCCCATGTGATCTGGGTGAATGCCCGCGGCCAGCGCTTTGTCAATGAGGCGGCGAACTACAACTCGGTCGGCAAAACCTTTCTTTCGATGGATACCGACGCACCGCGTTTCAGCAACCTGCCGGCCTGGGCAATTCTCGACAGCCAATACCGCGAGCGATATGTGTTGGGCACCACCATGCCGGAAGATCCGGACCCGGAATGGATCCCGCGCGCGGATACGCTGCAGGAGCTTGCTGAAAAAGTGGGCATCGACCCGATCGGTCTGCAAAAGACGGTCGATCGGTGGAACACCATGGTGCATCACGGCGAGGATTCCGATTTCGGAAAGGGTAACAGCATTTTCGATCGCTTCCAGGGCGACAGAGAGGCACCGAACCCGAATATGGGAACAATCGAGAAAGCGCCATTCTATGCGGTGCCTGTGCACACCGGCGCGCTCGGCACCAAGGGCGGGCCGAAGACCAACAGCATGGCGCAGGTGATCGATGTCAGAGGAAACCCGATTGCAGGTCTTTACGCGGCGGGCAATGTGACAGCGAGTATCACCGGGCCGGGATATTACGGCCGCGGTTCGACGCTCGGCCCGGCAATGACCTGGGGTTATATCGCCGGCATCTGTGCCGCCGACAATGCGAAGCAGCGGGCGTGACCCCATTTGCTGTTGCCTGCTCCGAAGCTTGTTTGAACCGTTATTAAGGTGGACGTGATGTTAAGCGCAAAAAGAGAGTTGTCCGTAACAACTGATTTAGACACCGTGTGGAGCTTCGTCAGCGACATGGGAAATTGGGCCGGCCAGATGCCCGGCTATATCTCCCATGAAGAGGTGAATGCCAATGACTCGATATGGACCGTGAAGATTGACCTTGGGCCGTACAAGCGCCCGGTGGTCATGGATATCCATGTCGTTGAATGGATCCCGCCGCATGAAGTGCGATTCGAGCTGAAGGGCAAGTTCGACCCTTTTCACGGCAACGGGACGTTCCGGGCCGACGCTGCGGGAACCGGCAGCGCGATCAAGCTGGAATTTCAGGCAGAAGCAACCGGATCGATGGCTAAGGTAGTGACGGCAATGGCAACACCGGTGCTCAAGAAGATTACGGATCAATTTTCTGCGAACCTGGTGAAGGCGCTGGAGGAACGCTCGACGTCCGATCAGCCCCCGCAAGAACAAGAACCGGCTCAGGCAAAGCCTCCTGCCTGGTCAAGGGAGGGAATTGTGGAGGCTGCCAAAAGAATCTTTTAATGGCTTGGAGTTTTTATAGGGCAGCAATTCCGTTTCATTTGCCTGGTAGCGGCAATCAAGAATCTCGCTTGATTGGCTTTTGCCCGAGTTGAAGACCTGTGTAATGCAACGCGCACCCGAGTTTGGGTATTGGAGACAATGATGACTTTGAATGCAAAAAAAATCGCTTGCGTAATTTCCGCTTTATTCACAAGCATGGCTGCGAGCAGTGTATCGGCCCAGATTTCCGGTGACGTGATCAGGATCGGATTGGCGACCGATATGTCGGGCCCTTATCTTGATATCGATGGGCCGGGCGGTGTTGAAGCCATCAGGATGGCCATCGCGGATGTCGGCGGCGAGATCAACGGCAAGAAGATCGAATTGATTTATGTCGATCATCAAAACAAAACGGAGATCGCGGCCACCAAGTCGCGCGAGTGGTTCGACAGAGATGGAGTCGATCTGCTTCTGGGCGGTGGAGCATCCGCAGCCAACCTGGCAATGGCCAGAGTCGCGGCCGAGAAAGCCAAGCCTTTCATCGTCAATGGCGCGGGCACCACGCAGCTGACCAATGAAGAATGCACGCCATACACGATTCACTATGCGTATGACACCAAGGCATTGGCCAATGTCTCCGGTTCGGCCATTGTGAAGCAAGGCGGAAAGACCTGGTTTTTCCTGACACTGGATTCGGCGTTCGGCACCTCCACGGAAAACGAAACGTCGGAGGTGATCAAAGCCAATGGCGGCACGGTGCTTGGCAGCGTGCGGCATCCGGCATCGGCATCGGACTTCTCCTCGTTCCTGCTGCAGGCGCAGGCATCCAAGGCACAGATCCTGGGTTTGGCCAATGCAGGAACCGATACGGTCAATGCCATCAAATCCGCCAATGAATTCGGCATCACCAAGACGATGAAGCTTTCCGGATCATTGATGTTCATCATGGATATTCATTCCCTGGGCCTGGAACTGACCAAAGGGATGTATTTGACCGACAACTGGTACTGGGACCAAAGCCCGGAGTCCCGCGCCTGGTCCCAGCGGTTCTTCAAGACGATCAAGAAGATGCCGTCGAGCGTACAGGCGGCACAGTATTCGGCAGTGCTGCATTACCTGAACGCGGTGAAAGCGACAGGCACCGACGATACGAAAAAGGTGCTGGCGCAAATGCGGAACACGAAAATCAACGACATGTACGCCAAAGGCGGCTATATCCGCCCGGACGGCCGCATGGTGCACGAGATGTATCTGATGCAGGTGAAGGCGCCATCAGAATCCAAATATCCGTGGGACTATTACAAAGTGGTCCAAAAGGTCCCCGGTGAAGAAGCGTTCACAAAGAAAGAGGAGTCAAAATGCGCGCTTTGGAAATCATCGTAAGCGAATAAGGTCGACGGGCTGCCCCGGCGCGCGCATTCGGGGCAGCCCATCGCGGATCATGCTGTCGGCGAAGAGTGGTTTTCATTAGTCGCAAAATCGCACTCGATTGCTATCGAGGTTTTTATTTTGGCTGAGCCAAGAAAGCCAACCGGCTTTTCCAAAAGATCAGCCGGCTGGAGTTGAACACGCATGCGCGCATTCCGCGATTCCGACAATGAAATCCGAGCGCGCCACTAGTTGGCTTCTGATCGCGTTCGCCGGCCTGTGTTCGACCTTGGCCGGATTAGGCATCGGGCGGTTTTCCTATGTTGCGACCCTGCCGCTGATCATCGATGCAGGATGGGCATCGGCCTCGGGCGCGGCACAACTTGCAGCGGCCAATTTGATCGGGTACTTGCTCGGCGCATTGGTATCGCACCGGCTTGCGGTTTCAATCGGTACCGGCTGGGCGATTCGGGCAGCGATGCTGGTAGTGGTCGTCAGCCTGATATGCTGCAGCATGAATCTCGGTCTTTACTGGCTTTGGATCTGGCGGTTGGTGTCCGGCATTGCCGGTGCGGTGTTGATGAGTATGACGGCGCCGGCCGTGCTTGCCCGGGTTCCCGTTGCTATGCGCGGCAAGGCGGCCGGCATGGTGTTTTCCGGGATAGGCTTTGGCATTGTGTTGTCGAGCTTTGTCGTGCCTGCTCTGGGTACGTATTCTCTCAGCTTGGCATGGCTTGCGCTTGCGGCGATAACCGCAGCCGCTCTATGTTTTGCCTGGCCCAGGTTCCCGGTGCAGGAAGCGGATCGGATAGTCCTGCAGCCTCTGGCCGCGGCGCGCGCGAATCTGATGCCGCGCGGCGCAATGCTGGCGTTGATTTGTGCTTATTCCCTGGACGCGGCCGGATACTTGCCTCATACGGTCTTTTGGGTTGAATATCTGGTACACGACCTGCATAAGTCGCTGGCCATGGGCGGCGCCTTTTGGGCGTTGTTCGGCGTTGGTGCGGCAATCGGCCCTTTGATTGGTGGCTTTGCAGCGGATAAATTCGGCTTCAGGCGGATGTTGATTGCATGCTTCGCGTTCAAGGCAATCGGCGTTGCATTACCGCTGATTTCTACGTCCATGCCTTCATTGTTCATTTCTTCGCTGGTCGTCGGTGCGTTGACGCCAGGATTAGGCGCTCTGGTATCCGGAAGAGCCGCTGAAATCGATGGAACGGCAGCACATCTGCGTAGTTGGGCCGTGCTGACCTTTTCTTACTCCGCGGTGCAGGCGGCAGGCGGATATGTCATGGCAGGTATTTATGCTGCCACGCATTCATTCAGCGTTCTTTTTGCAATCGGCGCGAGCTTGCTTGCTTTGTCCACCATCATCTCGGCAATACGTTTCAGTTATTGCGCCGGAGGGCGGCAACGATGTTAGTCCAGGTTAATGTCGGAGATGGGACGCGTGCTCCAATTTGCCGCGCTGTTGCGAGTGTCGGAATCCGAACCATTGCAGTTGTGGAATCGAACCTTTGTTTCGCACAACAATCTTAAGTAGAGAGAGTTGCAATATTGTTTTGTCTCCGATGAGGCGATCCGATGAAAAAAATCGCGCTTGTTACTTCCATTGCTCTGTCACTGGCAACCATCCAGGGAGCGCGGGCGACAGAGCAAAAGAACGGCACCACGCACGCAAAAGGCAGTGCGGTACGGGAAAATAGAAGCGGCTCAGACATCCGCGTTGTTGGAGGTGGATGGGGCAATGTCGGGCTCGAGGAAATACAGGTGCTGTTAAACGCGGTAGCCGCTGAAATGCTCGTGCATTTTCCGGGACACCGGCTAGATCCCATAGTCGTATCTTCATCCCAGTACGGCCCGGTCGTCTTGTACCAGAGAGGCCCCCAGAACGAGTACCAGGTCCTCCTCGCTGCGAAAGGAAATCAATGGGCCGAGTATGTGTACGAGTTTGCGCACGAACTTTTCCACATCCTTGCGCATTATGAATACCACGCCCCTCCTCGACGCGCACGGCACCAATGGTTTGAAGAAATGCTGTGCGAGACTGTTTCGCTGTACATGCTGAAACGGTTTTCACTGACATGGGAACAATCGCCGCCCAGGAGTGAATGGAAAGACTACGCCCCGAATCTGAATAGATTCACCCGGCGGGCATTGGAACAGCCTCATCGTAAGCTGCCGAAAAACATCTCGTTCCAGAAATGGTTTCAAGAGAATGGTCCTGTGCTCGCGACCAAACCGTATCTTCGCGAAAAGAACGAATTGGTCGCCATGTTCTTCCTGCCGCTCCTCGAGCAAAATCCGGACTGGCGTGCCGTCACCTACCTCAACTTGAATGCAGCGCAGGGCGATTCGAGTTTTTATGATCATCTCGCCCATTGGCATCGGATGACGCCCACGCCACATAAGCAATTCGTTACGCAGGCAATGCGACTGTTCCATTTCACGGAACCTGCCGAAGGTGATCGGTTGCTTACGCTTGAACAGCCGACGGTCAGGCCCGACAGTGAGGCGGAGCTGCGCGTCGGCCCGGCCGGCCCCGCAGGGCAATAGTGGTCGGATCGCACGCCGTGCCGTCGGTGCGCGCCAGCGCAAGCCCTTGCATGAAAAATCAATCGGCGCTTGTAGTGCCCATCGCGCGACGTATACTGGTTTATCAAATCCTTCCTCGGGTAGCCTTTGCTTTCTCTGGTTACCTTAGCACCATGAAGGTGGGACGATCTGCAGACGATACAGATGCAGATGGATCTGCACCAACAATGTAAGACCCCGCCCCCGCCCTTTTTTCTGCTGGCGTATCGTCAGTGAGGACCGTTGCCGCGCTCGACAAACGAGCAAAAGGGCCCGCCCAATGAAGGATGTTTGTGACGCATTGGAGAAATCCTGCCGTCACAACGTTGGTTACGGCTTAAGTAAAAACCGGCGATGAAACACGACGTAAACATCGCCCCATGCCGTACGACGTCAACACGTAGCTGGAGATCATTATGAAAACCTCGCAATGGATGACGAGGATAATTGCAAGCACCGCAATTGCCTTCTGTGGTTCGACGTTTGCAGACGCAGGATCAGTTGGCGTAGGAAATTCTTTCAGTGGTTTTGAATCCACCAAGTCCCGCGCTGAAGTACTAGCCGAATTAGATTCCGCCAAGGCGCAAGGCTTGCTTTTGCACAGCGAAGCGGACCTCAGGCAATCCGGCAGCGCACCGAACATCGGCGCCCGCGGTCCTGCCGGCTCCCGCTTTACGGGACGCACGCGGGAAGAAGTTCGGGCAGAGTTGATGGAATTCCGTAGAACGCAGCAGGTGAGCTCACCCACAGATATTTACTTTCCGAATTGAGGCCGATGACATGTCATTGAAGGACGTCGAACGCGACAGATGATAAGCCTGCGTGCAGCACATGATTGCAAGAGACCATGGACGGCACCGTCAGGACTGCGACGTTGAACGACGATCGAAATGAATCGCATCGGCGGCATCGAGATGCATCCCGTCTCTACTTGAAAGGCAACAGCGGCCGCGTGATGCGCCAATCCTGGCGCAACACGCGGCCGCAGAACACACGCTCCATCACCTCGATGTACACCGCTGTGTCCGGCACACTTCCGGCTGAAGTGGCAGCGACAGCAATACGTTCGTCGCCGCATAAGATTGAACAATCATCGATTCCTTGCGCAACACGTTTATCGCGCGCGGCTGTGAAGCTGCTGCCATCAGGTTCCACGGAGTCAGTTGAGACAGTACGCATGCCCTTCTGGCCGTGAATCCCCGGCTTTTCCATAGAAGAGGCTGGTGAGCGATCCCATGATTCACGTACACCCCTTCCCAAGGGATGCCGGATAGGGTTTCAGCCGCGCGAGAGCGGACAGGTCTGCCTGACCCGCTCCTGAAGCTCCTTCCTGAGGCTCTGCAGCTCGGCAATGCGCTCGTCGATCACCTTGATCTTCTCGGCAAGCAGCCCGGCGACCGCGGCGTCAGGGTCCGGCGCATTCCAGACGGCTGGCAGGCTTCCGCCGATTTCGGCCAGGCTGAAGCCGAGCTTTTGCGCGGTGCGGATATAGCCGACGAGTTGGGCGGTTTCCGGCGCATAGGTGCGGTAGCCGTTCTCGGCACGCGTCGAACGGATCAGGCCCTGCTTTTCATAGAAGCGCAATGTGTCGCAGCTTACGCCGGCGGCGTGAGCAAGATTCCCGATCCGCATCCTTTCCTCCCATATGAAATAGCGCTTGACCTTGGAGTGTACTCCAGGGTCTATCATTTCTCCACCCCCCTGACATGGAGAAACAGATGATCAGCCTTGCCAACTATCTGCGCATCGTGCGCGCCAGCGCCTGGTATGACCTGGTGGTGACCATCGGCTTTGCCACGCCGTGGACTTTCGCTGCGATCCTCGCTAGCCTGGAGACCGTTTCAGGTCTGCTCGGCATTGCCGGCAGCTTCCCGAAGTTCGAACCCGCCCACATGCTGATGGCGAACCTTCTCGGGTCCATCGTCACCGTCTGGGCGATCCTGCGCCTGCGGGACACGCGGCTGCAGTACGGCCGGTATGACGCCGCCGGTCGCTTCCTGTTCGCCACCTGGCAGCTGTATGCGCTGGCCAACGGCGCCCATCCGATCATCTGGAGCTTCTTCGTCGTCGAGGTCGCCTTTGGCATCGCACAGATCCTGCCAGTGTCGAAGGAAGGCGCTTGCTGTTCACCGCGCGCCCGCGCCGCGGCGGCCTGAGGACGAGAAGCCCTGCTTGCGGTGATCGCAGGCCGGAACACAGCGGGTTGATGGCTGCCGCGGGCATGCAGAAGCCCCTATGCGGGCACCAGGCTGACTTCGAATGCCCTTTCGACCAGCCATACCGAAGCAATCGCTATGATGACAGTCGATCCGGCATTCAACAGCAGGCGCCGGTAGAGCCAGGTCTGCCGCAGCAAGTAGGCTACCGGCAGGAAGGCCAGCACGATCGCAAGCTGGCCCAGTTCGACACCTACGTTAAAGCCGATCAGTGCGATGACGAGGGCTGATTGCGGCAGGCCGAGCTCGGCAAGCACCGTCGCAAAGCCAAACCCGTGTACCAATCCGAAAGCGAACGCGACAACCCAGCGCTGCCCCTGGAAAAACGGGAAGAGATTGTTGAGCGCGGCAACGATGACCGATGCGGCAATCGCCGTTTCGACCCAGCGCGACGGTAATTGCACGATGCCCAGGGCCGCAATGGTGAGGGTTATCGAATGCGAGATGGTAAACGCGGTGACGATCTTGAGCACATCGATGGCCGACGTCTTGAAGCTGGCCGACGCGTACCATTGCCTGTCATGCAGAACCAGCACGGCGGGCAACAGCAGCGATAGCAGGAACAGGATGTGATCGAATCCGATCCAGATATGCCAGACGCCGTGTTTCAGATAATCGATGAATTGACGCACGTTGCCTGCCCGGGAAGACGTGAACTGCTGCTTCGCATGCTCCGGGCTGAAGATCGCGGTCTCGACCTGTCCATCGCGTTCTATTCGAAGCAAGCCCTTGTGCTGCCGGTCGAGGTCGAAAAGCAGGTTGTAGTGAACCGCAAGGGTGTCAATCGAATTTTCGCATTCGGCGCGGAAGCGAAGCACCGCGTACGCGCCGTCGGAATGGTTGTCGATAAGGTGTTCGGTGACCGTGGCCGGGCAAGCCCGGCCACCGGCGCTTAGCGCCAGGCGCGACAGCGCATAGGCATCGATATCGCGATGCCTGCTGCGAATTTCGTCCCAGGTCAATGCGCCGTCGCCATCACGGTCGATGCCGACCGCGAACTCGAGGTCGCGCAACGCGATATCCCACTGGCCGGTGACCGTACGCTCCGCCGTTTTGAGGCTCAGATAGCTGTCGCTTGCTTTGTGCGCATGCGCGGGAACGCCGACGTGGCATAACAATGCCAGGATAAAACCGGTCACGTATCGTAGCGGCGTCATCCCGCGCTTTCCAGTTTTGCCGCCAGTTCCTGCAGGGTGCGGTCCTGGAGCCCGGTCTGCTTCAGCCATGCAAGTACCGGCCTGGCTTCGGCCTTGGCGTTATTCGCCACTGCGGCTTCAAGCAGAATGCGCGTGTCGGCCGGTTCCTTTTGCACACTCCAGTTTTGCCGGGCGAGTTCGAAGGCGCCCCGCGCGTCATCGCGCAGGTGCAACGCGAAGCGGGCCTGCTCCCGCCGATGGACGGTATCGCCGCGCAGCGCGGCGGCGGCAAACCGGGATTGCAAGGTATCGATATGTTTTGCCGCGTCGGGCAAACCCTGGCGCTTGAGCGCGAGTGCGTATCGAAGCAGCAGTCCGTCGGCACGCGTATTTTTCTGAAGCAGCGTGGCGACGTCGGCCGGCTGATTGCGATCCAACAGGAAGTCTGCAAATGCGCCGAGCAAGTAGGTGTCGGATGGATCAAGCGCCAGCGCCTGCCGGTAGTGTTGTTCTGCCTTTGCATGATTGCCTTGCCTTTCAGCCATTTCCGCCAGCAAGGTCATTGCCCACACCTTCACCGAAGGATCGGCGCCGTCGTTCTTTTTCAGTACGTCTTCCAGCACTGCATAGCTGCGAACGTCCTCACCGTTGAGGCTGTCCACGCCAGCGATGCAAGTGACGGCGACCAATTCCGGCACACGCCCTTGCAGCTGAACACAGCTTTTTCTTGCCTGGTCGTATTGCCCCTGTACTTGCAAGATGGTGGCCCGTGTCAGCCATGCTTGCGCATTGCCGGGATCCGAACCAAGAACCGCATCCAGATCGGCCAGTGCCTGCGCGAAGTGATGCTGGCTCTGCAGTATGGTCGCCCGCAAGATCCGCACTGCATTCGGCGCCTGTGGCTGGTCCCACCATGGGGACAGCGCCGCCTGCGCGTAGCCGAGATAGCGGGGATCGCCGGTTCTGCGCCCTGTTTCGATATAGCGGCGCGCCAGCGTGGTTGCAAGCTGCTGGTTCTGTGGCGATGCCGCGAGCGCGGCGCGCAGGCGCTGCATCTCTTTATGCGCCGGGTTGCCCTGGCCGGGCAGACGCTCGATCACTTGCGTGCCATCGGCCGGCACATACGGAGCAGCCTGCACGGCCGCCGGCATTGCGCATGCCAGAATCGCGGCTTTCAGCAGTGCGGGAATATGCATCGGCGATTTCCTCGACAATTGCTAATGGATGAACCGGTGATGCTCGCGGGTCCGACACCGACAAGGTGTCGGTGGTTACCATGGATTCTAGAAACGCTCACCGCCGCACGCCTTGCGTTCGAGCAGGCCACAGCAAGGGTGTCCGGTATAAAAAAGAGCCCGCTGTCAACAGCAGGCTCCGTGATGCAACGACATGAAGGGAGTACGGGCTAGCTGACCGGCACCGGTTCCACATCTTCCGGGCTTGTGACGGTAATTGACTCGACTTCAACCGGTTCGGCCGTTTCGGACGTGCTGTTGATGACGGCCAGGACGCGGGCGATGAAGGCGTCCGCCGTCGTCGGTGGCTGTTGACCATTACCGGTTGCATTGGCGGTGGTGTTGGTGTTGTTGTTGTTGGTGCTGGCGGTGGTGTTGGTGTCGGTCATCACGCTGCCGCTTTCCATTCCACCGTCGCCGCCGCTGCAGCCTGCAAGCCCGAGGACGAGGCAAAGGACGGTTGCCGGCCCAAGCAGAGAAGGTTTGTTTGACATGAGTTGCTCCTCGTTCGCTTAGTTGCCGTTGGGGCTGGTGGTGGCGGTATTTCCCGGGATCGGCGTGTTGAAATATGGGAACGTCGCCCTGTAGTCCGCCGCGGTCTTGCGCACGCCGTCAGTCAGGGGCGCGGTGCCCGCCGGTGCAGCGGAAGGCTGGCAACCGACTCTCAACGTGTCGTTCTGTCCGGTCAATGCACACAGCGCGCCCATTGCCACCCGCAGCGACAGATCGACCGTGTCATCCGCCGGGCGGCGTCCGTTCGGGTATCCGGCATTGTCGCCAGCCGCGACGCCCAGCGGATTCTGCGCATTCGCCGGGGCCGGGGCAATCGAGGTATTCAAGCGCAGCATTTCGGACGGCACCACGTTCCTCGGTTGATTCAGTCCTTCGATGCCTTTCAGGAAGACCGTGACAAGGTCGGTCCGCGGGAAGTTGGTGGGCGCGGGAGCGGACGGGAACAGGGTTTGCACCAGCGCAGGCAATGCCGGGTTGGTGACATAGTCGATGAACTGCGCATCGTTCATCGGTTTCGACGCATTGAAGCGGTTCTTGTCTTCCAGTCCGATCACGACTTCATTGACGAGCGGCATGCCGACGCGCGACACCTGCACCCAGGGACCGCCTTCCTTCGCTCCCGTATTGATGCCGGTTCCTGGGTCCGGATCAATCAGCCGGCCCTGGCGCTTGCTCGACGTGGTCCAGCTGCCGACGACCGGGTCGCCGGATGTCGTCAGGCAGGAAGTCGGAATCTCCATCGCGATGGTGCTGACGTTCTTGCCTTCCAGGGTATTTCTGTTGCCGCCACTTTCCGGGCCGAGGGGATTCAGGTTGAACAGGTCGAAGATCTCGCCGACCGCAATATAGAACGGCTCCTTGCGCTGGCCGACGAACACGCGTGCATTGCCGCAATTCGGGATCGACACGTCATAGATGTGCTGATTGGCATAGCGTTCGTAACCGTCGGCGCCGCCAAAGGTCTTTTCACCGATGTTGTCCACCGGCTTGTCGAATTCCCGGGTGCCTCCGCGCGTCACTGGCGTACGTTCGCCTGTTCGGCGGTCGCCCCGTACCACATCGATCGTGAAGGTCTCGCGGCGATTCAGTGTCGCGGGATTGACACCGTTGATCGGACCAGAGGTAATGATGGGGATCTTGATCTGCTTGCCACCGACCGGCAGCGCCGTCTGTTTGCTCGTGTTGTTAAACCGGAACTGGAAGGTGATGTCTTCCCTGGCGTCGCCGTTATTATCAAAGTGGATTTCATACAGACCATTCTCATTGAATGGATAAAAGTGCGGTCCGCCAAACGGGTCCTGGAACGGAATGTAGTTTGCCAGCACCGTGACATAGTCCTGGCGTCCCTGCTCATAGCTGCGGAACAGGTACAGGTCTGTCCCGTCAACGCTCGGCTCGTCGGTGAGGAATGGAGCTTCACGGTGGCTCGACGCCAGGGCCGATGTCGCAAAAATGCTCGCAATGGCAGACGCCAATAGCGTCGCTTTCATTACCTTGTTCAATGCTGAGTGTTGCATGACCTTCTCCATTCCGATTGTTCTTAGGCAGGGAAAAACGCGGCCATGAGGGAAAACCAGGGCCGTGAGTCATGAGAGTGCATAACCCAGAAGACGGTGCATCAATGTGACCAACACTTGATGTAGTTCAAGCTGCGTTCTGAGGTGAATCAGATGCGCTTTTGCACTTTTGTTGTAATGGGAGACGAATTTACGGCGGAAGGAAGCGGGACCGGGGCTGCTATCGAGCCTGAAGGAAGTGCAGTTTTCCCTATGAGGGAAAGATAGGGGACACACCACAATTATTATAAAACGCGGTCTTCCCCCTATTACGCGTTGCGTCGTTCACCAGGACGCGGGCGGGGCAGTGGCGTTTTTGGAAGTACTACCATGAGCCCGAGTTCAAGGGCGGCAACTACGGCACCGACCGCTGCACGAGGCAGTGACGAAGCAGCCCGCAATAACGGACAGGCCACGATCAGGCTATGATCTTGGCCTGCCCCGAATTACCTTCACCCCTCAACAATTTGACGCTGGAAGCACCATGAACCTCGCAAGAATGATGACCGACAAGGTCTATTTCGAAGACATGAACGGTATCCGCACAGGTCCGTACAAGACCAGGTTCGGCACCGACAGGATCACCGTCTTCCAGGACGAACTGAATGTCGGCGAGGGCGACCATGTCGTCCAGCCACTGGCGGACGGAACCGAACGGATCTACGTCGCCGACAACGTTACCTATAATGCGGGGCGCCGCAATATCCCCGGGCATTTCAGCATCACGATCACTAGAGAAGCCGAATCGCCAGCGGCAGCCACATCTGCGCTGCACGCAAGGATGGACACACTCGTCTCCAACGTCCAGGCCGGTGACAACAATAACGTGAACATTGCAGCCTTGATTCGGTCCCTCGCGCAAAGCATCGAGAACACCGACCTCCCTGCGGAACAGAAGGACGAGGCAAAGCGCCTTCTCCGTACGCTTATCGAACATCCCGTAATGACGGCGCTTCTAGGAGGCGCGAAGGCGGGGTGAAGCCTTGCAATCACAAAAAAGCTTACGCACCTGAGCGCGCAGCCTTTCTTTGTCAAAATTGAACGATAGGGGAGAGACCAAATTTATTATCAAATTGTGGTCTGCCCCCTATTACGCCTGTCCCCTATTACGCCCCCTATTACGCCCTATTACGCTATTACTCCCCTCCCTATTACTCGTGGCCTCCAACGGCACGCGCCAGGAAAAGCGCTGTGGTGAGGACTGGCGCCCCCAAATGAAAACGGCGGGTAGTCCCGCCGCTTCCAATACTCCAGTTCCGATTACCTGATGCGTTCTATTTCTTGAAGGCGTCCTTCACCTTGTCTGTCGCCCTGTCCACCGCATTGGTGACATCTCCGGCCGTCTTCTGAGTCTTTCCTTCCGCCTGGGTTTCCACGCCGCTGGCTTCCTGGCGATCACTTCCCACCATCCGGCCGAGTTTCCTTTGCACCTTGCCGGCTGCATCCTTGACGCCGCCTTCGACTTGATTGCGGTTCATATCGTCTCCTTTCTTGCTGAAAGTACTGGTCATACAAGTTCGAGTGCAAACATCGCGTGCAGTTCTGGGACGCATGCCTGCCGGCATTTTCATGCACTTGATAATCTTGTATCAAAACATGGTCCGCCCCCCCCTATTCGGGTCAGCACTTGCAATAACACGCCCGCTTCATTGCAAGTCCTGGCCGTGCATCGGTTTCTGGCCCTGACAGCAAGGCCGACCTGAGCTGAAAAAACAAGACTTCGCGCACACACTTTACGTCGAACGCTCGTTACATCTTTCGGGAAACTATTTCTACCTGGCAGCATCAACAGCGTACTTCCACTGGGAAACACGATGATGATGATGCTCGCTTTACCCGTATCACGATACAAATTCCATCCTGTCAGCCAGCGAACCTGCCTCTGCGCTGTCTTTGCCGCCGTCGGCATGTTGATCGGCACCTGGGCTTCCCGCATCCCCGCGCTGCAGGACAGTCTCCACATTTCACATTCGATGCTGTCCATCGTCCTGCTGTGCGGCGGCCTGGGCGGGGTGTTGTCCTCTCCCCTCGCCGCGCGGATGATGCGCTTGCAAGGGGCCAGGAAGACGCTGTTCCACGGCGGCGTGGGCGTGGCCGCTGCACTGCTGGCGATCGGCGTGGCGCCGAGCGCTCACCTGTTGATGGCGGCTCTCCTGATGCTCGGCCTGGCGAGCGGTTGTTACGCGATCGGCGTCAATTCCGTCGCGTCCAGGCTTGAAACGGCATCCGGCAAATCCGAAATGGCGATGCTGCACGCCTGGGGCTGTATCGGCTCGCTGGCCGGCACGCTGTTCGGCAGCCTTGCCGCGGCCATGCGCATCGCGCCGTCGGTCCATTTCATGATGGTCGGCGTACCGCTGACCGGGCTCCTTTGGGCCTGCTATTCGATGCTGGAGCCGGACAGCGGCGCAAGCCAGGTTGACGGCAAGGCCAATGGCAAGAAGTTCGCGCTGCCCACCGGCCGCCTCGCTCCGCTTGGCATTCTTGCCTTTTGCTGTGCGCTGGTGAACAACGGGGTCGCGGACTGGAGCGGAATCTTTCTGAAGGAAGAGTTCGACGTCACCGCAGGGTTCGCACCGCTGGCGCTGTCGGTGTTCACCGTGATGCTGTTGCTGGGCAGGCTGCGCGGCGACAAGCTTAAAGCGAGGCATGGCGCAAGCCTGCTCCTGACCGCGGGTGGGATCGTCTGCGCCGCCGGCCTGCTCCTGGCCGTGTTTGCACCGACACCCTACTTCGCGCTGGCCGGCTTTGCGTGTTCGGGGATGGGGCTGTCGCTGGCCTACCCGTTTGTCATCAGCGCGGTCGGCAAGGAAGGCACGCTGGCGCTGGCGGCCGTGGTGACCATGTCCAACCTCGGCGGGCTGGCGGGTCCTCTGGTGCTCGGCACCATCGGGGATTTCCTCGGGATGCAGTCGGCGATCGGTTTCATTGGTTTGCTCGCCATCGTCATTGCCGTCGTCGCCTCCAGGGCGCAGTTGCTGCGCTAGTGGGGGTGGCTCCGGCGGGTTCGCGATCCACACGCAGTCCGGCCAAAACCAGACACCTTGAAAACAATAGCGCTCAACGTTCGGAACTTAAGTTTTTGCCTCCATCATCGCTCTCCTGTCATCTGCCTTATGGCTGTTGCCCAAAGCAGCAGCATAGTGGACATAAAACTGTTCCTGCAGCCGGACATTTGAATCTGGCTTTGACACGGAGGTGGAAAACACAATCATGTGCCACCAGCTGCGGGTACTACCAGAACGTCGCTTTCCGTCTGGTCGATTGCATCACGGGTAACGCTTCCAAGAAGCATTTCCTCAATGCGTGAGCGACCGTGCTTTCCGAGGACAATCAAGTCAGGTCGGGTTGCCTTTGCATAGTCGCGCACGACCGGGCCTGGCAGCCCGAATGTAATTGCTCTCTGCATGCGTCGCCCGCCCGCTTCAATTCCACCGATGAGCTGATTGAGCTGCTCCCTGGCATCCTCGAAAGCTTTCATCCGATATTCGTCGATGATGTCGGGCGCTACGTTCGCATACTGCATCTTCCCTTCGAATAAGACTTCGAATGCGTGAAGGAACGTAATGTCGGCTTGCGGTGCAATTGCAAGCGCCGCTTCTGCCGCCCGACGGGAATCTTCAGAGAAATCGACCGGAACCAATACGCGCTGATAAGACTGTGACGGTTTGTTCTTCACAACAAGCAAGGGTGATTTGCATAAGTGTGTCAACTTGTCGGCGGTATTGCCAAGCAGGAGATCGGAAAAGAAGTTGCCACCATGCGCACCTATGACGACAAGGTCGGTTCGCAATTCTTCTGCCCGGATAACGATCTCGGATGCAGGGCGGCCGAAGCGTACTTTGCAGGTGAACTGTACTCCGTAGTTGTCCTTGTGTACGTCTGCGCGGTACGCCAGAACTCGACCCGCATTCTCCGCCACCAGAGCGGTCGCCGACGCGACGGTACTGTTCATAATCTGTGCAAGGATTTCCGGCTCGCCGCACTCCCTTACCGTCAGAAGCTCGGCAACATCGCATTTGTGCTCCTGCACGAGCAAAGCTGCGCGCGCCTCTGCGCGCTCAGCGCGTTCTGAACAGTCAGTTGCAACTAGTAGGTGGTTGAAGATATACATTGTCGCCGCTCCATTTCGATTCGAATAGTAGTGTTTATTCCTTAAGGCATGATCGTCCGCTACTGGTTAGCGGCTGCTGCATGACTTGTTTCGTGAAGCGTTTGTCCTTCCCCTTTCAATTTCTTGAGCACATAAGAAGACATTCCTCTGGCGAGTTCATGCTCGCCCATGAACACCTGGCCTGCATGCTCTTTTCGCAGTAGCTCCGCCTCTTCGTCGCTATGAGTACGCACGATTGTCTCGATCTTGGGATTGAGCGTGCGCGCAATCTCGACCATTGCCCGCACATGGAAAGTGTCCGGGGTCGCGATGACGAGGGCAGCCGCACGAGCGATATGCGCCTGGATCAGCACATCCGGCTCTGCAGCGTTCCCCGCCACAGCGGGAACATTTTCTTGACGTAACCTTTGGACGATCTCGCGGTTATCCTCAACGACGACGTAGGGAACACCTTGCGTCTTAAGGTCAGCCGCAATTCGCCGGCCAACCCGGCCATATCCCACCAGTACAACTTGTCCGTTTAGTCTCTCCTGCGGTACCGCCATTGGAAGCTCGGCTAGCGGATCCACGCGCCGGTTAAGCTTTCTGGCTAAGCCCGAGTGGGCTTGCAGCCAGCTTTGTACGGGACCAATCGCCTTGAACATGAAGGGATTGAGTGCGATCGACAGGATGGCACCGGCCAGCACCAAGCTCTGTGCCTCAGCCGGGAGCAATCCAAGCGACAGGCCGAGTGCCACCAGGATGAAAGAAAATTCCCCAATCTGGGCCAAGCTCGCGGATACGGTCAGTGCCGTATTCAGTGGGTAGCGCAGTAGCAGCACTAACAGGAAGGCAGCAAGGGACTTGCCGAAGATGATGATGAACACGACAGCCAACACCTCGAGTGGCTTTTCGACCAGCACGGCGGGATTGAACAGCATGCCAACCGAGACGAAGAACAGGACGGAGAATGCGTCCTGAAGCGGCAGAGACTCCGTGGCCGCACGATGACTCAGTTCGGATTCTCGCAACACCATGCCGGCGAAGAAGGCACCCAGGGCGAACGAAACGCCAAACAATTTCGACGATCCATAGGCAATGCCAATTGCGGCGGCAATCACGCACAGAGTGAACAATTCCCGTGAGTTGGTCTTCGCCACCTGCCAGAGCAACCAGGGAAAGACTTTCCTTCCCACGACGAGCATCAGGCTAATGAAGATGGTTACCTGCCCCAAAGCCACGAGCAGGGCGTTCCACAGCGAACCTCCCCCATTCGGCGTCTCACCGCCCAGCCAGCCTGATAGCGCCGGCAGCAGCACCAGGACCAGCACCATGGCAAGGTCTTCGACAACCAGCCAGCCCACAGCAATTCGCCCGTTCATTGATTCAAGCGCGCCACGCTCCTCCAACGCGCGCAATAGCACCACCGTGCTGGCAACGGACAGACACAATCCAAATACCAGCCCGGCGCCGAAGCTCCAACCAAGCCACATGGCGATACCGAGACCAAGGAGGGTGGCCACACCGATTTGCAGGACAGCGCCAGGAAGCGCAATTTTCTTCACTTCCATCAAATCATCAAGCGAAAAATGCAGGCCGACTCCGAACATCAGGAGCATGACGCCGATCTCTGCCAGTTGCGTAGCCAGGTCCGTGTCGGCAATAAATCCGGGAGTGAATGGGCCGAGCACTATCCCGGCAAGCAGATAGCCGACGAGCGCCGGCAGCTTGAAACGGGCCGTAAGAAAGCCGAATACAAGCGCAAGCCCGAATGCTGCGGCGAGAGTTGCGATCAAACCAACATTGTGATGCATTGATTTCGTATCCTTTGGTCTGCGGAGCTGCGGAGGCAAGGCAGCAAGTCATGGGTGCGACGCCCATTGGGAGCAGCGCGGTAGTTCGATCCAGGCGCGGATCAAAATCGGTTCAAGGTGAATAAGTCGGGTCACCGACTGGCAACGGAATCTCGTCTAACCCGACTTCTCACGAAACCGGCCACACGCGAAAAACTTACCTGAACGAAGCCACGAACGGACGCGAATGGAAACAGGACGGGAATCAGCGTCTAGTCTATTGGGGGAAAATGCTGACCCGCGAGATCAAGCGGGCAACCGTGGCGGCCGCTTTACTCGGGGAAGAACAGTGGAGAGATGGATAACCGTAGGCACCGCGGCCAAGGCAACCAGGTGCGGGGGCTTGGATACCGGGACATGGAGGGCCATGTAGTCGGACAATTCCTCAATGTTGGAAGGCACCTGCTGACCGTCTGCTTCATCAAGTACGCTATCCAGGCAGGAGCCAATGGAGCAGACGTGCTCCTGACCCTGCAGTGGCGAGACAACGTCGGCACCCACTGCCGCGACAGTCCCTTGCATGGAAAAGATGAAGATCAGAAAAACGATTAGCAGTTTCTTCATGAGGATACTGTCGCTGAACAAATCGAAGCTGTAGCCGGCAGCACGACCAATTTTGGACCTTGGATTGATCAGCTAAGCACGCTCCGTTACCGATTTTACATGGGTTTCAGACGTAATGACGTAGCAGCGATTAATGCCATTGGACGTTCCGCGCCATCGCGGTCAGTCGTGGCAGGTGCAGGCGCGTCAGCGTAAACGATCAATACTTTTTGAATGAAGAATTTTCAGGCGAGATGGAATGCAGCGGCGTTTCACAAGTCTTAACTTGTGTGCACCTTGTCAACCGTGGCTTTGTGACCACGGATGCCTGATGTCTTATGAAAAGTCTTTTTATCCGTCTTCTGCTCGTCATCTTTTCTGTCCAAGGTGCTATTGCGGCAATCGGCGACGACGCTGTCCTGCAGGGACAAGGCAAGGCGGCAGCCGCTTGTTCAAGCCTGCCTTGCTCAGGCTCGAGCAGTATCGATTCCGGGGGAGCCGAAGTGTTTCCCGTAATCGAAGAGCTGTCCGATTACGTGATAATTGGCCTTCCAGCATCCAAAGCCAGCTACAGGGTTGGTGCGTCGTCGTCTGTGCCGGTTCAGCTGCTCTCCATTGATCTCCCCAAGGTAAAGCCCCCGCCAAGAACCTGACGCCAGCGTTCAGCTTCAGGTCATGCTGCGTCCCGCTTCGGGTTACCGCGGCTTGCTTACGCTCGCAATATACTTGGGAGAAAGGCTATGTTTCAAAGGATACTATGGCCGGTTGACGGCTCTCCGTTGTCATTCAATCCGTTGCACGCGGTCATCAATCTTGCAAAATTATCTGGAGGTAAAATCGTTGTGCTGTCGATCGCGCAACCTAGACTATTCTATTCCACCGAGCTTGCCCACATGCAAGATGGTAACGCGGTCGAAGAGATGAATCTTGCCGCTGCCCAGGACAACGTGCAAAAGGTGTGCGAAATAGGGCTGCACGTTGGCGTGGATTGTGAAGGCATCATCTCGATGTCCCACATTCCCAGTGATGTAATTCTGGATACTGTTCAAAGAGCAAACTGTGACGTTATCGTGATGGCCACGCGGGGCAAGATGGGCGTGATCGAAACGATATTTAAGGAGAGCACGACGCAAGACGTGCTCCGCAGTTCGCCCGTTCCCGTGCTGGTGTTTCCCGCGATGAACGAGCCTTGAGACGAAACCAGAGGATGCGCAAGCGGGCTGATCACGTTGATTCGATCTAGGCTTTCGGAGGCGTCTCGCAGCCGCATATTGCAACGCTACTTGCCCCCTCGGCGACGATCGAGGGCGCAAGTGCAGGTGATTGTTTTCGAGCTGAAGAGCAAGATGCTTCGGCGTCAGTCGCGCTCCGGCGACGCTGGGGCAGCCATGGCCGGTCTCGCACAGGCGTTCATGTGGACCCATGTGCAAGCGGTGGAGCAACATGCATTGCTTAGGGAGCATAGGATCATCATGTAATAGCATGCATGCAATAGGGGACATGAGTGTAATAGGGGACAGACCACGATTTTGTGTAATAGTGTAATAGGGGACAGACCACGATTTTACGAATGCTTTTAGAACGTGATCTGTTTCCCTATTGCCTTCCATTTATTGTCAAATCGTGGTCTGTCCCCTATTTTTATCCCTATTTTTTTTAAATCGTGGTCTGTCCCCTATTTTTTTTCTATTTTTTCTTTTCCGCCCTGAGCTTGCCTGACGCAACGCAGCAATGTACCGGGTGAACAGGTTATTCAGGTCATTGCCATATGAGTGCGTGTAGAAATTGGCCGGCGTCGCCTGCGGGAGCCGGCGCAACTGCGCCTGCAAGCATGTTTCAATTTGCGTGGCCGCGCGGCCTGTCATGCCCCGGGGTGACATCGATCCTGATACCAGCGCGCAAAGTCATGTCCTGACATGGGGTGCGCCAGATAAAAACCCTGCGCCTGCGTACAGCCCTGTGACTGCACATACGCGAGTGTCTGCTCTGATTCGACGCCTTCTGCAATCACTTCCAGATTCAGCGTGCGCCCAAGAGAAATCATGGCGTTTGTGACTGCACGGCAGGCAACGTCATGTTTGGCGGGCGTCACGAATGACTTGTCGATTTTTACCTTGTTCAAGGGAAGCTTGGCGAGATGCGACAAACTGGAGTAGCCGGTGCCGAAATCATCCAGCAAGATCTTGATGCCATCCGCTTTCAATCTGCTCAACACATGAACCGCATGCTCGACGTCATCCATGACGGCGGTTTCCGTCACTTCCAGCTGGAGTGCATTGGGGGCAGCGCCCTGTTGCTGCAACGTGCTTCGAAATCGTTCGACGAGGTCCGGGCTTCGGAACTCCACTGCTGACACGTTGATTGCAATTGGAATGGGCGGCATACCCTGACTGATCCAATCCTGATGCTGCTTGATCGCCTCCTGCAATAGCCACACGCCGATCTCGTTAATCAATCCCGTCGCCTCTGCAATCGGCACGAACTGGCTCGGCCCGATTGTCAGGTCCCCCCAGCGGAGCAAGGCTTCCGTGCTCACCACCTTGCCGGTCTGGAGTTCAACAACCGGCTGATAGCAGAGGTGAAAACCGCTGGCACTGACGGTGCTTCTTAGCCGGTGCTCGATTTCCAGTTGAAAGCGCGCTGCGGCCGCATATTCGAGTGAATAAAACTGGAATCGATTGCGGCCGCTCTGTTTGGCCTGATACATCGCCATGTCTGCGTGGCGAAGCAATGTTTCGATATCCTTCCCGTCGGATGGAAAGATGCTGATGCCGATGGAGGTGGACAAGGCCAGCGTGATGTTATCAATGTCGATGGGCTGATTGATGTGCTGAATGATATGGGAAGCAACTTCACTGGCGTGCATCCCATCCTTGATATCTTGGAGGAACACGACAAACTCATCACCACCCAGGCGAATCACGAGGTCATCCGCGCGCAGGCCTGCGTGCAGTCTGCGTGCCACTGCTCGAAGGACCTTGTCGCCCACGTCATGCCCGTGGCGGTCATTGATCGGCTTGAAGCGGTCAAGGTCCAGGAACAGGACAGCTGCCGTCGTTCCGTTTCGCTCGTTATGCGGCAACAGATGGTTGGAGTATTCGGCGAGCATTGCCCGGTTGGGCAGACCGGTCAGCGGATCATGCAGCGCGGCGTGCATTACTCTTGCTTCAGCAAGTTTGTGGTCCGAGATATCAACCACAATTGCGACGAGTCCCTGGTAGTGTCCATCGGTATCACGTAGCGCGCTCACACTGCTTTTTGCCCACATCAGGGAGCCGTCTTTGCGAATGTACTGCTTTTCAATAACGGTATCCTGCGCGCCTGCCATCAGCGTGGCCACCGCTTCGGTCGTCTCTTGCAGCGATTCTGGCGCCGTAATCTCCAGCACACTTTTGCCGAGCAGTTCCTCTTCCGTGTAGTTAAGCATGTGGCAGAACTTCTGGTTGATCAGCGTCATTTGGCCCGAAGCATCAGCTTCCACCACCCCGGTCGCTGCCTGACTCACGATCTTGAAAAAGCGCTCGCGGCTCTCATGCAAATCATGTTCGATATGCTTGCGATTCGTAATGTCGCTCATCAAAATCAACATGGTGCGGCCGCTGCTGCGGACAGTTTGCACCCGGTACCACTGATCGTTGAACGGCGAATATTGCTCGCTCTCGGCGAAGTCGCCATGGCGAAATACCTGCTCGCATTGCGCAAGGAGCGGCTCTACCGGAATAGCGCAGACCGTGCTCAGCAGGCAAGCATTCGTGTCCATTTTTGAGGCTGCGCACACTTCCTTAAAACGACTGTTGAATTCGTCCAGCTGAACATCAACGACGTTGCCCTCGCTACTTAACACAATCTCGCCGACTGCGGCTCCCTCGCCCAATGTCTGGAAGAGAGCACATAGCTCGCTCTTCCTGGAAGAGCGAATGAATGCAGACAAGCCACGCTGCTCTTTGTCGTTGCTCATGTCGTCACGCCATATACGAATGAGGGCGCTGTTGTTGAAGTTGGTACGCCCTCACCTGTGTGATTGGAGATGGTGAAGAGAAAGACTGCTCTGAAAGAATCGGCAGATGCGCAAACGGCGAATGCAGCGCAATCAGAAAAAGGGATCGCCAGATATTAGAACTCTACTATCAATTGGAACAAGAGGTCAGTTAATTCTTCAGTTCGATCTCGATCGGAAACCGGGCCTTGAAAACGGCGCGATGGTCGGCGGCAAATAGTACCGGCATGACTTCATCCGGTCATTCCCGATTGGCAGCAGTCAATCGAATCGGAAATTCGGCTCCGCCACACGACTGACTGCCGATCCGGATACTCTGAGCTGTCTGGGGCAATAGGGACACCCTACAACCGGACAAACATCGTGCAAAAAAAAAGGTTACGCGCCGAAGCGCATAACCTTTTTCCATCAGAGCTTATCGTGTCTTAGCCGCAAGCCCCGATCGCCCCGCAGGCCGTACAGAACTCGCACCCATCCTTCTTGATCACCGTGCTGTTGCCGCACTCGCGGCACAGCTTGCCGTGCATCGCCGGCGTCGGCTTGGCGGCATGGGTCGGCTCGTCGGTGACCACGCCCATCGCCTTCACCGGCAGGCCCTCTTCCGTCAGGATGCCGAGCATCGCATAGCGGTGGATCACCAGCTGCGCGATGTACGCGACGGTCGACGGATAGCTCGCCTGCTTTTCGCTGCCCGGCACGCGCGCCAGGAAGTCGCCGCGCGGTTCCGCGTAGTTGAGCAGCTTGCGCAGCTTCATGCCGATCCAGGCCGGGTCGACCACGCGCATGTCATGCGACAGCAGCTTGCACAGGCCGTCCAGCGTGTGCGGATGGCCGCCGGTCAGCCACATGCTGTACGGACGACGGGTGCCGTCGGGCATCTGCAGTTCCTTCAGCATCAGCACGAAATCGTCTTCGGTGGCCGGGTTGCGCACGTCGGCGACCCAGGCCAGCGTGCCGTCGGTGCCGGTCTTGGGCTCATGCGGCGCGAACAGCGCGTCGAGCACCGGGGTCGGGTCGTTTTCCAGCTTGTCGAGCGCGCCGAGCTGGTTGTAGCGGAACTCGACCAGCTTGGCGAACGCGGCGGTGGCGCTGGGCACCTGCACGATCTGGCCGGTCGGCGGCATCGGCATGTCGAACGGGTCGCCGTAGGCGCTCGCCAGCAGCGACAGGCGGCGGCGCATCCAGCCGCGGTCGTTGGCGCGCATGTCGGTCGACAGCGTCTTGGCGATCGCATCCAGGCCGCGCGGCGGCTGGCCGCCGAGCACCCAGACTTCGAACGGCACGCCGCCCTTGTCGGACACGGCGACCGCGAATTCGCCCTGCGGCGTGTCGATGATTTCGGAAATCCAGGCGGAGGCGCCGGCCGGCAGGCCCGGGCGCGACGGCCAGCGCAGCGACGCCATCGGCGGTGCCATCGCGAGGTCCTTCAGCACCAGGCGCTTGTCCTGCTCGGACAGCATCATCGGCTGCGGGTTGGTGGCGGCGGTCGGGACCGACAGCACCGCGCCCAGCACGCCGTTCGGGCGGTAGGTGGTGATGCCCTTCAGGCCCTGGCGCCAGGCTTCCATGTACAGGTCCTTGAAGTCGTCGTACGGATAGTCTTCCGGCACGTTGACGGTCTTGGAGATCGCGGCGTCGATGTAGGGCGCGACCGCGGCAACCATCAGCATGTGGTTCATCGCGGTGATTTCCAGCGCCGATACGAAGGCTTCCGGCAGATTATTGGTGTCGTTGCCGAGCGCGCGGTAGACGCGGTAGGCGTGGTCCTCGACGGTGTAGTCCTTCTTGGTGCCGTCGGGCATCCGCTTGGTGCGGTTGTAGAACCAGGAGAATGCCGGCTCGATGCCGTTCGATGCATTGTCCGCGAACGCGAGCGAGATGGTGCCGGTCGGCGCGATCGAGGTCAGGTGCGAATTGCGGATGCCGTGCTTGCGGATCTTCGCCTTCAGGTCGTCCGGCAGGCGCGATGCGAAACCGGCGGCGAGGTACTTGTCGGCGTCGAACAGCGGGAACGCGCCGCGCTCCTGCGCCAGCTCGACCGAGCTTTCATAGGCGGCGTCGCGCATCACGCGCGAGATGTTGGCGGCCAGGATGCGGCCTTCCTCGCTGTCGTAGCGCTTGCCGAGCATGATCAGCGCATCGCCCAGGCCGGTGAAGCCGAGGCCGAGGCGGCGCTTGGCTTCCGCTTCGCGCGCCTGCTCCGGCAGTGGCCACTTGGTGGCGATCAGCACGTTGTCGAGCATGCGCACGGCGAGTTTGGTGACTTTCGCCAGCAGGTCGAAGTCGAATTTGGCTTCCGGCGCAAACGCGTCCGCGACATAGGCGGTCAGGTTCAGCGAGCCGAGGCAGCAGCAGCCGTAGTCCGGCAGCGGCTGTTCGCCGCAGGGATTGGTCGCTTCGATGTATTCGGCGTAGGCCAGGTTGTTTTCCTGGTTGATGCGGTCGAGGTAGAGCACGCCGGGTTCGGCGGCATTGTAGGTGCTCTGCATGATCAGGTCCCAGATCAGGCGGGCCTGCACCTTCTTGTACACCCACTTGCCGTCCTCGCGCAGGTAGGCGCCCTTGGCCTTCAGGTCGGCGTTCGGCTCGACCTTGTGCGCGAGTTCGAACTCGCCGTCGGATTCCACCGCGCGCATGAACGCGTCGGTGACGCCGACGGAGACGTTGAAGTTGTTCAGCTGTCCCTTTTCCTGCTTGACGGTGATGAAGTCGACGATGTCCGGATGCTCGACGTTGAGCACCGCCATCTGCGCGCCGCGGCGCGCGCCGGCGGACTCGACGGTCTCGCAGGAGCGGTCGAATACCTTCATGTAGGAGATCGGGCCGGAGGCGGAGCTGCCGGTGCCCTTGACCATCGCGCCTTTCGGGCGGATCGCGGAGAAGTTGTAGCCGACGCCGCCGCCGCGGCGCATGGTCTCGGCCGCCTGCGCCAGCGCGGTGTAGATGCCGGGCTTGCCGCCGACGTCCTCGGTGATGGAGTCGCCGACCGGTTGCACGAAGCAGTTGATCAGCGTGGTCTGCAGGCCGGTGCCGGCGGCGGAAGACACGCGGCCGGCCGGAATGAAGCCGTTTTGCATCGCCCACAGGAATTCTTCTGCGTACTTCTTGCGCAGCTTGGGCTGTTCGATGTCGGCAAGCGCCTTGGATACGCGGGTGATGACCTGTTCGATGGTGGTCTCGTCGCCTTTCGCGTACTTTTCGATCAGCACCTCGGTGGAGATGTCTTGCGGCTCCGCGAGTGCGATGACGGCGCTTTCGAGTTTATGCATGTATGGACTCCCTTATGGCCTCTGGCTATCTGTTTGTGTAGTGACGGGTGGTGCTGAATTCGGATGCCGCCGACCGTAGGTCAGGCGGTGTGCGGGACTGCTGCGCGGGCCAAGACGGTGGTATCGGTAGAAAGCAGGGATGCAATCATGGTCGCGCTCATTGGTCTTGGTTGGCTCGGCAGCGGGTCCGCCTGGACCAGTGCGAACGCTGGCCTGATGACGAACCATCACGGATTCTAGCGATCTGCAAAACCGTCTCACCTTGACCTGGATCAAGTAATTCCGGGCCTGTACGATGTCCCGGGAAACGGTTGCAAACAGCGGTTAACTCCCTTGTTTCGGGTGTTGGATTTTGGCGGTACGGAGGGTCTAGGTCAAGGGCTTGACGAACGATGTAAACAGGGTGAAGCAATAGTGGACGAAGCGCGGAATCGAATGCGTGAGCATGCGCTCACTCTGCCGTTCGGTACGCGCGATTCCGTCGCTTGTCGGCCACCGCCGGGCGCAAGCGATGGGAAGATCGCCGCGGTTGCGGCATCGAGGGATGCGGCCGTCAACCGACGCGGCGTGGCTTTTCGGCGACGAGAAATGAAAGGCGGACACGCGGCCGGCGGCGAGCGCCTTTACGCAGCATGCGTCCCCTACTCCTTCTTCCACCGGTTATGCCCCACATATTCTTCCCAGTTGATGAAGCCGTCCTTGTCCTTGTCGTACCTGCCAAAGTGTTCGGCGACGTAGGGCAGCGCCTTGGCCGCTTCTTCCGGCGCGACCCTGCCGTCCTTGTCGGCGTCGGCGCCGTCGAAGCGTTCCTGCGCCTGCTTCGCTGCCAGGCGCGCCATGTCGCCCTTGCGGCCTTGCTGGTCGAGCTTGGGGACAACGGTCTGCGCCTGCGCGCAGGTGGCGGCGGCGAGCAGGAAGAACAGCGGGATGGCGGCTTTCATCTGGATTTCCTGGAAGAACAATGACCTCATCTTAGGAGGCCGGCGCCGCCGCTTCCAGCATCTGGATCAAATCGGCAAAAAAAAACCCGCTGCCTTGCGGTAGCGGGTGAAATCCAATTCTAGGAGAGTTGGAGGAGACAGGTGAACTATAGAATAGCCCCGCACCCATGTCTGCTTTATTGTCGTGATACCAAACATCACCGCTGGTGATATCAGCCGGAAACCGCCTCAGGCAGTGCGCCGCCTACCTTCATGACCGGCTGCGCGCCGCGAAAATGGAAAAAGCCCGCTCGGCGATCTGCCAAGCGGGCTTTTTTTGTCTCCTACCTCATCCTGTGATGGATTTTTTTTGAGTCACGATCTTACACCGGGTCGGAAATATTTGGTGCATCGGCAAGAGTTCGCGTTGCAATCTTGCGAAGGCGGAAAACAAAAAAGCCCGCGAAAGCGGGCTTTTTTGGGGGAATATGAGAGTAGATTCCTGCCGCCCAATCCTATCGGTGGAGAGTGGCGGCAGTTGGCGAATCTGCTCTCGTATTCGCGCTCCGGGGAGCGCTTGGGTTGAATATAGTCACTTTCCGCGTTCCGCGCAAGAGACTTCTTTCCGGAAAGATGCTTTTTTTCAAGCGGGTAGGATACGAAATGCAAGTTTTTTGTGAAGTAACAAGGTTCCGGCTTCGCGGCGCGACATTTGGCGCGATTTCTTGTCCAAACTGCATGCGTTCTTCACGGAGCCGCCATGCCTACCTTCCTCCAGCATCGCAACATCAACATCGTGACCCTCTACAACAACGACGACGTCGCTGAATACTGCCGGCCGGGCGATATCGCGCTCAAGCAGGAAGGCGACCACTGGCGCGCCTATGACATCCAGGACGACGGACGCATCGCCGCCGCCGGCTTTCCCAGCGAGAGCTACGACAAGGCACTCGAGACCGCCAAGGCCACCGCCGAACGGCGCGCTGGCTGAAGCAGATCCATTCTCCAATTCGGGAATGAAACACACTTTTCCTGAACGGAAATTGATGTGAAATAGGAAATCCGGAAAAAGCTATTGTTGCACGTTGGCATTGCTAACCGCTCGCAGATAATTCCATTCAAACACAAAGGTTTTTATATCGGGCGGTTTCCGATTCGGTAGCGAATCGGACGACAGTGCCATTGCGTGGTGATCCGCCGCGTGGTCGCGCGCTGCCCATCGAAGAAGAGAGTCAGCATGCATCGATGGCATCACCGCGCATTTCCCCTGCCGGCCGGCTTCCGGCCCGTCGGCACCATCCTTGCCGCCAAGGCTGTGTGCACCTGACGGGCGGCCGCCGATGCCTGCCCTGCTCTCCTGGCCCTTGCTGCGCCTGCTTGCGCTGATTCCGGCTGCGCTGCTGCTGGCCGGCTGCGCAGCCTCGACGATCCGCGGCGAAATGCGCTACGACCTGCGGCCGCAGAACCAGCGTGCCGCTGTCGTGCTGCCCGTGCCGCCAGACAAGGCGCGCTATCGCTACGTCGGCGAGCTGGTCGGCGAACGGAATTTCAATGCGGCCGGCAGCACCGAGCAGACGCTGGCGAGCGCGGCGAAGTGGCTGGTCGGCATTTTCGAGAACCAGGCGCCGCTGACCCTGCAGCGCCCGCAGCAGGGCATGACCGACGACAAGGGCCGGGTGTATGTGGTCGATGCCGGCCGCAACGCGATTCTGGTGTTCGACCCGAATCCGCCGGCCGACGGCACGTCGGACAAGGATGGCGGCCAGTTGCTGGTATGGGAAACGCTCGGCCCCGGCCTTCCATTCGGCGCGCCGGCGGCGGTCGTGCTCGCATGGAACGGCGACATTGCGGTGTCCGACGTCAAGCATGGCGAAGTATTCCGGCTCAACCGCAACGGCGAGCTGGTGGCCAGGATGGGCGCCGGCCAGCTGCAGCGCCCGACCGGGCTGGCCTTCGACGCCGCGCGCGGCCTGCTGTACGTTGCCGACACCGTCGCCCACGACGTCAAGGTCTATGACGACGCCAGCCGCCTCGTCAACACCATCGGCAGCCCCGGCAGCGGCGCCGGCCAGCTGAACGCGCCGACGCACCTGGCCTTCGCCAACGGCCACCTGTATGTGACCGATACCTTCAACAACCGTGTGCAGATGCTTGATCCGGAAGGCGCGCCGCAAAAGAGCTTCGGCGAGCGCGGCCTGTACATCGGCAATTTCGCGCGGCCGAAAGGCGTGACAGTGGACCGCCACGGCCTGGTGTACGTGGTCGAGTCCTACTTCGGCCATCTGCTGGTGTTCAACCAGAATGCCGAGCTGCTGCTCGGGATCAACGGCAACGGCATGAAGGGCGACCGCTTCTTCCTGCCGTCCGGCGCCTGGAGCGACGGCAAGGACAGGATTTATCTCGCGGACATGTTCAATGGCCGCGTCGTGGTGTTCCAGTTCCTCGGCGACAAGGGCGAGTAGAGCGGAACAGGACAGGTTTATTGCAATCCGCCCGGCAGCGCGCCGGGCAAAAGAAATGGAGTGTTATCGATGAAACCCTGGCTCATCCTGATCAACGATTTTTGCCATGACTTGTTTACCGGGCTGTGGTTCGGCAGCTTCGTCACGCTGATCGTGCTGCGCAACAAGGTCGGCGACGCCGTGCTGCTGGCCGAGCTGACCCACCTGTTTACCGTGCTGTGCCTGTCTTCCCTGATCGCCATCATGCTGTCCGGGATGTTCCGCTTCTTTTACTACCGTGATTGGGACGGCAAGGACATGGCCGGAATCAAGAAGCGCCTGCTGAAGATCAAGCATGCGCTGCTCGGCGGCTCCATGCTGGGCGGCACCGGCCTCGTCATCTTCTGGGCGCTGTGAACATGGCGCCCCCACTAGACGAGGGCAGGCAGGAGCGGCTGCGGCTGGCCGAGCGCATCCAGTCGATGTTCGCCGCCGGCGTCGACGGCGATCCCGCCCCGTTCGACCGGCTCGCGCTCGACATCTTTGCGCACCAGTACCGGCACAACCTGCCCTACCGCGCCTACTGCGACGCGCTGCAGCGCACGCCGGAGAAGGTCGGCCGCTGGCAGGACATCCCGGCGTTCCCGACCGACAGCTTCAAGACCGAGCTGGTGACATCCTTCCCCTTCGATGAAGCGGTGATGGCCAACCTTACCAGCGGCACCACCGCGATCGTGCGCGGCCAGATCTTCCGCGACGAGATCGGCCGCGAGCTGGTGCTGGAAGCGAACCGCATCATGACCGGCGCCTGGCTGTTCCCGGATTTCGCGAAGGGCGAGCGCTGCCGCGTGCTGATCCTGGCGCCGAGCCCGGAAATGGCACCCTCGATGGGCATGGCGACCGGCATGGACGAGACGCGCAAGCTGTTCGGCACGCCCGACAGCCGCTTCCTGCTGTCGCACGGCGGCATCGACGTCGCCGCGCTGGTGGACGCGCTGGCGCAATCGGAAGCATCCGGCGTGCCTGTGGCGATGATCGGCTCGACCTCGGCCTTCGTGTTCTTCTTCAACGCCTGCAGGAAGCGTGGCGTGTCCTTCCACCTGCCGGCGGGCAGCCGCATCGGCGACGGCGGCGGCTACCGCGGGCGTTTCGGCGAACTGACGCAGGAGGATTACCTGCGGCTGGCGTACGAGGTGCTGGGCATCCCGGCCACGCATTGCGTGAACGTGCTGGGCATGGCGGAGAGCGCGACCGGTTATTTCGACAATACCCTGCGGCACGCGGTGAAGGGCCTGGCGCCGGCGAAACGGATGCGGCAGAACCCGCCGTGGGCGCGCACCGTGGCCGTCAGCCTCGACACGCTGGCGCCGCTGCCGCCGGGCGAAGTCGGCCTGCTGCGCCATTACGACGCGGCGAACCTGCCGACGGTGCTGGCGGTGCAGACCGACAACCTCGGCGTGTGCGACGAAGCGGGCAACTTCCAGATCGTCGGGCGCGCGCAGCGCGACGCGGCCGGCAAGGTGTCGGCGATGCCGAGCGAGCGCACGGTGGGGCCGATGGGCGACAAGCGGATCTTCCGGATGCTGGAGGCATACGTGAATTTCTCGATCCGTTTCAAGTCCGGGCTGCTGAAACCGCGCACGCCGATGGTGCCACCCGCCTGTCCCTGCGGGGAACTGGCGGACGCGGCGATTGAAGAGACAACGGAAGACGCATTGACGGCAGCGATGGCGAAACGGCCGTAGGGTGCGCTTTGCGCACCATGAACCTTCCGCCATGCAGCGGTGCGCAGAGCGCACCCTACGTGAATGCCGACAAACCGCCGGCCACGGATCGTGCGACAGCCGCACCCGGAACCGGCAACACAAGGAATGCAGAAAACATGAGCGTCATTGAACAACCGATCAGCTTCGTGCGCCGCCCGCAGCAGTCCGCCGCGCACAGGCAGGCACCGAAGAAAGTCAAACGCGTCGCGCTGATCACCGCGCCCTATCACTCCGGCGTGGTGGAATCCGCCGGCACCTGGCTCAACCTCGGTTTCGTGTACGTTGCCGGCGCGCTGCGCGAGGCCGGCTATGAAGTCGATTATTACGACGCGATGGCGCTGTGGCACGACCAGGACCAGATCCGAAAGCGCCTGGAAGACTTCAAGCCGGATGCGGTGGCGTCTTCCGCCTTCACCGCCGCGGTATTCGCCGCGATCGGCGTGCTGCGCCTGGCCAAGACCGTCAATCCCGAGATCGTCACGCTGGTCGGCAACGTGCACGCGACCTTCTGCTACGACGAGATGCTGCAGGCCGACCATGACGTGATCGACTTCGTGGTGCGCGGCGAAGGCGAGCACACGCTGGTGAACCTGCTGAATTGCCTGAACGCCGGCGACGATCCGGCCAAGGTCAACGGCCTGGCGTTCTGGCGCGACGGCGGCGTAGTGACCACGGCGGCAGCGCCGATGATCTGCGACCTCGATGCGCTGCCCACCGCCTGGGACCTGGTGGAATGGCCGATCTACAAGTACCGCGCGAAGAACGATGCGCGGCTGGCGATCGTGTCTTCCTCGCGCGGCTGCACGCAGAACTGTTCGTTCTGCTCGCAGAAGCTGTTCTGGCAGCGCGGCTGGCGTACCCGCAGCCCGGAATCCTTCGTCGCGGAGCTGGAGATGCTGCACCGGAAATACGGCGTGAAGGTGGCGATGCTGGCCGACGAGACGCCGACCATGGACCGCGCACGATGGGAACGGATCCTCGACCTGATGATCGAGCGTCAGCCCGGCGTGAAGCTCTTGATGGAAACCCGCGTGGTCGACATCGTGCGCGACGAAGACATCATGGACAAGTACCGCCTGGCCGGCGTCGAGCACATCTACGTCGGCGTCGAAGCCGGCGACCAGGCGACGCTGAACCTGTTCCGCAAGGGCACCAAGGTCGCGCAGTCGCGCAAGGCGATCGACCTGATCAACCAGGCCGATATCGTGTCGGAGACCTCGTTCGTGCTCGGCATGCCGACCGACACCAGGGAATCGATCGCGAACACCGTCGAGCTGGCCAAGATGTACGACCCGGACATGGCCTTCTTCCTGGCGATCGCGCCGTGGCCGTATGCCGACCTGTATCCGGAGCTGAAGGATTACGTGGTCACGCGCGACTACAGCAAGTACAACCTGGTGCAGCCGGTCATCAAGCCGACCGCGATGACGATCGCGGAAGTGGAAAGCGAACTGGCGATGGCATCGAAGAAGTTCTTCATGCACAAGTTCGAAAACATCGAAAAGCTCACGCCGTGGAAGCAGGAATTCATGCTGTCGGTATTCGACATCCTGATGAACCACTCCTATCTGTCGCACCAGATGAAGGACATGGCCACGCAGAGCAAGAAAATGCCGGAATCGGTACGCAACATGATCAAGAACGTGAAGGCGGCCAAGCGCGCATTGTCGAACGAACCGATCGCGCCCTTGCCGTGATGCGCGGCTCCCGATAACAACAAGACAGGGATGGAAGTGGTGGAAAACCGAATGAAGGGGAAGGAATCGCGGATCGGCCGCGCGTGGCGCATGCTGCGCGCGGCGGCCGTGCTGCTGGCCGCGGCGGCCGCCACGGCCAGTACGCCGGCACTGGCGCAGTCGTCCAACATCGCGATCACCGCGCACAACCTCTCGCGCAGCGGCCTGCCCAACAGCATCGGCAACGTGCGTGCGCCGGCCACCGGCGAGACCGAGATCTGTGCGTTCTGCCACACGCCGCACCAGTCCAGCACTTCAGTCAAGGGCCCGCTGTGGAACCGCAACTCGTCCGGCAGCACGTATACCCGCTACACCTCTTCCTCGCTCGATTCCAACACCATCATCAGCGGTTTCAACGACCAGCCGGCCGGCAGCTCGCTGCTGTGCCTGTCCTGCCACGACGGCCTGGTCGCGCTCGGCAACGTCAACGTGCTGCGCGGCGTGTCCAACGTGGCGGTCAGCCTGGACAACACCAACGCCGGCAAGATGCCGCACGGCATGGGCAGCACCACCGGCTTTACCCGCGCACTCGGCGCCGACCTGTCGAACGACCATCCGATCTCGATCACCTATGACGACCGGCTGGCGGCGCAGGACGGCGAAATGACCCGTCTGACCACGACCGCGCCGGCGCAGCGCGACACCATCAGCGGCAATATCATCGGCGTGCGCACCAGCGGCTACAAGCCCTTGCTGCCGCTGGAGCCGACCGGGCCGGGCGGCAGCGGACAGGTGCAGTGCGCGACTTGCCACGATCCGCACATCGTCGCGCAGAAGTTCCTGCGCCTGAACCGGTTCCAGGCCGCCGCGCCCGGCGCCGGCAGCTTCAACCAGGCGACCGACCAGATCTGCCTCGCCTGCCATCCGAAGCTCGGCATGGCCTGGGCGGAATCGGCGCATGCCAATCCGACGGTGGCGGACGAACCTTACAAGGACGCCGCCGCGAAGCTGCGCGAATTCCCGCCCGGCACCAAGGTCTGGCAGGCGGCCTGCCTGAACTGCCACGATACGCACACGGTGCAGGGATCGCGCCGCCTGCTGCGCGAAGGCGTCGAGAGCGGTACCGGCGGCAGCGGCGCCGGCAGCTTCCGCCTCGGCTCGATGGTGACGCCGGCCGACACCGTTTCCGGCATCGAGAATACCTGCTACCAGTGCCACGACACGGCGACTTCCACGACGCGCGCGATCGCCTCGCTCGCCGGCAGCACCGTGCCCGACATCAAGACCGATTTCGGCAAGGCGGTGCACATGCCGATCTCGACCAACGACCAGCTGCGCACCAAGCGCGAGGTGCACGACATCCTCAACGCCGACTTCATGGAGACGGCGGAAAACCTCGGCAAGAACAATTGGGACAACCGTCATGTCGAGTGCACCGACTGCCACAACCCGCACCGCGTGCGCCGCAACAGCCTGTTCACCGGCCTGTCGGCCGCCAGCGGCGAGGGCGCCAAGCGCACCCACAACGTCGGCGGTACCGCGGCCAACCGCGGCGCGGACGGCAATATCGCGTCCGGCGTGTTGCGCGGCATGTGGGGCGTGGAGCCGAACTACGGCGTGTCGACCACCTGGCCGTCGATCCCGGTGACCTATACCGTCAAGAAGGGCGATCCCGGCAACGACATGTCGACCGACAAGACGCGCACCTACCTGACGCGCGAATACCAGCTGTGCCTGAAGTGCCACTCGGATTATTCCAACGGCACGTCGCCGGCGAACTTCCCGGCGCTCGGCAACACCCTGGGCGGCACCACGGGAACCCGGGCGACGCGGAACAACATGACGCGCTACACCAACGTCGCCGCCGAGTTCGCCGCGAATGCGAACGACAGCCTGACCGGCACCGACCAGGGCGAGAACAACACCAACTCGCCGATCAAGCCGGGCGCCAGCAACGGCGCGCCGAACGGTGCGCCGAACAATCACCGCTCCTGGCATCCGGTGATCTTCCCGACCGGGCGCACGAAGGAGTCGCGCACCAACAGCACCACCAGCAACTTCACGAACATCCGCGCGCCGTTCAACACCCAGGCCAACATCGGCCGGCAAACCATGTACTGCTCCGATTGCCATGGCGATCCGACCTCCTGGATCCAAGGCAGCGGACCGGACACGACCAAGACCCAGGGTCCGCACGGCTCCACCGAACCCTTCCTGCTGAAAGGCAAGTGGGATTACAGCTATTCCATCACTTCCGCGACCGGCACCTCGCCGACGGTGTTGTGCGGGAAATGCCACGACCCGTCGGGCAGCGGCGGCTTCCAAAACGGCGAAGCCGGCCATACCTCGAATTCCAACCACACCAGTTCCGCACGCTGCATGAACTGCCATATCGCGGTGCCGCACGGCTGGAAGAACAAGGCATTCCTTGCCAACCTGAACTGCATCGGCCCGGAAGCAGGCAAGCCGGCGGGCTGCACCAATGCCGCAGTGGGCAATGCCGGCCAGCTGTGGGCGCCGCCCTACTACAACGGCGCAGTCCTGCGCGTGTTGACCTGGAACACGAGCACGAACTGGTCCGAGTTCAGTTGCGGCGCGTCGGCCGGAGAAAATACCTCCGGCCGCACCTGGATGGAATCGGCGTGCGAGGGCACCGGCAACGCGTCCAGCCAGCAACCGCCGACGGCGACATACTGAGGAACGCAAATGCAACTTGCCGCTCCACGCAACCTGGTCACGGCGCTGGCGTCGCCAAAGCTGACGGTCGCGTTCTTCGTGCTGATGGCGGCCGGCGCGCTGTGGACGGCGCAGGCGGATGGCAATGCGACGGTGGCCACGCTGCTGCCCCTGTCGCTGCTGGTGCTGAACCTGGCGGCGGCGATCGCGACCACGCCGCGCTTCCGCACCGACCTGCCGCTGCTGGCATTCCATCTCGCGCTGCTGGCCTTCGTCGCATTGATCGGCGCCGGCCGCCTGATCTATTTCGACGGCGCGACCATCCTGACTTCCGGCACCGGCTTCGAAGGCAAGCTGGTGGTCGACCGGCGTGGGCCGCTGCACCGCGACGGTCCGCTGCCGCTGCGTTTTGCCAATGGCGGCTTCACCGAGCACTTTCCGGACCGCGGCAGGTACCACGCGACCTACAACCTGGTGCGCTGGCGCGACGACGCGGGCCGCGACCGTGTCGCGGAGATCGGCGACGACCGGCCGCTGGTGCTCGACGGCTACCGGATCTACACGACCCCGCGCCGCGGCTTTTCGCCGCTGTTCCTGTGGGAAGCGGAAGGCGCGAGCAGCTACGGCACGGTGCAGCTCCCCGACAACCGCGGCTTCGAAATCGGCCCGCCGGTGGAATGGCGTCTGCCGGACGGGCGCGAAGCGTCGGTGACGCTGCAGCTTGGTGCGCAGGACGGCGAGCCGGTGCGCGGCAAGCGCGACGACCTGGGCGCAGACGACATCGCGCACCGCCTGGTGCTGCGCGTGGGGGGCAGCCGCACCGAGCTGCGTCCCGGCCAGACCGTGGAACTGGAGGGCGGCAAGCTCACCTATGTGCGGCTGGCATCCTGGATGGGTTACCGGATCGTGTATGACCCGACCGAACCGTGGCTGGCGGCGACGGTGGCGGCGGCGATCGCGACCTTGTTGTGGTTTTATGCGCGGCTGTTCCGGCAGGGTCGGAAGCGCGCGCTTATCGAAGGCGGGGAATGATGCATCGACACTATGTAGCGATGGGATTGCTGATGCTGGCAGCCGCGCACTGCGCCGTGGCGGAGACGGTCTGGATGGAGCCGGCAACCGGCATGCAGTTCGTCGAGCTGCCCAAGGGCTGTTTCAAGATGGGCACGGCGAAGCAGCTGCCGCTGCCGTCCGATACGCAGTGGGAGCGGATCGGCTACACCGGCAGCATTTCCGCCGACGAAGGACCGCAGCACGAGGTCTGCGTGGACCGCTTCTGGATCGGCAAGTTCGAGGTACGCGCCGCGGAATGGCGGATGGTAATGGACAGCGCGAACGCGCAGGCCGAAGGCAGGAACCTGCCGGCGGCCGGCATGAGCTGGGAAGAGGCGCGCGCCTTCGCCGAGCGGCTGACGGCAAGCTCGGGCGGCAAGCACAAGTTCCGCCTGCCGACCGAAGCGGAATGGGAATATGCCTGCCGCGCCAACAGCAAGGCCGAGAAGGACAAGCCGGACAGGGACGAACTCAAGAAGACGGCATGGTCCCAGTACCGCATCCACAAGCCCAACCTGGTCGGCGCCCTGCAGCCGAACGCTTTCGGCCTGCACGACATGCTGGGCAACGTCTGGGAATGGACCGCCGACAGCTATGAAGCAAATGGCTATGCGCAGCATGCGCTGTACAACCCGCGGGTGGACATGGAGACGGGCAGGCGCGTGATACGCGGCGGCAGCATCCGCACCGAGCCGGAACAGACGCGCTGCGGCAAGCGTGGCCACTACCCGGCCGCGGAAAGACTGGACACCATCGGCCTGCGCCTGGTCCGGGAACAATAGGAGTTTGCGATGCGAAAGATGATGCTGGCCCTGATGCTCTGCGTGCTCGGCGCGGGCATGCTGCAACCCGCCGCCGCGCAGCAGGACGGCTTGCCGCGCGAAGTGGTGATCAACGACGTCGAGTTCGTGCTCGTGCCCGAGGGCTGGTTCTGGTACGCGGTGCAGAACGGCGACTTCGAGGAGACCCAGAAGCTGCGCCGGGAGTGGCACCGCGACGTCAAGGTCTGGCTCGACGCTTTCTATATCGCAAAGTACGAAGCGCGCGCACGGCATTTCAAGACCTTCATGGAAACGAAGGAGGTGAAGCACCGTGCCGACTACGCCGCCGGCGACGAGCGCGGCTGCGCGGTCAGGCGCTACACCGACGGCAGCTACTACCTGCTGCACCCGGAACTCGACCTGCCGGTGACCCACCTGTCGTGGAACCTGGCCGATGAATTCACTCGCTGGATGGGCTTCCGCCTGCCGACCGAAGCCGAGTGGGTGAAGGCGGCGCGCGGCACCGATCGCCGGTTCTTCCCCTGGGGGAATGAGTACCCGGACGATACCTACGCAGGCTTCAGCGCCAGCGGCGAAGGCGGCCCCTGTGCGCCGGTGCCGGTCGGCCTGTTCGCCAACGGCAAGTCGCCTTACGGCGCCTACAACATGGCCGGCAACGTGCTCGAGTATGTGGCCGACTGGTACAACGAACAGTTCGATTTCGGCCTGAAGGACGGCGACCGCAATCCGCCGCTGGCGGCGACCGGCTCGCTCGACATGGATTTCAAGGAGCCGATGAAGATACTCAAGGGCGGGCGCTGGGGCTCCGGCGCCGGCTTCATCCATGTCTATTCGCGCACCTACTACGTCCCGTCGGAACAGTTCCGCTGCTTCGGCGTGCGCTTCGCGCTGGACGTGGCCACTGTGCGCGCGCATCTCGCCAAGGGCACGGCGACCGTGGTCGCCCCGTAAGAGCGGGAAGGCAAGGCAATGATCCCGCAAACAAAAGCGCCGAAGCGCCGCGATTACCGCCTAGCGGCGGCCGCATCGCTGATCGCGCTGGTGGCCGGCCTCGGCTACCTGGTCAAGCTGATGCCGGGCCGCGGCATCGAAGCCGACTCGCAGCCGGTGGCGGCAGCGCGCCCCGGGTTGTCCGAACTGGCGCTACAGAAAAGCCCGGCTCGCCCGGCCGTGCCGGAAGCGCCTGAACCGGCGAAAAACGAGGTGCAGAACAACCCGGAACTCGACAAGGCGCTGAAGCAGGCGAAGTCGCAGATCGCCGCAAAGAAGTACGACGACGCGATCCGCGCGCTGAACGACGTGCGCCCGCTCGCCGGCCAGTCCGCGCAAGCCTACTTGCTGCTGGGCAAGGCGCTGCAGGGCAAGGGCGACCACGCGACCGCGCGCGACTTCATCGGCCGCGCGATCGACCTCGACCCAACCTACGCCGAAGCCTACTTCGCGCACGCGGCCTCTTCCGATGCGCTGGGCGACCTCGAATCCGCGCTGGGCGGCATGCGCAGCTTCCTGCACCTGGTGAAGAACAACGACCCGTTCCGCCTGCAGGTCGCACAGGCGCGCTCGGCGATCTGGGAATGGGAATCGAAGCTGGGACGCGGCCCATGGGGGCCGACGAAGGGCATCCCGCCGGGATTCACCGAAGACCAGCTCAAGCGCGACGGCCGCGGCACCGCAATCATGATGGGCCGTCCCGAGACCATGCGTCCGGACGGCACGATGGATTTTGAAATCAAGGCGGGAGACCGCTTCCCGGAACTGTGGAAAAAATGAACCTGCTGAACATCGAACTGCTTTGCTTCTGGACCGCGCTGACCGGCTATTCCGTCGCCACCGCCATCGCGCTGTACGCGCTGGTCTTCAGGAAGCGCCCCGAGCGCACGCTGCTGGCGCTGATGGCCTGCGCCTGGCTGCTGCATACCGGGGCCATCGGCGCGCGCTGGGAACGCCTCGGGCACCTGCCTTTCATCAACATCTTCGAAATGCTGTCGGCCAACGTGTGGGGCCTGATGGCGGCCGTGGTCATCGGCTACTGGCTGCTGCCCAAGCTGCGCCACTTCGCCGCCGTCGTGCTGCCGGTGGTGATGCTGGTGATGGCCTGGATGCTGCTGGTGCCGCGCGAGGCGTCGTCGCTGCCGCCGACCTATCACACGGTCTGGCTGTTCATCCATATCGCCTTCATCAAGCTGTTCCTCGGCGCGGCCTTCATCGCGCTCGGCCTGTCGGTCATCGTGCTGCTGCGCACGGTCGGCATCGGCGCCTCGCGCTTCGCAAGCCTGCCGGACAACGACTCGCTCGACGGCACCGCCTACCGCTGCATGGCGCTGGCGCTGATCTTCGATACGCTGGGCATCGTCGCCGGCTCGATCTGGGCGCAGGACGCGTGGGGCCGCTACTGGTCGTGGGACAAGCTGGAGGTATGGTCGCTGGTCACCTGGCTGTCGATCGGACTGACGCTGCATGTGCGCCGGCCGTTCCGCACGCTGCCGCACACGAATGCGGTCCTGATCGTGGCCACCTTCGTGATTGCCTTCTTCACCTTCTTCGGCATTCCCTTCGTGTCCAAGGCGCTGCACCAGGGCATCGTGTAAACGGAGAGCGGCGATGAGCATGCATGCAGTTTTCCTCCGCCTCCAGGAACGCCTCGATGGCTCCGTGCTCGGGCAGCGGCAGCTGACCGCGCGCCTGCTGGTCGCGCTGCTGTCCGACGGCCACCTGCTGCTGGAAGGGCCGCCCGGCGTGGCCAAGACACGCGCGATCAAGGTGCTGGCGTCGCTGGTCGAAGGCAGCTTCCACCGCCTGCAGTTTACGCCCGACCTGCTGCCGGCCGACCTCACCGGCAGCGAGGTGTTCCGGCCGCAGGACGGCAGCTTCCGCTTCGAGCGCGGCCCGCTGTTCCATGAATTCGTGCTGGCCGACGAGATCAACCGCGCGCCGGCCAAGGTGCAGTCGGCGCTGCTGGAAGCGATGGCCGAGCGCCAGGTCACCATCGGCCTGGCCAGCCACCCGCTGCCGCCGCTGTTCATGGTGCTGGCGACGCAGAATCCGATCGAGCATGAAGGCACCTATCCGCTGCCGGAAGCACAGCTCGACCGCTTCCTGATGCAGGTGCAGGTCGGCTATCCCGACGCTTCGGTGGAGCGCGACATCCTCGCGCTGGCGCGCAGCGAGGCGCTTGCGGCCAGTCACGCACCTGCGGCGCCGGTGGAACCGGCCGCGACCCGCGAGCAGGTGTTCGCCGCGCGCCGCGAGGTGCTCGCTCTGCATCTGGCGCCCGACCTGGAAGACTATATCGTGCGCCTGGCGGCCGCGAGCCGCGCGCCGGAAACCTTGGACCCGGCGCTGGCCGGAAGCGTGCGCTACGGCGCCAGTCCGCGCGGCACGATCGCGCTGGAACGCTGCGCCCGCGCGCATGCCTGGCTGGCCGGACGCGACTACGTGTCGCCGGCGGACATCCAGGCGGTCGCGCCGGATGTGCTGCGCCACCGCGTGCTGCTCAGCTACGAGGCGCAGGCCGGCGGCTTGACGACCGAGCGCCTGCTCGCCACCCTGCTGCAAAAGGTGCGCGTGCCATGACTGCCGGCATCGCCGCGCCGCTGCAAGAATTGCTGGCGCTGCGCGCGCGGGTGCCGGCGCCGCAGCCTGCCGCGCATGCCTCGGGCATGCATGGCGGCCGTCATGCCGGCCGCCTCGGGCGCGGCATGGAATTCGCGGAATCGCGGCCCTACCGCGCCGGCGACGACGTGCGCCACATCGACTGGCGGCAGACCGCGCGCCACGGCCGCGCCTACACCAAGCTGTTTCGTGAAGAACATGAACGGCCGGTGCACCTGCTGGTCGACCTCGGCGCGAGCATGCGCTTCGGCACCCGCGGCGCGTTCAAGTCGGTGGTGGCGGCGCGCGCGGCGGCGCTGCTCGCATGGCAGGCGGCGGCCGCGGGCGGGCGCGTCGGCGGCCTCGTGTGCGGCGCGGTACAGCAGCAGGTGCGGCCGCAAGGCCGGGAGCGCGGCGCGCTCGCCCTGCTGCGGCAACTGGCAGCCGGTTCGCAGGCGGCGCCGCTGTGCGGTGATGGACTCGGCGCGGCGCTGACCGCCCTCGCCCGCACCCTGCGCCCGGGCAGCATCGCGGTGCTGCTGAGCGACTTCGACGGCCTCGACGAGCGGATGGCGCGCGACATCGGCGCGCTGGCGCTGCGCAACGACGTGGCGCTGGTGCATGTGCACGATGCGTTCGAGGCGGAAGCGCCGCCGCCCGGCAACTACCCGGTCAGCGACGGGCAACGCGACGCGGTGCTCGACCTGCGCGGCGCTGCCGCGCGTGCAGCCCATGCCGCGCCCTTCGCCGCCCGCCGCGCCCGGCTGGAACAGCTCGCGCGCGGTGCGCACCTGCGGCTGCTGCCGCTGGCCACGCACGAGGACGCGTCGCGCGTGCTGCAGCTGCTCCCGTCCCTGTCTTCCCTGGCGCGGTCATGAACGGCCTGGAAACCCTGCGCGACATCCACCTGCCGCCCGAGCCGCTGCTCTGGCAGACGCCGGAAGCCTGGCTGGCGGCGCTCGCGCTGGCCGGCCTGTTCGGCTGGCAGGCCAGGCGGCTGCATGCGCGCCGCCACCTGCGGGCGGCACTGTCCGCGCTCGCCGCGCTGGCGGCGCAACATGCGCGCAACGGCGATACTGCGGCGCTCGGGCGCGGCCTGTCGACGCTGCTGCGAGATTATGCGGCCGCCTGCTATCCGCAAGTGGATGTGGCGGGGCTGGCCGGCCGGGCCTGGCTCGATTTCCTCGACGCGCATGGCGGCAGCGGGGCGTTCACGGCCGGCGCCGGCGCCGTGCTCGACGTGCTGCCTTACCGGGCATCCGCTGCCGACGATGCCACCGACGTGCCGGCGCTGCTGCAGGCGGTGCGCGCCTGGCTGGAGGCGCATCCGCGATGAGCTTTGCGTGGCCCTGGATCTTCCTCGCGTTGCCGCTGCCGTGGCTGCTGCGCGCGGTGCTCGCGCCGGCCGCCGCCGGCCCGGCCTTGCGCCTGCCGCGCCTGCCCGCCATGTCCGCAATATCCACCGGTGCGGGCCGCCCGGCGCTGCCGCATGCCGTCGCCGCGCTCGCATGGCTGCTGCTGCTGGCCGCCGCCGCCCGTCCGCAGCTTCCCGGCGCGGCATTGCCTGCTACGGCGGGCGCGCGCAGCCTGATGCTGGCGTTCGACGTATCGATGAGCATGACGACCGCCGACCTGCAACAGGACGGCAAGCCGGTCGACCGGCTGCAGGCGGCACGCGGGCTTGCCGCCCGCTTTCTCGCCGGACAAGCGGGCGACCGCGCCGGCCTGGTCGTGTTCGGCTCGCAGGCTTACCTGCATACGCCGATGACCGCCGACCTGGCGGCGGTGCGCGCGGCGCTCGGCGGCGTGCAACCCGGGCTGGCTGGCCGTGAAACCGCGCTCGGCGATGCCATTGCACTCGGCGTGAAATACCTGAAGACGCAACCGCCGCAGGACCGGATGCTGGTGCTGCTGACCGACGGCGCCAATACCGCCGGCACGCTGGCGCCGCAGCGGGCGGCATGGCTGGCGCAGCGTGAGGGCGTGCGCATTCAGGTACTGGGGATAGGCGCGGCCGCCGAACTGGACGAGGCGCTGCTGCGGGACCTTGCCCGGCGCACCGGCGGCAGCTACCTGCTCGCCACCGACGGCGCGGCCGCCGCCGCATTCTTCGATGGCCTGCACGTCGCTGCGCGCGCAACGGCGCCGGGTGTGCGCGCGATGCGCGAACTCTATGCGTGGCCGCTGGCGCTGGCCTGCCTGCTCGTGCTGGCGGCAACCGCATGCATCCGGCGGGAGGCGGCATGATGTCGGCGCTGCTCTGGTTTTCCCGTCCGTGGTGGCTGCTGGCGCTGCTGCCGGTCGCGCTCGCCGCCTGGCGTTGCCTGCGTTCCCGCAGCGACAACACCGCGTGGCGCCGGGTCGTCGAGCCGCACCTGTTGCCGCACCTGCTGACGCAGACGCGTCAGGGCCGCGCCAACGCATTCCTGTTCCTGCTAGCCGCGGCGCTGGCGGTGCTGGCGCTTGCCGGTCCTGCCGGCACCGTCGCGCTGCCGCGCGATGCGACGATGCGCGACAGCGTCCGGGTGCTGGTGGTCGACCTGTCGCCGGGCGCCGCACCGCAACTGGAACGCATCCAGCACAAGCTGCATGCGCTGCTGCGCATGCTCGACGGCGGAGAGACCGCGCTGCTGGTCTACGCGGACGAACCCTACCTGGTGGTGCCGCCGAGCAGCGACGCACAGGTGGTGGCGCGCTTCATCCCCGAACTGGCGGTGGATGCGATGCCTGCCCCCGGCGACCGTCCCGAACGGGCGTTGCGCATGGCAGCGGACCTTCTTGCCCGCAACCAGGCGGCTGTACAGGACATCGTCTGGATCAGCGCCGGCAGCGCGCGCGCCGCACTCCCGGCCGGCCTGAATGGCATACGGCTTTCCGTGCTGCAGGCGGGAGCGGACGAAGATCCGGCGTTGCGCGCTGCAATCGGGCGCAGTGGTGGCATACTCGTCCGGATGCGCAATGACGATACGGACCTGATGCAACTGGCGGAAATACTGCGTTCCGGGAGCACGCGGCCGGCGGCGAAAGGCAGCGACGGCACGGACCTCGGCTACTGGTTGCTGCTGCCGCTGCTGCCGCTGGCGGCGCTGCAATTCCGGCGCGGACTGCTCGCGCTGCTGCCGCTGATTTTGTGCGCCGGCATGCTGCCGGCGCCGGCGGAAGCAGCACGTCTGGCCGACGTCGCCGCGCATCCGCTGTTCGCGCAGGGGCGGCACGAGGAAGCCGCGCGCCGCTTCGCTGATGCCCGCTGGCAGGCGGCGGCATATTACCGGGCCGGACGCTTCGGGGAAGCGGCGCGCCTGCTGGAAGGCATCGAGGAAGCCGGTGCGCTCTACAACCGCGGCAATGCGCTGGCGAAGCTGGGGCGGCTGGATCACGCGCTGGCGGCGTACGAGGCGGCGCTGGCGCTGCGTCCGGGCGACGCCGACACGGTCTACAACCGCGACCTGGTACGGCGCCTGCTCCAGCGCAACAACGGCGGCAAGGGCGGTGCCGGCGGCGGCGGTGCTGGCGGCGGCAGCGAAGCCGATGTCGATGCCGAACGGCTCGCCGCACAATGGCTGCGCGGCGTGCCGGATGATCCCGGCAGCCTGTTGCGGCGCAAGCTGCAGATCGAACACCAGCGCCGCCGCACAGGCGGCATGGAGAAACCGTGGGAGCAGCCATGGTGAAGCGCTGCTGCGCCGCGCTGCTCCTGCTGCTTGCGGCCGCGCTGCAGGCGCGCGCGCAAGACCTGCTGCTGGAAGCGGAACTCGCGCCGGCCGAGGTGTATGTGCAGGCGCAGGCGGTCTACCGCCTGCGTTTCCTGCACGCGGTCGACGTGCGCGACGTGCAGCTGGACGCGCCCGGCGTGCGCCTGGCCGACCTGCGCCCGATTGGCGACGCGCGCGTGTATGAAGCGCGGCGCGGCGACAAGCGCTACCGGGTGCATGAACGCAGCTATGCAGTGTTTCCCTTTTCCAGCGGCAAACTGGAACTCGACGGCGCGCACGCGAGCGGGCACAGCGCGTCTGGCCAGCCGCTGCGGCTGGAGGCGCCGCGCCGCGTGCTGACCGTGCTGCCGGCCGACATCGGCGCCGATGGCGCGCCCTGGCTGCCGGCGGCGTCGCTGACACTGTCCGAAGAATGGAAGACGCAGGACAACGGCGTGCACCGGCGCACCATCCGGATCGAAGCCAGCGGCGTGGAAGCGGCGGCGCTGCCGGAGCCGGCGGTCGAGGTCGACGGCATGAATGTGCTTGCCGGCATACCGGTGCTGCAGAACCGCTTCGCCGGCGAGCACAACGTTGCGCTGCGCGAACAGACCTTCGTGCTGATGCCGACGCGCGGCGGGCTGGCCAGGGTGCCCGAGCTGCAGTTGCGCTGGTGGCACACCGGCACCCGGTCCGCGGCACGCGCCAGCCTGCCCGCGCGCACCCTTTACCTCGGCGACCCCGGCGCCGCCGACTCACCGCGTGCGGAAATCGTGCCGGTAGCGCTCGGCCACCTGTGGGCGGTGGGCGCCGCCGCCGTCCTGCTGCTGGCGCTGGCGCTGCTGCGCACCCGCCGCATGCGCTACGCGCTGCGGCTGCGGCAAGCCTGCAAGGCGGGCGACCTGCAAGCGGTACGCGACGGCTTGCTCGCGCTGGCGGCGCACGCGTATGCCGACCCGCCGCGCACGCTCGGCGCGCTCGCCGACCGCCTGCCGGACGCGGCTGCGGCCGAACGCGTGCGCGCGCTGGAACGCAGCCTGTACGGCCCCGCCGCGACGCCCTGGACCCCGGCCGCGCTGGCCGCCGTCGTCGGCGACGCGCGGCGCGCCATGCGCGGCAACAAAAAACACCCATGACGGAACAAAAACAATGACGACACGCCTGCCTTCCCTTGCGAGATTCCTGCTCTGCGCCGCGCTGGCGCTGCTGCTGTCCTCCTGCATGCACCTGCGCGATCCGCATGCGCGCAGCCATCCGCTGACCGGCAAGATCTGGGATGTCGCGGCCGGCCGCTTCGTCGAGCCTTCCGCGGTGGTCGAACGGGCGCTGGCGGCGCGCTTCGTTTTGCTCGGCGAGATCCACGACAATGTCGAACAGCACCGCATCCAGGCGCGCCTGCTGGAAGCCATCGTGCAGGGCGGCAAGCGGCCGGCGCTGGTGATGGAGCAGTACGACGTCGAACAGCAGGACCAGCTGAACGGCGCGCTGCAGGGCGGCAGCACGCAGGGCGACAAGCTGCGCGTGCTGTCGGACCTGATGCGCAAGGGCTGGGACTGGCCGCTGTATGCGCCGCTGGTGACAGTCGCGGTGCAGCAGAAGCTGCCGCTGATCGCCGCCAACATGCCGCGCGAGGCGCTGCGCAAGGTGGCGCGCGAAGGCTACGGGGTGCTCGGCAGCGGCGCGGAAGCGCGGCTGGCGATCGAGCGCGTGTGGTCGCCGGAGCGGCAGCAGCAGCTGGCGCAGGAAATCGCCTTTGGCCATTGCGGCAAGGTGCCGGACCACATGCTGGAAGCGATCGCGAAGTCGCAGCGGGCGCGCGACGCAGTGATGGCCGACATGCTGCTGCTGGTGCGCAAGACCGGCGGCGTGGCGATCATCGGCCGCAACCATGCGCGGCTGGACATGGGCGTGCCGCTCTATCTCGCCGCCCGCGCACCGGACGACAAGGTGCTGTCGGTGGGCCTGATGGAGGTCGACCCGCGCACCACCGATCCCGCCGCTTACGCCATCGGCCCGCTCGGGCCGCTGCACGACTACCTCTGGTTCACCCAGCCGACGCGCCGCAAGAGCGATCCCTGCGACAGCATCCCGGCGGCGGCGAAGCGCTGAACCGGCGGCGGCATGGACATGTCCCGGCCGCCGTCTTACACTTCGGCCACGTTCATTCGAGAAAAGGCGGCACCGGACATGACACGCGCGCGAAGACCGAACTGGCACGGCCCGGCATTGCTGCTGCTCGCACTGGCCTTGCAAGCGCCGGGCGCGCAGGCCGGCCTGCTGGCGGCGGGCGAAGCGGGCCGCTTCACCTTCACGCCGCAGGGCCGCTTTGCCGACCGCCCGCTCACCGTCCACTACTACAAGCCGAAACATGCCGGTGCCGGTGCCGCGCTGCTGTTTTCCCTGCACGGCGCGGAACGCAACGGCGCGCAGGCGCGCGACATCTGGATGCGCGCCGCCGATCGCCACGGCGCCATCGTGGTCGCGCCGGAACTGGACTACCCGCGCTTTTCCGCCGACGCCTATCAGCTCGGCGGCATGCAAAGCCGCGATCCATCCGACTGGACCTTCCAGCTCATCGAGCAGCTGTTCGATGCGATCCGCCGTGAAGAGGGATTGCAGACCAGCCGCTACCTGATGTTCGGCCATTCCGCCGGCGCGCAGTTCGTGCACCGCTTCGTGCTCGCGCTGGACCACACCCGCGTGTCGACCGCGGTCGCGGCCAATGCCGGCGCCTACATGGTTCCCGCCTGGCCGGCGGCGCCGTCCGCGCCGCGCTATCCGTGGGCGCTGGACGAGCGTCTGTTCGACCGCCACAAGCTGGAAGCGGTATTCGGGCGGCGGCTGGTGGTGCTGCTCGGCGAGGAAGACACGGATGCCGGCGACGATGCGTTACCGCGTTCGCGCGAAGCGATGGCGCTCGGGCAGCACCGGTTCGAGCGCGGCAGGAACTTTTATGCGGCCGCGCAGGCGCAGGCACGTGCGCTCGGCCTGCGCTTCAACTGGCGCATCGCCACGGTGCCCGGCGTCGGACACAACGCGGCGAAGATGGGCAAGGCGGCGGAAGCCGTGCTGTTCGCGGATTGAGGGAAGCGCCTACCGGCGCCCTGGGCGCGACACCAGCGCCACCCCGGCACAGGTCACCGCGATGCCGGCTACGCTGAGCGGCGTCGGCACGACGCCGAACATGATCCATTCGAGCAGCACCGCAACCACCGGCGTGAGGAACAGCAGGCTGGTCACCTTGGCCGCATGGCCGCGCCGCATCAGCGTATGCAGCGCATTCACCGCGAGGATGGAAGCGAAGATCACCAGGAACAGAATGGACACCGTCATCTGCCAGCTCCAGCGCACGACGAATCCTTCCACCGACCACGCCAGCGGCGCCAGCACCAGCAGCGACAGCAGGAACTGGATGAGGGCCGCGCTGCGCAGGTCGACCTGCTTGCAGAAGCTGCGCTGATACAGCGTGCCGCTGGTGATCGCCGCCAGCGACACGGCGACGGCAAGCAGGCTGGCCGCGGTCACCGCCTTCACATCCACCTTGTGCCATACCACCAGCGCCACGCCCGCCAGGCCGAGCGCCACGCCGGCCCATTGCAGCGGGCCGAGCCGTTCGCCAAGGACGCGGTGCGCGAACAGCGCGGTAAACAACGGCTGGGTGCCAAGCAGCAAGGCGGTAATGCCGGCGGACATGCCGAGGTATTGCGCATAATGGCTGCCGCCAAGATTGATCGCATGCATCAGCAGGCCGGCGACGGCGACGTGGAACCATTCCCATCGGCCTTGCGGCCAGGCGGGGCGTGCGATGAGGATCCAGGGGATCAGGCAGAGGACGCCGAAGCCGTAGCGCAGCGTGAGGAAGGTGAAGGGGGGAGCGTATTGCATGCCGGTCTTGCTGGCGAGGTAGCCGGAGCCCCAGATGAGGACGAAGTACCAGGCGAGGAGGGATTCGGTTTTTGCTTTTGTTGGCATGCGGGGTGGTTTGGCGTCTGTATGCGGGTACTTTACGCGGATTCACGTTTGTTTGTTTTTTCTCTCCGGTGATTCGTTGCGGCTTATTCTCCGTCGATGCTTGCCGGGACTGGCCCCGGCGGGCCGCTCACTTTCTTTGCTTCGCCAAAGAAAGTAAGCAAAGAAAGGGGGCCGCCGAGGTGCGACCCCGATGCCGCTGCCCCTGCGGGGTTCCCAAAAAATTGGACGGCTAGGCGGGAAGCGAAATAACTCGCCCTCGCTACGCTCGGTGCTCAGACATATTTCGCTTCTTTTTCCGCCTTGCCGTCCAATTTTTTGGCAGCGTCAAAGGGGATTTCAATGCGAAACCCATCCCCACCCTGACCCTCTCTTTGAAGGGGAGGGAATATCCGGAAGCGCGCACAGCATCTGGCGTAAAAGCGTAATAGGGGGCACGAACAAGTTTGACAACGCTAATTGCACGCGCACCAGTTCCCTCCCCTTCAAGGGGAGGGCCAGGGTGGGGATGGGGGGCGCTTTTCAAATCCCCTTTGACGCTGCCAAAAAATTGGAGCGGCAGGCGGAAAGAGAAGCGCAAATGTCTGAGCCCGCAGGGCGAGTTTTTGCGCTTCCCGCCTGTCGCTCCAATTTTTTGGGCACCCCCGAAGGGGGCAGCGGCATCGGGGTCGCCTTTTTGGCCTACCTTTTTGGCGAAGCAAAAAGGTAGGTGGCCCGCCGGGGCCAGTCCCGGCAAGCCTCCACGAAGAACAAACAGAATTGAATCACCGAAGAGAGACCACAATCCCCATCCGCACCCAAGCAACGGGCTACTCTTTCCCCACCTGCCTCAAATCAAACGCCGTATCCGAAAACCCGATCAGATTCCTGGCAGTACCGGTATCACTGAATGTCACCGCCCCCGCGATCGCCATCGTCTTGGCGATCGATTCCGCCGGCGTGTTGTAGTTGATCCCCTGCTGGATCGCAAAGAACTCCGCCACCGCGACCTTGTTGTCGAGCAGCTGCGGCACCCAGCCCCAGGTGGCATCGCCGGCGAAGGTATGGGCCGAATCCAGCATCGTGCCCACCAGCTGGCCGCGCGACACGCCGGCCTTGCCCATGCGCCCGCTCCAGTACGTGACGTCGGCGTCCGGCGGCGCGGTGGCGCCGGAGCGGCCGAGCACGTTCTTGTAGATGAGCCGCACGAAATCGGCATTGCCCATGGTCGGCGAGTAGCCGGTCAGCGACGAATACTGCAGCGCGGCGGTATAGAAGCTTTCCGCCATCTGCTCGATCGTCATCCCGTTACGGTACTGGTCGATCCAGTACGCCAGCCCGTCCGCATCCGGCACGCGGTTGAAGAAGGCGACGTAGAGTTCCATCAGGCGCTTCAACGCGGCCGGCGTGACGGTCCTGGACTTGTCGCCGATGGTGAGGTTGATCGTGATGTCGGTGAACGCGAGCGCCTGCGCTTCGCTGACGGTGACCAGAGCGGTCGCGCCGCTGCGGTCGGTGATGGCGATGCCGGCGGGCAGCCGCGCCAGGCTGTAGCCGCCGCGGGTGCCGGCGACGTTGACGGTGCCGTAGGCAACCAGCGCCTGCGGCGGGGAAGCCGAACGCGGCGCCGTCAGGACAGGCGGCGGCGGCACGAGCACAGGCGGTATTGCGGCGACAGCCGGCGCGTCGCTTCCGCCGCCACCGCATCCGGCCAGCCACACGGTTGCCGCGGCGGCGGCCGCGATCGCTTTACGTTTCATCCCATTCCCGTCCTGATCGACCCAGCGTGCGGGAACAGCGGATGCTTTCCCGATACCACATCAGGCTAGAGGGACGACATCGGCGGAGCAATGATCTGAGTCAACCTTTCCCGGAAGGCAGCAGGAATCCGGTCGAGCTGCAATAATCTGCGCATCAGGAAAAGAACACGACAGAGGGCCGATTTTGGAAAACCAGCAACAACCGATTCAGTTTGCCGACGTGCCATGGAAAGACGGCAGCGTGTCGCTCGAATACCGCTGGGTCGGCAGCGCGGCGCCCGGCCTGCCGGTGGTGGTGTTCCTGCATGAGGGACTGGGTTCGATTTCAATGTGGCGCGATTTCCCGCAGCGCTTCTGTGAAGCGCACGGGCTGCGCGGGCTGGTGTTTTCCCGCTATGGCTACGGGCAGTCGACGCCGCGGCCGCGCGAGGCGCACTTGCCTGTCACCTACCTGCACGAGCAGGCCTGGGAGGCGCTGCCGGCCTTGCTGCAAGCACTCGGCGTGGCGCGGCCGTGGCTGTTCGGACACAGCGACGGCGGCTCGATCGCGCTGCTGTACGCGGCGCGCTTTCCGGACAAAGTCAGCGGCATCGTCGTGATGGCGCCGCACATCTTCGTGGAAGACATCACCATCGCCGGCATCCGCGCCGCGCGCGAGGCCTTCCTGCAGACCGACCTCAAAAGCAGGCTTGCGCGCCATCACCGCGACGCCGAGTCGGTGTTCTGGGGCTGGAACGAAGCCTGGCTGGAACCCGCGTTCCGCGACTGGAACATCGAGCGCGAGGTGGCGCAGATCCGCTGCCCGGTGCTCGCGATCCAGGGCGAAGGCGACGAATACGGGACGCTGGAGCAGATCTACGGGATCGGGCGGCTGGCGCAGCAGGCGCGCGCGCTGCCGATCGCGCACTGCGGCCATTCGCCGCAGCGCGACCAGCCGGCGGCGGTCAGCCGCGCGGCCGGCGAATTCATCAAGGCTTACTTGCCGTGCAGGTAGACGTTATCGTCGAAGGTCAGCACCCACTCCGGCCGGTACACGGTGAAGATGGTGAGCAGAAAACCGGTCAGCAAGGCTTCGCCCCAGGACAGCAGCAGCAGGTAGGCGACCGCATCGCCGCCGGCCGGCGCGGTGGCGGCCAGCGCCTGGAATGCGCCAAGTGAAAACAGGCCGATGGTCGCCAGCATCAGCATCGCGCCGAACAGGCCGTTGCCGAGCAGGTAGATGAAAATGTTATGCGGCAGGAAGCGCTCGGTCGCCCGCATCACCGCATCACCGACGTAGGACGGCACGACCGCCAGCAGGATCAGGTTGATGCCGATGTTGGCCCAGCGCGCATCGAACGCCAGCGTGTATGCCAGCACCGACAGGCTGATGCCGGTCATCGCCAGGCGCCGGCCGAACATCAGGATGAAGATCGGCATCCCGGCCAGGTGCAGCGCGGCGCCGCCGGCTACCGGAATGTTCATGTGCCACAGGAAGGGCAGCAGGATGATCGAGCAGCACCAGGCGGAAAACGCGCCGGGCGCGTTCAGCCGCTGCCAGTTCGCGCGCCGCGCATTGTGGGAGATGATCGCAAGGCCCGCGGCGCCGGCGAGCAGCGCCAGTGCGGGCGGCAATGTTTCGGAAAAGATACCCATGGCGGTCATTATAGAAAGAGAAGCGCGGCGCGCCAGTATCTCTTTGCCAATGTTTGACGCAATCGGGATGAGGGAGTTCGGCAGCAGGGTGAAGAAGCTTGGCGTCCCGCACGGCAGCAGTCCGCCCGTCGTCCCCGCGCAGGCGGGGACCCATGCCGAGCCTGCGCCGCCTCGAGAGTATCCCTGTCTACTGGCTGCCACCCGGGTCATGGGTCCCCGCCTGCGCGGGGACGACGGGGGGAAGACACGGCGGTGCCGAAGCTGGATGCCCGCATGCCGCACGAAGTGATTTTCCCAACTGGAAAACAAAACGGGGCGGCCCTGGCGGCGCCGCCCCGCTCCGTCGACTGCAAGAGCGTTCAGCCCTTCTTCAGGCAATCGCTCATGAATTTCTTGCGCTCGTCGCCCTTCATGCCCTTCGCTTCGGCGTTGCAGGATTTCATCTTGTCCTGCTGCGTCTTTTGCGCTTCGCTGACTTTCGGCTTGCTGCTCAGGCATTCCTTCATGAAGGCCTTGCGCTCTTCGCCCTTCTTGTCGCCGGCTTCCTTGTTGCAGGTCGCCATCTTGTTTTGCTGTTCGGTCGCGGCGAACGCCGGGTTCAGCACGAACGGCAACGCGAAGAGGCAGGCGGCTGCGAGTTTTTTCATGTTCTTCTCCTTGTTCCAGTGCAACGATTGGTTAAGGTCGCTGGGGTACGACCGGTTTCATTACAACATAATTCGCCGGCGTCGGGTCACGCCCTACAACCCGCATTCGTTCGCCACATCGCCGGCGGGCGGCCGCGAAATCGTCCTGCTCTCCGGCGGCTTCACCTTGCCCTTGCCTTCCACCCAGCGCTCCAGCGCGACGAACGCGGCGCGGTAGCAGGGCGCGATCGGCCGCAGCCGGTCCGGGAACAGGTCATACAGCTGGTCGACATGGTTGCCGCCCTCCACCACGTAGTAGCGGTGCAGGTGGCCGCGCCCGCTGGACCTGACCAGCGCGGCATACGGATCGGAGTTGGTGCGGATCGGCAGCAGCGTGTCGAGCGTGCCGTGCAGCGTGATCATCGGCTTGCCGATGCGGCCGGTGAGCGACACCGAAGAGACAGCGCTCTTGACCGCCGGCGGCCGCTGCGCATAGTCGTAATCGGCATCGCAATACAGCGTGCCCGACGGGCAGAACGGCACGCCGGCTTCCAGCAAGCCGTCATAACCCGGGTCGATCTCTTCGCGATAGGTGCGCTGGGTCAGGTCCCAGTACACCGCGTAGTGGTGCTCCCACAGGAATTCCGATCCCGGCGCGAAGCCGGCGGCGATGATCCTGTCGTGCGCGTCGGCGCTCAGCGTGGCGCGATAAGCCGGATAGTATTTCAGCGCCGCCGGCAGGAAGGTGAACAGATTCGGCCCTTCCGGACGCCAGTGCGGCCCCTCCCAGTCGACGCCGCCGTCGTACAGGTCGGGCCGGTTTTCCAGCGCATGGCGCGTCAGGTAGCCGCCGTTGGAGATGCCGGTGATGTAGGTGTAGTCAGGCGCGCGCCCGTAGCGCTGCGCCACCACCTGCTTGGCCGCGACCGTCAGTTCGGTGACGCGGCGGTGCCACTCGGCGATCGCATCGCCGGGTGCCGCGCCGTCCTTGTAGAAGCTGGTGCCGCTGTTGCCCTTGTCGGTGGCGGCGAACGCATAGCCGCGCGCCAGCACCCAGTCGCTGATCAGGTAATCGGTGGCGTACTGCCGGCGCACGCCGGGCGCGCCGGTGACCACCAGCTTGCCGTTCCAGTTGTCGGGCAGGCGGATCACGAATTGCGCGTCATGGTTCCAGCCCTTGTAGGCATTGGTGGTGGAGGTGTCGGGGAAGTAGCCGTCGATCTGTATCCCGGGCACCGCGCCGGGCGGGTTGCGCGTCGCCTGCGAATGCAGCGGCAGCCAGTCGCTGGCGTCGGTGTGGCCGCTCGCGGTGAGATAGGGGGTGGTCAGGTCGTCGAGGCAGGCGGCCTCCTGCTTTTCGGCGCCGGGGACGGTGAGCAGATTGAGTTTCGAACAATCGGCGGCAAAGCTTGCGGCCGACAGCAGTCCGGCACCCAGCGCAAGCGCGATGCGGGCGTGCAGCTTCATGCATGTCTCCTCGTTGTTGGAATGTCCTTTCGACAACAGAGGAGGAGACGGGTTCGAGGGATGCGGCCCGGAACCGGCGCGGCCGCGTCGATTTCTTGAGCGGGAGCAAAGGGTGCCGGCTGCCCCCGTCGCTAGCCGCCGTACGCGTAGGTGAATTTGTTCCCCTGGACGCGTCCCATCACCCGCGAACGCTGGTCGAGGCCGACATGGTCGGTCGGACTCATGTTGATCACGCCCTGCGGCACGGTCAGGTTCTTCGTGTTTTCCAGCGCGTTGCGCAGCGCGGCGCGGAACTGCTTCGTGCCGGGCTGGCCGGCCTTCAGCGCCTGCGGCACCGCGTTGGCGATCAGCATCCACGCACCCCAGGCGTCGGCCGCGAACTGCGTGATCTTGTCCGGACCGTAGGCGGCTTCATACAGCTTGACGAATTCGAGCGCGGTCTTCTTCACCGGATTGGTGTCTGGCAACTGCTTCGCGACCACCGCCGGCCCGGTCGGGAAAAAGGTTCCCTCGACATCCTTGCCGCCGACCTTCAGGAACTCCAGCGTGCCGATGCCATGCGTCTGGTAGATGCGGCCGCCGTAGCCGCGCTCGACCAGCGTCTTCTGCGGCAGCACCGCCGGCGTCGCCGAACCGGCCACCAGCACCGCGTCGGGCCTGGCCGACATGATCTTCAGGACCTGGCCGGTGACCGAGGTATCGTTGCGCGCATAACGCTCGCCGGCGACGACCTTCAGCTTGCGCAGCTCGGCGAACTTCGAGAACTCGCGCCACCAGCCTTCGCCATACGCGTCGGCGAAGCCGATGAAGCCGACCGTCTTCACGCCGTTTTCCGCCATGTGCTGGGTCAGGATGCTGGCCATGTGCGAATCGTTCTGCGGCATCTTGAAGGCCCACGCGCGCTTCGCATCCATGGGCTCCACGATGGACGCCGATGCCGCCAGCGTGATCATCGGCGTTTCGGCTTCGGCGGCCACGTCCAGCATCGCCAGCGCATTCGGCGTGGTGTTGGGGCCGACGATCACGTCCACGTTTTCTTCCGCGGTCAGCTTGCGCGCGTTGCGCACTGCATTGGTCGGGTCGGAGCCGTCGTCGAGGATCAGGTACTGCACCTTCTGCCCGGCGATCTCCTTCGGCCAGAGCAGCATCGCGTTTTTCGACGGGATGCCGATCGCGGCCGCCGGTCCGGTGGTGGAAATCGTCACGCCGACCTTGAGCTGCGCCAGGGCGGACAGTGGGAACGCGGCGAGCGGCATGACGGCGATGGCGAGACGGCGCAGCAACGGGAAAAAGCGCATGGATGGTCCTTTGATCAAACAGTCGGGGGATGGAGTCGGCTAATGTTGGCAGGAAGGCCATGGTTTTCGCAAGCCCGACCAAGGGGAGACCGGGGCAGGCTTCGTCGAAAAACCGCCTTCCTCACGATTTTTCGACGGGAAAAATTGGGTTAGAACAAATAATATGCTGCCGTGACGGGCAATGCCTTGTTACTATAGCTGCCGTGCAACATAGAGACGTTGCACGGCAGACAACGGAGACGGAGCAGATCGCCAGGATGTGCTCCGGGATTCAAACCACGGAGATCACACCATGAAACAGAAGTACTTGAGCGCCCTGCTTCCCGCACTGTTTTCCCTCGCGCTGTCGGCCCCGGCCTTCGCGCAGATCAAGGTCGGCGTCACCGTTTCCGCCACCGGCCCGGCCGCCTCGCTCGGCATCCCGGAAAAGAACACCTTTGCGCTGCTGCCGAAAACCATCGCTGGCAAGAGCGTCGAATACATCGTGCTCGACGACGCCACCGATTCGACCACCGCGGTCAAGAACATGCGCAAGCTGGTCTCCGAGGACAAGGTCGACGTGGTGATCGGCTCCACCGTCACCCCCGGCTCGCTGGCGATGCTCGACGTCGCGCAGGAAACCGGCACACCGATGATCACGATGGCCGCCTCCGCCTCCATCATCGAGCCGGTCGAAGGCAAGCGCCGCTGGGCCTTCAAGACGCCGCAGAACGATTCCCACATGTCGACCGCGCTGACCGAGCACATGGCCAATGCCGGCATCCGGACGGTCGCCTTCATCGGCTTTACCGACGCCTATGGCGAAGGCTGGTACCGCGAGTTTTCCAAGCTGGCCGAACTGCGCAAGATCAAGGTGGTCACCGACGAGCGCTTCGCCCGCGCCGACACGTCAGTCACTGGCCAGGTACTGAAGATCATGAGCCTGAATCCGGACGCGGTGCTGATCGCCGGTGCCGGCACCCCGGCCGCGCTGCCGCAGAAGACGCTGAAGGAGCGCGGCTACAAGGGCAAGATCTACCAGACCCACGGCGTGGCCAACAACGACTTCCTGCGCGTGTGCGGCAAGGATTGCGAAGGCACCTGGCTGCCGTCCGGCCCGATCCTGGTGGCCGACCAGCTGCCGGATTCCAACCCGGTCAAGCAATCCGCGCTGGCGTACAAGGCCGCTTATGAAAAAGCCTACGGCCCTGGCAGCGTGTCGACCTTCGGCGGCCACGCCTGGGATGCGGGCGCGCTGGTCGCCGCCGCCGCCCCCGAGGCGCTGAAGAAGGCGCAGCCGGGCACCAAGGAATTCCGCGCAGCGATGCGCGATGCGCTGGAAAACGTGAAGAACCTGGCCGGCGCGCACGGCATCTTCAACATGAGCGCCACCGACCACCTCGGCCTGGACCAGCGCTCGCGCGTGATGGTGCAGATCGTGGACGGCAAGTGGAAGCTGGGCGGCGAGGCGAAGTAAAAGCGCACGCAGGGCACATGTGCACCCTGCACCTCATGGATCGTAGGGTGGGTTGAGCGTAGCGAAACCCACCATGCGCACCGGTGGCCACTGATGGTGGATATCGCTACGCTCTACCTCGGCGGCCCCACCCACCCTACGGAACAAGCAGTATGCCGAGCGTGAGCTGCGCCGCCCGCACCACCCCGCTCTCCAAGGTGCGCCGAAGGCTTGCGCCCTTTTCCCGGCTTTAAACACGCAGGAATCAGAATGGATTTATCGATTGCCGCCATCCTCGCGCAGGATGGCGTTTCCACCGGCGCGATCTACGCGCTGCTGGCGCTGGCGCTGGTGCTGGTGTTTTCCGTCACCCGCATCATCTTCATCCCGCAGGGCGAATTCGTCGCATTCGGCGCGCTGACGCTGGCGGCCATGCAGTCCGACAAGTTCCCCGAATCGGCGACGCTGCTGTGCGCGCTCGGCGGGCTGAGCTTCGCGCAGGAAGCGGTCGCCATCCTCGGCAACCAGGAACGGCGGCGCGGCGCGGGGCGCGACCTGCCGCTGGCGTTCGCAAAATTCGTCGTGCTGCCCGGCGCCATCTACTTCGTCACGAAATCCGTGGGCAGCGCCGCCCTGCCGCTGTTTTTCCAGGTGCTGCTGACGCTGGCGATCGTGGTGCCGATGGGCCCGATGATCTACCGCCTCGCGTTCCAGCCGCTGGCCGAGGCCAGCACGCTGGTGCTGTTGATCGTGTCGGTCGGCGTGCACCTGGCGATGCTCGGCATCGGGCTGGTGATCTTCGGCGCGGAAGGCTCGCGCACCACGCCGTTCTCCGATGCGCGCTTCGACGTCGGCGCGCTGGCGGTATCCGGTCAGAGCCTGGTGATCCTGGGCGTGTCGCTGGCGCTGATCGTCGCGCTCTACCTGTATTTCGACCGCACCCTGTCCGGCAAGGCGCTGCGCGCGACCGCCGTCAACCGCCTCGGCGCGCGCCTGGTCGGCATCGGCACCACCCAGGCCGGCCGCCTCGCGTTCACGCTGGCGGCTGCAATGGGCGCGCTGTGCGGCGTGCTGATCGCGCCGCTGACCACGGTCTACTACGACAGCGGCTTCCTGATCGGCCTGAAGGGCTTCGTCGGGGCAATCATCGGCGGCCTCGTGAGCTACCCGGTGGCCGCCGCCGGCGCAATCCTGGTCGGCCTGCTGGAGTCGTATTCCTCGTTCTGGGCCAGCGCCTTCAAGGAGGTGATCGTGTTCACCCTGATCATCCCGGTGCTGCTGTGGCGCTCGCTGACGACCAGGCATGTGGACGAAGGGGAGGAATGATGAACCGTTACTTCGCCCTCTTCATCGCCGCCGTCGCGCTGGTTCCGCTGCTGCCGACGCCGGAGTTCTGGATCACCCTCGCCAACTACATCGGCATGTCGGCGATCGTCGCGCTCGGCCTGGTGCTGCTGACCGGCGTCGCCGGCCTGACCTCGTTCGGGCAGGCCGCCTTCGTCGGCCTCGGCGCGTATGCGACTGCCTACCTGTCGACCCGGTACGGGCTGTCGCCCTGGATCGGCCTGGCGGCCGGCATCGCCATCACGGCCGCCACCGCCTTCCTGCTCGGCGCGATCACGATGCGCCTGTCCGGCCACTATCTGCCGCTGGGCACGATCGCCTGGGGCCTGTCGCTTTACTTCCTGTTCGGCAACCTGGACTTCCTCGGCAAATACGACGGGCTGACCGGCATCGCGCCGATCACGCTGTTTTCCGTCACGCTCAGCAGCGGGCGCGACATGTACTACCTGATCTGGCTGGTGGTGATCCTGGCGGTGATCGCGCTGCAGAACCTGCTCAATTCCCGCCCCGGGCGCGCGATCCGCGCGCTCAACACCGGCGGCGTGATGGCCGAGGCGATGGGCATCAATACCGCGTCGATGAAGATTGCCGCCTTCGTGCTGGCCGCGCTGCTGGCCAGCATTTCCGGCTGGCTGTATGCGCACCTGCAGCGCGCGATCAATCCGACGCCGTTCGGCCTGAACACCGGCATCGAATACCTGTTCATGGCGGTGGTCGGCGGCGCCGCGCATGTGTGGGGCGCAATCGTCGGCTCGGCGCTGCTGACGGTGCTCAAGGACCAGCTGCAATCGGTGCTGCCGAAACTGCTCGGCGCCAGCGGCAATTTCGAAGTGATCGTGTTCGGCATCATGATGGTGCTGCTGCTGCAGCGTACCCGCCACGGCCTGTGGCCTGCCTTGCGCCAGTGGCTGCCGGCAAAGCCGGCCGCGGTCGCGCCGCAGCAGGCCGCTGCGCTGCCGATGCGCGCCAGGCACCAGGCCGGCGAAATCGTGCTGCAGGTCAAGGGCGCAACCAAGACCTTCGGCGGCCTGGTCGCGGTCAACGAACTGTCTTTCGAGGTGAAAGCCGGCGAGATCATGGGGCTGATCGGCCCCAACGGCGCCGGCAAGTCCACCATGTTCAACCTGGTCACCGGCGTGCTGGCGGCCACCCGCGGCGAAATCCGCTTCCGCTCGCACGGCGAGCTGCGCCGCATCGACACGCTGCCGTCGCGCGAAATTGTAAAGCTCGGCATCGCGCGCACGTTCCAGCATGTGCGGCTGCTGCCGACCATGACGGTGCTGGAGAACGTCGCGCTCGGCGCTCATCTGCGCGGCGCGCACGGCAATGTCGCCGGCATCGCCGCCAGTATCCTGCGCCTGAACCGCGCGGAGGAACAGACGCTGCTGTTCGAGGCGAAGCGGCAGCTCGAGCGGGTCGGCCTCGGCCATGTGCTGTACGAGGAAGCCGGCAGCCTGTCGCTCGGCCAGCAGCGCATCGTCGAGATCGCCCGCGCGCTGTGCTGCGACCCGACGCTGCTGCTGCTCGACGAGCCGGCCGCCGGCCTGCGCTACAAGGAAAAACAGGCGCTCGCGGACCTGCTGCGCAAGCTCAAGGAAGAAGGCATGAGCATCCTGCTGGTCGAGCACGACATGGATTTCGTGATGAACCTGACCGATCGGCTGGTGGTGATGGAATTCGGCACCAGGATCGCCGAAGGCCTGCCGGCCGAGGTGCAGAAGGATCCGGCGGTGCTGGAAGCCTACCTGGGCGGCGTGGAATGAAGGAAAGACGATGACACCGATACTCGAAGTGCGCGACCTGCATGTCGCCTATGGCAAGGTCGAGGCGCTGCACGGGGCCAGCCTGACCGTCGGCGCCGGCCAGATCGTCACGGTAATCGGCCCCAACGGCGCCGGCAAGTCGACCATGCTCAATGCCATCGCCGGCACACTGCCGGCCAGCGGCGCCGTGCGCGGCGCCGTGGTGCTGCGCGGCCACGTCCTGACCGGCGTGCCGATCGAAGCGCGGGTCGCGCGCGGCATGAGCCTGGTGCCGGAAAAGCGCGAGCTGTTCGCCACGATGACGGTGGAAGACAACCTGCAGCTGGGCAGCTACCGCCGCCACAAGACGGGCGAAAGGAATTACGCCGACCAGATGGGCGTGGTGTACGAGCTGTTCCCGCGGCTGAAGGAGCGCCGCGCGCAGGAAGCCGGCACGCTGTCCGGCGGCGAGCGCCAGATGCTCGCGCTCGGCCGCGCGCTGATGGCCAAGCCGGATCTGCTGATGCTCGACGAACCCAGCCTTGGCCTGGCGCCACTGATCGTCAAGGAAATCTTCCAGATCATCGTGCGCCTGAAGCAGACCGGCGTGGCGATCCTGCTGGTGGAACAGAATGCGCACGCGGCGCTGCAGGTGGCCGACCATGCGTACGTGCTGGAGACCGGCGAGATGGTGCTGCAGGGGCCGGCGCAGCAGGTGGCGAATGATCCGAAGGTGATCGAGACCTATCTGGGGCTGGGGAAGAAGACGGCGTAACGCAGCACGGGGTGACGCCGACTTCGTACCGGCAAGGGACTGCAGTGTCGCAGCACGGCGCCGGCCAGCGGATCTTCCACGTCAGGCTGGCGTTGCGCGAACGGGCGACGTCCAGGCGCGGCGGAGCACGATAGACCATCCTCAGACCTTGTCATGCACCTTTTTCGCCGCTCGGGCAGTAAGGCCGGTGAGGCGGAATACCCGGCGCAACGGCAAAAGCACGCATCCGCCTACGGGACGGCGCCACCGGATCACCAGCAGCGACAACAAGATCCATCCGGGGTTGATGCTGCAGGTCGCAACGAGCGTCGAGCGCGACGCGTCCACATACTTCGCAATTGCCGCCCCGACGGCTTTTGAAAGCGCCGTGTGTTCGTTCACCAGTTCCGGCGTGTTCGGCGCGTCCCATCCATCGCTCGTGGCCGACATGTGGCGGTTCCATCACGCGTACCGCTCGTCGCCAATGCCCGACTCCGAATCGATACGGAAGGATTTACTGGCGGCGAGGGGGCAAGCAACAACTACGGAAACTTTCCCTGCTTGCGTTGGCGACCGCGCTACAGACACGGCCCTATGCGGAGGGAATGTCTTGGGAATGGAGATGGAATGGCGCGGCTGGCGGGGATCGAACCCACGACCCTTGGCTTCGGAGGAAAGAAATCGTAGTCAAACTGTTGATTTCATTGGTTTTTTATATTTATGCTCTCCCCCAATCCTGCTACGTAATGCAACGTACAGCACTGCACATTTCCCCCAAATTTCCCCCATCTGACCACGCCTCCTTTACTGAACAGCCCGGACACGGACGTTAAGACGGCCTTCCCCCCGGACGTGGCGCAGGCGCCGCGCACCAGGTGGGCGCCTGTTGGCAGTCGGCGGTGTGGCCTTGCTTAAGCATTGAGCAGCGGCGCAAGCAACTGCCCGGCGTCGATAAGCTGCTGCGTCTGCTGCCGAAAAAGGCGATCGCTCTTAGTCCGGGCGCATCACGCCTATTCGACAGGGGTTGAAATTCCCAGGCTAGAAATGACAAAGGGCGCCGAAGCGCCCTGTTCACAGAGGCAGCAGGCTTGTCGTCGCCGGTCGCTGCACCTGGCTCTTCTTGCGAAGAGGCTCACAAGTCCCAATTGGGTACCGGGGTATTATCCCACAATTAACCAAAATGTACAGGGGCCCCCTTTGAGGGAAATCTATTCGGTTTCCTTTGGGGTGATAACGGTGGCTTCAACTGCCCGGGGCGCTTCCGCGTTCGAGATGGCTTCGGCAGCCTCAATGACCGCATGGGCTGCGTTGTTGGCCACAATGGTGTTTCGAAGTTGCAGCGCGTTGACGACACCCAGCCGTATTGCCTTCAAATCCCTGTCAGCGATCACTGGCACGACGCGCTCGCGCTTATTGTTTTTCAGGCGGTCCATACGCTCGATGGACACTGTCGCCACCATATCGCACTTTGCCCAGCATCGCTTCGCTGCGTAGGCCGGTACCGGGTTGGTGGGCAGCTGGTAGTGGTAAGCCTCTTCGAAGTCCGGCTCAGTCGTGCTGAGTGGCACCACGGTAACAAGACGGCAATTACCCTTGTTGCGCGCGATGACGACAACCGGACGGCGCTTCACCATCTCGGGTTCCACAAAACCTTCGAAACTGCACATCAGCACACTGCCGACCTTCGGTTGAAACATCAGGGCCATAAATTCTTTCAAGCTAAATGACTCGCTCATTATAAGTCGCCAATGACAATCTCCTGACGCGCTTACATCAGCCTGTTGAATGAACTGCAACTGCGTTTGCGGATGAGCCAATCCAATTTGCGCAGCGGTTGTCCAGCGGGAGATCCCGTCTATGGCAGGCGTAGCAAGATGAATCAGGCTGATTGCAAGCAATTTCGAATGGCAGTGATGTGCTGGTTATTGGCAGCCACTGGCTGGTCACCGGCGCGACGGTGGCACATCGCATCGTCCACGTTAAAAGTGGTTTTTCCAAGCCCTCAAACCAAAAGTCCGAAATCTCGTTTACCGTCGAAGCGGCTGATTTTCGTCCCGAAACCCGCATGAATATTAGGTTTTAAGGAACTTGCGCTGGATACTTATATCTAGACGGTAGGTGTTGCATCAGTTAAAAAGTGGAAATCACTTTTATGGAGGTTGCTTTGCCAACACTGAATTCTCACCTGATCGCCGCTGCGGCCGCGATCGATCCTACGAATCTGGCCATGATCGTCGTCGGCGTGGTCGCCCTGGCGGCCATCTGGCTTGCTGCTACCGCTATCAAGGGAGCGAAGACAAAGAAATGACCGCACTGGACGAAACCTGGGCGAAAATGCCCTGTACTTGGCAAACCGATGCACGGGTTCACGCCGTGATCCGCAGCACCCCTTGCGGGGAGGCGATCGCGGCCCTGAAGCTCTATATCGCGTTCTGTCTGAAAGCGAACTACAAGGCAAAGGAAGAACTGCCGGCGCCCGGCTGTGTCAGGGCTAGCCTCACGCAGCTGTGTACGTTGATCAGGACGTCGCGCCCGATGGTGGTCGAGGGGTTGCGTCACCTGGAGAGCTGGGGATTGATCAACAAGCTGGGCGGACGCCCGGCGGTCTACCAGCTGTGCAACTACGAAAACCCGAAGTACTGGACCAAGCTGCCGAAGTTCTACCTGTTCGGCGACAGGTATAAACGGCGCGAGGTCAAGGCCATTACCGCCTTACCAAATCGCGAGGCAGCCACCGTGGACGCATTGCAGATGTACCTGTACCTGGCTTCGGTGCGCGACAAAAACACGCACAAGGCCACGGTCACTTACGACAAGATGCAACAAGTGCTGAAGCTGGGGCGGAATCAGATCTCGCACGGCATTTCCACGCTCACCGGTCACGAGCTGATCACGGCTCGCCGTGAGGGTGATCTCACCAAGCTGCCGTCCAATGTTTACTGGTTGCGCGGCACCTATGCTGATCCAGTGACCCGGGCGGAGCGTTCGGGGCAGGCTGCCAATGACTTCAGTGCCGTGGTCGATGTGGACGCTGACATCGGACAGCCGTCGCCAACCAGTGCCGAAAGCGCTCCAATAGGCAGTGCAATGGCGCGAGATCCTGCATGGGCAAAGGGGCTCTTGAAAAGGCTCATGGCAGGCACGGCAGATCAGGACTGAAAAAACACCCTTACCGAGCCGCAACGCGCCGCACTGCTGCGCCTGATCGACATAGCCAAGCGGCACAGCGGCACAGCGGCCAGCCGCGCCACGTCGCCAATTTTCTGTTGGTCGTAACGGACGCCCACCAGTACGGCGCTTGGAATCCGCGCTACCTGTTGAGCGTCTTGATCAACATTGCCGATGACATGGTAACGGTGGTCGCCGCGCTGGCCTATTACGATTTTTCGGTGTACGACCTTGGCCTGCAGGATGATTTCGAAACCATCGCGCTTCAATGGCGGCCGGAGTCGTAGTGGGGCGGGGTGTACAGCGCTGCAACCTGTTGGTGTCGAAGTCGGTCCGCGCAGCATAAAAGCAAGCCACGTTCGATCAGGGAACCACCATAGCCGAACCAATCATGGCCGCCATACTCATCGAAGTAGATACTCATCGTTCGCCAAGATCATGGTCGCCTAGAGCACGATCTTCAGGCTCAGTTGGCGCGCTATCGCGTGCGAAGACCAATGGGCGCTCCAGCGCGCCTTGAAGGCTGGCCGCTTGGCCGCCGGATGCAGCACGCAAGTTGTGCGCGACAGGTGGCCGTATTCCCGGTGCGCCGGGTTGCCGCATAGGAGGATATGGCGCGCCTTGGCAAATACCGGCAGGTTGATCACGCGCGCGCGCAGGAACACGGACAGGGTGTGCGCGGTGCGCTTGCCGCCGACATACGTATAGGCGGCATTGAGGAAGACGATGCCGTACTGCTCGGCCAGAAACAGGAACAGTTCGCGCGGCGTGTCAAACAGGTCCTGGGCGCGCATCATGTCGATGCCGAGCGCATCGAGGACCGTGAAGCCGGCGCCGTTGCGCTTGCGCTGCTCGGCCCAAGTCCGTTTGCAGAACGGGATACGCGTGGCGCCGGTCGGAAACCAGTCGATGCCGACGATGGCGAGGTGAATGCGCCCGCGGCGGCGCAGGATGCGGGCATAGGCGGGGTCAAGCTGGGGCACCGGCGCGCAGAGGGCGGTTGCGGCGTGGCTGATGGCGATCGTTGTGGCGTGCATGGAAGGTTCCTTCGCGTGGAGTGAAGTCGGTCCATTCAAGGTAGCCTGGTCGCGCCTGGCGCGTCTAGCCCCCCTGTTTTGCTCGCGCAAGCAGGCCGCCGCGGCGCGTCAAGGAGAGCCGCCAACGCAACCGGGCCGGTTTCCCCGGCGCGCACGGCGGCTCCGCAAAAATATTTGCGGCGGTCGGCGTTTTTACAACAGCGGTATCGGTTTGACCCCTGTAAGTGTCTATGCGGCCAGCATTGCATCTACGGAATGTCATCGTCAGGCCCCGACCTGGCGCGTCCAAGCGCCCGCAGTTCATCGACGAACGGACGAGCGTTCAGGCGGTGATGATCTAGGATCAAGCAACCGTCCGGATTGTCGTCGACGATCATAACAAAGGGTCGGGCTTGGAGGAGTGGTGGAGATGAAGTGCGAACTTTTAGACCTTAGACTTGGGACGGCGTTTCAAAAAAAAAGCCGCCCGGAGGGCGGCATCAAAGCTTACTTTTCACCTCCCTTCCACGCGCGCATCGCGTCAGCTGCTGCGGATAGCAACTTAGTCACTGCGCCGAGGATTAGCAGGAACAGCACGCCGCCGATCACGTCGGCTGATAGTACTGCGAGGGTGGTTTTGAGGAAGGAGGACACCAATAAAGATGCAGCCTTCAGAAAAGCAATAGTTGTCATGATAAAAATTGTCAGGGATTTCTTGTGTGGCGCAGCCGTTGCCCCCTTTTTAAGCCGTACTGAGCAGGCACGTCTAGGCAGGGCGACCAATTCACCCGGCTTCTTCCGTGCTTGATGTAACGGTGACGGATAACGGACTGTTCGTCAATTTTTGAATTGATGTTAAAAAACAATTTCCAGATTTACTTTTGAAAACGTCTTTTATCACGAGTAAATCCGCGCATTTATCTACATCGCCTTTACACAATCCCATTTTGGTAGACAAATAAATTGCAGGTCGACAAAAACGCTAAGATCTTCCCGGTGGAGGACGAGAAGAAGCGTTGGCGTAGCCATCGCGCCGTATGTCGGGAGGTCCACCTCTTGTCGAATCCTTGCGACGACCGGCCGGAATCTCACCTGGAATTCCTGCGCGGCGGCGTGATTAGGGCAAAGAAGCGGGGCGGCGTGGAAAGCCTGCGCGGCGCGCAATCGATTGAGGTCTTCGGCCTGCGGCGCACCGACCTCGTGGAACAGCGGGGCGAAAGGGAACGGCTCGTGCGCACGGCCATTGAGCGCGCGCTAAAAGCGGAGGAAATCGCGGTGGGCGAACTTAGAGCCGAGCGGCGTAAGGAACAGGAACAACTGGCCACGGACCTGTTGAACGACGCCCGTAAGTTGCTCGAAGCTCAGCAGCCATACTTGGCCGTCGCACGCGCCGTCTTTAAGGAATATGGACTGAAATAGTGCATTCAGGCAGCCGTCGGACCGGTCTTGGTCGCGGGTCGCCCTACCCGCCCGGCTCCGACCCTTTATCGGATACAGGTCGTACGGTTTTGAAAGACCTATTCAACGCGACGGCAGGTGCGAAGCGCTGGATAGGAAGGCGACTATTTCGTTTTAAAGAAAACCGAGTCTGGTTTTACGGACGTTTCCCAGAACGCCGGCAATGTCGTCTGCGGCAATTATTAGGCGGTCCGCATAAACGGCACGGCCCAATGCCTCCCGCAGCGCCTTGCGGATCGACCGGGGCGGGTGATGTGCGAGCACCGCCAATGCCTCCTCGGTCAGCTGTACGCCAGCAGCTGCACGAGGCAATTCCGCGCACAGGGACTGCCACAGCTGCAGTGCAATCGACATCGCCTGCGTCGCCGTCAGTGGCGGAATGGAAAATACCCGCAGACGATTGCGAATTGGGGCAGGCAGCCTGTGCGCGTCATTCGACGTGCAGACCCATACCACACAAGACGCGTTGATCTTTAACCAAGGGTGACATTTATCCCGAAATCGAGAGGCGCTGTCGCATTCCAAAAGGGCGTGAAGCGGAGCCAGGGGGTCGAAACGAAGGTCGGCGCTGGCTTTCTCCACTTCGTCGAGCACGATCACGGGGTTGGCATATTGTCCATATACCAACAGCTGAAACAGCTCCCCCGGATGGCCGTTTGCCCAAAATCGGCTGCTGCCTGCAATCGCACTGTTCTCCTGCTCTGCAGAGACATCAATTGTGTGAGAACTGGTACCCAGCAATTCTGCAACGCGTTGGGCAAGAAGGCTTTTACCCACGCCGGGGGGGCCATCCAGCACCACGGGGGACAGCTGTAGGACAGTTCCCTCGCGTTCGGCCAATACGATGGACGCGCGCAGGTAGTCGAGATAATGGACGCAATTTGGAAACTGCGCTTCTAAGTGGTCCACCTGTTCCCGCCAGGACGGGCCAGGCGTGGCGAGTTTGCGATGGATGCCAGACCGGCGCAGATGGTTGATCACTTCGGCTACTGCAGCACGTTCCTCGCTGTCCTTCACGCGCTGCTCGAAGGTGGCGGCATACGCATCGATTTCCTCCGCAGAGAACAGAGCCACCTGCTGCGCCAGCTCTGCTGGGCGCGGCCAGGCGAGTAGCGTGGGGGGAGGCAGGTCCGCGTCGCGCAGCGATGGAATCCCGTCAGCCTCGACACAGTTGGCATCAATGTCCGCCGTGCTCGTCTTTGCATCCTCGCGCACACTGGACGCAGCATCTTCGAATTCGTCATCAAAGTCGACCAAATCAAACAGGTCGTCAGTAGTCGTGTCCGTACTGTCATCGTCGCAGGTGCCGACCGAGCACTCCTGCTCATTACACCAGTCAAGCAGCAACTGTCCGGATCGCCGCCGCGCCGGGTCCGGGGACCGGCACAGGTATTGGGCAAGGTCGCGTGCCGCGCGAAGGTCCGAAGCAACTAGGGCGCACATCTGGCGGATGAAGCGCTCGGGCTTCTTCGCATATTTGGTCAGCAGGACGATTGCCGACGACCGTGGAATGAAGAGCGAATTGTTCTGTTCCTGGATACCGGATTCTTCTGCTTCGGTGTCGTGAATGCCAAGGCTGCTAGGCAGGGTGCTCGACGCCTGATTTGCATGATTCGCCTGCATGACGGTGCGCGTCAATTGCATGGAAAGCGCTTGGTGATTCATGAAACTCCCTTGCACAAAAAATGAGCAGCAGATCGGGTATGCGCGCTGCTCAAGAGAGCAAGCACGCAAGCAATGGACTTAGTTATAGTCGCATCCGCCGAAAGCGCAAGGTGCAAAGCGGGCACCGCTTACAATGAGCTGCCCAGGCATTGCGCCGATCTGCGTAGGGCTACTGCCCGCGAATGACGAGGCCGCGATGTGGACCGATTCGCGTCACTGAAGCAGCCGGCTTGCGCTCAGACTCCCCTTGTGGCAAGGACAAGGCAATTGCATCTGTCCATGCTGCGCGATCAAGGTACGGTTTTAGATTAGTGAGCCCGACCGGATTGACCGATCGCGGAGGCACGCGTGGGAAATGACACAGCAGGCATCTGCTGTCACCCTGGGGCAGTAGTGCCGACTCCCTGGTGGTCCAGGACGGTGGTTCGTTTGCCGGCGCGCCCACATCGCGGTGCTATATCTGCGCTGTGGGAGGTTATAGCGTTCGAGTCTCTGGGTCATGCAAAAGATGGTGCTGCCGAACCTGAGCAGACCGGCAGCACGATGGCTTGAGCCTCTACGGATGAACTTTCTTTACAAACGTGTGCAGGGGCTCGGCGCCGGATCGCGATGAGTTTCGATTGAGGACCGCCTCGACGTCCCCATTACTGGGGCGCACACCTGCAACACCGCTGGCACTCCATCGTTCGGCATAATGACGACCGGCGGTTTCAATGGAGGCATGCCCCATCAGCGCGGCAACCTCTGCCTGACTGAACATGGTTTTCACACTGGCGGCGAACATGTGGCGCGCGGTATAGAGAGTTGGGTGCCGGACGTCTTTCGGAAACACGCGGTCTGCGGCATCACGGATGAGCTGACGGCAGGCTTCATACATCTTCTCGAAGCGCTCCTGTCGCGCGTACCCCTGTACTCGCACGAGATGGCGCACGATCAGAGCACGCTGCCAGCCATCGAGATCAGCCAACAGAATGGTGCGGTTTGGGCCATGGCTACGGCCGTTGGTGGCTTTCGCGTTTTGTACCCGTAGCGCACTCAGCCCGTCACTGTCGATCAGTTCGGCACGGCACCACTCGCAAGGGCGTAGGCCGGTCAGCGCTCCAGCCATGAACCAATCGCTGGTTGCATCGGCCCACTGGCTGCGCGATGTGTGCAGTTCTGCCAGTAGGCGGTTGACTTGTGCCTTGGAAAACCGTTTTGCTTTTTGCTGGCCGCCGACCGGCCGTCCCTCTTTACGTTGTCGACGCTCTTCTTGCATCGACATCTGGCGCCGCATACGGTCCTCAGCGTCCTCTCCGACGTGATACAGCATTTCCAACGCCTGGGTGACAGCCTCGTCATCAAGTTGCTGCAGGCCGAAAACGAGTGAGGCCCGGTAGGTGCGCGCGGTCGCGGCCGACCAGCTTGCCTCCCGCGCCAAGAAGATTGCTACCATACGTACCGGTTCTGGCACCGTTGCATCGGCCATGCCGGCATCAAGAGCTTGTTGTGCCAGCTTGCGGAACATGGCAAACAGCTGACGATACCGCTGCTCGGTCTGTGCGGTCCTGGTTACCAGAGTCTGCTGCTTGGTGTCGCTTGTCGTCATAGAGCCTCCTGGTCGCAAAAGCATGGATGGAAACGTTTCAACGGCGAACTTGCAGTGTGCTTCCCACGGTGCATTGGGTAGCGAGTGTCCCGGGGGCTATCCCTATGTTAATGGGTCAAAAAGCGGCACCCCCGTTATGTGTGTGGATTGGGCTATGGCGCCTAACCCGCCAATACCCTATTCAGTGTAGTCGCCTGCAATGACACAAAAGTCTTGCAGAGACGCTTTCGCACGTTTGGTACGAACGACTCGCAGGACTGGCTGCTCAGGAAATCAAAAAATGTAGGGGTAGCGACCGGTTACTCTCAGAAGTAGGACTTTTCGGAGTGTGGTCACCGCAGGGGCCGGCTGAAGAGGCTGTCAAACCGTCCGCGTGGGATACGTTGCAAAGATGAATAAAGAATAGGCAAGGCGGCTCAGGCGCGCGGCGCGTGCCTCCTCCCAAAACTGAAGAACCAGACCAAGTCTGTATGCTGCATCGCCCTGCCGTTTTGGCGTTCCGAAAACAATACGTGTTTGAGCTTTCGCCGCTCGCGTTGACGCGCTAATACATCAGCACATTCAGAACAGCGCGGTGTTCACATTGCAGATGGTGCAAAACCACCTGCCTTCACACTTCGGTGCAGGATGCCTTGGGAATTGGCAGGGTTCTTGAACAGCACACTACCCTTTATCTACATCAACGAACAATAGTTCTTGATCCTACACCGATGAAACCAATTTCGTATCGACCAAGAATCCCAAGTGGTCACTCAATAGTTGGGGAATGTGGCCTCCTGAGATGAGAACGCCAGCCTCCATGTTTTTATCCATCGCATGCCCAGTCAAGTTCGCACTGGTGATCAAACACATCCTGCCATCAGCTACAGCGACTTTGGCATGGACGCGCCCGTCGATGAAGGGAGCGGCCTTGTCTCGCCAGGCGTAGAGTCGCGAGGCGGGGACTTGCGTCCTCATCTTACCTATCGCGTCGAAGCTGATGCTTCCACCGTGGTCCTGAGATAATTCGAGTAGCATGGAAATGACTACTCCCCGGTCATTTGCCACATTTAGCGCCTTGACGATGCTCGCGACGTCATAGGCAACGAAGCTGGTGATGAACAAGGTATGCTCAGCTGCATTGATGACTTGCAATAGTGCTTGCTCTGTTCGACGAGCCGATACGAAGGGCGTCGTCGGTCCCGTCCAGACGAGTTCGGTGGATTGCTGGTTCGCAGCCTTAATGAAGACATGGCCGGCGGCGAGCAGCATTGATGCGAGTTCCTCGGCACTGACAGTGGTCGCGCGCCAAGCATCAACGAGCTGATCCACGACTCCAGCCGCCGCAGGCGTGCCGACTACGCCAGACAGTGTGCTGCCTACTTTGCTGGTATCGGTCCGGCGAATCCGACTGGCTATGGCGTGCACCTTTTCAGGAGACACCAGACAGACCACGGCCGCGACGGCGTCCAAAAGCTTTTCCATTTCATAATCCCTGGAAGAAAGCCGCGTCGATTCGTTCCAGCGTCGGAACCAACAATGACCGGTCCAGATAGCGATTGCCGCGTTCGCAGGAGGTCTCCGCCACCAAGCTACAGGCGTGACATGCCGCAGCATGAAGGGAGCGATCTTTCTCGGGATCATGCTCAGAACAAAGCGGATCAGATGAGCAGATCTTCGAACGATTCAATGCTTGTCTTAACAGGCGCCCGAGGTTTTCCGGCTTGCCGAGATCGACGAGACCTCCCAGCGTCCCATCGGAGTCGGCCGCCGCCGTGTAGATGAGGATGCCCGCTTGCGGGTCGGCGCCCGACCCGTCGGCATAGATGCGTTCGCGGATGCTCGCCGCGTTGTAGCCGCATTCCAGCGCCAGTTCGCGGATGAGCAGGTGTGAAAGTGTGTGGAGCATGGCGTACCGGATACCGGGGTAGCCCTCGTCTGGGTCGAGGCGGCGTGCGTTGCGCCATCCCCGATGCCCACCTTCAAGCATTCTATCCACTCGATTGACGCCATCCTGCGCTTCCCACGTGCGCAGTGCGGCTTCGTCGAATTGGATGAAGATGCCCTCACCGTGAACCTGATTGGCAGGAACCCAATCTGGCTTGCGGCGCGCGAGGCCCGCCATTTGGGGGCGCTCGTTAGGATCGCTGGCTTCTTCGGGTGCTTCCACACGGGTGAAGCCTAATAGTGCGTTGACTTCGCGGAGCCGCTCAAGCAGTAACACTTTGTTGATCCGATTCTCGAAGCCAGGTGGCGTGGCCACCTTCTTGCTCATGAAGTGTGGGTAGTCAGAAGGCGGATTGGCAGACGTCAGCACCTCCCATTCCGGCCCCTTGATGTCTGCCTCACCGTCGACCTCCTCTCCACCGCCGTTGCGCTTGGCTTCGATGGCCGCCCAGATATCCGATGCCGAGTACTTGTCGATGCCCGGTAAGGCCCCAGTCTTTTTCAGCGTCTTTACCGTCACGGCGACGGCGGCCTCAGAGTCCAGATCATCGAAGAACTCCCACCCATCCTGAAGGAGTTGGCCGAGTGGGTCTTTGGCCTGTGGGATGGCGAGCGCGGACAGCGTGATTGGGAACCAGCTGTTCGTCGAACCCAGCAGGACGGCCCGTGCCTCTTCGTCACACTCTTCGTCGAAATGATCGAGGTGAGGATGCCTGCCTCGGCAGCTCGGCAGGTTTTCCTTTCCAGCCTTGCCAAAGGCATGTGCCATGCTGCGCGACGCGCCACAAGCATCGCACTTCACCCATAGGTTTTCCGTCTGCAACGAGGCTCCGCTTTCAAAGAAGCGCAGTGTCCCCTTGCACGAGCTGTTGCCGCCATGGACGAAGTAATGCCAAGGGAAATCGTCGAGGTGGCCATCGCGGCAGGCCAAGAGGAAACGCGCCGGAACCGCATCGGCATCCTTCGCGGGCTGGTCACCCTTGGAGCCCCTGCATCCCTTGTGGACGAAGCGGGTTCGTTCTGGACGGAAGCGGTTTTCCTTGATCTCGACCAGGCCCGCATCGAAGGGCGATAGCAGACCACACTTCACGCAGCGCATCCAGCGCGGAAACGGACGGACGGGGACACCAATGTTCGCTTCCGCCGACCACGGGTCGACGAGCTCGCTCTTCTGAAAAGGGGGGACGCGCAGATTCTCGACCTGTGGCCCGAGGATCTTGCGGACGGCGGCGAGCAGTCGCGGCTCGACGATGGGCTGGCACCTGTCTTTCTCCCATTGGTCAATGCCCAGCGTCACCACCGAGAGGCTCGGCAAGTCGATCAGGGCGCCGGGTCCGTATGTCCAGAGCAGTTGACTGGGTCGGACTTCTCCGACGGGTGTTCGATTCGTAGTCATGGTTAGTCCTCGTTCTTGGGCAGCGGACGAGGTTTCCATCCGTGGTAGTCCGAGATATGTTCCGTATTCATGATCAGGCGTACGCCCGGTTCAACTTCGCGCATCGACATCGGAACCGTCCAATTGTCCCAAGCGTGAGTGCCCGGCGACTTGAGCAACCCAAACATCGTCGCCGCCTGGGCGCCGCGCTTTTCGTAAGCCAATGTCCGGCCGGGAACGCTCACTTCTTTCGCCCATTCGTCTGCACGTTCTTTCAATTCACGTTCGGCCAAATTCTTGATGGCGGGCGTCTCGCTGACATTCCAAGCCCGCCTCACCAATACGTCAATCGCTTCCGTGACCTCGGGGTTGTCGGATTTTTCCAGCTCGCCTGCGCCCACGTTCGGACTGAAGGCGTCGTTCTCCAGACGCATCAGGGAAAGGAGTGCGCCGGTCAAGCCGCGATCCATCGCCCGTGGGGAGAATGGCGTCACCGACTGCGCTTCCACATGCTTGTAGAACGTCGCGTGGTAGTGCTCGAACGTCTCGTAGTGCGAGAGATCGCGCGGACGCGCCCAGGTGAGAACCGTACAGACCAAGCCGGGAAAGGATCGACCCACGCGGCTGGTGGCCTGGATGTATTCCGCCGTGCCTTTGGGCTGGCCGTTGACCGCCATCAAGCCCAAACGATTCACGTCCACGCCGACCGACAGCATGTTGGTCGCCAGCACCACGTCGATCGCGCGTGTGTCGCCTTCATTCCATTTCGTCACGTACTTCCCGGTGCTCGCATCAAACATCGCCCCGAACTTGACTTCCAGGTCATCAAGGTACTTCGGTATGTCCTGACTGGAGACGCGCGACGTCAGCTCGCGGATGTTATTGACGCTGCGCTGCGCGAGCGCGGGTCTTTCCACCATGCTCATCTGCACGCGATAGGAGCGCGTTTGCACGTCGTCCTCGGCCAAACGCCGCATCCCGCCCAACTCTCGCAGCGAATTGAAGTAGCCGACCATGGTCATGTACGGGTCGGCCGGGTCGCCGAAGCGATCGAACAGGGCCTGGGCAGCGGTTAGGAAGGCGGTGTAGACACGGATCAGCATCGCGGGGCGCGAGCTACCGGGGGAGCACACGCCGAGATAGCGTCTTCCGGGTTTGTCCTCGATTGGACGCTGAACCGAGAAGTAGTTGTCTTCCACGTCCAGGCCGTGCGGCGGGAACACCGATACGTGCCGCATGAACACGTTGTTCACCTGTTCCTTGGCTTTACGTACCGTCGCCGTGGACGCGACGATCTTCGGCTTGACCGTCTTGCCATCGAGCGTCCATCCACACAACTCGTCGACGGCGGATTCGTACAAGCCGACCATCGTGCCGAGTGGGCCACTGATGAGGTGGAACTCGTCTTGGATAATGAGATCGGGCGGTCGGATCGGCGCGACGTTCTTGATCTTGACCGCGGGCAGGCCTTTCCCGGCCTGGTGATTTCCGTTGCAGCAGTCCGCCTCGCGCCAGAGCAGACCATGGCGCTCGCACTCTTGGCTCACGCGACCGAAAAGTGTGCGTACCTGACCACGCCACGCCATCATGGCGAACTTGTCCACGGTGGCGATCATCATCGTCGGCGGGCGGTGATAGATTTCCTCGTCCACGGTCAGGACTGGGATGCCGGGATGCGAAAGGTTGCTCGATCTGCCGCGCGAGAAAGCGCAACTGCTCTTCTTGTCGCCACAGTAAACCACCGTTCGGCCACGATCCTTATCTACAACGACATCTTTTCCCGGATCGATCGCAGAGCCACACCAAGGACAACTGGTGAGCTGAAGAGGTGAAGTACGCCCTGCTTTGTTCTTTCCTGAATCTCGCAGGGCTTGAATGGCGTAGTGGCTTTCCTCAGTCGTGCCTGGTGTCACCTTGTTGCCGACCCACAAGCCGATGCTGAAGGGTTCCCTACCCAGTGATTCATCACCTCGTATGAATGCATCTCGCCGAAGTTTTTCCATTGCGCAGATCAACGCAGTGGCGCGCTGAAATTGCTGCAACGTCAGCAGGCGTAGGGTGTAGCGCATAATCACGGCTAGCCCGCGCGAACCGTCGTATCCGCCCAGCTTGCCTTGTAGGCGTCGGATTACCATGGTGAACGCCGCGACGCCAAGATAGGCTTCGGTCTTGCCGCCGCCGGTGGGAAACCACAATAGATCGGCATGGGCTTCCATGGGCTGCACGCGATCCGGATGCGTGGGGTCCGCCAGCGATGGGATCGACAGTAGCAGGAACGCCAATTGGAACGGACGCCAGCTACGGTTCTTCGGCAGGTCGAACTGATCGACGGTGACGTCCCGGCCTCGCCGTATTTCGAGCGCGTACTGGCTACGCACGCGCTGGATCGCCATTGCTCGGTTGGCGAAGCGGAAGGCCGCCAAGGCTTTCTCGTCGCTCTTCAACGTGTCGATACCTTGCTGTAAGCGCATCTGGATCTCCTGACACCGATCCAGCGCTTGCCCAGCCTGCGTATCGTACCCGATCACGTCCTTGCCGATGCGAGCACGCTGCTCGTCGATCCACGCCGCGTAATCCTTGGTTAGCATGTTGAGGGCATCGAACAACTGGGCGACGTCCAGCGTGGCGAGGCGCTGCATGTCGAGCAGACCGCTTTCCACCATCGCCTTCATTGCCGGACGGTCTATGGGATCGAGGCCCGGCGTCTCCGTTACCTGCACTTCGTACTGCGGCAGGACGGTCGTGCGCACTTCGGTGGCCAGCGTCACGTCGTCTGCCGTCACCGCGTGGACGGCGACTCCATGTCCGACCGCGAATTCCACACGATTGCGGTAGATCATCTCCAACGACTCGCGTTCGGGGTCCATTCCGTCAGCATCCAGCACCGGACGCCGACGGAAGATGGCGCGACTGGAAGTCTCCGTTTCCGCCCGCACGATGAGTTCCGGCTGGAACACCCAAGCCGTGTCACGGTTGGTGTCCGGTTCTTCCTGCGCGTTGATCAGGAACAGCGTCACCAAGCGGTCGCCGTTGGCGTTCTTGGCACGGATGGAACCCTGTATCCGCACCGCCGGACGATGCGCGTCCGGTGCTTGATGAGGAATCACGCCCTCGATGAGCGGCAGCACCAGCTTCCCGCCACAAGGAATACGCTGCCAAACCTTGACTTTCTGTCCATTTGGCCTCGTCAGTTCGTGCTCCCCGTTGGGCACGCGCTCGTACTGCCCCCAGCGCGCCTCGACCTCGATACGCTCCACGTCGCCATCTACACAGAAAGTCATACCGAAGCTGCTGGGTGCGAGCGATTGATTGCTGGCGGCGTCGATTTCGTCGGCTGCATCCGATTCAGGTTCCACGCGTCCGGTCGCCGTTCCGAATTCGGCTCCGGGCTCGTGCTGACCGGGCGCGATCGGATCGTCGGGTTCCTCTACATCTTCCTCTGCCAGCGGGCCCTCCAGCCCCTCGATGCCGCCTTGCGGCGCCTCGCGTGGTGCCAGCTTGCCCACCAAATAACGGTCACGCACGCTCATGTCGACGATGCGCTCGTGCGGGCCACCCGCCGGGCCAAGCAAGTCGTCCACCACGGCGAGTTGCAGCAACTCGCGGATGTAAGCTCGATCCTCGACCGTCGATACGCCATCAATGGTCTGGTTTAGCGCGGTGTGTAGCGCTGCGACGAATTCCGCCCACTGGATTCGGCCGACGGTTCCCGAAGATGGGAGAGCCAGCGAGGCGTTGGTAACCGGCATGGGTGCGTCGGTCGCGGACACCCGGTCGAAGAAGAGCATGGTGACTTCAAGATCGGAGCGAACCCGTAGCACACGTCCGGCGCGGACGATTTCTCCAGCGGGATTCAAGACGATGATCCAATCGTCCTCGGCGATGTCCTGATACAAGGACCGATCACCCTTCAATACCAAGGTATAGGGCGCGATCCTGTCATCGGTGCCGAGACCATGATCGACGGCGATCCAGGCATGAGGCTGCTTGTCTGCGCCTACATTTGGTTCGTTTTTGTCTTTTTCCTTCATCAATTTCACCTCATCGGCATTCGCCCGAGTCGCTATACCTGTCGATTAAAGAAGCTTTGCGTCGATTCACCGGTCGCCATAGATCTCACTATGGTCGACACGCTCCTTCGCGACCTGGAAAATCGGCTCGACATCGCGATGCGGGACGACGCGAGCAATGTTTTCGGCATCCTGCGTCAAACCGATCGCGACGGAGAGTCTTCCTCCGGAATCAATGCCGAAGTGCGATGCGTTTGCACCGAGCGGGTCTAATTCGACGAACCGGAAGCGGCTCGATGAACCCAGTCGTCGCTTCAGGTCGATTTGTACCCCTTCGATGACCCGCCGGTAGAGCTGACAACTAGATCCACCGCCAGTGACGAATATCGGCAATCCCTCGCGCCAAGCCGGGCTTCGCGGGTCTCCCCTTGCGTTGGTGCGTGTGCCGTCGATCACCCTGGTGATGCAGCTCGTGACTCGATTCATGAAATCCGAATCGGCGGCATCGACCTCGCTATGGCGTTTGCCGTGTCGTTTCGCGAAGCTATCGGCCGGCTCAATCGGTGCAGCATCGTCCCATAGTAAATCAAGGTCTAGTCGGGAATGGCGATTGTGGGATAGGTAATGGGTACCGAATGGGCGGACGGCCGAGAAGAAGATTGGGATCCGTGGTGATGAATCAAGATCGTTCGGCAAGACGACGTTGAACGTCGCCACGTCGAGAGTGGCGGCACCGACGTCGATCAGCGCGTGGAGCCCTTCGCTCAACTGGGGTGATCCGAGGTAGCCGGCGATTTGCGCCACGAACTCCGGCACGACGCCCGGTTCCGCCTCCAAGCCGCCGTCCTCTTTGTCAGTCTCCCATGCGACCTTGATGTTCGACTCTCGGAGATCGTCCATTGCCGCCAATCGCCAAGCAGTCTGCGCGACGCGACCGAACAGCCGGACGATCTCCGGTCTTTCGTGCGGCTCGGTGGGGCATCCGACGTTCAACTCCCAACGAAGCGAACGCGTCATAAGTTTTCTCCCGACCTCCGGGTGGCGATACAGGAACGCTCTGGCATAGCGGATGATCAAGGCGAGATAAGCCAGGGTGGCCGTTGGACATTTGTCGCAGCCGGCCATCTCCAAGATCGGTAACTTGAGATTCCCCTGGATCTCGGATTCGGCAAGCCGCTGCCAACAGTACACTCCATCGGACGCACGGACCACAAAACCGGGTATCACATAGCGCCCCGTCGCCGATTGGTCGCCCGTTATCGGAGACCAATCGACGGGCACCAGATCGATACCTGCTCGAATCGCCACCTTCGTGAAGGCGGTCCCAAAATCCACACCGATTCTGACGATCATCGGCGCCGCTCTCCCGCCTTGTTGGTCGGGATGCTGCAACGACCTGCCGGCGCCACTCCAGTCGGGCATGGTCAGGGCATGCCCCTCGATGTGCGGTCGGAAAGCGGGTGGCGTCGTCGTCCTGTTGGGAGACACCAATGGCTCGTCGGACGAAGGACTGGCGGTGCTTGGAGTGGCAGGTTGTCGGACGGGATTCTGGGCAGTCAAGGCGACCTGACGGTGGACACTGGTCTGTTGGCCGGTCGCCTTCGACGGAATCGGAGCGGGGCGAGAACCCTCCTTCGATTCGCGATCCCTTTTCGATATCGAACGGTCGTCGGTCATCCAAGATTTCGGTGGCTCAAAGTCCACTTTGGCCGGCTTTCCACCTCGTTTCTCGTCTAGTACGTCCGCCTCATGTAATGCTCGTTTGACACCCTTCAGTTGTTCTTTCCAGCTCTTCACGGCCTATCCTCCTCCCGTACCACGTCTACTAGCAGCACACAGATCTCTCGCGTCTCTGCCGAAAAGGTCTGACTCTTCCTGGCCAGCGTCGCCCGGCGCGTTTCCATCCTGGCCAGGAAATCCTCCAGCTTTTTCCGTTCCGCGTTCGCCAGGCCCTTGCGTCGTTTACCGTCAGAGCTGTTCCCGTACAATGAAGCGAAGGTCTCGTGGCTGGCGATCCGCTTCTCGAATCCTTCCCGCTTCTTGTGAACATGGTCATCCAATAGGTGCGAGAGCACGTCGGCGCGGTCTCGGTTCTCGCGCCATTTTTCATCCTTCAGTGCCTTGTAACGATCCCTGAGAATCTCCTCGCATCGTTCTACGGCCGCCACCCCGGCTTCCGGAGCGACATCGACCGCCACCGTTGGCCAGTCGAGCCCCGCTTCCCTGACCAAGTCGAGTAGGGCCTCCGCCTCTCGATCGTCGAGGGGCGTATCCTGTTCGAGGGGTGCGACGGCGGCAAGAAGGTGTTCTTCTTCTTTCACGCCGGAAAAACTCGCCAATCTTGCCATCAGAGCGTATCGCCCCGCCGCGACGTTACCGGCGGCGACTCTGGACGCATAGAGCGGAAATCGATCCCCATCGTCTTCGGTCTTACGCGACAGGAACCGGATGATCGGATGAAAGCGATGGACGATCTCCTCTCCGGGCTTAGGCTTCTCGGTGATCGTGTCAGTGAAGCGACAACGCCTCGTCTGACCGGTACCCAGACCGGTCTTTCCGACCAGATTCTCCCTCCTGACGAATTCGTCCAATTCCGCCGCCACGCCGGGACTTAGACCGATGTCGAAGGTGTCCGATTCGCCACGTGCCGCGACGAACCGGCAACCAGGAACGTTCCGGAGATACCCGTCGACATATCGAACCAAATCGTGACGGGTGACGGTCTTCCCCTCGCCTCGCGCCGCCTCGATCTGGGCCAGCAACTGCTGGCCGTGAGCCACTAGCTGGATCGCCTCTCGCTCCAGCTCTTCCTGCTTGCGCTTGGCGTTCTCGATGGCCAGTGCTACTTCCTCGATCAGGCGCGCTTCTTCCTCGGCCGTCAAATGCCTCGACAATAGGACATCTTCGAGCCGTCTGACCTGGCCGAGTATCGCTTCCGTTTCGCCCAAGGTGCTCTCGAACACCCCGATGCGCTTGGCCAGCCTCGCAAGGATGAGTGCGTCGATCGTATCCTTATGGACGAAGTTCCACACCAGGATGCGCTTGGATCGTTGCCCGATGCGGTCGATACGTCCGATCCGCTGCTCGATACGCATCGGATTCCACGGCAGGTCGTAGTTGACTACGAGGCGACAGAACTGCAGGTCCACGCCTTCCGCCGCGACGTCCGTGCACACCAATATGCGGCAGTTGCGGTCATCGCGAAAGGCAGAGACCACGGCATCCTTGTCGAACTCCGTGCCCCCCATCAACAGCCCGGCTTCCACGTTCTCAGCGGACAGACGATCGACCAGATAGCGTGCGGTGCCACGAAACGTGGTGAACACGATGGCTTTCGCTTCGCGATCCTCAGACAAAAATCGATTCAGTGCCTGAGCGAGTTCGTCGAACTTCGAATCGTTCCGGATCAGTTCTCCGAGGTCGAACTCACGCAGCGCTCGCCGCGCCAGCCAGCGTTTGAGGCCGGACGACGCCTCGCGCAGTATTTCTTCGTCTTCATTCGTCTCGTCCATCGTCACTGCCAGCGCGTCGGCATCAAGCCCATCGTCACGCCAAGTCCGAAGCAAGGCGGCGGGGCTCGACGCCACCATCCGCTGTGGTGTGGAGAGCAAGAATCCGTGCTCAATGCCGTTGGCTTGCGCATATTCACGCGTGCCCTCGGTGATCGCCCGATACAGCTCCTGCTCCACGGGCGACATCTTGGCCTCGAATACGGTCGGGTCACGCAACACTCGTTCGGACTGCACCTCCCGCTTGCGCGTGCGGCTGACGATGTGTGCGAGTAGGTTGAGTCGCTCAAGCTTGGCCGCGACATCGATGCGCCGCTCGTTCGTCCATTCCTCGACCGTCTCTACCTCCTCGATCAGACGATCGACACGCTCGGATCTCTCGAACCACCGCGACGACTTGATCTCCCGGATCGCCGCCAAGATTCGATCGGCATCGCTCTTCGGATCGCGTACCGCGTCGCTCGCGGCGATCACTGGACGGTTGGCCAGGACGACGTTGCGGAAATCCTCAGGATATTCGAAATGATCCGGATCGAGGAGACGCAACACGTTGAACAGGTCGTCAGAGGCGAGGTTGATCGGCGTGGCAGAGAGCATCAATTGATGCGTACTGACGTCTCGTAATAGGCTGCCGGTTCGCCACGCGCCGGTCTCTTCGTTGCGCATGTAGTGCGCTTCGTCGAAGATCACCAGATCGAGCAGAGGCTCCCGATCGGCATTGCGGTATAGGAGGTCGGCGAGACGGGCGCGGGTCGAGCGCTTGGGCGTGTCACTCCCCGAGGGGTCCCAGCCGCTCGGTACACGGATGCCTTGGTAACTGATGATCCATGCCCGTTCGTGGTTCTCACTCGAATCCAGCTCCTTCAGGAGATCCGCCGCGTCGACGACGCGCGCGTCGACACCGAATCGTGACGAGAGCTCCGCCCGCCACTTTTCCCGAAGCATCGCTGGACAAACTACGAGCAGACGACGCATGTCATAGCGGGCGCGTAGCTCGGTCCAGATCAGCCCCGCCTCGATCGTCTTACCCAAGCCCACTTCGTCCGCGATGAGGAGCCCATTGACCGGTGAATCCAGTAGGGTCAGCAGCGGCTTGTACTGGTGTGGATAGAATTCCGTCTGGGTCAGTCCCATGGCATAGACCACGTTCGCCAGCCTACCCGCGAGGTGGACGTGGGTCAGCAAACTTCGCAAGTCCTCCACCCGCCCATAGCGTCCTTCGCGGATCAGCTCCAGTGGGTCGTCACCGCCCGCATCGGCCGCAACCAGCTCCTCGTCGTAGTGCCAGTCCAACCGGCCATTCCAGTTCACGCGATATTGCTGGCCGGATGCGCGCGCCCGGGTCTGATCGGTAACTGTACCGATCTTGGCTGGATCGTCGATGTGACGGACGAGTTGTCCTGGATTCCATGGCATGACGAGCGCTCCTTGCTATTCGATTGATCGGTACCGGGCACCGCGCCGTTCTCCTTGGCGCTCGACTCTGCCTCTCTCGATCAGATCGGCGATCGCAGCGTTCCACTGCCCATCCGTGATGCCGGTAGCGGCAAGGATGTCGGCCTTGGCGTGCCAGCCTGGACGCGCTTTCAAATGTTCGACGATGGTGTGGACTGGGCCAGCGCGATAGTCGGCGCGAGGTTCGGCTGCTTTGAGGTATTGACCTTCATTGGCGGGAATGACACCAAAGTCGAGCGATGGTTGAGCCGGAGCGGCGTTGGCGACGCTACTGGCGCGCGGAGCACGGATTGAAGCACGCGGTGCGGCGTCGGCATGCAGCCCTTGGGCAACTTCTTCCTCATATCGCTGACGGTTCAACTCCGACAGCCGCCGCAATACTTCGACACGCGCAGGCTCCGATATGGTGTACCGGACGCGGTCGTTCTCCGGCAAGTACGGCACTTTATGGAATCCGTGCTCAAGATCAATGTCGTCCCAGCCGTAGGCGCGCGCGACGGCAATGTCCACTTCGCGTTGCAACTCACGCAACTCCTCAATGCGAGGGTCGCGTTCAGTCTCGACATGGAAGCGGTTGTAGAGCTTAGTCAGACCGATGCGATCGGCACGCATAACTTCGATGCGGCCCTGGTGGAGCCGATCTCCCAAATTATTGAGTGGACCATCCGATGTTTCATGAAACCCATCAGGAAAAGGAAACGGGTCAAATGCGTCCGTCGGGCTATACCGCAAATCTGTCTTTAGTCGTGATGCGTGCTGCCATGCGAAAACAGCATGGACACTGGACTGCAGCAGAGCGAAATCTCTCCCTCGACTGAGAGAGAGCAAAACGGTTGCCTCAGAAAATACGATGTCGGGATCGACAAAGGAGAAAGCAAGCGTCTTGCTGACACGCGTTATTGCAAGAATCCTTGGCGGTGGTTTTTTGCTAGCTGACCAGCCATCCGGGTGACGTTCGAAATGGTAGCCGCGGCCTATAGCATGGTAGAAGGCCGGCCGCTTCTCCGCAAAATGCCACCAATAGTCTCGGTAAACCTTGCGATTGTTCTTCTCGCGTTCCATCTTCACCGTTTCCTCAATTCGGCGCCATGGAAGTTTGTACGCTTTAGCGCGTTGCTCCGGCCAATCCCAAAAATTAATCACCCATCGACTCGGGCGCTGTTCCGGATCTGAATTGAGGTCTTCACCATTCATGTATGGGAAGATCACATCAGCATTCTTTAAATCGGCGGCCAACATCCGTTGTGCTTCATCAGGTGAAAGCACGAAACCCATGCCAAGAACATAGGACCCAATAAATGTTCTTCCCTCGTTGGCCTTCAGGCGCTTCAGGCTCCACTCTTCACGATTAGACAAAAAAGCCGATATGTAAGGAGCTGATCGCCCGAGTAGCGAACGTTCGCCCTGCCATTCACCCTTGTGGACATGGACACGGCTGGTGATGACAGCAGCTTTCCCAGGCCAAGGTTCGTTCGGGTAGGCCGCATAGATCACGGCACCCGCGCCGACCATGGCCTCCAGCCCAACCTGCCGCGTGTCGCCTTCCGCAATGGTGTTGACCGCGAGCAGCCCGAAGCCGCCACCCTCGCGCAAGAGGCTCCATGCACGCAAAAAGAAATAGGCGACTAGATCCGCCGAACCGCGACGCCCCTCGGCAATATGCGAAACCAGCCAGTCCCGAAACGCAGTGCCCGCGATGCCAGTGATGCGCTGCCCGCCTAGGAAAGGCGGATTGCCGACGATGCCGTCGAAGCCGCCGCGCTCACGCGCGAACACCTCCGGAAACTCCAGCGGCCAATGGAAAGGCTGACGCGCGGGCTTATCGGTGGACAGATCGGTCGAAAGAGCAGCGACCGATCTCCGGCGCATCACGGCGAGCACATCATGGTCGCCGTCGATGGCCTGTCCGGCGTGGATGGTCACAGACGCCAGCGTGTTCTCCAGTGCCGCGCGATTGCCACCCGACGCGAACACTTCCCCAATGAACGCATCGCCGATGATTTCTGGCACTTCGAGCTTGCGACGCGCATCGGCGTCCAGATGCGCCATGGCTTCGATGTCGCGGAGATCGCGGATTGGCATCTCGCGCAGACGCGAGCGCAGTTCGATAGCTTCGCGCACGGCCCGTTCGATGCTCTGTCCGAACAGGCGCATCTGGTCCTGGCCGGTGGGATGCATCGAAAGCTGGGTGAGTTGATCCAACCGATGGATGCCAAGCAGGCTGTCGCCGCAGCGCAGGTTATGGTCGAGAAAGCCGAAGGGACGTCCCTTGGCCAGCGTCACCAGCCAGATGGAGAGCTTTGCCAGTTCGACCGCCAGTGGGTTCAGATCGACGCCATAGAGGCAGCGTTCGGCGATGAGCCGGCGGGCGATGATGGTGCGTGCCTCGGTGTCACGTGGCAACGACTCAATGTTGGCGTCTGCATCTACTACCTGCCCATCAATGCCGACCATCTGGCCCTGTATTTCAGCCAGTGCCCACGCCTCCACCAGTCGGTCAGCCAACCACCGGCAAGCTTGCACGAGAAAAGCGCCTGAACCCATCGCCGGATCGCAGATCTTCAGGTTGACCAGATCGGCAGGCGATTTGAGCATCCACTCCGCGCGTGGCACACCCTCCGCCGGGCCGATGTAGGTGATGGGCGTGAGCGTCTCAGCGACGATGGCCTCGGTGAGCGATTTCGGCGTGTAGTGGGTGCCGGTCTCACGCCGGTCGGAGCCTGTGGTGACGATGAAGGCACCGGCGGGATAGACCAAGGGATAGCCCCAAGGGTCGGTGCGCACTAGATGGGCGAAGGGCTTGATGCGGTCGCGCAGCGCCGTATCGCCATGGCAGCCGGCCAGCAGGCGGTCGGCGAGCGCATCGTCTACCAGGCGGTCCAGATCGTTGCGCACACGGCTGGCGGAACAGCCGGAGCGGTGCTGGAGCAGTTCGGTCAGCCTATCGTTACCGTCGAGCCGCGCGGATTCGAGTTCGGCCAAGGTGACCCAGGGCGATTGGGCGCTCTTGGTAGCGTCGAGTTCCAACGTGACCTCGACGGTGCGCTTGACGGTGCGCTCCAGTAGGCCCTCATACACGTAGCCGATCTGCTCCACGTCCAGCGCCCTATACGACAATGTACGCCCCTGGAATTGCTGAATGGCTTCGAGCAGCAACAGGACGGTGCGGTTGTCGATCGGCAGCGGTTTGGCTAGGTCGGTGCACCAGTCGGAGCCTTTGACGCGGCCTTCGAGGAAGGGGAAGCGGTCCGGATCGAACAGGGATCCGCCCAGTGCGGGCAAGCGCAGGTTTTCGTGTTCGATGCCGCCGTACACGGCACGGAAGACGGCCAGCAGGCGTGACCATGCGTCCCAGCGACGCTCCAGAATCTCGTCCGATTCGGCGCGCAACTGCATCCGCAGGGTCGAGAGTGCGTAGTTGGCCTCGTAGCGTTCGTCACCCAAGAGCAGCAGGCCGCGCTCCTCCGCGGACAGGAGGAAGACCAGCCGCATCATCACCGTCAATGCGGCTTCGTAGAGTTCGGCCTCCTTCACGCCGCGCAGCAACTCGCGGCTGCGGTCTTGATCGGCCTTGTCCAGCGCCTGAATCAGCACTTCGACTGCTCGCCGCACCTGCTCGCCCAAGGCGTCGGTCACGTCGTCTTGAAACTTCAGCGAACGATCGAACAGCGCGGGCAACCGTTCAAGCTCGTCGACGAAGAAGCGCCGGATACCCAAGAGGTGGGCGAAGGCTTGGAGCGTGACGGGTTCCTGGCTCCAGATGCGCGCATACCAACTGGCGAACGTGGTGACCGCGCCCACCGGCGCGTCGATCAGCATCCAGCGCTCACCGTTGGTGACGAGGCCGAGACGGCAGTTCGTGGCGCGGCACAGCGTCACCATGCGTTCCGCCGGTGTGCTGGCCCAGCCGTCCAGTTTCGAAGTGGCATCGGGATCGACGTCCGACCCGTAGACGTGGATGAGCATCAGCGGCTTGTCGTCGTTCCCGACGACAGAGAAGTCCGGCGATAGATTCACGCCGTGCTCGGGCAGGCTGACGCTCAAGTGCGCAACGCACCAGTCCTTGCGTTTTAGCACGTCGCCTCGACCGTCCTCATCAAGTTCCAGCCCGCGTGATAAGACCTCCTCGATCCATGCCGCGTGCAGATCAGCGAAACTTGGATCGTCCGTTTCCTGCGCCTCACGCCACTCGTCGTAGGCCTGCCGCAGCCGTTTGCGTTTACTTCCATCAAGTTCCTCCAATCCTTGCGGGAAGGCCTCCTTCAGGACGGGAACGGCGAGGAACGGACCGGAAATTTCGATAAGCGAGAGCCAATCGTAGTGGATGTCGCGGATGCTCATGCGGCGCCTCCGGCGGATTCAGGCACGATAAAGATTACGGCGACTGGGAAAGTGCGATCGTCGAGCTTGGTGTAGCGAGCTTCGATGGCCTGCGTTTCCATTCGACGCTCATCCGGGATGCGTGCGAGGCGGGCTTCCAGAGCCGCGATGTCGCGCCGAAGCTGCGTGCGCTCGTCCTCGGTGAAGAGTGAAAGCTGTTCCGGCTGCTGCTCCTTCTTCAATTCGGACTGGATTGCCTTCTCCAGTTCGTCAAGCACGGCGCCGATGTCGTCGATTTCCTGCTGCCTACGGGTCTGGAGCGTGTTGGTCAGAAACTTGAGGCGTTCCTTGGAACGTGCATCGACCGATTTCAGGACGGCATCCCGCTGACGGTCGAAGCGGAGCCGAAACACTTCGAACAGGGATGTGTTCGCCGTGACCGGCCTCGCAGCGTCCAGCCACTGTTGGACCCGCGTGATGCTGTCTTCACGGCGGAAGGATTGATCTCGCAGGTAGCCACCCGACACCGTCAGTTCTTCATGCAGTCGATGGTGGTTACCGCCGGTGACGACGAGCCGCGAGACGACGACCACGGCGGGGCCGTCAATGAGCGCATCCGGGATGGTGCGGACGGTGACGCGATGCAGTTTCTTCACGTCGTCCTGCGCCCAGATCTCAGCGCGCAGCAAGCGAAGGCACATCTGTACCAAGCGATGGTTCAAGTGGACGAGCACCACGTCGTCCCGACCACTGGCGACGGCGTGGTCGAAAGTGACGGGACGAATCCGTTGCGTATGCGGATGGCGCAACCCTTCCAGACAACGCGCCCACGAGCCGGACAATGCGGGCATCCGGAAAACGCTGCCCACGGGCGCATCAGACAGTTCGACGGGTTCCAGCGGAGGACGGCCTGCCAGTGCGAGGCCGGTCTTCACGGCCATCAGGACGTGGTCGGGCGTGAGGTGGAAGTCCTGCTGGGTGGTGAGCAGGCGCTCGTGCAGCTTGGCGACACGCTCCTTCAACTCACGTTCGGCGCGAACGAAGTTTTTGGCTCGGGAGATCCTTGCCTCGGCGAGCCGCGTGTCCAACTCTTTCAACGAGCCTTCGATGAGACCGGACATTTGCGGTGCGATGACAGGATTGACGCTACCCATGTCGGCGCGCATCGAGTCCAGCTTCCGCAGAGCACGCAGGATGTCTTCGCCATGGCCGCCGACTGACGCGCCGCCCGTTTCGCCGCCATCGACCGGGTGCCAGATCAGCACTTCCTTTTCTCGCTGCCCATGGCGGTCGATGCGGCCGTTGCGCTGCTCCATCACGTTGGGGTTGTAAGGAATCTCCAAGTGGATGAGCCGACTGCAGTGGTTCTGCAAGTCGATGCCTTCGGATGCCGCATCGGTGGCGAGCAGGATGCGAACGGGCGAATCTTGTGGCGAAGCTTGGAAGGCCGCCTTGATGGGTTCACGCTCCTCTTGGGAGAGGCTGCCGTGGAGAAGGCCGAGGCGTTCGCCGCCGAAACCGTGGCTGGCGAGGATTTGATGCATCCACTGGTGGGTGGTACGGTATTCGGTGAACAAGATCACTCGTCGATCGCTCCACTGACCGTCCGGTTTGAGATTCACCGCGAGCCAGTCGAGGACGGCTTTGGCCTTGGAATCGGCCTGATTCCTGGCTCGCTGGGCCCACTCCCTCAATTCGTCCAGCGTCGCCCGCTGCTCCGGCGTCAGCGGCAACGAACGGCGCGTGGCCTCCTCGACGGCTTCCCCCTGAGCGTTCTCGACCTCTCGATCGTCGGCATAGTCCTCGTCGGCCTTGAGGATGGCCTTGTGTAGAATGCGCTCGGCCATGGCGTCCGGCTTCTCAGATCGCGTTCCAGACAGCGAAGCGACGTGCTTTTCGAGCGTGGACGCGAAGGCCGCGGGCGACGAGAGCAGGCGTTTCTTGAGGAGCCGGTTCACGAAGGCCGTGCCGAAGCCGTTGCCAGCCTTCCCGGCCTCCTTTTCGCGGCTGGCGCAGTAGTCGTTCAGCTTGCGATGTATCTCGCGCTCTTCCTTTGAGTAGGGAACCGCGAGCGTCTGCAGCGTGCGCCTGGCATACAAGGGGTTGCCCTGTGCATCGACCAGATCGCTCTTCAGGCGGCGGATCATCACCTGGCTCAAGCGCTTTTCGTCAGGGAGGATGTTGCGCGCGAAGCGCTGATCGTCGAGCAATTCCAGCAGCGAGGTGAACGACTCGGTGTAACCGTTGTGTGGCGTCGCGGTCAGGAACAGACGATGCTGGAAGTGCGGGCCGATGGCGCGGATGAACCGCGTGCGCTGGCTCTCCACCGCGTAGTGCGCGCCCGCGGCGGGAGCAACGTTGTGTGCTTCGTCCACGACCAGCAGATCGAACTTGCGCGGATGACCGACATGTGGAGGGATCACGTCCCGCATGGCACGCAATCCTTCGCCGCCTTTGGCCCAATCCATCGACGTGATGAGGCGTGGATGCGACGTCCACGGATTGGCGTGGATGCCACGCTCGCGCCGCAATCGTTTGATGTAGTCGGTGTCGACCACACGGAAATCGAGGCCGAACTTTTCCAGCATCTCGACACGCCACTTTTCCTGTAGCGACGCGGGGCAGATGATCAGGACTGTGCGTGCGCGATGCCGCAGCAGCAGCTCCTGGATGACGAGACCGGCCTCAATGGTCTTGCCGAGGCCGACGTCATCGGCGATGAGAAGGTTGACGCGAGCCATGTCGATGGCCCGCACCAGTGGATCGAGTTGAAAATCCTCTATGCTGACGCCACTGCGGAACGGAGCCTGGAGGAACCCTCGGTCGGCGTTGGTGGCAGCGCCCCACCGCACGGCGTCGAGGAAGGCTTCGAGCGTGTCCGAATCGTCTTGCCCCGTGATCGATGGCAGACCTGCGCGCTCGATGACTTGGGCACCCGGCTCGATTTCCCAGACGACTTCCAGTTCCTCACCGAGACCGTCTTCGTCGATCGACGACAGCGTCAAGCAGTGTTGGAGCGTGCCGGTATCCAGCCGAGCGGCATCGACATCGGCCACCACCCACTGACGACGGCGCACCTCGACCAGTTGTCCTGGCTCGGGCCTTGAGCGATATGTTTGTGCTTGCTGTTCGGTTTGGACGCTCATGCGATTATCATCTTCCCTTTTTCAGTTTTTCGCATTCACGTCAGAGACGAAACGCGACGCTGTGCGTCGACCGTGGCGACTACGCGCGCGACCGTTCTTGCCGCCTCGGTCGGTGATTCATGTGACCAGAATCGGAGTACGGTCCAACCGACGGCGCGAAGCCGCTCATTCGTGTCCATGTCCCGCATCTGGTTCGCTCTGATCTTTTGCTGCCAGAACTCCGCATTCCGTTTCGGCCAAGTTGCATGCTCGGGGCAGCCATGCCAGAAACAACCGTCGACGAAGATGGCGATCTTCCTCCCAGGAAAAACAATATCCGCGACGCGTCGAGGCCTCCTTAGAACTTCGTAATCGATCCTGTAACGCAGACCGATTCGATACATCTCCTTCCGCAACGCCACTTCCGCATCCGTCCCTTTCTGCCTCACCTTCGCCATGCGGCGGCTGGTATCGGGTGACGGGGGGAGGAGTTTCGGCATAGAGCAGTCCTCGTCAGTCCATCACCGGGCCGTGACCGACGCGAGGTGCTGATTGATGCTGCGAGCGATGGCGCGACCGAGGTCAACAGGGACCGCGTTGCCGATGAGCCGCCCGAGCGCCGTGAAGCTCACCTCGCCATCTGGCGGGATGAATGCGTAGTCGCGTGGGAAGCTCTGCAAGATCGCAGCTTCTCGTAGGGAAATGGCGCGATCCTGTTCGGGATGGCCAAAGCGACCGTTACCAAATCCGTAGCACTGAGTCGTCATCGTCGGTGCAGGCTTGTCCCATTCCATGCGCCCGTAGACGCCTGGATAGGTGCGTCCGCTTTCGGCGCGGTGGCAGTCGGCGATCAGATCCTCCGGCCAGTCGCGCCAGGTGCCGCCGGGCTTCGATACCTTGATCCGCTTGAGATTCTTTTCCGTCAGCGTCGAAGTGACATGTAATTTGTCTCTCGGCGCAGCCTCGCCTGCCCTCAAAGGGCGTAGGCGACCGATGGCTTGACGAACCGTCTTCGGTTTTTCGTGAGTCGGTTCAGTCATCTTGATGTCACCATGCCTAGATGCCAACAGCACCATGCGTCGCCTCATCTGCGGGACACCATAGCGGGAGCTGTCAACGACATCGAACCAGACGCTGTAGCCAAGTCGCTTCAGCGTGTCAACGAAGTCATGAAACACTTCATGCTTCGCGACGGTAGGGACGTTTTCCATCGTGATGACATCGGGTTTAGTGCCTTTGGCGAGACGCGCGAACTCATACAGCAAGCCCCACTTGCCGTTCTTCCCGTCCGATTCGTAGCGCTGTGCGTAGGTCGAGAAGGGTTGGCACGGGGCGCAACCTGCGAGAATCTTGAGGTCAGCGTCACCGAATAACGCCTTAAGTTCAGCCGTGGTAATCGTGCTGATGTCACGTTCGACGAATCGGGCTTGGTTGTTGGCCTCATAAGGAAAGCGGCAGGCAGGGTCAAGATCTATACCGGCGACCACGGGTAACCCCTCAAGGACGAAGCCATGCGTCAGGCCGCCCGCGCCGCAGAACAAATCCACACAAGAAATCGTTGTCACATCAAACCTCCCATTTCGTTTCGACCGCCGGAGGGTCGATCGAAACCAGCCGCAGGCAAGTCATCATTCCTTGCCTCGACTTTCACTCTCTGCAGCGCCACCGGACCGCACCCAGTCATCGACTTCTTCGGTCTTGAATTTCCAAAGCCGGCCGATTCGATGAGCAGGCATGTTCCGCTTGCTGATCCACGCATAAACGGTGTCCTTGCTCACGCCGAGATACTCGGCGATCTCCTCGACCGACAACCAGCGATCTGACATGACGTCGTTTTCCATTAGGAAGTCGGAATCTGGGTAATTTGTAAATGATCGCACAAATCAGTGGCAGAGCAAACCCGATTTAATCGGATTATGTTGGGTTAGTTCGGTTTAAATGGGTTGAGTCGCAGAGAGGTGAGCACGGCGCTGCAGCATCCAACCGTAATGGTTGGACCTTTTGGCTCGGTCGGTCAAACAGTAGAGCCATTTCGGCCTCTTGTGAGGTGAGAAGTCCAGGCAGCACTTTCCGCGACGGCAGACTCATCGGCGCAGTCGCTGAGCGGCAGTTATCCAGGCGAGGCGTCCCTGGGGCTCAGTTGCCGCCACCGAGCAGTAGAGCAAGGTCGGCGGGATGGCGTGCACACCGTCCCCCGAGATAGTCCTTAGCTTCCCCCTTCGGTAATCGACGGCGCTCGTGATCACAGAGGAGGCCGCAGGCAATTGTCCATTAACCCGACCGGGCAGATGTAAAGGTGTGCTCTGTTGGACCGTGAGGAGCGCCTGGTTAAACGCGCGCCCGAGGAATCGGAAGTCGAGCACCCCAGCCCACGGCGCCTGATTTACCTCGGTCCAAACGTGGATTACTACAGCCCTCTATCCAGTGCAGCATCCGAGCACGCTGCAGTCTTTGCTCTGCACTAAGGCGTGATCCTCAGCTTCTGGAACCACGACTCATTACAGTCGTACAGTCCTGATCACGTCGCGGTGGGGTGGTAACTGACAGCAGATAACAAGTAACAGATAACAGCGAAGTAACAAGTTACAGATAACAGCAGGTACCGTTATCCCTAGCCTTAGTTGCCAATATTGTCAGCACTAGCTGCAAAAGTGCTCCTCCTCAGCTCATGTATTAATAAAAACCATACGAATAGCACCAGTTCTAGGGGAATCCGGCAAGCCGGGGAATTTGCTGCAGGCCGCCCGATCCAGTGTGGTTCAATTCTGTCTGTCGCGACATCAATCGGTCGGGGACGCCCGGCAAGCTCGTCACATGGGAGGCAATATGGAACAGAACACAGCAACGCCGCGCCCGCGGGGATCTGACCTGCAGCAGGCTGAAGTCTCCGCGGCGCTGGACGCGCTGGCTCGTGCTGCCAACAACGGCAGGATCCCCACCGTCCGCGCGGTGTACGGCTATTTGGGGCAGCGCGGCTCGTACACGACGATTTGGCGCATGCGCAAGCCCTGGATAGAGCTTTACGAGGCCCGCCGGCGCGCAGAAACACCGCTTGCAGACACGCAGTCGAGCCAAGCCCTTCTTACGAAAGCTGCCACGACCATCGCCGCCAAGGAACAGCGGGATGCGGAAACCATCGCGCGGCTGACCGATGATGCGGAGGCTCTTGTCGAGGAAGCTGAGCAGATGGAAGTGCGATTGAAAGAGATGCAGCAACACAATGCAGCCTTGGTGCGTCAGCGCGACGAGACTCTGGCACAGATTCAGCACTATCAACAGGCCAACCTGGCATTGACTGCTCTACTGGGCAAACTGCCAACCTTCCAGCGCAACGCCGTCACGACTGATACTTCCCCTGCATCGGTGCCTGTCACCCACGCTGTCACCACAGAAGGAATCGAGGCGCAGCTCAAGGAGCAGAACGCGTTCCTGCAGCAAGCCTGCAACGCCATGCTGCGCATCGATAGCACGCTGGCCATTCTCGCCGGTTTGGCAATTAGGACACCCGGTGACCTTGAAATATTGCAGACGAAAGCCACAACAGCCAGTGAAGATCGATCTTCACGCGGCGTGCAGTCGGGTCCGGGTTCAGTGCAGCAGTGAATTCAGCGCATCGCCAACGCCGGTGCGACGGCATGCTGGCGCAGCACTTAACGGTGTCTTACGCCGTTCACTTAAGCTCCTCGGCACGACGGTCGCAAGCATCTACAGAAACTGGGGCGTCCGCGGGATCTGCACGTTTCAGCTGCCACTTGAGCAGGGACTTTCGTGCCCATTGCTGCCGAGCCTGCCGCTCAATGTGCTACGGCGCGTAGCATGAGCATTTAAGCCCCTTCCCAGCGGTCCAGAGCTTGCGGCCGCCGTGGCCCATTTTGGCAGCTGGTGCAAGGCAGCTGCGAGGTCCGTTCGCCGTAGGTGGAAGGTGCACGTGGCATCAGCGTGAAAGCGTCCGCCCGCGCGCTCGCCTAACTGCTACTAGGTAGTGGCCTAGCCACGCCTGCCAGATTTCGGCTCGAATGGCTGGGCAGCGCTGTAGGTGCACCTCGTTGTCCTCGCAACCAGCCTCGAAGCTTCCGCATGACGTGGTACGGGAATGGAATACAGATATGGACGCGTTCATTAACATGCTTCGGCACTCACCAAACCAGCATGTCCAAAAGTCTTACAGACCAAGCCTGCGGCAATCCAAGGTACTGACCGGCACGCGGTCCCCTCCTCTGATTCTATCGAAGTCGAATGCTCGAGCTGCAGCAAAAGGCCGACTGTCGCATTTTTACAAAAATAGTGCGGCTCGCGTCGCGCGGTTTGGCAAGCTGCGTTTCGAGTGCGCGGCGTACTGTGCGAAGCGGGTAGGTGAAGGCGGATCGATCGAAAGTCGGCGAAATCTTCACTAAACGACCTGCATGGAGGATCTGTCCTTTCCGGCGCCCCCCTGACGGTCGCTGCGCCAGATGAGCGGTTCAACAGCAATCAGGAGAATGCAGATGCAGGTAAACCGAAACCGTAATTCGCGGTCCAACACGATGGAGGCATGTCAGGTGAAGAGGGCATGCCAATGAAACGTTGCTTCAACACGGCGGAGGCGCGCTGCTATTTGGGACTCAGCCGCGGCGCCTTCGAGGCCAACATCCTGCCGAAAATTCGGGACAAGGGTGTCAAGGTCGGTACAGCGACCGTCTACGAAGTGACGGACCTTGACCTCGCGTGGGAAGAGTTCAAGAAAGAAAAGCAGAAGTCTGCGAAAGAAAAGCAGGAAGGAGATCAGAAATGCAGCGTACCCGCATCTCGGGCATTTACAGGACGGGCGACCAGTACGAAGTCGACAAGGTCTTTCGACGTGAGCGAATTCGACGTCGCGGCTTCACAAGTCTTGAAGAAGCGGAAGAATACCTGATCGCGCAACAGGGCCGGATTCAGTCCTGGAGCGACCGGGGCAAGCCGGGCACGATGCTGTTTGGCGAGGCCGCAACGTACTATGTCCAGAAACATGCGGTTGACAAGCCGACATTGAGGACTGACATCATCAACCTGCGCCGCGTGCTGCCGTTCATCGGCGGATTGCCTATCTGCGAGGTGCACGACGACACGCTCAAGCCGTTCGTGCAGCACATGAAGACGGCGGGACGCGAAAAATCCCCGGTGACGCAACCCGGTGTGCGGACGCCTTACAAGCGCGAAACCATCAACAAGTCCCTCAAGATGGTCAGTCGGATCCTTTTGTTGTGCGCACAAAAGTGGCGAGACGCCGGAGGAAAGTACTTGCTTGACAAAGCGCCAACTATTTCCCTTCTGTCCGAGCATGACAAGCGGCCGCCGCGGCCGTTGCTGTGGCCTGAGCAGACGGTCCTCATGCCGCTGCTCCCATCCCACCTCGCCGAGATGGTCCTGTTCGACCTTCAGACTGGGGTGCGCGAGGAAGTCGTATGCAATCTGCAGTGGAGTTGGGAAGTTTTCGTTCCAGAAATTAATGCGTCTGTATTTATTGTTCCTCGCGAGCATGTGAAGGGCGAGGAAACCTACATCATCGACCGGGTTATCGTGTGCAACAGCCTGGCACAGGAAATCATCGAAAGGCAACGCGGCAAGCATTCCGTCTACGTCTTCACCTATTGTCGACAGAAAACCAAAAAGACCCGCGTCCGCATCGGGAAAAGCCGGCATAAGGTACAGCGCGAACCCGAACCGCGACCGGTCGCGAAGATGAACAATTCTGGATGGCAAACTGCGCGGCGCAAGGCAGGCATGCCGGATCTGCGCGTTCACGACCTGAGGTCAACGGTCGCGACTCGCCTGCGGGAAGCCGGTGTGGCAAAATCAACGTTGCGAGAGGTGCTGTGGCATGCCAACGATGACATTACCGACCACTACTCGGTGGCTCAAGTCATCGAGATTCACCGCGCGTTGGAGTTGATCAAGGATGATTCGGGACGGAAGAATCGCACGCTGGACAGTCTGCGGCGCGAGGCGGCCGCCAAGCGATTGGTGTTCGAGAAAGCGAGCCTCCCCCACGAGTCCCCCACCCTGCCGGAAGCGGAAAAAGGCGAAACAGCCAAGCAATTGACGGAAAAGGAAAAACTGGCGCGGCTGGCGGGGATCGAACCCACGACCCTTGGCTTCGGAGGCCAATACTCTATCCACTGAGCTACAGCCGCGTGATGATGCTGCCCGAAATCGTGCAGCAACGAAGAGAGGCATGAAGGATACCGTTTTTCCCGCTAATCGTCCATGCAAAGGGTTTCGGCAGGCGTAACTACATGCTTTCGGGCGCCGATTCGGGTGCAGGACAGCCCTGCCCGCCTTACCTCTTCCCCTGATCGCGCCCTGTGCCGGCCAGCACCACAAAGTGCGAAAAGACTCCCGATAAAATTGCGACTTTATTAATATTTCGTTCCGTTTTCGTTGCTTTTTCCCGTGTTGATAGGACTGGGCGGTACTTTAAAGTCGGGCTGCCTCGGGCAGACCGGGGCGTGTCAGCCGTCGAGCCAGGGGTGGCGTCGACAACGGTGAAGTTGACCTTCGCACTGACTTCATCCGCGCCGACGGTCGCGCCACTGACCGTGGTCCTGGCAGGTGCATAGCCCTGTGCAGCCGCCGGACGCCCAACATCCCTGCTTCTTACGAGGAAGCGCGGATTTTTTTCGGACCTGATCCGTCATTCGCATGATCCTGGAGGCCGCAACATCTCGTGCCCCCGCCTTCCCGCAGGCCTCCGGCACCGGGAATTCCATGCGCCGTCCATCAAAATACTGCAATTACCGTATGTTCATATTTGTGCATAAACGGCAATATCGCGCCCACTGGCAAATGGCCCCCCGCTGTCACACAGTCGTATGACAGGCGCAGGGATTCTGCTGCCGATTCGTTTTTGTACAACTGCACTGGACCGACATTACCTGCACCGGACTTTTTTACCTTCCTGCGTGACACGCCAGCAAATCCGGAGACACCTCCGTAAGCGCAACTAGCACTGGGAAAAAACCTGCGGCAACCAAATCGATGGCGCTCATCGGCTGAGCGCCAGGGGATCTCTTTTTCCCGAATTTGCTGCATGTCCTCCGCAGTCTCGGCTTCCGCTGCCGCCCGACCACCATGGCCGCACATCCATTGCGGCCTGCTCTACCTGAAGAAGAGGGAAAACATGGCACTTACCCCTAACCAGCTCGCGCTGACCAAACTCTATCTTGCGGCCTTCAACCGCGCCCCGGAGACCGGCGGCCTCACCTACTGGAACAACCAGCTCAATGCCGGCAAGTCAATGGCCGAGGTGGTCAGCACCATCTTCAGCCTCGACATCGTCACCGCGATCTACCCGAAGTCGTCCTCCGACGCCACTTTCCTCACCAGCATCTACAACAATATCTTCGGCAAGACCCCGGATGCCGAAGGGCTGGCTTACTGGACCAAGCAGCTCGCCAACGGCCAGGACCGCAGCCAGCTGGTCATGACCATGATCGAAGCCGGCCTCGGCACGCCGGACGGCACTCCCGGCAAGGGCTATATCGTGAACCGCCTGGAATCGGCCAGGCAGGCCGTCGAGAAGCAGGCGGCGCAGGGCGTCGAGATCACGCCGGCCAAGCTGCTCGAAATCATGGCAGCGGTCAACGCCGACAGCGCCAGCATCAGCGCCGCCGGCGCCAGGCTGGACCAGTACACCGGCGCCAAGATTGCCGGCAAGGTCGCCGACGGTTATGTGAAGGGCGCCACCGTGTTTGCCGATGCCAACGGCAACGGCGTCTGGGACGAAGGCGAAGCCAAGACCACCACCGACAACAACGGCGACTTCGTGCTGACCGGCGCCAAGGGCGCCATCATCGCCACCGGCGGCACCGACATCGCCACCAACCTGCCGCACAAGGGCGTGCTCAAGGCGCCGGAAGGCTCGGCCGTGGTCAACCCGCTGACCTCGCTGCAGCAGGCGCTGGTGGAACAGGGCAAGAGCGCGGCCGAAGCGCAAGCTGTGGTCACGAAGGCGTTCGGCATCAGCGCCAACGTCAGCCTGCAGGACTACGATCCGCTGAAGGCCGCGTTCAAGACCGACGCCAGCGCCGCGGAAAAGGAACTGGCGGTCAAGCTGCAGGCGGCCGCCGCCAAGGTGCAGAACCTGCTGGTGACGGCCAGCACGGCGCTGGTGGGTGCAGGGGGCTCGGCCGCGGACGCGAAGGACGCGACCAGCGCGGTGCTGGCCTCGCTGGCCAGCAACATCACCAAGGATGCCGACGGCGTGGTCAGCCTGGCCGACCAGAACCTGCTCAAGGCAGTGCTGGCCGACAGCACGGCAATGACCACTAACACCGCGCTGAAGAGCGCCGCGACCAAGGTCACGGAGATGTCGACCAGTTTTGCAACCATCCTGGCCGAGACCGCGGCCAAGGTCGACGCGGTGGTGACCAGCGCCAGCAGCAATGCGCTGAGCGCGATTGCGCAGATCGCGCAGGTGCAGAGCGCCACGCAGGGCACGGTGGCGGAAAAGATCCAGACCGCGGCGTCGTCCGGGTCGCTGACCAACATCGTGAGCCAGGTGACCGGTTCGGCGCTGAACACGATCGTGAGCAATGCCGACATCGGCGACCTGGATCCGGCCAGCACCATGGACAGCACGGCGATCGGCTCGGTGAATTCGGGCGGGACGACGTCCAATACCGGTGGAGGCGGAACCAGTAGCGGAGGTGGTGGCGGCGTAGTGTCTTCCACGGAGACGAAGGTCCTCGACAGCCTCAGCAGCACCGCGGAAGCGCCCGCCACCTTTGATGCCAGCTCGGGCGGCGGCAAGTACGCGTTCACCGACACGATCGCTACCTCCAGCTTTACCAGGATCGCCAGTTTCAGTGCGGACGATACGTTGGCACTGACCAATCACGGTACGACCACCGTGGTGTTCGAGAGCAGCGGCAGCGACGTGATCATCACCGCCAATGACGGTGCGGGACATGTTTCGCAGATCACGCTGGTGGGGGTGACGACGGCTTCGCAGCCAATCGGTTCTCTGGCGGCGTTTAACGCCCTGCCCGTGGGCGATGTGACGATTTCCTGATTCGAATTTCCAACTTTTGATCTGTAGGAGAACTACATGGCCGCCCCCGTCATCACTGGCATTGCATTTGACAAAACCACCGGCACGCTGAAGATCGGAGACGTGCTGGTTGCAACCATTACCGCGGATAGCCCGGGCTATACCGCGGGTGACATCACCATCAACGGCAAAGCGATCACCGCCTTCACCGACAACGGTGACGGCACTTATGCGGTGACCTACACGGTGAGCGAGGGTGACGGCGACATCGCCGGTGATGAAGCAATTCCTGTCAGTGTCGTGCTGGTCAATGACACGGAATCGAACACGGCGTTTACCGATGCGCCGGCCGCGGGAGACGCGCCCGCGGTCGACGCCCATGCCCCGGCTGCCGTCTCGATCATCCGGACCGATGAGGACAGCAGCAGCACGTACACCGCCGGCGACAAGCTGACCATTACCCTTAGCGAAGCGGTTGCGGACACTCTTGCGGTCGAACACCTGGCACTCGACAACGGACACAGTTTCGGTACCGGCGCATCCATCTCCGCCGTGGACGCAACCGAGGGCAATGCGAGCGTCTTCGAGATCCTGCTGGGTACGAGCCCGACGGTGGCGGCGGGCGACATCATCAGCATAGACAAGTCCGTGCTGGCGGACACCGCGGACAACGTCCCCGACAATGACCTGACCTTCACAGTCCCGCAAATCGACGAAACGGCCCCGACGGCTTCCGTCACAACGGCAACCATCAAGCCGTCCGGTAATGCCATGGTACGGAGCTCGGAAACGGGTACCGCCTACCTGGTGAAGAGTACGGTGAGTGTGGCGAGCCTTGCCGATCTCATCGCTGCCGCCGACGAAGATCTCAACTCCGTCTCCATCGACGCTGCCAATACGGACACCGCCCTCGCGGCAACCGGGCTTTCGGATGGCACGTATCAGGTCTACACGGTGGATGCGGCGGGCAACCTGAGCGCGGCTTCGAACGACAGTGTCATTGTCGACGGTACTGCGCCGGATGCACCCACCCTTACCAAGGTCGGCCAGGGCTTCAGCGTCGATGCGGGCGCTGCCGTCACCATCACCGTTGATGGTCAGATGCTGGACGCCGACGGCGTCAATGCCGCGTTCACCAAGACCACGGCCGGTGGTCTCGATATCTATACCGCGAAAGCGGATGCCTTCGACGGCAGCGAAGACATCGACCTGAGCGCCACGCTCACTGATGCTGCCGGCAACGTCTCCGCGGCCGGCGCACTGGATAACCAAAGCTTCGACACCACGGCTCCGGCAACACCCACCCTCACCAAGGTTGGCCAGGGCTTCAGCGTCGATGCCGGCGCTGCCGTCACCATCACCGTTGATGGTCAGGTGCTGGACGCGGACGGCGTCAATGACGCTTTTATCAAGACCACTGCCGGTGGCCTCGACACTTACTCCGCAAAGGTGGACGCCTTCGACGGCAGCGAAGACATCGACCTGAGTGCAACACTCACTGATGCTGCCGGTAACGTCTCCGCAGCGGACTCCCTGGACAACCAGAGCTTCGACACCATCGCTCCCGCAACACCGACCCTTACCAAGGTCGGTCAGGGCTTCAGCGTCGACGCCGGCGCTGCCGTCACCGTCACCGTTGATGGTCAGGTTCTGGACGCGGACGGCGTCGATGACGCTTTTATCAAGACCACGGCCGGTGGCCTCGATACTTACGCCGCGAAGGTGGATGCCTTCGATGGTGACGAAGACATTGACCTGCGTGCCACGCTGACTGATGCTGCCGGCAATATCTCTACCGTCGGCTCTCTGGATAACCAGACCTTCGATACCACCGCTCCGGCAGCACCAACCCTCACCAAGGTCAGCCAGGGCTTCAGCGTTGATGCCGGTGCTGCGGTCACCATCACCGTTAATGGCCAGGTACTGAACACCGACGGCATCAATGCCGCGTTCACCAAGACCACGGCTGGTGGTGTCGACACCTATGCCGCCAAGGTGAATGCCTTCGACGGCACAGAGGACATCGACCTGAGTGCAACACTCACTGATGCTGCCGGCAATATCTCTACCGCCAGCTCCCTGGATAACCAGCGCTTCGATACCACCGCTCCGGCTTCCCCAACCCTCGCCAAAGCCAGCCAGGGCTTCACCGTCGATGCCGGCGCTGCCGTTACCATCACCGTTGACGGTCAGGCGCTCAACGCTGACGGCGTCAATGCCGCCTTCACCAAGACCACGGCCAGCGGTATCGACACCTATGCCGCCAAGGTGGATGCCTTTGATGGTGACGAAGACATCGACCTGCGTGCCACGTTGACTGATGCTGCCGGCAATATCTCTACCGCCAGCTCCCTGGATAACCAGCGCTTCGACACCACCGCTCCGGCAGCACCAACCCTCACCAAGGTCAGCCAGGGCTTCAGCGTTGATGCCGGTGCTGCGGTCACCATCACCGTTGATGGCCAGGTACTGGACACCGACGGCATCAATGCCGCCTTTACCAAGACCACGGCCGGTGGTGTCGACACCTATGCTGCAAAAGCGGATGCCTTCGATGGTGACGAAGACATTGACCTGAGTGCAACACTCACTGATGCTGCCGGCAATATCTCTACCGCCAGCTCCCTGGATAACCAGAGCTTCGATACCACCGCTCCGGCTTCCCCAACCCTCGCCAAAGTCAGCCAGGGCTTCACCGTCGATGCCGGCGCTGCCGTTACCATCACCGTTGATGGCCAAGTGCTGGACGCAAACGGTATCAATGCCGCGTTCACCAAGACCACGGCCAGCGGTATCGACACCTATGCTGCAAAAGCGGATGCCTTCGATGGTGACGAAGACATTGACCTGCGTGCCACGCTGACTGATGCTGCCGGCAATATCTCTACCGTCGGCTCTCTGGATAACCAGCGCTTCGATACCACCGCTCCGGCAGCACCGACCCTTACCAAAGTCGGCCAGGGCTTCAGCGTCGATGCCGGTGCTGCCGTCACCATCACCGTTGATGGCCAGGTACTGGACACCGACGGCATCAATGCCGCCTTTACCAAGACCACGGCCGGTGGCCTCGACACCTATTCCGCAAGCGCGGATGCCTTCGACGGCAACGAAGACATCGACCTGAGTGCAACACTCACTGATACGGCTGGCAATACCTCTACCGCCGGCACGCTGGATAACCAGAGCTTCGATACCACCGGACCCAGTGCCTCCGTCATGTCGGCAACGATCAAACCGTCCGTCAGCACAGAGGTTCAAAGCTCGGAAACAGGCACCGCTTTCCTGGTGAAGAGCACCGTGACTGTCGCGAGCCTTGCCGACCTTGCCGCCGCTGCAGATGAAGACGTCAACTCCATCGCAATCGACGCTGCCAATAGGGGCATCGCCCTCGCGGCAACCGGGCTTTCGGATGGCACCTACAAGGTCTATGCGGTGGATGCGGCGGGCAACCTGAGCGAGGCTTCGAACGATAGTGTCGTTATCGACAGCGCCGCACCTGCCGCTTCCGTCATCACGGCGGTAATCAAGCCTTCCGGTAGCGCCCTCGTGCAAAGCACGGAAACCGGCGTCGCCTACCTGGTCAACAGCGCGGTGAACGTTACCAGCGTCGCGGACATCACAGGTTCCGGGGATAACAACTTCAACCCGGTCGCGATCAGCAGTGCCAACACCTTGACCGAGCTCGCCGCAACCGGACTCTCCGATGGCATCTACATGGTCTACACGGAAGACTCTGCCGGCAACCTGAGCGTCGCATCAATGAACAGTGTGACAATCGACGGCACGGCGCCGACCGCCTCGGTGATGTCAGCGACCATCGCGCCATCCGGCAACGCCGTCGTACAAAGCACCGAAACCGGCACTGCCTACCTGGTCCTGAGCTCTGTGACGGTCAACAGCGTCGCCGATATCACCGGCGCCGACGACGACAATTTCAATTCGGCGGCAATTACGACAGTCAATGCCGGCACCAGCCTGGCGGCCACCGGCCTTTCGAGCGGGATCTACACGGTTTACACGGCCGATGCCGCCGGCAACCTGAGCATTGCATCGACCAACACCGTGACTGTGGATGGCACCGCACCAACCGTTACCACGACGGGCGGCACCTACTCCGCCGGGACCGACACCCTGGTCATCTTCGGGGAAGGCTTCAGCACGCTGCTGGAATCCGACGAAAGCGCGGCAACGGATATCAAGAGCCGTCTGGACTGGGCCAAACTCGTGTGGGACACCAACGGCGACGACGCCGTTACCGCCAACGTGAGCTTTGCGGCAAACGACATCAGTTCGGCCAAGGTCGTCAGCGACACGGCCCTGAAGGTGGTGCTGACAAGCGCAAAAGCCGCCGCGCTGGAGGCAGGCAACGGATTCGGCACGATTGCCAACAGCCTGGACATCGCAGCAGGCTTCGCCCTCGACATGCTGGGCAATGCAACCACTACCGATACCCTTGAGAATGGCCCGCTCTCGATCCAGCTGAACACCATGGGCGTTGCCAAGACAGAAACGCAGTACAACATCCTGGACAGCACCGCTACCAACGTTACCGTTGCCGCCGGCGAAGTGATGAAGGTATACGACGCGGCCGACGCGCAGGAATTTGTTGTCGACCATGGCGGCACGCTTCACCTGAGCGGCGCGCAAGGCAGCAACGTGATCACGCTGTCGGGATACAGCCTTGGGGACCTGACGGTGTCGAGGTCAGGGACCACTGCCTTCTTCTGGGTGAACGGCGAAGAAGTGGCGAGCATCGGGACGTCCAGCACTGCCGAGGTGCAGATCATTGTCATCGGCGAGGACGGGTTTGCGCTGGAGTTCGACAGCATGACTTCGGCAATGACGCTGGGCGGCCGGGCGATCGGCCTGGTCGGGATGAACCTCGGCGACCTGGTCCTGGGGTTGCTTTGACGGCAGGTGACGCCCTCCGCGGAAAACCAGCAATAGGCTGACAAGAGCATGCCCCCGCCTCCCACAAGGAGGCGGGTTTTTTTCTGTTGCGGAGTCTGCCGCCGCTCCGTTACAACTCCCCGCTTTTCCGACTATAATCAAGGGTTTTGCGAGGTATCGCGCCGCAACATCCGGCATCTTCAGGCGTCGCCATCCTCCACCCACCGGTTTTCAAAAAATGCTTTGAGGGAAAAATGAGCAACGCACACCATGAACACCAATCCCCGATCCGCACGCCGAAGCAGCTGATCGCCGCCGTGGCAGCAGGCTTCCTGGTGCCGATCATCTGCATCGTGCTGCTGGTGCAGTACGTCGCCAATGCCGAAAAGGTCGGCGCCGGTTCCGACGGCCAGACGCCGGAAGCGATCGCGACGCGCCTGCGTCCGGTGGCCGACGAAGGCTTCACGATGGCCGGCGCCAGCGGTCCCAAGCAGTTGCAGACCGGCGAAGCGGTGTACAAGGCGGTCTGCGCCGCCTGCCACGATACCGGCGCGGCCGGCGCGCCGAAGACCGGCGACAACGGCGCATGGACGGCCCGCCTCGGCCAGGGCCAGGCAAAGCTGGTGGAAAACGCGGTCAACGGTATCCGCGCGATGCCGGCCAAGGGCGGCAATCCGGACCTGGATGAAGTTGAAGTCGAGCGCGCGGTGGTCTTCATGGCCAACCAGTCCGGCGGCAAGCTGAAGGAGCCGGAAGCCAAGGCCGCCGCCCCGGCAGCCTCCGCAGGCGCACCGGCCGCATCCGAAGCCGGCGCGCAAACCGCGTCGGCGACCGCGCCGCTGACGTCCTCGCCATCCCAGCAAAGCAAGGCGGTCGCCGATGCGGGCAAGGTCGACGGCAAGAAGGTGTACGACACCGCTTGCGCCGCCTGCCATGGCGCCGGCATCGCCGGTGCGCCGAAGCTCGGCGACAAGGAGAACTGGGCACCGCGCATCAAGCAGGGCAACGCGACCCTGTACGAGCATGCGATCAAGGGCTTCCAGGGCAAGGCCGGCATGATGCCCGCCAAGGGCGGCTCGTCCGCGTCGGACGAGGAAGTCAAGGCCGCGGTCGATTACATGACCGCCGCGTCCAAGTAAGCACGCCACGCAACAAAAAAGCCGACCGGATGGTCGGCTTTTTTTATGGGCGCAGCACCCGGGAGGTAACGGCGCGCGGAGCGCGCCCTGCCCTCATTGCCCCGACGTGGGGTAGGTGGTGCGCTGCGGCGCCTGCTGAACCGGCACCGGCCCCTGCGCGGTGGACTGCTGTTCGGCAACGAAGATTTCGACGCGCCGGTTGCGCGCGCGGTTGGCTTCGGAGTTATTCGATACCAGCGGCTCGCGCGCGCCGCGGCCGTCGATGCTGATCCGGTTTGCGGCAACGCCGCGCGAGACCAGGTAGTCGCGGGTGTGCGCGGCACGGTTGACCGACAGCGGATTGTTGATGGCGTCGCCGCCGGTGCTATCGGTGTGGCCGATGATGTTGACCGTCGCGTACGGATTCTGCACCAGGCCGGACGCGAACTTGTCGAGGATGGGCCGGAAGTTCGATTTGATGTCGGCGCGGTTGGTGTCAAAGGAAATGTCGCTCGGGATGTCCAGCTTCAACTGGTTGTCGGCGGTCTGCGTGACCTGCACACCGGTGCCCTGCGTCGCCTGTTCCATCTGCTGCTTCTGCTGTTCCATGCGTTTGGACCAGATGTTGCCGATCACCGCGCCGGCGGCGCCGCCGACCGCGGCGCCGGTGGCTGCCCGCTTGCCGCCGCCGGATCCGGTGGCCGCGCCCAGCACCGCGCCAAGGCCGGCACCGATGCCCGCCCCGGTGGCGGTGCCGCGCTGGACTTCATTCATGTTCGCGCAGCCGCCCAGTGCGAGCAGCGCGGCCAGCGTACCTACCGTGAATTGCTTGCGCATTTTGCCTGTCCTCGTATCGTGGGAATACAAACGTTTGGACAGAGGGAAAAAACGCGAGTTCGGGACGTTACAAATGCTTAAGATTGCCGGGAAGGATCGCGGCTTGTCACCTGCCAGGTCCTTGATGACATCAGGATGGTGTTTCGTCGGCCTGCGCCTGCCCGCGCTTTTTTTTCGTCCATGCGAATGCGGCGACACCGGCGGCCGCCGCGACCGCCCCGCCGCCGAGCAGCGTCCTGAGCAAGGACTTGCGCTGCGCCAGCGCCGACACGCTGGTGGCGACCAGCGGCAGCAGCGTTTTCAGGTTGATTCCAGGCACGCCCGCCATGCCCCGGCTGCGGAACAGGGTGACCGCGAACAGCGCGGCCTGCTGCAGCGCGCTCCTGGCGAGCGAGTCGGGCCGCAGGCTGTTTTTGGCCTCCTCTGTCGCCAGCAACACTTCGGCGCGGTAGACGGCGCCCTGCGCGATGAGTTGTTTCTTGCGGTCTTCACGGTTCATCGCGGTCCTCACATCAGTGCGTCGCGGTCCTTGCGCAACTCGGCCATGGTCGCGGGCAGCGCGAGCCTGTCCTGCGCGAGGAAGGCGCGTGCGTGGCGCAGGATGGCGACGGCAAGCAGCGTGTACACGACGGCGACCAGCAGCAGGATCTTCCAACCCATCGCCTCCCAGGCGAGCACGATCAGCAGCGCGGTCCAGCAGCCGAGCGCGAACACGACCGCGACGATGCCGAGCGCGCCGACCAGGAGCAGCCGCGCGAGGTTGTCGCGCACCTCCCCGAGTTCGAGCGCGGCCAGTTCGATACGGGAGACCAGCAGGCCGAACATGTTTTTCGCGATGCCGGCCAGTCCGGCGACCAGCCCCGGCTTGTCCTGCGGGCCGGCGTCGCCGGCACCCGCTTGCTGACGTTCCATGCGTGCGTTCAGCGGCGCGAGATCAGCATGCCGACCACCAGGCCGACGCCGGCGGCGATGCCGACCGCCTTCCAGGGGTGCTCATGCACGAACTCGTCGGTGCTCTGCGCGGCGGCCTTGCCCTTTTCCAGCGCGACCGCCTGCACTTCCTGCGCCCTTTCCATTGCGGTGTCCAGCAGCGCCAGGCCGCGCGCGCGCAGCTCATCGGCCTTCTCGCCGGTGGCGAGGCTGGCTTCGCGCAGCAGGTCCTGCGCATCCTTGACCAGGGTCTTCATGTCGTTGCGTACGGTTTTGATGTTCGATGTCAGCATGGCTGTACTCCTGTAATTGATGGCTATCGGGTCGTTTGTCGGCTTGAGCGCACGGCGCGGGCAGAGGATCCGGATAGCGCGGGTGCGCTTGCGCAGCGCGCCGCATGGACTTCGGATAGGGCGCGCGGCAGAGTTACCTGATCCGCAGCGGATCTGCGAGCCGTTGCACGCCGACAAAAACATTCGATCTATTTATCTCAGGTAATGATCGAAATGTAAAGCGTTGCCATCAATCATCGGCGAGGTAGTTGCTGCCGGGGCCTTCTTGATGCCGGCCGGGCGCGGACGGTCAGGGCTGGCTGTGTTCCAGGTAATGCTCGACCAGCCGCACCAGCGCCTTCGACTGGTAGGCCTCGGCGAGTGCCTGCAGGCGCGCGGCAAAGGGCCGGTACTGTTCGTTGTGAAGCGCGAGCTGCGCGGCGTACGCCCGGATGTTGCGCATGTCGCCGGCGAGCACGAGCTGGTACAGCGCGTCCATCGCCTCGCGCGGCGGCGGCACCAGCACGGCCAGGTCTTCCGGCGCCGGCGAGTCGGCCGCGGACGCGGCGGCGGGGCGTTCCGTAGCGGCCGTTACGGCCTCTCGCGTCGGTTCGACATCGATCTCGAAACGGAACACGCTGCCCTGCCCCGGCCGGCTTGCAACGCTGATGTCGCCGCCCATCATGCGTACCAGCTGCCGGCTGATCGACAGGCCGAGCCCGGTGCCGCCGAAGCGGCGCTGCATGTCGCCGGCCTGTTCGAAGGGCCGGAAGATCCGCTCGGCCTGATCCTCGGCCACGCCGATGCCGGTGTCGCGCACCTCGAACGCAACGCGCAGCCGGCCCTCGCCGGCCGGACTGCTGTGCAGGCGCAACCCGATTTCGCCGCGGTCGGTGAACTTGACGGCGTTGCCAAGCAGGTTGAGCAGCACCTGGCGCAGGCGCTTTTCGTCGACCAGCACGGCCTGCGGCAGGCCCGCATCCGGTTCATACGCGAACGCGAGGCCTTTCTGCTCCGCCTTGACCCGGATGATGTCGACGACCACCTGCATGAAGCTGGAAAGATCGACCGCAGTCAGGTACAGCTCGAACTTGCCGGCCTCGATCCGGGACAGGTCGAGCAGGTCGTTGATCAGCATGAGCAGGTGCTCGCCGCTGCGCTGGACGGTTTCGAGGCTGGCGACCTGGCGCGGCGTGAGGTTGGTGTCGCGCTTGAGCACCTGCGCATAGCCGAGCACCGCATTGAGCGGCGTGCGCAGCTCGTGGCTCATGCTCGCAAGGAAGGTACTCTTGGCGTGGTTGGCGACTTCCGCCTTTTCCTTGGCAACCGTCAGTTCCGCGGTGCGCGCGCGCACCAGTTCCTCGAGCTGTTCGCGGTGCTGCTTGAGTTCGTGCTCGACCTGCATGCGGCGCGCGATATCCTGTTCCAGTTCGCGATTCTTGCTTTCGATCTCGTCGAACAGGCCCTGCAGCGCCTGGCGCGTGCTCTCCAGGCTGCTGCCGAGCTTGCCCAGCTCATCGCGGCGGTGCCAGACGAAGGGCTCGGACAGTTCCCGCCGCGCCAGCCGCTGCGACTCGCGCATCAGGCGCTGCAGCGGCGCCAGCAGCCGTATCTGCAGCAGCACCACGATCAGCACCAGGCTGAGCAGCAATTGGCCGAGCACGGTGAGCGCGAAGACGTTGCGGTCCCGGCTGATCTGCGCATCGAGCATGCCGCCGTCCATTTCGATGGTGACATAACCGATCACGGCACCGTGGTAAACCACATCTCGGTCGACGCGATACTGCCGCCCGTGGCGGCGCCCGGCATTGTAAGCGGAGAGGAAAACGCCGAATTCCTTGTCGCGCACCACCAGCGAGCTCACCCGCTCGTCGCTGAAAACCGAATCGAACAATGGCCGTCCCGCATCCTCGCTCAGGTGCCACAGCGGCTGCTGCATGCCGAGCGCGAGGATGTCGGCGACCCGGTGATTGTCCTCATGCAATGCCTGCGTGAGCGCTTCCTGGCGCTGGTCGAGGGTCAGCATGCTGGTCACGGTAACGGGTATCACCAGCCCGATGACGACCGCGAGCACGATCGATGCGCCGAGCTTCAGCTGCATGATCCTTCCCCGCTGCCGTACCGAACCTGCGTGCCGCCATCCATCCTGTCGCCCTCCGGCACTGTTGCCGGGTCTGTCGTTGATGAGACCCGCCGCGCGGAATTTGGTGCGGGAATCCGATCACGGGAAGGAAAGCGCCGGCCGGGGCGCGGGCGTCGGCCGCGCGCCGCCGGGTTCGTTGCTACAGGATCATCGTGGCGGGCTGGACGGCCGTTCGCGCAATTCGGCGATGCTTTCGATGTTGCCGATGGAAATCATGACCGCGGTGTTGAGCAGCGCGGGCTGTGCCGGGCGCCAGGCGAACAGCCACTCGCGCTCGGATGCGAGGTGGCGCGGTTTGGAGAATACTTGTCCGAGCGGGCTCGGCGCGCCGTAGGAAACCGCCGCATCGATGCCCGCCCAGCTCGGCAGCAGGCGCTGCGCCGCGCGATGTACGCGCTCGCCGAATTGCTCCGGGTCATGCACGACGAGGCAGGTGTCCGCGCCGGGGATTGCGTCGAACAGCTTCTCGTCCCAGCAGGATGTCATGCTCAGCGTCAGGAATGCATGGCCGACGCGTGAAGCGAAGGGCCGGATCTCGTGTGCACTCGGCGCGGCCGGCGGAAGCAGTCGGAACTCGCCGAACTGCAATGCCCGTTCGAGCGTGGTGCGGGATGCATAAAGGAAAAGTTTTGCGGGACGGGCGCCGGTGGCGGCGCTGGTACTGGAGCGGGATGGATGCATGAATGTCGCAGGTGGAGGAGGCTTGCATCCATTTAATCAAATTAAACGGCCGGCGACAAATGCGGGCGCGCAAAAGCGCGGCCCTATCGGCGCGTACACGCGCGCCACCGAAAAAAAAGCGGCCCGGAAGCCGCTTTTTCCTGCTGCAGGGAAGAAATTATTTCCCGGTTGCGGTGCTGGAAGAACCACCGCTGCCGGCGGAACCGGTGTTGGACGCACCGCCTGCACCGCCGCTGGTCGAACCCGCGCCTGCGCCGGCGCCGCCTGCTGCGCTCGGCGAATCGCCGGAAGACTTGGCGCGCTTGGCTTTCTTGCTCTTCTTGGATTTCTTGGCTTTCTTCGGTGCTGCGTCAGTCGTGGCATCCGTAGCGGAAGAGCCGGAGGACGCTGCCGGGGACGCAGTGGAGCCGCTGGTGCCGCCGGTGCTGCCGGTCGCACCCGGAGTGGCCGACGAGCCAGAGGTGGCGCCGGTGGAGCCGCCGCCGGTGGTACCGCTGCCCGTGGCGCCGCTACCCGTGGTGCCGCTGCTGCCGGAAGTGCCGCCGGTCGCCGACGAGCCCGTGCTGCCGCCGGTCGAGCCGCTGCCGGAACCCGACGAGCCGGAAGCGCCGGTGCTGCCCGAGGATCCCGACGAGGTATCGGAAGCACCCGATCCGGACGTACCGCCGCTGCCCGATGCGCCGGAAGAACCGGAGGCGCCCGAACCGGACGAACCTGAACCGGACGAACCCGACGCACCCGATGTGCTGGGAGACGCAGAAGTGCCGGTGGAGGCCGGGCTGCCGGTGTCGGCGCCGGAAGCGGCGGCCGGGGAACTTGTCGCGCTCGACGGCGTGCCACCCGGGGAAGTCGTGCTGCTGCCTGATTGGGCCAGTGCGATGGACGACACCGACGCGACCACGATCAACGACAGTGAGCGAAGTGTGGTTTTTAACGTCATAAGAAACTCCTTTAATTGGAAAAAGAGCATCACCGATGCAGCAGCTTGGATGCAACGTTTGCATGCTTGTTCAGCACAATCTGCGCCGGTATTTGACGAAAAACCTTAGATTTTTTTCAAGTGATTGAAATTAAAGACTTTTTGACAATGTAAGAATGTGTAACGGCTTGCCGCCGGCTGGAGGAACTTACAATCCACTTCCCCGCCCTGGCCGTGCGACCTGACGCTTCCGTTGCAACAAGTGAAGGCAACACGCATTTCAGGACGGTTTATAGCGCCGGGGATAAGGCGACGTGGAGCGACGCGCAATGACGGCGGCGGCACGGCGCTGCCGCAGTCCGGTTGCCGTGCTGCGCCGGCGGTGCTACCGGTCCATCTGCGGCTGCGCGACGGTGCGCAGCTGGAAACGCCCGTCATTGTTGAACAGCCAGGTTTCCGACAATTCGAACTGGCCGCGCCGCAACAGGTGTGATGCCGGGCGCGGGAACGGCGCGGCGTTGCGCAGGCTCGCCAACGCCGTCGCCTCGGTTTCGCTGTCGCGGTTGCTGCGCATGATTTCATGGCGCACCAGGTTGCCCTGGGCATCCACCGCATAGCGCACCACCACCACGGAGCGCAACAGTGCGTGCGGACGCCCCGGATACACCTTGGACGCGTTTGCTTCGGCGATACGCAATGCGAGATCGCGCTTGTAGGCATCCGCGGTGTTCGCCTGCGACGCCGGACGATGTTGCGGTTCGGCGCGCGTTTCGCTGCGTGCGGGCTTTTCGGCCGGCGCTGCCACCGGTGTTTCGGCGGGACGGGAAGCGCAACCGGCGATCGCGGCTGCAACGGTCAGGAGGACGATTCTGGCATTCATGGCAAGCGCGAGGAGAAAGTCATGCATCCGTATCAGCACGGCGGCATTGCACCGCATGCCGAAGTTGAACTACGTGAATTCACCATAATGTAGTCGCGTTGCAACCAGGAAGCAATCTTACCCTGCGTTACAAATTCTCTTCCCGCTGTTTCTCGTAAGCGCTTGCAAATCACCACCTGTTGCCTAAGCTGCATTCAACCCGATCGATATGCCATCATTCCTGCCGGACAACGTCATGCAAGCACACCACGATTTCATTCGCCGCACTCCCGTTCAAGCCTACGCCAACCGGGTGCACCGGCACGGCGAATCCTTCTTCGAAGTCACTGCCATCGGTTTCGTGCACGCGACGCCGGAGCAGGCCTGGCAGGTGCTGACCGACTACGAACACTTGCATGAATTCGTCCCCGACCTGCGCTCGGTGCGCGTGCTGTCGCGCAATGAAGACGGGGTAGTGGTGGAACAGACCAGCAGCGCCGGTTTCCTGTTCGTCGCGCAGGTGATCCGCATGCGCCTGCAGATCGAGGAGCGGCCGCATTCGACCATCGACGTGACGATGCTTGACGGCGACATGAAACGCTACCGCACCCATTGGGAGCTCGATCCGCTCGAGCAGGACGGCGAACGCGGCACGCGCGTGAGCTTCAGCGGTGCGATGGAGCCGGGTTTCTTCGTGCCGCCGCTGGTCGGGCGCGGCATCGTGCAGGCAAACCTGAAGAAAACGGTGGAAGCGGTGGTGGCGGAGATCGAACGGCGCAATATGCACTGAATGCCTGCACTGCACGCGCCAGGCTCGGCTTGACTAGCTGCTGCCTGACCTGGTTTGATGCCTGCGGTGCTGTGCGTGTCTCGCGTGCGCGTGCGCGACTCGGCGCCGGTCCGCTCGCTACGCTTGTCGAACGGAGCCTGGTCAGCCGAAGCGTCGCATCCGCTTGAATCGTTCCGTCGCCCGCACCAGCGCCATTGCAATGCCCGGCTCGTAGCCTGAATGGCCGGCGTCGTCGATCACCTGCAGCTTCGCCTCGGGCCATGCCGCATGCAGGCGGAACGCCGACGACGGCGGGCACACGACATCGTAACGCCCCTGCACGATCACTGCCGGCAGATGACGGATGCGGTCGACGTTGCGTACCAGCTGGTCCTCACTGAAGAAGCCGCGCTGCAGGAAGTAATGCGCTTCCAGGCGGCCGATCCCGATGCACACCTTGTCGGTGCTGAAATCGTCGATCGCCGCCGGCTCCGGGCGCAGGAACAGGCAGCTTCCCTCATAACGGCTCCAGCTGCGCGCGGCGGGGACATACACCGCCGGGTCGTCGGCGAACAGCCGTTTCGCATACGCCTGCAGCAGGTCGCCGCGCTCCTCCGGCGGGATCGGCGCGATGAATTCCGCATGCGCCTCCGGATAGAACCAGCGGATCCCGTACAGGAACCAGTCAATCTCTTCCTGCGTGCACAGGAAAATGCCGCGCAACACGAAGCCGGTGCAGCGCTCCGGGTGCGCCTGCCCGTAGGCCAGCGCCAGCGTCGATCCCCAGGAGCCGCCGAACACCAGCCATCGGTCGATCCCGAGCATGGTCCGGATGCGCTCGATATCGCCCACCAGCAGCTGCGTGGTGTTGTTGCGGTACTCGCCCAGCGGCGTCGACTGCCCGGCGCCGCGCTGGTCGAACAGCACGATGCGGTAGTGCGCCGGGTCGAAGAAGCAGCGGTGGCGCGGCGACAGCCCGCCGCCCGGCCCGCCGTGCAGGAACAGCACCGGCTCGCCCTGCGGATTGCCGCACTCCTCCCAATACAGCGTGTGGATGTCGTCGACCGCCAGCATGCCGTGACGGTAAGGCTCGATCGGGGGGAACAGGGGCAAGTCGTTCATGGCGGCTTCGCTTTTGCGGCTGACGCTTCATTGTAGGCGCGCACCGCGATTTGCGCACTTCGCGCCCGGTTTCCGCCAGCTCGTCGCAATCCGGTATGCAAGCCCGGCGGCGACCGGGACAATGGCTGCATCGCCAACATCAAGGAGGAAGCATGCTGCTGCAGCTCATTGTGAAAACCCCGCTCTGGGTCTGGCCGCTGTTCGTTTTCCTGGTCTACCGGGGCGTCGTGGCCGGCGCCGACCGCGAAGCCGGCGTCACGAAGGTCTTCCTGATGCCGCTGGCGATGCTGGGGCTGACGGTTCAGGGCATTGCCGCCGGTTTCGGCGCCCATCCCGCCGCCGCGCCGGTATGGCTCGCCTGCACCGTCGCCGGCGCCGCCGGCGCCTGGCTGGCGTTTGATGACCGCAGCGTCGTCCCGCATCCGGAACGCGGCAGCGTCGCGCTGCGCGGCAGCTGGACGCCGCTGGCGCTGATCCTGGCGATTTTCCTGACGAAGTATGCGGTGAATGCGGCGCTGGCGATGCGCCCGGAGCTGAAGGAACAGCTCGTCTTTGTGGCCACGGCCTGCGCGCTCTACGGCGTGTTCAATGGGGTCTTTCTCGGCCAGATGTTGAAGATCGCCATTATTTTTCGAAAGGGAGTAGCCAGCGCAAAAAATTTCCTGTAGACTTCAGGCCCTTCAGACGTGGTGACAAACGTCGTGCAGCAAACCTGGAGCGGTAGTTCAGTCGGTTAGAATACCGGCCTGTCACGCCGGGGGTCGCGGGTTCGAGTCCCGTCCGCTCCGCCAGAATCAAAAAAGACGAACCTTCGGGTTCGTCTTTTTTTTCGCCTTAAAGAAGCGTAGGGTGGCGTTGAGCGCAGCGAAACCCACCGCGTGCCTCAAGGACGGTAGTCAAGCCGGTGGGTTTCGCTTCGCTCAACACCACCCTGCAGTCCTTGAAGCTCGCCGAGGCTTTCGCTCTCGATCAGGCCGCCTTCTTCTGCTGCTCTTCCCCGCCCAGCGCCTCCACCAGGTCGCCGATCATCTTCGCCAGCTCCCCGCTCATCAGCGCGAAATCGGTATCGAAACGCTCATCCTCGTTTTGCGTCGCGGAATCCGCGTTTTCCTTGAGTACGTCCAGCGGCGCCACGCGCTTGAGCGCGAGCGATTCGGTCAGCACGAAGGACACGCGGTCGGCCCAGGTCAGCGCCAGGCGCGTGCACTGCTTTCCGCCGGCGATGTGGCGGCGCACGTCGTCCGGGTCGAGCGTGTGGCGCACATAACGCACCGTGGCTTTGCCTTCGCCGGTCGAGCGCAGCTCGGTGTCCTGGTCGACGGTGAAACCGGCCGGCGCCTCGTCGGCCGCCAGCCAGTCGGTCATCGCCGACAGCGGCGAACGCTCGGTGCGCAGCGCGCCGAACGGCAGGCTCTCGAGAGATTTCAACAGCAGCTTGAACACTTCATCGGCCTTCGCCGCGCCGGACGCATCCACCACCAGCCAGCCGTTGACCGGATCGATCCACACCCGGGTGCTGCGCTGGATGCTGAATGCGCGCGGCAGCAGTTCGTCGGTGACCTGCTCCTTCAATTCCTTCATCTGCTTGCGGCCCGGCTTGAAACCCTGCTGCTCCTCGAGTTCGGCGGCGCGCGCCTTGGTCACCTGGTTGATCACGGTGGATGGCAGCAGCTTCTTTTCGGTGCCCAGCTGCAGCAGCATCTGGCGATTGACGGTATGCACCAGCATGCCATTGTCGCGCGGCGAGACCCAGCCCTGGGTCTGCATGTCGAGGCTGGAGCACGGCACGAAGGCTTGCGGCGCCAGCGCCGCTTCGAGCTGTTCGGACGACAGGGTCCACGGGGCGGTGAGACGATAGATCTGGAGATTCTTGAACCACATGATGCGCGCCTGAAAAAAACGGAGGCGCCATTTTACCTGCCCGTCATGACATCGCTGTTGTTTCTTCGCCAAACAGTCCGAGCTGGTTGAAATCCTCATCCTCTTCAAGACGCACGCCCACGCCCAGCAGGCGCACCGGCCGGTTGCCGCGCGGGTGCGCGGTGTCGAGCAGCTTGTGGCACAAGCCGTCGTCCACCGTGCTGCTCACGCATTCCGCCGTGGTGCGTCGGAAGTCGTCGAAGCGGATTTTCACGAACAGCTTGTGGATGTGGCGCTCCGCCTGCGCGCGCTGCACACGCTGGCGCAACAGCGCGATCAGCGGCTCCAGTTCGCGCCGGCAGGCGGCCAGGTCGGGCAGGTCGGTGACATAGGTTTCCTCCACGCTGACCGACTTGCGCTCCTGGCTCGGGCTGACCTGGCGCCGGTCGATCCCGCGGCACAGCCCGTAAAGACTGCCGCCGAACTTGCCGAAGTGGTGCTGCAGCTCGGGCAGGGTCCACTGGCGCAGGTCGGCGCAGGTGTATGCGCCGAGCTTCTTGAGCTTCATGGCGGTGACCTTGCCGACGCCGAACAGTTTGTCGACCGGCAGCGCGGCGACGAACTCCTCCACGTCTTGCGGACGGATCACGAACTGGCCGTTCGGCTTGTGCCAGTCGCTGGCGATCTTGGCCAGGAACTTGTTCGGCGCCACGCCGGCCGACGCGGTGATGCCGACCGTCTCGAAGATGCGCCTGCGGATGTCCTGCGCGATCAGCGTCGCGCTGTTCTGGAAGTGCGGCGCATCGGTGACGTCAAGATAGGCTTCATCGAGCGACAGGGGTTCAACCAGTTCGGTGTAGTCGCGATAGATCGCAAGGATCTGCTTCGACGCGGCGCGGTACTTATCCATGTTCGGCCGCATCACGATCAGCTCGGGGCAGCGCTGGATCGCCTGCGACATCGCCATCGCGGAACGGATGCCGAACTTGCGTGCTTCGTAATTGCAGGTGGCGACCACGCCGCGCTGGTCGGGACGGCCGCCGACGGCGAGCGGCTGGCCGCGCAACGACGGATCGTCGCGCATTTCGACGGCCGCGTAGAAGCAGTCGCAATCGCAGTGGATGATTTTTCGGATCGGCGCGGACACGATGCGGCGCTCGCGGGCAGGGAAAACGGTATGCCGCATTGTACCGGCGCGCCGCGCCGCGCGCAGGAGGAAAGAAGAAATTGCGGGAAGCGCGCCGCGCGCCGGTCCTGACCGGCACGAATCGTGACGGACCGGGAGCGAGGCGCGGGCGGCGTCGGTTGCCGCGTTATTTGCCGGAGGTCGCGCCTGCCTCGCGCTCGGCGCGCAGCGCTGCATCCGCTGCCTGCTTGTCAGCCTTGTACTGGGCCTTCGCTTCCTTCTTGCTCTGCTTGTATTCCGCCTTGGCCTGCTTGCGTGCTTCGCGCCGCTGCACATAGGGGTCGGCGGAGGTGCTGGACGAACTGGTGGTGACGGCGGTCGTGGTGCCGGCAGGTGCCGGGGTGGCGGCCGGCGCAGTGGTCGTCACGCTGGCGCCGCTGCCGGTATCGGTGACGGTGGTGGAAGTGGCCGCGGTCTGTGCGGTGGCGACCTGGGTCAGCGCGATCAGCGCCGAGCCGAACAGAATCTTGTGCAGTGTTGCCATGATGATCTCCTTAAAAGTGGACCGAAGGTGCAGCGGGGTGCACCAGGTAGAAAGCGCGTTATTCCGAAAATGGCTTTCGTTACCGAAATGACAAAGCCGCTTTTGACAAAGTTCCGGCCCCTTTACTGAAGGACAGTTTTGTAACAATTTTGTAATTTGTTGATACAGAACAATTTTGATATAAAGTCAGCTTGTCCTTCAGGAAATAAAACATGAATTATTTTCCCTGTGCCTGCCCGCTCTGCGCGGCCGCATCCGCTTCCGGCGACCTGCCGGACGCCCCGCTCAAGCCTGTGATCGGCAAGCCGATCTCCGGCGACTACCGCATCGATGCGTTGCTGGAAACGGCAGGCATGCGCTGGAATGCCGGCACGCCGCTCGGCACCGCGGTCGAAGTGACCTACAGCTTCATGACGGCCGAGCCGACCTACGGCAACGGCGACGGCGGCACGGGTTTTCAGCCCTTCAGCGCGGCGCAGAAAGCGGCGGTGCGCGAAATCTTCGCGCAGCTCTCGGCAAGCGTGAACCTGAGCTTCCGCGAGGTCGCCGACAGCGAGGACAGCTACGGGCAGATCCGGTTCGGTAACAATACGCAGGCCGATTCCGCCGGCTATGCGTTCCTGCCGCACTCGGACACGACCGACCTCGCGGGCGACGTCTGGATCAGCACCGAATACGCGTCGAAAATGACGCCGGGCAGCTATGAATATGCGACGCTGGTGCATGAGATCGGCCATGCGCTCGGCCTGAAGCATCCGGGCAACTACAACGCCGGCGAGACCACGACCGCCGATCCCGACGCGACCTACCTCGGGCGCGACGAGGACAACCAGAACTACACGGTGATGTCGTACCGCGATGCGGCCACTTCGGAAGGCCAGCAGCGCGCCGGCTACGGCCTGTACGACATGCTGGCGCTGCAATACCTGTACGGCGCGAGGAGCATCCATACCGGGGACGCGGATGTCTACCGCTACACCGACGACATCGGCCGCAATATCGTGATGGTGCAGGACAGCGGCGGCACGCAGGACACGATCGACCTGAGCGCGGTGAGCATCGGCGCAGTGGTGAACCTGCAGCCCGGCGCGCTCAGTTCCGCCGGTCCGGCAGTCTCGGGCAGGCGCGCCGCCGACAACCTGTCGATCATGTCCGGCACGGTCATCGAAAACCTGGTGGGCACCGCCGCGAGCGACTTCATCACGGGCAACGCCGCCGACAACCGCATCACCAGCGGCGGCGGCAATGACGATATCGACGGCGCCGCGGGAATCGATACCGTCGTCCTGGGCGGCAACTGGAAAACCTGGAAACTTGCAACGTCCGCTGGCACGACCACCGCGAGCACCCCGTCGGCCAACGTCACGATGAGCAACGTCGAGCGCGTGCAGTTCGCGGACCTGACCGTCAACCTCGGCGCGCCCGCGCGGGCGAAAGCGATCTCCGCCGCGCAGCTGCAATCGATCGAGGAACTCTACATCGCCTACTTCAACCGCGTGCCGGACGCCGACGGCCTGGCCTACTGGGCCGACCAGCTCAAGGGCGGACTGTCGATCACCCAGATCGGCGAATCCTTCTACGCGGCGGCGGTACAGTACGCCAGCCTGACCGGCTACAGCACAAGCATGACCAACGCGGACTTCGTGCGCGTGGTGTACAAGAATGTGCTCGGCCGCGCCGGCGAGAATGCACCGGCCGACGCCGATGTCGACTACTGGGCCGGCAAGCTGGCCGACGGCTCGGCCACGCGCGGCTCGCTGGTCGGCACCATGCTCGATTCGGCGCACAGCTTCAAGGGCAATGCAAGCTGGGGCTGGGTGGCCGACCTGCTGGACAACAAGGTGATGGTGGCGAACTATTTCGCCGTCGACAACGCGCTCAACTACAACTCCGTGGAAGACTCGATCAGCAAGGGCATGGCGCTGGCGGCCGCGATCACGCCGACCGACACCGCTGCCGCCATTCAACTGATCGGCGTGCCGGCCGCCTGAGTGCGCAATATTTGCTGAGGCAGCTGCCGAATTTACATGCCTGCCCCGCCCGCGCGGGGCTTTTTCTCGGCGCTTGCGCACGGCACGGATATTGCACCCCCGGATCTGCTTGAATTTAGAGGAGCATGATCATGGCAAGCAGCACCTTGGATCCCGACAACATTCCCGAACCCGACCGCAAGCTTGGCAGCGGCCACGGCACCAGCGCGCTCGGGCCGAGCGACATCTCCGATACGGGTAGCGATGTGCAGGGCGCCCGGCGCTGGGCGCAGGAAGCCGATATCGGCCTGGACAAGGGCACCAGCGAAGATCCGGACAGCGGCCCGCGCGACCGCAGCGCCGGTCCTGACATCGGCGACGCCGGGCTGGACAGCGACACCGACGCCGTGGGCACCGGCGAGCACGGCACGGCCGGACGCGATTCGGACATCGAGATGGGCGCCGACATTGATGTGGACCGCATCGACTATATCGACCCGGCCGACGATCCCAATCTCGACCTGGCCCCGGACCCGGACGATGCCGACATGCCGCCACCGCGCGGGAATGATGCCGGCCGGCCGCAGCAGCGGCGCTGACGGCGCGACAGGAAAGGATGCAGCATGGATTCCTCCGCCGCGCTCGACTGCGCGATCATTGGCGCCGGCGCGGCGGGTCTGACCGCCGCCACCTACCTCGCGCGCTTCCGGCGGCGCTTCGTCATCTTCGACGGCGGGAGCAGCAGGCTGCTGTCGGTGCCGACGTCGCACAACTACCCGGGCTACACCGACGGCATTCACGGCAAGGACCTGCTTGCACGGCTGCGCGCGCAGGTAGCGGGTTACGGCGTGGACGTGACCCCCGGCACGGTGGACGGGCTGGAACGCCTCCCTGACGGCAGTTTCATGGTCCGCGGCGAGTCGCGCCAGTGGCAGGCGCGCACCGCCATCCTTGCCACCGGCGTGGTCGATGTGGAGCCGGATTTTCCGGATGTAAAAGAAGCGGTGGCCAACGGCCATGTGCGCTACTGCCCGATCTGCGACGGCTTCGAGGCGACCGGCAAGAGGGTCGCGGTGGCCGGACGCGGCAAGGGCGGACTGGGAGAAGCGCTGTTCGTGCGCAATTACACTGAGGACATCGTCTTGCTGTCGCTGACCGAACCGATCGTGCTCGATGACGAAGAACGCCAGCGTATCGACCGCGCCGGCTTGCGCGTCATCCACACGCCTGCGGCACGCCTGGCGTACGCGGGCGACGGCATCGAAGTGCATTTGCAGGATGGCGGCCGCGAACGTGTCGAGGTGCTGTACGGGGCGCTGGGCACAATGGTCAATTCCGGCATGGCCCAGTTGCTGGGGGCGGAGCACGCGCCTGACGGCTGCCTGCTGGTCGACCCGCACCAGCAGACCTCGGTCGATGGCTTGTATGCAGCCGGCGACGTGGTGGCAGGCCTGAACCAGATTGCGGTGGCGATGGGGCAGGCAGCGATCGCGGCAACCGCGGTCCACAACCGCCTTCGGGGATAACGCGAAAATCGGCCGGCTACCAGTCGCCTTCGGACACGAGGAAATCCGTCACCAGCACTTCCTGGATGCGTGAAGACTGCAGCGCGCCGTTAGTCGCGTCGCGCAGCTGGCCCTGGAATTCCCTGAGTCCATCCGGTGCGCGAACCTGAACCGGATCGACCGCCAGAAGCACCTGCTTCATCACCTGTTCCAGTGCCGGCCTGTTGCGCGCGACCCAGTCCGCGTCGGCTGCGCTGGTGCGGAAGGCGAACGATGCCCGGATCGAATGGCCGTCACGGCTGATCGCCACCTCCGGCAAGCGCAGGTAATTGATCTGCGTGGCTTGCCTGTCTTCGTGGCGCAGATAGAACCAGCCGATTGCAAATCCGGCAGCCAGCACGACAAGAACGATGCCGACAATGGACGACAGTTTTCTGTCTTGCGCGGGTTTTTTCTGCATAATGCTGTTTCGGCAATCGGGAGAACTCGGAACGGGAAGCCATTGTACCGCCCGCTGCTGCCGCTACGGCCCGCAGTAAGAACCTTGTAAGATTGCGGCAACAGAATCGACGTCCGGGCTGCCCGCCCGATGCCTTTCCTTTCACTTCACGCCGCCTGCACCTGTTTCCCTGGAGTCCGCGATGGCACCCGAAGAAATACTCGAGCAGATCGACAAGCAAAACCGCGAGATTCTCGGCGCGCGCAGCGATGCCGACAGGCTCACCCAAGACCAGGTATTGCACCTGATGAATACCGCCGCGATGCGCGGCTTCCGCTTCGGCAGCGACACCGCGCTATCGCTGGTGCAGAGCAAGCTGGTGGTGAAATACGTCAGCGACGCGGCATCGAACGCCGCCTGAGGGGCCGACCGGGGGCGCGCATCCATCCTACAATCCTCTACCTGCCCAAACCATCCGGATGACCTGCTGGTAGATCGTCCAGATGAATTTGACACGTAGAGGATCGTAGGGTGGGTAGAGCGAAGCGAAACCCACCATGCGCCTCAGTGGACGTAGCCAAAACGGTCGGTTTCGCCTGCGGCTCTACCTCGGCGGCCCCACCTCGGCGGCCCCACCTCGGCGGCCCCACCCACCCTACAGGTTCATCTGGATAATCTACTAGTGCGCCTTTTCCAACTGCACCAGGATCCACGGCTTGACCACCACCGCCCATAGCGTCACATCCGCCTGCGACCATGCGTCCGCCTGCGTATCGCTGACGCGGCCGACCCGGTTTTCCGCCATCCATTGGGCGATCGCATGCTTGTCGTCGCTGGCGATGCAATACGCGACCTCGACCAGGTCGAGGTCGCTGCTGACCGCGATCAGCACGCCCGACGCGAAGAAGCGTTCCAGCTCCTTCCACGGCAGGCGCGAGGTTTCTCCGTTGATCTTGGCGCGGAGCTGGTCGCCTTTTTCCTCGTTCATCATGTCATTGCTCAGTAATGCGGCGGTTTTTCGTTGGCCGGGCCGCGTTCCGTCATCGTATCGCGCATGTCCTTGATCTGGCGGGCGAACGCCGTGCACAGCGCCGCCAGTTCATCGATCTTTTTCTGCTGTTCGTACACCGTGCGGTTCAGCGTATCGATCAGATCTTCCTGGCCGGTGATCCGAAGCTCGATGTCTACCAGCCGTTCTTCCAGTTCCATGTCTTATCCTTTCAGCGTGCGACCCAGCCGCCGCAGACCGGAAACACCTGGCCGACGAAGCAGTCCGCCGCGTCGCTGCACAGGTAGGCGGCGAACATCGCATCTTCGCGCAGCGATACCAGCCGTCCGAGCGGCACCTCGCGCCTGAGCCTTTCCTGAAAAGCGGGATTGGCCTGCACTTCCGGCGGGAAGTAGGTCGGGTTGTCGACAAAATTCTGCGCGATCGCGTTCACCTGCACGTTATGCGTGGCCACTTCCACGCCGAGCGCCTGGATGTAGGACAGCTGCGCGCCGCGCGCCGCGCAATAGGTGGAGGTGCGCTTGATGCCCCGCAACGCCGATGCGCTTCCCATCAGCAGGATCTTGCCGGACCGGCGCTGGATCATCTGCGGCAGCACTGCGCGCACCAGGCGCGGCAAGGGATCGACCATGTGCGCGAAGGCGCCGCGCCACTCTTCGTCGCTGACCTGGACGGCAGGCGTGGTCGGCGCGGGTATCGCGAGATTGGCAATCAGCGCGTCGATGCGCCCGGCGGCGTCGATAATGGCCTGCGGCCGTTGCGGGTCGAGCAGCGGCTGTTCGTCGGCGATCACCTCGGCACCGAGTTCGCGCAATACCTCGCACAATGCCGGGCCCATGAAATCGGCGGCCTGCGTGACGAGGACGCGCTTGCCGGTCAGGTCGAGTGCCATGCGGCTTTCCTCCTAGTAGGGAAAGTCTCCTATTGTACGCGTGGCCGGCGCATGCAGTTCGCGCCTGTCTGCACTATGATGATGAAGTATCCCGCATGTCCGCCGTTTCGGCTTTTCAACCTATGTGCGCAACGAGATCAACCAAAGCCAGCAATGCCGTGTCCCGGCTGAACGAGCGGGATACCGCGTACCGCTATTCGATGGGCATCACCGGCAGCGGCCTGTTCTACCTGCTGCGCGCGGCTCCCGGCGCACCCGCGGAAAAGATTGGCGGCGAGTACGAACTGGACGCATTCGTGGAATTCGTCAACAAGACTGGGCCGCAGAAGAAGCAGAAGATCAGCAGGCACGATGCGGCATTTGAAAAGCAGCTGGCCGGCAAGAACCGGGGCCAGACGTAGCCGGCGCGATGACGCAAAGTGCAGGGCCCGTTACTCCTGCAGGAGCGCGCGTACCGCGCGCGACACCGCGACTTCGCCCTTGAGCATCAGCTTCTCGTGATTGCTTTCCAGATCGGGCTTGCGGTACAGGTAGTTGACCATCATGCCGGCGGACTGCGTCCAGCCCTTGTCCGACGTGTCGGCCAGCCAGTTGATGCGCTCCACGCGTGCGCCATTGACAAGATGGAAGCGCGCAACCGGGTCGCGCGGCAAGCTATCCGATTTTTCGCGCACCAGGTAGTGGGCGCAGGCATCCAGCAGCACTGGCTGCAGCGCGGGCGCAAGCAATGCGTCTGCATGCCAGTCGCGGCCGGCGACGCAGGCTGCCGGGTCGGCCTGCCATTGCTCCCGCAGGTCAACGCCGGCCGGCAGCGACTTGAGCCTTTCGAGGATCGCATCCTGCTTCTTCAGCCAGCCCATGAAACCGGGAATCGGCGACAGCGTGGAAAAGGTTTTCAACCCCGGGAAATCGCGCGACAGGTCGTCGACGACGCGCTTGATCAGGAAGTTGCCGAAGTTCAGCCCGCGCAATCCGGGCTGGGTATTCGAGATCGAATAAAAGATCGCGGCCGTTGCGCGGTCCGGCGCGAGCGGCGGCTGTGATTCATCGAGCAGCACCTGGATGTTGTCCGACAGGCGGTCGGTCAATGCGACTTCGACGAAGATCAGCGGCTCGTCCGGCATGCGCGGATGGAACAGGCCGTAACAGCGGCGGTCCGAATCCAGGCGGTTGCGCAAGTCGTCCCAGGACCGGATCCGGTGCACCGCCTCGTACTTAATCAGCTTCTCCAGCAGCGCGGCCGACGAGTTCCAGCTGATGCGCTGCAGTTGCAGGAAGTCGACGTCGAACCAGGCCGAAAGCAGCGCATACAGCTCGCTTTCGATCACACCCAGTTCCGGGCCGTCCTTGAGGAAACGCAGCATGTCGTCGCGCATCCCGACGAGGAATTTCACGCCGTCCGGAATTGCATTGAATTGCGTGAGGATCTTTGAGCGCGGCGAACGCAGCGCTTCGCGCAGCGCGGTCTCGGCGGCGCTGCGGGCGGGCACGTCGGCCGCGTGCGTCCAGTTGTACAGCGCGGCTTCCACCGCCGCCTGCGCGGGACCGAATTCGAGCGCCAGCAGACGCAGGAATTCGCGCCGGCCGTCGTCGTTGAGCTGCATGTAGATCTGGCCGATTTCCGCCGCGCGCTGGCGCGCCGACACGACGCCCCCGCGTTCGGCCGCGCATTCGGCGAAACGCTGGCGCAGGCCCTTGCGCTCGCCGGAGGACAGGCTGCGGCCCCCGTCGGCGGTCTCTGGCCTGCCAAACAGCCGTCCGAACAGTTGGCGCGCGCCTGCTAGAAAGGAAGATTCCCTGGCTTTGGTTTCTGCAACGACGACACTCTCGCTCTGCATGTTGGCCTTTCCGGTGAACGCGGACTTGTCGCCGATTGTACGCGTGCCGGGGATGCGGTGCCGGGGAAGCGGAAGGGGATTGACTTGCGGCAGGCGGGCGTTGCTTTCTCGTATCTGCAGGCAACAAAAAAGGCGCCCCGAGGGGCGCCCTTGCGGCTTGCGGACGACGGTCAGAAACGATGGCGCACGCCGACGTTGAAGATCGACGGGTCGCGGCCGGCCGCGGATGCGCCGTTCAGCGCTGCCGCTGCCTCGTTCCTGGTGCGCGCGTACGAGGTGTACAGGTTGGTGCGCTTGGACAGGTCATAGGTATAGCCGAGTGCGATCTGGTCGGCATCGCGGTTGGCGCCGATGTCGTCGCTGCGGCGGATCCAGGAGGCGAGGACACGGCTGGTGGCGCCGACCGGAACGGTCAGGCCGAGCAGCGCGTCGTCGCGGTCGATGGTGGTCACGCCGGCTGCGTTGGCGCCCTTGTTGCGGGCATATGCCGCGTGCAGCTTCAGAATGCCGAAATCGTAGGTGCCGCCCAGCAGGGTCGTCTTGGAATCGCCGTTGGCCGCGCCGGCGGCAACGATGTTCTGGTCGTGGTGCGCGAGAATGATGTTCAGCGGGCCAGCGGCATAACCGGCCGACAGGCCGAGATGACGGCCGACCGAGGTGCTGCCGGCCGCTTCACCCAGGCTGTACGCGAGCTGGCCGCTGAAGCCACCAAGTTTCGGTGTCGAATAATTGATCGTGTTGTCGGCACGGTCGCCATAGACGTTGAACACGTTGGACGCGTTGCCGGCCAGGCCGAGGGCGAACGGATCGATGTTTTCGACCGCCGTGCGGATCGGGTTGTACTGGCGGCCGAACTTGATCGCCCCGGCGCTGCCGCTGGACAGGCCGACAAAAGCCTGGCGGCCGAACAGGCGTCCGCCCTGGCCGAGCGTACCGTCGTCGATGTTGAAGCCGTTCTCCAGCGTGAAGATGGCCGACAAGCCGCCGCCGAGGTCTTCCGTACCGCGGAAGCCGACCCGGGAGCCGGACTGGATGCCGCTGTCCATGCGGGTCGTCGTCGTGGCGCCGTTGTCGACGCGCGAGATACCGGCATCGGCCACGCCGTAGATAGTGACATTCGTCTGCGCAGAGGCGGCGCCGGCAAAGGCGGCCAGAACGGCGAAGGCGATGAGCGATTTTTTCATTGTGTTTTCCCTTTGTTGGACCAAGAAGCGGTTATTTACGCGGCCTCGCTTGCGCTGCCGCGTCGCCGCCAGACAATAGCATTGGCTGGACCTCGGCAGGATACGTATTTATGCGTATAGGTACGCGCGGCGGCTACGCATCTCGATAGGTATCGATGCGCGACCGGGTGGATTGTGACGAGCGCATGTTACAACTTGATGACAGGCAGGCAGCGTCGCGCCAGCGCAACACGGCCGCGGCACGTCCTCCGGACGGGAAATGGCATGCGTGGAGCCGTTCCCGGTGCGGGAAGGTTTTCGGACACAAAATGAAAAAGGCGCCCCAAAGGGCGCCCTTGCTATTTGCGTGGAACGATCAGAAGCGATGGCGGATGCCGACATTGAAGATCGACGGATCGCGGCCGGCAGCGGATGCGCCGTTCAGGGACGCAGCGGCCTCGTTCCTGGTGCGGCCGTAGGAGGTGTACAGGTTGGTGCGCTTGGACAGGTCATGGGTATAACCCAGCGCGATCTGGTCCGCATCGCGGTTGGCGGCGATATCGTCGCTGCGGCGGATCCAGGAAGCGAGGATACGGCCGGAGGCGCCGACGGGAATGGTCAGGCCGAGCAGTGCATCATCGCGGTCGATGTTGGTCACGCCCGCTGCATTGGCACCCTTGTTGCGGGCATAAGCGGCATGCAGCTTCGCCAGGCCGAAATCATAAGTGCCGCCCAGCATCGTGGTCTGGGCATCGCCGGCGGCGAGGCCGGCAGCGGCCAGGTTCTGGTCGTGGTGGGCAAGGACGATGCTGATCGGACCGGCGGCGTAGCCAACCGACAGGCCGACATGGCGGCCGACGGCGTTATTGCCGGCGACTTCGCCCAGGCTATACGCGAGCTGCCCGCTGAAGCCGCTCAGGTTCGGTGTCGAATAGTTGATCGTGTTGTCGGCGCGGTCGCCGTATACATTGAAGACATTGGATGCGCTGCCGGCGAGGCCAAGCCCGAACGGGTCGATGCTGTCGACCGCGACCCGGATCGGGTTGTACTGGCGGCCGAACTTGACGGTGCCGAAGCTGCTGCTGGACAGGCCGACGAAAGCCTGTCGGCCGAACAGGCGGCCGCCCTGACCAAGGGAGCCGTCGTCGATGTTAAAGCCGTTCTCCAGCGTGAAGATGGCTGACAGGCCGCCGCCAAGGGCTTCGCTTCCCCTGAAGCCGATGCGGCTTCCCGATTGGATGCCGCTGTCGACGCGGGTGTTCGTCGCGGCGCCGTTGTCGAAGCGGGAGATGCCCGCGTCGGCGATACCGTAGATGGAGACACTGGTCTGTGCAGTCGCGACACCGGCGAACGCTGACAGCATCGCAAACGCGATAAGCGATTTTTTCATTGCGAGTTCCCTTTTGTTGAACCAAGAAGTGGTTTGAGCAGCCTTGCCTGGCGTGCCGGTAATGCGGACCGATCTTAGCAAAGGTAAATGTGGTCGCAATAAGGAGTTCACCCCAATCGGCAGCCCTGGCTGCACGAACACTTCACCGCCGAGTGCGCGACGTGACGGCGTGTCGACAAGAAAGGATGTTGTGCGGAAGCCGGCTTGGATAAGCGCGTCGTTCTGCGCGTTTTACGCGGCCCTGGGCTTGGATAGCAAGGCCTTGAGATTGGCCAGCCGGTCCTGGGGCGTGAGCTTTTCCTCTTCCTTCGGCACCGCATCGCCTTCATCGAGCTTCATCTCCTGGATGAAGCGCGACGGTTCGCAGTTGGAGTACTCTCTTGCGCGCTTGCGGCGCTTGCACCAGGTCACGTGCAGGCTGCGCTGCGCGCGCGTGATGCCGACGTACATCAGGCGGCGCTCTTCCTCGATGCGCGCGGCGAGCTGCTCGATCGGCGTGTCGGGGTCGCCCTTGTGCGGCAGGATGCCCTCTTCCACGCCGACCAGAAACACATGCGGATATTCCAGTCCCTTGGACGCATGCAGCGTGGACATGCGCACCGCATCCGGTTCCTCGTCCTTCCCTTCCAGCATGGTCATCAGCGCGACCATCTGCGTCAGTTCGAGCAGGCTCTTTTCCTCATCGGTACCGTCGCGCCCGCCGGTGCCCTTTTCCTTCAGCCAGTTGACGAAATCGAGTACGTTCTGCCATTTTCCCTGCGCCTGGCGGTCGTCGAAAGCGTCGTACAGATAGCCTTCGTAATTGATCTCCTTCATCATCTCGTCGAGCAGCTCGGCGGCGCTTTCGCCGCGCTTGGAGGCGCGCGCCTCCAGGCCGTTGATGAAGTTGCAGAACTGGCGCAACGGCCCGAGCTGGCGGTCATTGAGCTTGGCTTCGATGCCGCCCTTGAACACCGCTTCGAACAGGGAGCACTGCCACTGGCCGGCGAAGGAGCCGAGCACTTCCAGCGTCGCCTGTCCGACGCCGCGCTTGGGCGTGGTTATCGCGCGGATGAATGCCGGATCGTCGTCCCCGTTGGCGACCAGGCGCAGGTAGGACACGATGTCCTTGATCTCGGCACGGTCGAAGAAACTCTGGCCGCCGGAGATGGTGTACGGGATGCGCTCCTTGCGCAGCGCCTGTTCGATGATGCGCGCCTGGTGGTTGCCACGGTACAGGATCGCGTAGTCCGAAAACTTCGCGCGGCGCTCGAACTTGTGCGCGGAAATCATGATCGCGACCTGTTCCGCTTCGTGATCGTCGTCCTGCATCGCCATCACCTTGACCGGATCGCCGAGGCCGTGCTCGGACCAGAGCTGCTTCTCGAACAACTTCGGGTTATTGGAGATGACCGCGTTGGCCGCTTGCAGGATGCGCGTGCTGGAACGGTAATTCTGCTCGAGCTTGATCACCTTCAGGTCGGGGAAGTCGACCTGCAGCTGCTTGAGGTTTTCCAGCGTCGCGCCGCGCCAAGCGTAGATCGCCTGGTCGTCGTCGCCCACCGCGGTAAACATCGGCTTCTTGCCGATGCCGGTCACCAGCAGCTTGACCAGCTCGTACTGGCAGGTGTTGGTGTCCTGGTATTCATCGACCAGCAGATAGCGCAGCTTGCGCTGCCAGCGGTCGCGCACCGCTTCATTGCTGCGGAACAGCTCCACCGGCAGCCGGATCAGGTCGTCGAAGTCCACCGCCTGGTAGGAAGACAGCGTGGCGACGTAGTTGCGGTAGATGCGGGCGGCTTGCGCGTCGTCCTCGGTCACCGCCTGTTTCAACGCCGTGTCGGGATCGACCAGCGCGTTCTTCCACAGCGACATCGCGTTCTGGATGCGCCGGATCAGCTGCTTGTCAGTGGTGATCGCGAGATCCTGCACCAGCGAGAAGCAGTCGTCGCTGTCCATGATGGAGAAGCGGTCCTTCAGGCCGAGTTCCTTCGCCTCGCGGCGCAGGATCTGCACCCCGAGCGAATGGAAGGTGCAGACGGTGAGCTGCTTGGCTTCCTTCGGCTGCTTGAGCAGCTTGGCAATGCGCTCCTGCATTTCCAGCGCCGCCTTGTTGGTGAAGGTCACCGCGGCGATATTGCGCGCCTCGTAGCCGCAGTCCTCGATCAGGTGTGCGATCTTCTGCGTGATCACCCGCGTCTTACCGGAGCCGGCGCCGGCCAGCACCAGGCAGGGACCATCCAGGTAATGGACGGCCTCGCTTTGCGGACGGTTCATGCCGGGGGCGGTCTTGTGCGGGGCGTGTGACATCGGGAGATTGCAGCGGAAAAGCGGTGGCGCGAAAGCGGCTCATTGTAGCAGCGCGCGCCGATCCGGGCGGCAACGTTGCGTCATAGCTACGACAATAAATCGCTTGCGTTCCGGCGCGCACCGGCTACTCCTGCCCGCCACTGGCATTATTTTTATACGGCCGTATAATAACTCATGGCCCGCCCTTCCCAAAACATCGACCAGCGCCTGCTCGTCGCCGGCATGGAACTGCTGCCGCACACCGGCTGCCGCGGCTTGTCGGCACGCAAGCTGACCGAGCATGCAGGCGTGAACCTCGGAATGTTCCATTACCACTTCCGAAGCAAGAACAATTTCGTGCGCACGCTGCTGCAACAGATGTACGAGGGCATGTTTTCGGAACTGGTGTTGAAAGCGCAGGAAGGCGCGTCGCCAGTCGACAACCTGCGCAACGCAGTCACGGTGATCGCGCATTTCGGGCGCACGCACCGCCAGCTCCTGGTGCGGATCGGCGCCGACGCACTGGCCGGGGAACAGGTGGCGGCCGATTTCCTGCAAGCGAATCTGCCGCGCCACCTCGGCGTGATCGCCGGGCTGATCCTCGAGGCGCAGCGCGACGGCCATCTGGTGAAAGCGCCGCTGCCGCAGGTGATCGCCTTCATCGCCGGCGCGGTGATGTCGCCGGTGCTGCTGGGTGGCGCGCTGTTGGAAAACGGCATGCTGGCGCAGCCGGTCGCGGCGGCACTGGAACGCGACGTGCTGTCGAAGAAAGCGGTCGAGCAACGCATTGAATTCGCATTGCGCGGCCTGTCCCAACCCGGAGGCATTGCATGAAACCCCTGCCCGCCTGGCTTGCGCCGCTGGCCATTTCCGCCCTGCTAGCCGGCTGCGGCGACAAGCCGGCCGACTATTATCCCGGCTATGCCGAAGCCGAGTATGTGAGGCTGGCCACGCCGATCGCCGGCACGCTGACGAAACTCCATGTGCAGCGCGGCGACACGCTGGAACGCAATGCGCCCGCATTTGTGCTGGAACAGGACAGCGAACGCGCGGCGCGCGAGGAAGCGGCAGCGCGGGTGCAGCGCGCGCAGGCGCAGCTGGCCAATCTGCAGAAGGGACGGCGCGCGGAGGAAGTGGCCGCGGTGCAGGCGCAGCTTGCGCAGGCGGACGCGGCGCTGCAGCTGTCAACCGGCAATCTCGCGCGCCAGAAGCAGCTGGTGGCCGACAAGTTCATCTCGGCCGCGCATCTCGATGAAGCGCGCGCGGCGCTGGAACGCGACCAGGCGCGCGTGAACGAATTGCGCGCGCAGCTGCGGATAGCCAGGCTCGGCGCCCGCCCCGACGAGATCGATGCGGCGCGGCAGGAATTGCACGCGTCCCGGGCACAGCTTACGCAGGCGGAATGGAAGCTGGCGCAAAAGACGCAGCGCGCGCCGGTCGGCGGCGCGGTGGCCGACGTGCTGTACCGCGAAGGCGAATTCGTGCAGTCGGGCAGCCCGGTGGTGAGCGTGCTGCCGCCGCAGAACATCAAGCTGCGCTTCTTCGTGCCCCAGGCGCAACTGGGGACGCTGCGCATCGGCCAGGCGGTGCTGGCGCACTGCGACGGCTGCGGCGCCGCGGTGCCGGCGAAGATCAGCTACATCTCCGCCGCGCCGGAATACACGGCGCCGCTGATTTACAGCAAGGAAAACCGCGCGACGCTGGTGTTCATGATCGAGGCACGCCCGGCGCCCGAGCAGGCGGCATCGCTGCACCCGGGCCAGCCGGTCGAGATCCGGCTCGCGCAGGCGAAATGATGGATGCCGCTCCGGCCATCATCGACGTGCGCGGCCTGACCAAGCGCTATGGCGGGCGGGTGGTGGTCGACCATGTCGACATGCAGGTCGCGCGCGGGCGCATCCACGGCTTCCTCGGTCCGAACGGCAGCGGCAAGACCACCACCATCCGCATGCTGTGCGGGCTGCTCACGCCGGATGAAGGCAGTGGCACCTGCCTCGGCTACGATATCCGCAGCGAGTCGCGCAAGATCAAGCGCCATGTGGGCTACATGACGCAGAAGTTCGGACTGTACGACGACCTGAGCATCGAGGAAAACCTGGCGTTCATCGCGCGCGTGTACGAAGTGCCGGACGCGAAACGCAGGGTGCAGGCGATGCTGGAACAGCTCGGGCTCGCGAGCCGCCGCACGCAGCTGGCGGGCGCGCTGTCCGGCGGATGGAAGCAGCGCCTGGCGCTTGCCGCCTGCTTGCTGCACGACCCGCAGCTGCTGCTGCTCGACGAACCGACCGCCGGCGTGGATCCGAAGGCGCGGCGCGAATTCTGGGACCAGCTGCACACGCTGGCAGCCGGCGGGCTGACGGTGCTGGTGTCCACCCATTACATGGATGAGGCGGAGCGCTGCCACCGCCTCGCGTACATCGCCTACGGCCAGCTGCTGGCGCAGGGCAGCGCGGAAGAACTGATTGCCGGCGCGGGTCTGGCGACCTGTTCCGTCACCGGGCCGGGTCTGGCCGACGCCGCGCGCGCCCTGCGCGCGCACCCGTCGCTGCACGTCGCTTCGTTCGGTGCCGCGCTGCATGTCAGCTGCGCGTCCGAGCGTGAGCTGGAGGCGGCGCTGGCGCCCTTGCTCGGCGGCACGCTTCGGGTCGAGCGCGTCGCCACCAGCCTGGAAGATGTGTTCATCGCGCTGATGAGCCGTTCGAGGGACAACTATCCATCATGAACTGGTCGCGCCTGCTCGCCATCCTGATCAAGGAATTCCGCCAGATCCGGCGCGACCGTCTGACGTTCGCGATGATGGTCGCAGTGCCGATCATGCAGCTGGTGCTGTTCGGCTATGCGATCAATACCGATCCGAAGCGCCTGCCGATGGCAGTGGTGACCGCCGATGAAAGCGAGTTCTCGCGCAGCCTGGTGGCGAGCCTGGAAAATTCCGACTACTTCCGCGTCACCAAGCGCCCGCGCAGCGAGGCGGAAGGAAACCGCCTGCTCGATGAAGGCAGCGTGCAGTTCCTGCTGGTGATCCCGCCCGACTTTTCGCGGCAGCTGCTGCGCGGCGAACGGCCGGCGGTGCTGCTGGCGGCCGACGCGACCGATCCGGCGGCGTCCGGCAATGCCCTGGCCGCCGTCAGCGCGATCGGACGGCAGGCGCTGGCGCGCGACCTGACCGGCCCGCTACGCAGCCTGCAGGCATCCGACGCGCCGTTCGAGATCCGGCCGCAGCGCCGCTACAACCCGGAAGGGGTGTCGCGCTACAACATCGTGCCCGGCCTGATCGGGGTGATCCTGACGATGACGATGGTGATGATGACGTCGCTCGCGATGACCCGCGAGCGCGAACGCGGCACGATGGAAAACCTGCTGGCGACGCCGGTGCGGCCGATCGAGGTCATGGTCGGCAAGATCGCGCCCTACATTCTGATCGGTTATGTGCAGGTGGTGGTGATCCTGCTCGCCGCGCGCCTGCTGTTCGAGGTGCCGATGATGGGCAGCCTGGCGCTGCTGTCGGCGGCGCTGGTGGTGTTCATCGCCGCCAACCTCGCAGTGGGCTTCACCTTCTCGACGATTGCGAAGAACCAGCTGCAGGCAATGCAGCTCACCTTCTTCTTTTTCCTGCCGTCGATGCTGCTGTCCGGTTTCATGTTCCCGTTCCGCGGCATGCCGGCGTGGGCGCAGACCATCGGCGAAGCGCTGCCGCTGACGCATTTCCTGCGTATCGTGCGCGGCATCATGCTCAAGGGGAACGGCATCGCGGAGATCGCTCCTGAACTATGGCCGATCGCCGCATTCATGCTGGCGGCGGGCTCGGTCGCGCTGATGCGCTACCGTCAAACGCTGGACTGAGCCGCACCGCAACCTCGGGCCATCCCTCAAGGCGCGGCGAACAGGTCCGTGCCGTTACGGTATGAAATCCCTTCCGCGACGTCGTGCGGCGGTTCGGCCAGCATGCGGCGGTAGAAGGCCGCGTGTTCTTCCACCTGCGCCCGCGCGGGTTGCGGGAAAAGCCGAAGGAGCGCGGCAGATCACCCCGGAAACGGCAGATCTCGGACGCTGGTGCGTTCCCGGCCTGGGACTGCAGCGACTGCGCGTTGCTGCCGCACGGCCGGGAAATGCGAAACACCCTTAGCATGAGAAATAGCTCCTTTCGGAATTAATTTCTTACAAACCCGGGGCAAGTCCGGGCGCGTCGCGCCGCTCTTTACAAACCGGGACATTGAACCGAAACTGATGTTTATTGACGAATATCAATATGGCGCAACGAGCGCCCGGCCGCATTCGATACAACGCCATGACCCAAGATAACCGGACGAGACTCGCCGACCTGCGCTTCCTGATTGCGGAAGATGACGAATTCCAGCGCCACTGGCTGCGCGTCATGCTGGTCAAGCTCGGCGCGCAGCACATCGAAGAGGCGGAGAACGGCAGGGCCGCGCTCGACCGCCTGTTGTCAAAGGACGACATCGATGTCAGCTTCATCGACTTGAACATGCCTTGCATGGACGGCATCGAACTGGTACGCCACCTCGCGCAGAGCGACAGCCGGACCGCGATCGTGCTCACCAGCGCGCTCGGCTCGGCGTTGCTGTTCTCGGTGGAGACGATGTCCAAGGCCTACGAGGTCAACCTGCTCGGCACCTTTGAAAAACCTGCCACGCCGGAAGTGCTGCAGGATCTGATCGGCCGCTACCAGCCGCCGTCGGCGCGGCGCGCGAAGACGGCGCCGGCGTTCACCCTCGAGGAAATCCGCGAAGGCATCCGCGCCGGGCAGTTCGAGCCTTTCTTCCAGCCCAAGGTGGAGCTTGCTACCGGCAAGGTGAAGGCGGTTGAAGCGTTCGTGCGCTGGCGCCATCCGCAGCATGGACTGATCAGGCCTCCCGCGTTCATCCCCGTCCTGGAAGCGAGCGGCCACATGGAAGACCTGACCTGGCTGGTGATCGAGCGCTCGATCGCTGCGTGCCGTGGATGGCACGACCAGGGACTGCCGCTGTCTGTGTCGATCAACTTGTCGGCCACGTCGCTGGCCGAGCAGGGACTGGCGGAAAGGATTCTCGCGTACATCATCCAGCACGGGTTGCAGCCGCAGGACCTGACAATCGAAATCACTGAACTGATGGCGATGACTGATGTGCCGGTCTGCCTGGAAAACCTGGCGCGCCTGCGCATGAAGGGCTTCGGCCTGTCGATCGACGACTACGGCACTGCGCACTCCAATGTGCAGCAGTTGCTGCGCATTCCTTTCCTCGACCTCAAGATCGACCGTTCCTTCGTGGCCGGCGCGTCGCAGAACAAGCAGATGCACATCGCCCTCAGTTCCTGCCTGGAACTGGCGCGGAAATTACGCCGCAACTCGGTTGCGGTCGGCGTTGAAACGCGCGAAGACTGGGACCTGCTGCGCGACCTCGGCTGTACCTATGCGCAGGGTTTCTACATCGCCAGGCCGATGGAACGTGACGCGGTACCGGGGTGGATCGAGGAGTGGTCGCAGTTTTTCTGAGGCGGCGCTACACTGACCGATTCTTCGCACGGTCTGATCCGCCATGAAATTCGAACACCTGATTGAAATCAACGACCCGCACAATCCGCTGATTGAACGCCTGTCGCGCTCGCAACTCTGGCGCGGCCTGGTGCTGCGCGCGGAAACCCCGATGGATTTCGTCCCCTACCTCGACCGCTGCCATATCATCGAACGCGGCGAGCAGGGCCTGTCGCGCGAGCTGCATTACGGAGACCTGGTGGTGCACGACCGCGTCACTTTCCTGCCGCAACGCCAGGTGGTCTACCACGTGCCGCCGCAAGAGGGCATTCCGGAATCGCGGCTGACGATGACCATCGAGGAGCCGGAGCCGGACATCCTGTTCGTGCGCTTTGAATACAGCGACGGCGCGGGCGAGACGGAAGACGGCGCGGAAGCGTTCTACAACGATTTCCGGCGCTCGGCCTACACCGAATCGGATATCGACACGATACGGACCATTCGCGAAATGGCGGACGCGGGCAGGCTGGGCGACTGAGGCAGCGGCCGGGTCGGCCGCCACACGGGTACGCTTGCTGCAGCCACTCCCCTCCCCCGTCAATCCGGCACCCCGGATATGGCGCGGGGAGCCGTGCATCGCTGCGACGGCTCCCCGCTGTGCCCCTCCCATCTCGGGAGGGATCGTCAGACGTCAGACTGCTTGCATTCCCTCCTTAGTGGCGGCCGCGTCCGGTCACGCGCTCGGCGCCGTAGCGCACCGCATCCTTGACCTTATCCCACGTGCTTTCGGGATGGTTGCGTTCCCAGTCGCTGCGCAGGTTCGGCTCGGCGTCTTCCCAGCGATAGTTCTTGTAGCGCTCGTCGCTGCCCGCCATGGTCGATCCATAACGATAAGCCGCGTCGTAGTCCTCGTAGCGGCCGCCCGACTGGCCATAGGCGGTCTGCCAGTGCGTGCGGAAGTCGGAATCGTCCGCTGTCATCGAGGTATCGGCGTAATCGGTGCGCATCGTCCCGCTGCCGGAGGCGCCGAGCTGCTCGACATCGACCTCGGTCCTGCGTACCGTATCGTTGATGTCGGCGGTCTCCTGCGTGACTTCCTTGCCCACCACCACTTCCTCGACCACGCGCGCGGTCTTGGATACCACGGCCTCTTCTCCCATTTCGCGCAGCTCGACCGAACCTTCCTTGAAGGCCGCCATGTCGGCTTCGGTCGCCGGCTGGTCGACCCGATGGCGTTCGACGCTCACGTGTTCCTGGCGCAAGTCGACCGATTCCTGCACCGGCCTTTCGGTTACGCGCGAGAAGATGCGCACGCCGCCACGCTGCACCGCACGCTTGCCGACCTTCAATTCTTCCTCGACGATCGGAATGCGGGTCTGCTCGCCGGTCGTCGACTGGGCCGTGCGGCCGGTATCCGCGGTCGACGACATCGCGCTCATGCCGGCGGTGCTGCCGGTCGTGCCGCTGTCGGCGGTCATGCCGGCACTGCTGCGGCCCTGCGAATACATCGAGCGGTCCTTCTGGACTTCGCTGTCGGTGTACATCGGTGCCGCGGCGTCATAGCCGGTCCAGCCTTCGCTGCGCCACTGGGACGAGCGCTCATCGATATCGACCGGGTCGAACCGGTTCATCACTTCCACCGCACGCTCGCGCTGCTCGTCGCTGGCGGCGTTAACGGTGAGCACGCAATGGCCGCGACGCACCGCTTCCGAATACATGTCGCCGTGCGTACGGTCTTCGTCGTCGTCCATCCCGAACAGGGAGCGGAAGAAGTGGCCGATGCCGGAGCCCGAATGCTGGTCGGTCGTCGTCGTCGTGGTATCGCCGGTCGCCGCGCGATCCGATTCCGGGCTCAACTGCACGTCACTGCGGGAGAACCCGCTGGCGAGCAACTCGTTCATCACGTTTTGCGCCTGGGCATAACTGTCGTACACGCCTACTACCGTATTTTCCATGATCACAATCTCCTTAAACTGGGGTTGTCCGGCAGGTCGTCCGGGGTCGTCCTTGACCAGAGGGGGGTAGCGAACGCATAAGTCGTGCCTGCCCTTCCCGCTCCGTCAGGAGCGTTCCCTGCCCTCATCGAACCGCTCCACCTGCACCTGCTCGGAACGCAGCATCACGGTTTCCGGCATGCGCACTTCCTCGCGGTAGCGGGTGATCCGCACTTCTTCCCGCAGCAGCAATTGCTTCTGCACCACCAGTACTTCCTCCAGCACCGGCACCACCAGCGTCTCGCCCTCGTAACGCAGTTGCGGAACGTCCGATTCCGAGACCACGCGTCCGACTGCCACATGCTCGACTTCCAGACGGTCGCGCGACAGCGGCTGGTCGAGCACCTCTTCACGTTCGGAAACCGTCTTGTGGATGCGCACGCCGCGGCCGGTGTCGATCACGCGCTTGGATACGTGCACTTGCTCTTCCATGACAGGAAACGTGAGCTGGGTCGGCTGCTGGGATCCGGACGGAATCGTGAAGGCGAACGGTAGGCGAAAACTGCCGTCATCCTGCGGCGCGAGCAAGCCGACCGGCACCAGCACCTGCGCGCCGCTTTGCACGCGTATCCATGCCTGCGGACCTGCGGTACTGTCGCCGCCGTCGGGCTGCACTGCCATCACTGCGGCCTCGTTGCCGCCGGTGTCGACCACGCGCGCGCCGACCAGTCCTTCGTGTGAGGCGGCAATGTCGCCGCGTTCGGAGATGTGCGCCATGGAGAGATTTCCCATTCGGGTCAAGGGAACAGCGAATGCATGCAAGGACCGGGCCGTGCAGTTTCGTGCGTGCGGTTCACGATGACGTAGCGGAGCACAGGCCTTTTTTACCTTAGAAGCGAAAAAATTACAGCGAGGCCGTCACTTGCCGGCGTCGAACTAATGCAATGGCTTGCGCTCTTACACGTATTCGTCATTGTCAACGGAGGAGTTCGCCGTGAGCGTCATCATTGCAGGCCGGTTCGAGCAGCAATCGCAAGTCGAAGACAGTATCGAAGAACTGGTGCGCGCGGGATTCGACCGGGCGCAGATTGTCTACTTCTACGTCAATCCGCCCGGACAGCACGACCTCTATCCGATCGGTGGCGATCATGCCACCTCGGCCGGCGCGCATGCGTCCGACAAAGGGGTCGCGACAGGGGCCGCCGCCGGCGCCGCGGTCGGGATCGCGGCAACGCCTTTCCTCGGTCCGGTCGGTACGGTGGCTGGCGGCTTGCTGGGCGCCCATGTCGGCGGCCTGGTCGGCGGACTGTCGGAGATGAAGGACAAGGGCGAAACCGGCGATGATGCGGAAGATGCGGACAATGCGGTTCCCTTGCGTCACGCCGGCATGCTGCTCGCCGTCGCGGTAGGCGATCGCGAGTACGAGGACCGCGCGGTCCATGTGCTGCGTTCACTCGGCGCTGCCGACATCGAACGCAGCGAGGGCACGATCGCGGACGGCGACTGGACCGATTTCGACCCGACTTCCACGCCGCAGCTTGTGCGCAATGCGCCGGAGCAGAAACGTCCGGGCGGGCAAAACCAGCGCGCATAGCGCGCATCCCGCACCCGCTGTTGCGCGGCGGCACCCGGCGCGACGGCTCCCGTTAGCCGTCAGTCCGTCAGCCGTCGATGTGCGCGATCAGCGGCAGGTGGTCGGACGCGACGCGCGCCAGCGGCGTCCCATGCACCTCCACATGCACCAGCCGATGGCGCGGCCTGATCCAGATCCGGTCCAGCGCGAACAGGGGCCGCCGCGACGGGAAGGTGCGGGGTGCCGGCACCGCCTGGAAATGCGACGCCAGCCAGCGCAGCGAACGGCCCCAAATGAACCATTCGTTGATGTCGCCGAGCAGGATCACCGGCATCTCCTCGGTATCGAACATCTGCAGCAGCTTGCGAATCTGCGCGCGCCGCTCGGCAAAGCGCAGCCCGAGGTGCGTGGCGACCACGCGCAGCAGATGGCCGTGGCAGTCGACGTCCGCGTCGAGTGCGCCGCGCGGCTCACGGCTGCCGAAACTGAGGTCGATCGAACGCAGCGACACGATCGGATAGCGGCTGAGCACGGCGTTCCCATAGCGCCGCTCCGGCGTGTCGCAGGCAGGACCTTCGGCGGCGGAGAAACCGGTCGCATCGCGCAACGCGGCCAGCACATTCGGCGTCCTGCTGCCGCCGAGCGGCACTTCCTGCAAAGCGACGATGTCTGCGTTCATCTCGAGCAGCACGTCCGCCACGCGCTGTGGCGCAAAACGCCCGTCGCAGCCAACCGCGCCGTGGATGTTGTAGGTCGCGACCGTCAGCGGCCAAGGATCAAGGTCGGCTGCGGCACGCAGCCGCAGTGGTGCAACATCCGCCGTCACATCATCCATCATGCGGCTTGGTCCTCCTTGCGCCGCAGCAGCTTCTGCAAACCAAGGGCGATCGCGATCAGGCTCGCCGCTACACCAGCCATCACCGCTACCGTGCCAGGACTCGGATTGCGTACCGCTTCCGCAAGATGATGCACGAAGGTCACGGTGATGGTGATCCCCGGCAGCATTCCGATCAGGGTGCCAACCAGGTAGTCGCGAAATCCGATATGCGAAGCGCCTGCAACGACATTGACGACAGTAAACGGCGCCACCGGCAGCATGCGCACGACAACCATGGCCAGTATGCCGCGCTTGCCGATGCGCCTGCTCAGATTGTTGATGCGCGGACCCAGCAGGCGGCGCACGGTGTCGCGCCCCAGCCAGTGCCCGAGGCCATAGGCGGCGGCTGCACTGAGCATGGTGCCGCCGAGCGCGTATAACGAGCCGTAGAAGGGGCCGAATACGATGCCTGTGACTGCGATCAACAGCATGACGGGAATCATCGCCATGCCCGCGATCACGTAGCTGCAGATGACGGCGACTGGCGTAAACGGCAGTTGTTCGAGGTCGCGCGCGAGTCCGACCAGCGACGCCAGGTTGACCCAGTCGCGCAGCGGCGTCCATCGCCACGCGACCGCAAGCAGCGCCAGCGCGATGGCAAGCACGCCGACACCGATCAGGCGCCGCGGTACCGGCTTGCGCGCGTCCTTGGGCACGAATTCGGCCACCAGCTGGTCGGGTTCGATCGGTTTTTCCGGATCGAACAGCGCCTGCTCGGGGATCAGGGCATCGAGTTCCGGCGTGGTCTCCGGCTCGAGCACGTGCAGCGTGCGTTCCGACTGGCGCAGCGCTGCCGCGGCGCGGTGCAGGCTGCCGCGCATCCGGATTTCGGCCTGCACCGTCTCCGGTGTGCTGTCGAGATGCTCCGCCAGCAGACGGTCGCGCAGGTGCGTGATCGCGGTGCGGATGCGCGCCGCGTCCGGGCCGTGCGCCTCGATCGTGATATTGCATTCGGTATCGAGCGCCATCGATCGGCTCGACAGGTTGGCCGAGCCGATCGAAAACAGGGTATCGTCGATCGCGAACACCTTGCTGTGCACGTTCAGGCACTGATCGGTGAAGCCGGGCACGTGCGGGCAATACATGCGGTAGCGCCCGTAGCGGTCGGCCGCCACGATCCGCTTGTGCGCTCGCGCGCGCAGCACGCCCATCGTGGCCTGCTCCAGCCAGCCGCTCTGTGTCTTCGGCGAGATCACGAAGACCTCGGGGCCGTCCGGCTCGTCAAGCCGTGCCGCAAGGGCATCGGCCAGCATGCCCGAGGTAAAGTATTGATTCTCGAAAAAGATGGTGCGGCGTGCGGCGGCAATCGCATCGAGATGCAGCTGACGCACTTCATGCACGCCGGCGCGGCCTTCGAAAGCCGGCTCGGTGCGGGAAATCGCGACCTCGACATCGGTCAGGTCGGGCAGCACCCCTTCCGGCCACGCCTCGTGCAGGCCGACCGCGGGCATCGGCACCGTTTCGCCGGTCGCGTTCTGCCAGCGCAGGCGTGCCAGTTCGCCCAGCGCGCGCGCGGCGTCGCCATCCACCAGCGCCTGTACATCATGGAAAGGGCCGTGCGGCTTGCCGTCGCTGTCGCAGCGCAAGGGTTCATCATGCGCGTGTTGCGGGGTATCCCAGCGGCAGCGGGTGATGTCGAGACCGCCGACGAACGCGACGCTGTCGTCGACCACCACCACCTTCTGGTGGTGCGAGCCGCCGATCGGGTGCCGCGCATCCATGCGGAACGACAGGCGGCGGTGGGTGCGCCAGTCGAGCTTGTAGACCGGCAGCCACTCGCGTTCCAGCGCGTACAGCATCGCGAAGTCCCAGTTGAGCACATAGGCATGCAGGTCGGGACGCGCCGCGACCACTGCATGCAGGAAATCCCCGAGCGGCTCCGGGAAACCATCATTGGCGCCGCACGGAACGAGCCGGGTGCGGCTGTCGATGTCCCAGCTCAGTATGAAAATACTGTGGCGCGCGTTGCGAATCGCATTGCGCACCGCGCGGAAATACGCGTCCGCATCCACCAGCATCGCAAAGCGGTCCGCGTGTTCGATGCGCCAGCAGTTGTGCCCTGGTTGCAGCAGGGCAGGCGGGGCGGACGGCTTGTCGATCCGCCCCTCGGGAAATGGCAGGTTCACGATGTCGATTGGAAAGTCTTCTTTTTCCTTTCGACGCGCGGCTCGTGCGTTAGTTTCTGTGGCTTGCGCCGTGCAGGGTTGCCGCCGGGAAGAATGGATACGTGGCGTCAGCCGAGGAGTTCATAGGTGCCGCCGCGTTCGAGTGCGCGCTTGTATGCCGGTCGCTTGTGTATGCGTTCCAGAAAGTCCATCAGCCTCGGCCGTTTTGCGTCCAGCCCGCCGCGCGCGGCCGCCGCTTCGAGCGGGAAGCTCATCTGGATGTCGGCGGCGCTGAATGCGCGCCCGGCGAACCATTTCTGCTTGCCAAGCTCGCTTTCGAGGTAGTCGAGGTGGCGCTCGATCTGTGGCAGCACGAATGACTTCTTCGCGCGCTGCGCGATCGCTTTTGCAACCGGCTTCACGAGGAAAGGCAGCGGCCCGTGTTCGATGCGGTCGAATACCAGCTTGAGCAGCAGCGGCGGCATCGCCGAGCCTTCCGCATAGTGCATCCAGTAGGTATAGCGCAGCCGCTCCGGGGTGCCCGCCGCCGGCGACAGCCGGCCTTCGCCGTAGCGCTCGACCAGGTACTCGATGATCGCGCCCGATTCGGCAAGGGTCAGTCCGTCATCGGTGATCACCGGAGACTTGCCCAACGGATGCACTTCGCGCAGCGCCGGCGGCGCCAGCATCGTCTTCGGGTCGCGCTCGTAGCGCTTCACGTCGTATTCGAGGCCGAGTTCCTCCAGCAGCCACAGCACGCGCTGGGAACGGGAATTGTTTAGGTGATGAACGATGATCATGGGAAGGTTTTTCTTGTTGTCGTTGGCGGCCTATTGTCCCACGAGTGGTGAAAGACGTCAGGGCGGCCTCGCCGGATCCTGGTGCAGCACCGACGCGATGAACGCATCCACCGTGCCGGTGTAGGCACCGGCGGCCTCTCTCTTTTTCAATCGGGGTTTTGTATCGGAAGGTAGCGCCGCACCGTGGAACGGCCAGTGCTGTCGCAGTGCTGTACGGCATCGCGGTTAAATATCGACCGGGTCGACTTCCAGCGACCACTTCGCTCGCGTCTTCGTGGCACGCAGCGCTGCCATCCAGGCCTTGAGGAAGGCTTGCAGTGCCGGACGTGACGGCGACTCTACCAGCAGCTGCGCGCGCTCGACGTTGGCTACCCGGGTCACCGTCATCGGGATCGGATCGTGAATGGTGATGCCGGGATGCTCGACACACACCGCCGCGTGCTGCAGGAAATCGAGCGCGGTCTGCAGCTCGCGTGCCTCGGCGCGCAGCAGCGCCTGGTACATGAAAGGCGGCAGGCCTGCCTGCTGCCGTTCTTCCAGCACCTGGCCGGCGAAGCGGTCGTAGTCGTGCGCCATCACCGCGCCGTACAGCGGATGCTGCGGGTAGCGGGTCTGGATCAGCACTTCGCTCGGACTGCCGCCCTCCTTGCGCCCCGCCCTGCCGGCCCGGCCCGCGACCTGCATCAGCTGCGCGAACAGCCGTTCGCTGGCGCGATAGTCATGCGAGAACAGCGCGGTATCGGGATTGAGCACGCCGACCAGCGTGAGCAGGCGGAAGTCATGGCCCTTGGCGACCATCTGGGTGCCGATCAGGATGTCGACTTCGCCGCCGTGCACCCGGTCGAATGCGGCCTGCGCGCTGCCTTTCAGGCGTGTCGAATCGGCATCGATGCGCATGATGCGCGCCTGCGGGAAGATCTGCTGCAAGCCCTCCTCGACCCGCTGCGTGCCGCGGCCAAGCGGCTGCAGGTCGACGTTGCCGCAGGTCGGGCAGGATTTCGGAATGCGCAGCTCCAGGCTGCAGTGGTGGCAGCGCAGCCGGTGCTCCGGCTTGTGCAGCACCATGAACGCGGTACAGCGCGGACAATTGCCGATCCAGCCGCAGGCGTCGCAGGCCAGCACCGGCGCGTAGCCGCGGCGGTTCAGGAACAGCAGCGATTGCTCGCCGCGCTCCAGGCGCAGCTTGATCGCCGACACCAGGGTCGAGGTCAGCCCTTCGCCCGGCTTGTCGCGCTCCATGTCGATCAGCCGCACCCGGGGCAGCACCGCATCCTTGGAAGCGCGCTCGCGCAGCTCGAGCTTGCGGTAGCGCCCGGACTGCACATGCTGCCAGGTTTCCAGCGACGGCGTGGCCGAACCGAGCACGATCGGGATCTGCAGCTGGCGCGCACGCCAGACCGCCAGGTCGCGCGCCGAATAACGCAGACCTTCCTGCTGCTTGTACGACGGGTCGTGCTCTTCGTCGATGATGATCAGCCTGAGGTTCGGCAGCGATGCCAGGATCGCCAGCCGGGTGCCGAGTATGATGCGCGCCTGGCCGAGGTGTGCCGCCAGCCAGTTCGTCACGCGCTCGCCTTCGGCGAGCCCGCTGTGCAGGGTAGCCACCCGCACGCCGGGAAAGCGCGCGCGGATGTTTCCTTCGAGCTGGGGCGTGAGGTTGATCTCCGGGATCAGGATCAGCACCTGGGCGTTGTCGCTGCGTGCGAGGATCTGCGCGGCGGCCTGCAGGTACACCTCGGTCTTGCCGCTGCCGGTCACGCCGTACAGCAATGTCGGCGCAAAGCCATCGGCCGCGGCAATCGCATCGGCCGCCTGCTGCTGGGCCGGATTGAGCGGCGGCGCGTCCGCCGGTGAAGGGTCATGCGCATGCTCGATCTTCGCAAGCTTTTTCAACGCGCGGTCGAGCGAGACCGGCTTTTCCGCGCGCAGGTTCTTCGGCAGGCCCGGGACGGCGACTTCGCCAAGCGGGCGCTGGTAATAGTCGGCCGCGAATGCGCACAGCGCCATCCATTGCGCGCTCAGTGGCGCCAGCTGGGTGCGTACCGAGAGTACATCCTTGAGCTTGTCGGCCGGGACGGCGGTGCTGTCGCCGACAGCGACGATCAGCCCGATTGCCTGGCGCCGTCCGAACGGCACCAGCGCAAGCTGTCCGGGCACCGGCACCGGGTCCGCAGGCGCACCGATCCAGCGATAGTCGAAGCAGGTGTCGAGCGGCGTATCGAGGGCGATGGTCAGGTAGAGCGTGGTCACAGGATCAGGTGCGGGTTAGAGAGGATGCGCGGCCGGCTGCAGTGAGGGCCTTGCGCAGCCGGCGCGGCAAGCGCGCCAAAACCGGCTCGCAGGCTAGCATGATCTCCAACGCTCCTCATGTAATTCTTGAAAAAGACTTCTAAATCCCCGATTCGTAACGACTTTTTGAGAAATCCACAAAGTCTGTGGATAACTTTGTGGAGAAGCTACCATTGATCCACGGAAAAGCGCGATTTCATGCGGATTTTCTTACATTGCTCATTTGAAAAGCAGAAAAAAACTGCTTAAAAATCAGTACGTTGAAACGCCATATTCTTGACTAAAAATATTTCTGATAAGAAATACTTGACATACCTCACAAGAATTCCGGCAACTTGTTTCTGTGAATAAGTCCGAAAAACCGGCAGTCAACTACTTCCATTTTGACTTACAAGCCCCGGTCGACGTGTTTACTGGTCAGGCTACGCCGGTACTGGACCCCCGGCATTAAAGGACCAGGCTTTTATCTGCTGTCAAGATTCTTCGATCGTCACCTGTTATGCAATACCTAATGTAAATCTTAAAGAATCGTTCTAAATGCCCGATTCGTAAGAGGTTTTTTTGCTATCCACAAAGTCTGTGGATAACTTTGTGGAGAACCGCCTCTTGACAGCCCCGGAAGCCTGAATTCATGCGGGTTCCAACAAAATGCTAAATTGAAAAGCAAAAAAAAGTGACTTAAAAATCAAAGACTTGCAAAAGGAATGTTTGCAGGAAAAATTATTTTCCATAAATTTTTATGCTGCTTTGCACAAATCGGATTTTGTGAATAAGCGACGCAAAACCGGTCCGGCAGTGTCTCATTTGGTGCTGACAGACGGACAAGGTCTTGCCTGCGACGCTTACTTGTCTTCGCGCATCTCGCGGCTCATCTCATGCACCGCCTCCACCAGCACCGACACCGATTCCGGCGGCGTGAATTGCGAGATGCCGTGCCCGAGGTTGAATACATGGCCGTGGCCGGCGGCCGGCTTGCCATAGCTTTGCAGCAGCT
>NZ_DASPLS010000030.1:0-43420 GCF_035627455.1 Noviherbaspirillum sp.
GTAAACGATTGCGTGTAAATGGCGAGCTGCGCATGTCCCTTGCTACCCTGCTGGGTGTGTCGTTGAAAGCGGCAAAGGGGCATCAACTGGAAGTCATACATCGAGATAACGTTTTCGAGTTACACCGCTTCGACAAGGTCCCAACCGCCTACTTTAGCCAGGAGCGCCATGCTGGAGAGGGCCAAGACGGTGTGGTAATGATTCACATTGGGTCTGCGACAAGAAATGACCTCAACGAGGCACTGAATGAACATAGGTTGTCGACAGCGCCGCGGCTTTATTTGGAGTCTGCCAGCCCAATCCCCGATTTAGCCACATTGAATACAGCGGTTGCAGAGACCAAGCACGCCTTGTCTGTATTTCGCTCGGAGGAGAAGATTCAAACACTCCACCTCGTCATCAAAGGTCCTGCGTTCTTCGCGATGGCGCTCGGCCACCGATTAAACGCCGTCGGTGAGGTCCAACTGTATGACTGGATTGGTAGCAGCTACATCTCTTCTGTACGGTTTCGTACGTAATACCTCAATAAAGTTTGCTTCCCTGTTCGGTAGTCACGCTGAAAGACGGGTAAAGGCTTCCAGAGCGACAGCCTCGCTGCAAGCAAATAGCTCGTAGCAATCCTGCCAGCGTCCTTCTCTAAAGTAGAGACCCGGCACGTTGTATGCCGCTAAAGCGCTGTGCATTTTTGATTCAGCTTCTCCGGCCTTCGCGAATTTCTTGAAGTGCTTGATTTGCCAGTCGCGCCGGTCACCGTATGCATAGCTGTTCAAATTCTTTTGACGCGAGTCAATGTCGATAGTCGTGCCGACCTTTACAAGATTGCCGCGTTGGGAGAGTGCGATATAGACGTACCCTGGCTCGACATGTCGCCGCATAAAGGAGACCTTGGCGGGGTCACAGACGGGACAGTGGTTACTACGTGTCCGGATTCGGTGGCCACCTTTTTTGCAGGGAACCGCATTTATGGCAATGATGGCGGCTAACGCTTCCATCATGGCTTTGCACTCGCCGATGGTACGGCCCTTGGCGTCAAAAACCTGCGAAAGGGGAATGTTGTGGTGCGCCAAGAACGCCCGGTCGGATGCCGATATGCTGCTCATCTGTACTCTCCCCTCTGGATGCTGAATGACAGCAACTTAATGTAGGCGAAGTTTTACAAATTGCAAGTTCAATAAGGGCTCGATATATAAATGTGCTCAGGAATAGCTGTACGGCACATCCACATTCTTGGCCAAGACAGGGCAGCCGTTCGACCTCTAATTTCCTTTGTGCGCTGCAGCAAGAAAACACTAACCTTTTGATTTTACGGAGATTGGGCCAGCTGCTTATTAACACCCCGCGCAAACAAAAAAGCCTGCATCTTCATGCAGGCTTTTTTGCGCGCGACAGCGTCGGTTACACGCGCTCGATCACCGCGGCGATGCCCTGGCCGCCGCCGATGCACATCGTGATCAGACCGTAGCGCTTGCCGGTGCGCATCAGCTCGTACAGGCACTTGATGGTGATGATCGCACCGCTCGCACCCAGCGGATGGCCGAGTGCGATCGCGCCGCCGTTCGGATTGGTGCGCCCCGGATCGAGGTCGAGGCCGCGGCACACGCCGAGCGATTGCGCTGCGAAGGCTTCGTTGGATTCGATCACGTCCATGTCGTTCAGCGACAGGCCGGCGCGCTTGAGTGCGAGCTGCACCGCCGGGATCGGACCGGTGCCCATGATCGACGGATCGACGCCGGCGACCGCATACGATACCAGGCGCGCCATCGGCTGCAGGCCGGCGCGCGCCGCGGCGCCGGCTTCCATCAGCACGCACGCGGCGGCGCCGTCGTTCAGGCCGGACGCATTGCCGGCGGTGACGGTGCCGCCTTCCTTCTTGAACGCCGGCTTGAGCTTGGCCAGCATTTCCAGCGTCGTCTCCTGCTTCGGATGCTCATCGGTGTCGAACACCACCGTGCCCTTGCGGCTCTGGATCTCGACCGGCACGATCTGGGACTTGAAATGGCCGGCGGCGATCGCCGCGACTGCCTTCTTCTGGCTGTCGAGCGCGAAGGCGTCCTGCTCCTCGCGCGAGATGCCGTACTTGGCCGCAACGTTTTCCGCGGTGATGCCCATATGCCCGGCGCCGAACGGATCGGACAGCGCGCCCACCATCATGTCGATCATCTTGAAGTCGCCCATGCGCTGGCCCCAGCGCGCCGTCTGCGCAGAGTACGGCGCGCGGCTCATGGTTTCGACGCCGCCGCCGACGGCGATGTCGGTGTCGCCGAGCTGGATCGCATTGGCCGCGGTCACGATCGCCTGCAGGCCGGAACCGCACAGGCGATTCAGCGTCAGTGCCGCCGACTCCTTCGCCATGCCGGCATTGACGCCCACGACGCGCGATACGTACATGTCGCGCGGTTCGCAATGGATAACATTGCCCATCACGATCTGGCCGGCCTGCGCCGGGTCGACCTTGGCCCGTGCAAACGCTTCCTTCACTGCGATCGCGCCCAGGTCACAGGCGGTGAAATCCTTCAGGCTGCCGCCGAAGGTGCCGATTGCGGTGCGCGCGGCACCGACGATTACTACGTCTCTGGTATTTGCCATCCTGTTTTCCTTGGTAGTTTGCCAATGAGCCTGCGCGCCGGATGAAAACCGGCGGTTCGCGCACGATAATACGCACCCCAGCGAATATTTTCTGTCAACTCCAGGACATTCGCACCGGACGGCAGTGCCGTGATCCCGTGCGAAATTTCAGTTTCCTGTCGGAACCAATATTGAGCCACAGCAACTAAGCTCCCTTTGGAGGTGACATGAACGAACCAGAAGGGAAGCTGCCGGACGAAGAGATCCTGTTCGGCAAGCTGATGAAAAAGCTCACGGGGCGCCGCGTGACGATGCCCGACGACGGCAGCCGCGGGGTAATCCGGCCGGACATGACGCCGCAATCGATCGTGGAAGTGACCGAAGAGCTGTTGCGGCAGTTGAAGAAATAGTGCCGCCGCAGGCGCTGCCGCAGCGGCGCTGCCAGCCGGCGGCCGACGCAAGAAGTCAGTGGCCCTGATGCCGCTCCTGCTTCTTTCCGCCGCCGGCCCCGCTATTGGAGCCGGACTTCACGTGGCTCTTGTTGTTGTGGCTGCTCTTGTTGCTTTGGCCGGAACGGCCGTCGACCGATTTCACATCCGCTTCCGTCTTGTCCAGACGCTTTGCCGGCGGCTTGACGTTGTCCATGTTGCACCTCTGCTGTTGTCAGGAAAACCTCGGGGCCAGTAGACAAGCGGGCAAGAGGAAAAATTCCTGCATTGCCCGGGAAAGAATGGAAGGGCGTCGACCGGAATCGCGCACAGCGCCCGGCTACAGCGAAGCGTCCGCGCCCCACACCTGCTGCATGTTCACGTGCACGCCCGCCTGCGACTCGTGCAGCACTTCGCGTATCGCATGCAGTTCCTTGTGCGTTTCGCGCCGGATCGGGAATGACAGCGGCGCGCCGCGCGGTCCGACCAGCGCATGCACGACCGGCGTCGTGGTGGTGCTGCCGCGTCCGGTCACCACGCCCACCTCGCCGTTGACGAGACGCACGAAGGTACCGGTGGGATAGATTCCCAGTTCGCGGATGAAGCTGGCGGCGAGCATCGGGTCGATGTTCTTCTTTTCCGACAGCAGGATGTCGCGCAGCGCCGCGTTGGGCAACATCGCCTTGCGATAAAGCCGCGCCGACACGCGCGCGCAATAGCGGTCGGCCAGCGCGATGATCTTCACATTCCCGGGAATGTCCGCGTTGCCCTTGCCGAAGGGATAGCCGCTGCCATCTTCGTTCTCATGGTGCAGCAGCACATAGTTCAGCACGGTCTCGTCGTCGATGCCGGCGCGCCGCAGCAGGCTGACGCTTTCTTCCGGATGGCTGCGGATGATCACCTCTTCCTCCGCCGACAGCGGCGTCTCGCGCCGGTGCAGCTCCTCGTGATGACGCAGCATGCCGACGTTCATCGTCAGCGCAGCCGCCATCATCGCCTGCGTCTCTTCCGCCGTCCTGTTCATTACCCTCGCCACCAGCATCGACACGATTGCGGTGTCGATGCCATGGCGGACCGGATAGGCAATCGTGTCCTGGTTGAGCAGGATGCTGGCGAGGGCGACATCGGAATTGAGCTTGACCGCGCAGGTCAGCGCGGTGACAACCTCGGCAATCTTGGGTTGCAACTCGGACTCGTTGTGCAGGTTGTAGAGAAGCCGTTCCAAGCGCTTGCCGGCAAGGTTGATCATGCGCAGCGCCGACGGCCTTTCCACCGGGCGCGCGACGGCAGCGGGAGAGGCGGTTTCCACCCCCTTCGTGATCACGAACAGACCGCGCATGACCAGCATCTCTACCTGCTGCTCGCGCTGCACCACATGTCCCTTGCGCAGGAGCAGCTTGTTGTTTGAATCGTAGACATCCCATGGCAATGGCTTGCCGACCACGATGTCCGACATGGAAATGCGCCTCTGCTCCATCCTCGTCCCCTCCGCTTGCGTGTCGCATGGTCCGTCAGGCGGAACGAATCGGAGCCGGCCAGCACACATTTTATTTTCAGTCTAAGTAATTAACCGAAAATAACAATAGGCTCAACTACTTAGGGTGAAATCCGTATAAAACAGAAGGAACGCTCTAAAAGCGGGACGGACCTATGCCGAGCGCAACGGCCTCACGCGATTTCCTCCGCCAGCTCCCCGGCGTTGGCCGCGCGCCGCGAGCCTCCCGGCAGCGGCCGCTGCGCGGCGCGCAGCACCGTGGCCGGCAGCTCGCGCGCAAAGCCGCCCAGGGCCGGCGGATCGAAAGCCATTGCGCGCAGCAGGCGCCCGCGGCTGCTCCTGTCGGTCAGCAGGCCGCGCCACGCGGCCGGCCGGATCAACGGATGGCGCATGCTTGCGCTGCCGGCGGTCAGTGCGCGCACGCCGCTGTTTTTCGGCGCCGGCAGCAGGCTCTCGGCGACGAAATTCAGCCCGCACCAGACCGACGCGGTTAGCGAGGCCCAGAAGCGCGGATTCGATTCGATCAGGTAGAGCTTGCCGCTGCCCTCCTCCACGCGCGCGTCCACATGCATGACGCCGTGATAGAGGCTGGCGGCGGCAAGCTCCGCCGCCAGCGCCTGCAGCGCGGGATGGGCAAGAAAATGAATCTGCGAACCGCTCGCCTGCTGCACCGCGCACGCGGACAGGCGCCCGTTCACGGCAAGGAAGCTGATATCGACATCGGCGCCGGGAATGAAGCGTTGCGCAATCAGCGCGCCGTAGTCGTAACCGGCGTTTTCCAGGATCGAGCTTCGGAAATCGGCTTCCGAGCGGACGATGTGGACGCCGGTGGAGCCGGCGCAATTGAGGGGCTTGACGACAAAGGGCAGGCCGAGCTCGCCGACGATGGCGCCGAAGTCCATCTCCGCCTTGCCGCCGAAGTAGCGCGTGGCCGGCACCGGCAGCCGCTGCTCGGAACAGAACTGGTGGAACAGCCACTTGTTGTCGAACATGTTCAGCGTCGGCAGGTCGGGTATCGGCGAGGTGCGGACACCCAGCCTGCCGCGCACGCGGTTGACCAGCCTGACGGCATCGCAATCGGCAGGAATCAGGATTGCCTGCGGGTTCTGCGCCGCGACGCGGCGCACCGCATCGACGTAACCCGCATCATCGCCGCCGTCGATGTTCACCGTCACCTGACGCTTGCACAGGCCGGACCAGCGCAAGACCCCGGTCGCCGCGCCGCCGACGACGACGCACTTGGCATCGGTGAAGCTGCGGATCGCAAGCAGCACCGCCGTGACGACGCGCTTGCAGTTGCCGGTGACGATAAAGTTGACCATCTGCCCTCCCGATTGGCGATTAGGTTTTATCATTTGTAACTTGTGGTGACTGTACCGGTTACCCCCATGCCATTGTTGAGCATACGCAAGGGGATTGCCTGAAGGCCCGGGAAGTCAGTGGGATGGCGGCTGCGCCGCGTAGCGGCCAGGGTCCGGGCAACAAATCGCAGGAGGCTGACATGAAGAACGATTCCGGCATGGTCACCGTCGTCGACCGGCTCGCCTTTCCGGAGGCGCCGCGCTGGCATGACGACGCGCTCTGGTTTTCCGATTTCTATACGCACAAGGTGCACCGCATCGGCTCCGACGGCATCCTGCGCACCGTCGCCGAGGTCCCGGGCCAGCCCTCCGGCCTGGGCTGGCTGCCCGACGGGCGGCTGCTGGTGGTATCCATGGAAGACCGCCGGCTGCTCCGGCTCGACGGCGGGCAACTGGCGACAGCGGCCGACCTTTCTCCACTCGCAGCCTTCCCCTGCAACGACATGGTGGTCGACGCGCAGGGCCGCGCCTACATCGGCAATTTCGGCTTCGACATGTTCAACAGGGCGGCGCCGCAGCCGACGGCGCTCTTCCTCGTCACGCCCGATGGCAAGGCCCGGATTGCGGCGGACGGGCTGCTTTTCCCGAACGGCTGCGTGATCACCCCGGACGGCGGTACGCTGATCGTCGCCGAAACCTTCGGCAAGCGGCTGACCGCCTTCGACATTGCCGATGACGGCTCCCTGCATCGGCGCCGGCTCTGGGCCGACCTTGGCAATGCCTGTCCCGACGGCATCTGTCTCGACGCGGAAGGCGCGGTCTGGATCGCCTCCCCGCCCACCGCCGAATTCCTGCGCGTGTTCGAAGGCGGCCGCATCGCGGCGCGGGTTGCCGTTACGCAGCAGGCGATCGCATGTACGCTCGGCGGCCCCGGCCGCCATACCTTGTACGTGGTGACCGGCCGGGTCTCGAAAGCGCCGCGCGCGCTGGCCGAACGCAACGGGCGGATAGCCGCGATCCAGGTCGAGGTACCGGGCGCCGGGCTGCCTTGATCTCGACCGGCGCGAACGGGGTCCGGCAACCATGGCTGATGCCCTGCCTACAGATTGTTCGGAGGCATCGCGCTTGCGCCGCATTAAAACGATGTCGCGATCGTTTGCGCAAACGTTTGCGAAGCTTCACCTTGCCTGAACTTTCTGAGGTCCAATTGTCTTACATAAGATTTTGACAATCTCATCATCCGGCCCAGCATGAATCCCATCTCCGTCGATAACGTTGTCGATACCTACCGCTTCTATGCCCCCCTCTACGATCGTCTGTTCGGCGCAGTCCTTGAACCAGGACGACGCGCCCTGACCGCCGCCGCCTGCTCAACGCGGCCCACCTCCATCCTCGAAGTCGGTGTCGGCACCGGCCTTACCCTGGAGCGCTATCCCGACAGTGCTTCCGTGGTCGGCATCGACATTTCCAACGAGATGCTTGCGATCGCGCGGGAACGCGCGGAAAAGCTGACGGGACGCAGCATCCATCTCGTGCCGATGAATGCGGAAGCGATGGATTTTCCGGACGGCTCCTTCGACTGCGTAGCGATTCCCTACGTGCTGTCGGTCACGCCCAATCCGGAGCGGCTGGTGGCGGAGATCCGGCGCGTCTGCCGCAAGGGCGGCACGATCCTGATCCTGAATCACTTCAGCGGCAGCCGCTTCTGGTGGTTCCTGGAGCGCGCGGTACGCTCGCTTGCCAACAAGATCGGTTTCCGGTCAGACTTCTGCTTTGACGAGCAGATTCTCAAATACGACTGGGAAATCCTGTCGGTGAAAAAGGTGAACTTCCTCGGCCTGTCGCGCCTGGTCACGATCCGCAATACCTGAGTCCGCCGGCGTTCTCCGGGGGCGGTACCGGCTTGCCTATGGGATAATGCGCGACACCTTTTTCCCGCCGCGCATATCCATGAACCGACTCAGCGACGTAATCTGGCACCGCCTCACCGGCCTGATGCCGGGCGAACTGCAGGAATCCGAAATGGCGTGGCTGCTCTCGCCGCACCGGCACATTCCGCTGGTCACGCGGCGCCGCGCCACCGTCATCGTCAACCGCGTGCGGCTGTTCTCCTTCCTGTTCGCGGTTCTCACGCCGCTGTGGAGCGTGGTCGACTTCGTCGTGTTTCCCTTCCCGCTGTGGTTCAATCTCGCGCTGATGCGCTTTGCCGCGGCCGCCGCGTTCGCCAGCCTGCTGCTGTACTACCGGCCCAACGGCAACCTGTTCGACGCGTACCGCGCGATGGGATTGCTGTTCCTGATTCCGACCGTTTTCTATGTCGCCTCGCACACGCTGCTGACGAACTACCAGCTGACCGGGCTGTCGGCGGCCATCGGCGCCGGCTATGCATTCCTGCCTTTCGTCCTGCTGGCGGGCCTGTCGATCTTTCCGCTGACGCTTGCCGAAAGCGTGCTGATTTCCAGCCCGATCCTTCTGGCGCAGGGCGTTTCCGGCTATCTGCGCTGGCAGGCGATGGACTGGCCTTCGTTCGCCGGCGCGTTCTGGCTGCTGGTGCTCATCACCGGCGTGGCGACGCTGGCCGGCATGAGCCAGCTCGCGTTCATGCTGGCGCTGGTGCGGCAGGCGATCCGCGATCCGCTGACCGGCGTGTTCTCGCGCCGCAGCGGCGAGGAAGTGATGGAACTGCAGTTCACCAATGCCGCCCGCCACAACGCGCCGATCTCGATCGCCTTTTTCGACATCGACCATTTCAAGCAGGTCAATGACGTGTACGGCCATGAGGCGGGCGACAAGGTGCTGACCGACGTGACCGGAACGGTCGGCGCCAACCTGCGGCGCGGGGACACGCTGGTGCGCTGGGGCGGCGAGGAATTCGTGCTGGTGATGCCCAACACCGACCTCGAGCAGGCGCGCGCGGCACTGGCCCGCCTGCGCGGCGTCGGCTTTGGCATGCGCCCCGATAACACGCCGGTCACTGCCAGCGTCGGCATCGCCGAACGGATCGCCGACAATGTCACCGACTGGAAACTGCTGGTCGACCTTGCCGACCAGCGCATGTACGTCGCCAAGCAGAGCGGACGCGACCGCATCGTCGCGCAAGACAGCCTGGCGGCATGATCGCGGACGCGCCGGCGTCCGGCGCACCGCCGCCTGCAGCCGGCGCTGTCACAAAAGCGTCTGCGCCAGTGCTTGCAGCCTGGCGGCGTAGCGGGTGGGGTCGAGCCGCCGGCATGCCACCCCGCTTTCCTCGGCCGCGGCAACGATGGTCGGCGTGACGCCGGTAAGCAGGCGCTTGTCCAGAAGCGTGGGCACGATATAGGCCTTGCCGAACTGGTCGTCGCTGCGCGCCATTGCCGCCAGCGCCACTACGCAGGCGCGCTTCATCGCCTGGTTGATGGTGGTCGCCCCGCAGTCGAGCGCAGCCCGGAACAGGTAGGGGAAGCAAAGCGCGTTGTTGATCTGGTTCGGGTAATCGGAGCGGCCGGTGGCCACGATCGCATCCGGCGCGACCTCGCGCACCAGTTCCGGACGCAGCTCCGGCTCGGGATTGGCGAGCGCGAACACGATCGGCTGCGCCGCCATTTTCTTCACATCCTCCTGGCGCAACAGGCCGGGGCCGGACAGGCCGAGGAAGACGTCGGCCATGCCGATCACGTCCGACAGGGTGCGAGCCCGCGTGTTCTGCGCCCATGCGCGCTTCTCGGCGCTCAGTTCCCGGTCGGTGGTAAGTACGCCGCGGCTGTCGCACACATACACGTTTTCGCGCCGCACGCCGAGGTCGACCAGCATGTCCAGGCAGGCCAGCGCGGCGGCGCCGGCGCCCGAGCAGACCACCTTCGCCAGCGCGATGTCGCGGCCGGTCAGGTGCAGCGCATTGAGAAAGCCGGCGCCGACCACGATCGCGGTGCCGTGCTGGTCGTCGTGGAAGACCGGGATGGAAAGCCGTTCGCGCAGGCGGCGCTCGACGACGAAGCATTCCGGCGCCTTGATGTCTTCAAGGTTGATGCCGCCGAAGGTGGGATGCAGCGATGCGATGATCTCGACCAGCTTGTCCGGATCGGTTTCATCGATCTCGATGTCGAAGGCGTCGATGCCGGCGAACTTCTTGAACAGCACCGCCTTGCCTTCCATGACCGGCTTGCCGGCCAGCGCGCCGATGTCGCCCAGCCCGAGCACCGCGGTGCCGTTGGTGATCACGCCCACCAGGTTGCCCTTGGCGGTGTAGTCGTAAGCCTTGGCCGGGTCCTTGTTGATCTCGACGCAGGGCACCGCAACGCCCGGCGAATAGGCAAGCGACAGGTCGGTCTGGCTGGCCACCGGCTTGGTGACCTGGATGGCGATCTTGCCGCGCATTCCGGCGGCGTGATATTCGAGTGCTTGTTGTTCCAGTGTCGTCATGGTTCGCAAAAATTGAAATTGGATTTCCGGCACAAGCACCGGCAAAGGCGGAATGCCGCCGGACGCGGCAATCGGGGCCGCGCGGCGGTCAATGCTTTTGGTCGGGCTCGCGATACGGCAAAGAACCGTCCCCCGCGCGAGCGGAAAGCAGCGGAATGCCGGCGCGACAACGCGCGGCGCACGCGCGGGCGTACGCCAATACGGCGGTCAGCCGCGTTCCAGCGGAGCGCGGATCAGGGACGCAACACAGGGGATCTCTCGTGCAAACGTTCTTGCCATCGTTTGCGGTGCCGGCGAAGACTGCTTAAGTCTCCGCCGTTCCGGGGCAGGGGCGGCTTTGCCGCCAGCCCGCCGGTCGCTCCCGTTGATAAGGGAGCAGGGGCAAACATCTCTCTTGCGGCCGGATTGCCTGGTGTGGGCGCACGGCCGCGAAGAGGCGATAGACTAGCACAGCTTGCCCGCCGGCGGCAGTGCTTGCGTTGATGTTTCGCAATGACGAACGAAAGCCTGAGTACTTCAAGCCGGGCCTCAGAACGAGCCAAGGCCGGCCCTGCGATGCTCGCCATGCAGGATGCACGGCGCATAGAGCGAGACCGGAATTGGACAGGATAAAACTGCTCCGGGCCGTGTTCGACAAGCGTAGCGAGCGGGCCGGATTGGCGTCGAGTAGCGCACGCGTACGCGAGGTACGCAGAGCGACGCAGGCGTCAGCCCGGTCCGCGCAGCAGCTTGTCAAACTCAGCCTAGCGGAAGGCTTCCGCGAGCGACATCACGCGTGGCGTGACCTTGATGTTGAAGCTGCCGAACACCTCTTCCATCTTCTGCAGGTTCGCTTCCTTCTCTGCTGCGGTCCAGCCGTCGAAAATGTCTGTGCCTGCCTTCTGGAAGTGCAGGTCGACGATCTTCTTGCCGTCGTGATGGGTGTAAGGCTTGGAAAAGACCTGCTTGAAGCCCATCCCCTGGACCGCCTCGATGAAGGTCGTCGGCAGGGTCACCGCATCGACCGCGGCATAGATCATGAAGGTCTTGCCCGGCGGCTTTGCCGCGACATCGACCGCAAATACGCCCGGCGCCACCGGCGCTGCAGTGCTCTTCAGAAATAACATGAGTCCTTCTCCGCTTGTGCGATGCTGCCGGTCGGTGCCGGCTTTACTTCCGGCAATATGCCACAAATCCCGCCGCACTCATATATTGACATTCTGATCACTTCGTGCCCTGTCGGTATGATGGCGGCAATGGGGTATAGTCAGGCAACATAAATGAACCGGAGCAATCATGTTCGTCGGGCACTACTCGGCTGCGTTCGTTGCACATCGGCTTGCACCGGCCCTCCCGCTGCCGGCCTGGTTCATCGCCTGCCAGCTGATCGACCTGTGCTGGGGAACACTGGTCTTGCTCGGCGTGGAGAAGCTGCGGGTGATTCCGGATTTCACCCGGTCGAACGGGCTCGACCTCTACTTCATGCCGTATACCCACAGCCTGTCGTCGGCCATCATCTGGTCGGCCGCCGCCGCCGCGCTGTCCTGGCTGTGCCTGTCCGGGACCGCCGGCCGCGCCCGCATCGCCGTCGTGGTCGGCCTGGCAGTGGCGTCGCACTGGATGCTCGACCTGCTGGTGCACATCCCGGACCTGCCGCTGTGGTATGACAGCATGAAGGTTGGCCTGGGCTGGTGGAATTACCGGACATTCGCACTGCTGCTCGAACTCGGCCTGCTGGGGGCCAGCCTGCTGTTCTGCATGCGGCTTCCCGGCGCGCGCCGCGCGCGTTACCTGGCGCTCGGCGCCGGCATGACGGCGCTGCAGCTGTTCAGCCTGTACCAGCAACCCGCCGAGCCGTCCTCCGTGGCAATGCAACTGCTGGCAGCCTACCTGGGCCTCACCGTCGCCGCCTGGTGGGCCGGAAAGCCGCGCAGCACACCGGCGGCGGTAGCGGCGGGTGCCGCTTGATCAGCGCGGGAAAGGCTGCAGCGGCGGCGCCGCCGCGCCCTGTTGCGGCGGCGTGCGCGCCACGTTCATCACCATCGATACGGTCGTGAAGTAGCCGATCAGCCCGACCATGTCGATCACGCCGCGCTCGCCGAAGCGCCGCAGCGCGCGCTCATAGGTGACGTCCGACACGCCGTGCGTGCGCGCCAGCTCCTCGCAAAAGTCGTAGGCGATTTCCTCGTCCTCGGCCATGCCGCGCGGACGCGCGCCCTGCGCCAGCGCCTCCAGCACTTCCGTCTTCACGCCCGCCTTCTGCGCCAGCGGATAGTGGGTGCACCATTCGAACTGCTGGGTCCATTGGCGCGACACGACCAGCATCAGCCACTCGTTGATGCGCGGCTCCAGCGCACTGTGGAAGCGGATGTATTCCCCGACCTTCTGCAGGCGGTTCATCAATTCCGGACTGCGCAGCAGCGGAATGAAAGGCCCGAGCACCGCGCCCCGCGGGCCGGCGATCAATGCCTCGGCGGCGGCGCGCTGCGCATCATCCATTGCCGCCGGTGCCAGTGCCGGCATGCGTTCCGGACCAGGCATGCCGTGCGGCATACGCGCTTGCGCCGTGGTGTCGCTCATGTGACAGCTCCTTTTCCTTCCATGTTACGACCGGCGGCCAGCAGTGCGGCGCTGCCGGCCAGCAGGACGGCAGCAATCACCAGTGCGAGCGAAAAACCGCCATTGCTGCCGGTGCCGGCCGATACTGTCAGGGGCCCGATGATCTGCCCGGCGGCAAATGCGGACGTCATTGCCGCGATCAGAACCGTCCCGCTGGCGCCGGCGACGCGCTTGGCTTCCTGCAGCGCCACAAGCGTGATCACCATGAAGGTGCCGCCGACGCACAATGCCGCGGCGAAAATCGCCGCCAGCCCCGGCCAGATGACGGGCAGCACGACCCCGACCGCCATCACGATGTGGCTGGCAATCCAGACGCCAATGTTGTCCATGCGCCGCACCAGCGCGGCGGTTGCCAGGGTCGACAACGCCGCGGCCAGTCCGAATACCGGCCAGGACCAGCCGAACAGCGGCGAACCCTGCAGCGCATTGCGCGCCATGACCGGCAGGAAGGTGGCCGGGATGATGTAGCCGAAGCCGAACACGCCGTAACACAGCACCAGGCGCACCGAGCGCGCGTCCCAGCGGTAGCGCTGCGGCGCGGCGGTCGCCTTCGCGGTCCCGGCGCTGCTCGCGGCGGACGGAAAGAAACGCCAGATCATCGCAGTCACGATGAACGACAGCGCGCCCAGCGCCGACCACGCATGCGCGGAGGAGGCATTGCCGTCGATCAGCGCGATACACACCAGCCCTGCGCTTGCAATGCCGGTGCCGACGCCGGCGAACACCAGGCTGTTGAGGAAGGGGCGCCGGTAGCCGGCGAGCGATTCCATGCACCAGGCCGATACCGAGATGAGTACCCATGCGCTGGCGACGCCGGCCAGCAGCCGCAACAGTGCCCACACGGCAAAGGGCAGCGGCCAGGCCATCGCCAGCGTGACCGCGCCGATCACCAGCAGGCCGCCGCGGATCGCCCTCTCCGGCCGGATGCGGACCGCGATCGCGGACAGCGCGCCCAGCAGGTAGCCGAGATAGTTGGCGGACGCCAGCAGGCCGCCGGAGGAGATCGACAAGCTGGCGTCCTGCAGCATCATCGGCAGGACGGGCGTGAATGCGAAGCGGCCGATGCCCATTGCGACCGCCAGCGCGGCCAGCCCTGCGAGCGCCTTGGCAATGCCGGCGGAAACGATGCCGGTCGGCTCTTGTGCATCGGATGCGGAAGAAGGATGTTCGGCCATGAACACAGTCTACCTTGACCTCTCTATTCTGAAAAATGAATAATGAAGAAAGGAGGTTCTCAAAATGAGAAACATTGACCTGGAATCGCTGCATATCTTCAAGACGGTGGTCGACTACGGCGGCATCACCCGCGCCGCCAGCCAGCTCAACCGCGTGCAGTCCAACATCACCACCCGCGTCAAGAACCTGGAGCAGCGCTTGGGCGTGAAACTGTTCCAGCGCCAGGGCGGCAAGCTGGTGCTGTCGTCCGAAGGCAAGTTGCTGCTGTCCTATGCGGAGCGGCTGCTGCGGCTGTCGACGGAGGCGGAGGCGGCGCTACGCAGCAAGGTGCCGCAGGGAACGCTGCGCATCGGCACCATGGAGAGCACTGCGGCCGCGCGTCTTCCGCCGCTGCTTTCCCGGTATCACAACGACTACCCGGAAGTCCAGATCGAACTGGTGACCGGCACCTCCGGCGCGCTGATCGCCAAGGTGCACCGCTTCGAAGTCGAAGCGGCGTTCGTGGCCGAACCGTTTTCCGCCGCCGGCCTGGAAATGCAGGAAGCCTTCCAGGAAGAACTGGTACTGATCACCTCGAAGAATGCGCCGCCGGTGAAGACCCCGAAGGACTTGCGCAAGCAGACGCTGATCGCGTTTTCCACCGGCTGCTCCTACCGCCGTGTGCTGGAGAACTGGATTGCGATGTCGTCCATCGTTCCCGACCGCGTGCTCGAACTCGCGTCCTACCACGCGATCGTGGCCTGCGTCGCAGCGGGTTCCGGCATCGCGATCGTGCCGCGCACGGTGATCGCCGTGATGCATGCGGAAAACGACGTCGCAGTCTATCCGCTGCCGGACCGGGTCGCGCGCGCGAAAACCTGGCTGGTCTGGCGCGACGGCCACCAGTCGGTGGCGCTCGACGCCATGCGCGACGCGCTGAAGAAGAAGCGCTGAGGTTCCGGTATTTTTTTCCGTGCCGCGTACTTCTTACGCGCGGCCAGGCGCATGCATGGCGGGAGGGTCGGCGATGCGCCCGCATCGCTGGCGCTGGCATGAAGGCTGCATTGGATCGGTTGCTGCCCGGCGCAGCGGGCCTTCTGCCGTCCGGCATCCTGCCCCGACGGATTATCCGCGCAAGCTCGCCAGGCACGACGTTCACCCGCGAAGGAGAAATGCGCATGGAACGGACAGGAACATCGGCGCTCGCCCTGCTCGTTGCGCTCGCCCTCGCCGCATGCGGCGGCGGCGGCGGCAGCAGCGGCGTCACCAGCAATGCATTGACGACGCCCGCTCCCTCGGCGCAGGCGGCGGGACAGGAACTGGCGGACACCTTTGCCGCGACCCTCAGCGGCGTGCAGCAGGTGCCGGCGCGTCCCAGCAACGCGACCGGTTCCGGCACAGTTGTGATCAATCCCGCGACGCGCCAGATGACCGCCACCCTGACCACGACCGGGATTGCCGCGACCGACGCCCAGATCCGCCAGGGAGCGCCCAGCGTGATCGGCACGATCGCTTTCCCGCTCACCGAAACGCCGCGCGGCAGCGGGATCTGGACCACGCGCGCGACGCTGACCGAAGCGCAATACAACGCCTTGCGCGCAGGCGATTTCTACTTCAACGTCGGCAGCACAATGTTTGCCGAAGGCGAAATCCGCGGACAGATCGTTGCGCAAAGCTCCGCGCCTTCCACGGGCGGCGCTGGAACCGCGCCAGCCAGCGCCGGCCTCGGCGCCCCCGCTCCCGCGGGACTGGTATCGAGCGTGATTTCGAACGCGACCTTCCTTGCCGCGTTGCGCGGGTCCCAGCAAGTGCCGGCCAATGCCAGCACCGCAACCGGCGCGGGGAGCTTGCTGGTCAATCCTGCCACCCGACAATTTTCTGCGGCCATCACCACGGCCGGCATCACCGGCACCAGCGCGCAGATCCAGGAAGCGCCGCCGGGCGTCAACGGGAACATCAGTATTTCGCTTGCCGAATCGACGCCGGGCAGCGGCATCTGGACCGCGCAAGGAACGCTGACCGAGTCACAGCTGGCGTCCGTGCAGGGCGGAAACGCCTACTTCAATGTGCGCAGCGCCGCACTCCAGAATGGTGAAATCCGCGGCCAGATACTTCCGCAGCAGGTGCAGCTGCAAGTGGTTTCCGGAACCCTCGGCAGTGTTCCGCTGGCCGGCACCGGCGTACCGGCAACGGCACCCGGAGCAACCGGAGCAACCACAGCCCCGGGAGCGCCGGGGACGAGCGGGGCTCCGGGCGCCACCGGAACGCCGGGTGCGACGGGAACCGGCGCCGTACCGACGCTGCCCACCCTTCCCACCCTTCCGGGCCTGACCGGTACCGGCACCGCCGGCACAGGGCTGACCGGCACCGGAACGGGGTTGACCGGGACCGGACTGACCGGATTCGGCACCGCCGGATCGGGACTGACCGGCACCGGCCTGACCGGAATCGGAACCACCGGATCGGGATTGACCGGCAGCGGCCTGACCGGAATCGGAACCACCGGATCGGGACTGACCGGCACCGGTCTGACCGGAATCGGAACCACCGGATCAGGACTGACCGGCAGCGGCCTCACCGGCACAGGAACGACGGGATCTGGATTGACCGGCACCGGGCTGACCGGTACAGGGATGACCGGATCGGGCTTGACCAGCCCCGGCCTCACCGGAACGGGAACCACGGGAACGGGTTTGACCGGCACCGGAACGCTGCCGGGACTGGGCACCACCAGCATCGGGACAGGCATGCCCTTTGGCACAGGCGGTGTGCTGATCGGCTTCTGACGCGCGCGCGGCCTACGCCTGCCACACCCCGTATCCCGCTTCGCGCAGGCCGATCGCGAGTTCCACCTCCATGTCGCGCGCGCCGTCGTAAGGCATCGGGTTATACATCTCGTAGAGCTCCGGCAACAGCCGCAAGCCGTATTCCTTCACGAAGCGATTGGACTGGATGCCTGCCTTGTGCTTGTCGAAGCGGACGTCCGGATCGACCCCGGTCATGCCGACGTAGACGCACGGCATGCCGGTCCTGTAATCCGGATTGGCTTTCCTGAAGCGCGCCTCGTACAGCACGTCCTTCGACAATTCGACGACGTAGACGCTGTAGTGCCAGCGGCGCGCCATGGAATTATTTTTTCGGCTTGGCGCCGACCGGCATCACCTTGCCGCAATCGCTGCCCAGCCACTTGCCGCTGCTCTCCTGGCGCTGGCTTACCGGCTGGCCGTGCATCGTGCCCTTGAAGTCATAGGTCGACGTAAAGCTGGTGTCGCCGGAGAAATTGCCTTTCACCTTGCCCTCGCCCTTCATGTCGGCGCCGCTGCAGACAATGTCAGCGCTGTAGCCGCCGCCGCTCTGCTGCATGTTTTTCGTCTGGCATCCCATGTCGTTCTTTTCCATGCCGGGGAGCGGACCTTCTTCCATCATCTGCCTGGTGATGCACACGCGCGTGGTCATGGCACCGTCCTGCATGCGCGGGATTTCGACTCCCATCTTGCGCATCTGCTCCATCTGTTCCGGCGGAATCTTCGGCATGTTCTTCAGTGCATCGGATTTCATCGTCATTTCCCACAGGCCCGGCTTCATCTGGGGCGTCGCCGCCCATGCCGGCAGGGAAAGAAGTGAACACAGCAGCAGCGGAAGGGAAGACTTGCGCATGGTATCTCCGGGAAGTGGGCGAAACCTGATATTGTTCCGCACCGGTGGCGAGTGGCATTGCATTCTATCAAACGCGTTCCGTGAAGCCGCTGCCTGTCCAAACTTGTGCTAGCCTTTGCGCTCGTTCCCTAATCCGTTGCCATGTACACGAAATTCTTCCGGCTGGCACAGGCGCCGTTTTCCATCTCGCCCGATCCGCGCTATCTGTTCATGAGCGAGCGCCACCGGGAGGCGCTCGCGCACCTGCTGTACGGAGTGGATGCGGGCGGCGGGGTGGTGCTGCTGACCGGCGACATCGGCACCGGCAAGACCACGATCTGCCGCTGCTTCCTGGAACAGGTGCCGGCCAACTGCAATGTCGCCTACATCTTCAACCCGAAGCTGACCGTCGCCGAACTGCTGCAATCGGTCTGCGAGGAATTCCATATCGAGCCCGCCATCCGCCACGGCGCCGGCGTGAAGGAATACATTGACGCGCTCAACCGTTTCCTGCTGACCGCGCATGCGGACGGCCGCAACAATGTGCTGGTGATCGACGAAGCGCAGAACCTGTCTGCGGACGTGCTGGAACAACTGCGCCTGCTGACCAACCTGGAAACCAATGAACGCAAGCTGCTGCAGATCATCCTGATCGGCCAGCCGGAGCTGCGCGCGATGCTCGCCCGCCCCGAACTGGAGCAGCTCGCGCAGCGGGTGATCGCCCATTACCACCTGACCGCGCTGTCTGAACAGGAAACCGCGAGCTACATCCAGCACCGGATGGCGACCGCGGGGCTGACTGCCGCGTCGCCGTTCCAGCAACCGCTGATGAAACAGATCCACCGGCTGACCGGCGGCGTGCCCCGGCGCATCAACCTGCTGTGCGACCGGGCGCTGCTCGGCGCCTATGCGCAGGGTGCGCAGCAGGTCGACAGCCGCACCGTCGACGAAGCCGCATCCGAGCTTTTCATCAACCTGCGCGCGCCGCGTCCTGCGCCGGCCAGGCGCTGGCCGGCGTTCGCCGCCGTCGGACTGGGCGCGGCGGTCATTGCCGCCGGCTGGGCATGGAATGGCGAGTCCGTGCTGCGGAAGATGCATGCGGCGCTGACAAGCCAGCATGACCCGGTGCCGGCACAAACGGCGCCGGCAGCGCAGGCAACCCAGGCCGCAGCGCCGGCAAAACCGGATGATCCTCCGTTGCGTCCGGCGCAACCGGCGCCGGCGACGCAGGAAAAGCCGGCCCCGGAGCAGCGCATCCTGGCAGAGAATAACGGTGCTACCCGCGCCGGCCTGCGCGACGAGCGCGACGCCGTCCGCCGCCTCTGGGCGCTGTGGGGCGAAACCGCCCCGTCCGGCGATCCCTGCGCGCCGGCACAAAGCGACACCTTGCGCTGCCATCGCAGCAACGGCGGCATCGCCGAATTGCGCCAGCTCGACCGTCCCGCGGTGCTGACCCTGTACGACCAGGCGAACAAGCCTTTCTACGTCCTCATGACCGGTCTCGGCGAAAACAGCCTGACGCTGCGGGTCGGCGACATCACGCAGGAAGTCAGCCTGCTGCACCTGGTGCGGCACTTCCGCAGCGAGTTCGTGACGCTGTGGCGCGCGCCCTCCGGCTTCGACGTCGCCGTCGAGGAAAAGGACAAGGGGCCGGCGGCGGACTGGTTCGCCGCCGAACTGGCGAAACTGAACAGGGTGAAACCGCCGGCGCCGGGCGAGCCGCTGGGGGCGAAGACGCTGAAGCAGGTGAAGCAGTTCCAGCAGGCGCTCGGCCTGTACGTCGACGGCGTGATCGGGCCGGTGACTGCGATGCACATCAACCGCGCCGCCGGCCTCGCCGAGCCGCGCCTGGACAAGCGGACCGAACCGGAACGCAGGGTGGAGTAATGGAATGTCCTATATCCTGGAAGCGCTGAAGAAAGCGGAAGCGGAACGCAAGGGCGGCGCCCTGCCGAAGGTGCAGATCCTGCCGCCGATCGCGCCTGCCGCGCGCAACGCGCCGGCATGGCGGCGCCCCTTGCCGTCGGCGGCGCTGGCCAGCCTCGCCGTCACGCTCGCCTGCGCCGGCTGGTATGCGGTCACGCGCGACAAGCCTGCTGCGCCGTCACCCGCGGCATCCCCCGCCGCATCGCCCTCACCGGCGGTTGCCGCGCCGGCGCCGGCCGCAGCGCCGCCGGTTGCCCGCGCCGAACCGGCCGCAACCGGGGCACAGCCGGCAACACCACCCGCGGACACGCCGCCCGCCGGCACCGGCGCGCCTGCATCCGCGCCGAAGGAAAAACCCGCGAGGAAACGCGCGGAAAAGAAAACGCCGCCAGCGTCGGCGGAAGCAAGAACCGCGAAGGCGGCCCCCGCCGAACCGCGCGAGCCGCCTGCGCCGGCGCTGCGCGACCTGCCGGAGCAGATCCAGCGCGAAATCCCTGCGCTGGCGGTCGGCGGCTACATCTATTCCGGCAGCAAGGCCGACCGTTCAGTGCTGATCAACCAGCGCCTGCTGCGTGAAGGCGACGAAGTCGCCCCCGGCCTGGTGCTGGAAAGGATGCTGCCGAACGGGATGGTGCTCAACTACCGCGGGCACCGCTATCGCAGGGGCTATTAGCCGCGCCCAGGGCGAACCGGAAGTCCCGTTACGCTGAAACCGCTTTCAGCCTGGCACGCATCGGCAGGAATGCCAGCAGGTTGCCGCCAAGGACGCAGGCCAGTCCCGCGAACGCCAGCGCACTCCAGCGATAGCCTTCGAACACCGTCGAGATCGTCAGCGCCACCACCGGAAACAGCACCGTGCAGTAGGCCGCCTTGTCCGGCCCGAGGCGGCCGACCAGCAGCAGGTAGGCAGTGAAGCCGATCACCGAGCCGGGCACCGCCAGGTAGAGCAGCGAGCCGACATAGCGCGCGCTGGGTTCGATCGCAAACGGCAAGCCGAGCAGCACCCCGGCGAGCGTGAGGACGCCGGCGCCGATGAACATCGCCCAGGTATTGGTCAGCCAGGGCGTCAGGCCGAGCGCCTGCATGCGCGAGGACAGCAGGTTCCCGGTCGAGAAGAACAGCGTTCCCAGCAGCGCCAGCCCGAGCCCGCGCAGCATGCCGCCGTCGCTCCAGTGGCCTTGCATCTGCGGCAGGAACAGCAGCCCGATGCCGGCCAGGCCGAGCAGTGCGCCTAGCACCACCTGCGGCTGCAGCGCGCGGCCGAGGAACAGGCGGCCGTTGACCGCATTCCATAGCGGCGCTGTCGAGAACACTACCGCCACCAGGCCGCTGGGCACCCATTGGCTGGCGTAATAGAAGCACAGGAAGTTGCAGCAGAACAGAGCGATGCCTTGCGCAACCAGGTAGCGCCAGGCCTGTTGCGGCGGCCGCACCGGCTTGCGCATCACCACCAGTATCAGCAGCAGCACGGCGGCGGCGATCCAGAAGCGATAGGCGATGGAAACCGGCGCCGGGACGACGCCGAGCTGCCACTTGATGGCGATCCAGGTGGAGCCCCAGATGAGGACGGTAAGGAGGTACAGGAAGGCGTTCATGGCAGCGTGTTCTTGTTTGGTTGACGCTATCATGACGCCGCCGACGTGGCACGGCTTGTCCGGACTTGCGGTGTTGCACATGCCCGCCGCCGGCAAGCGCGGCCACGCCGCACCGCTTGTCCGTTCTTGCGCATTTTTGCGCACCGCGGCCGGGTCCCTGCACACGTCTTCGGGGGAAATGATAAAGTGAACGACAACAAGCCAGTCGCCTCCGATGAACAGCACGCCCCCACCCTCCGCCGACGCCGCACCGAAGACCCGCATCGAGCATGCGGTATTCCGCACGCTGCGCGGCACCAATGCCGAGCTGGAACGGTTTGCATGGCTGGGCGACGACCTCGCGGTGGCGATCTGGCGGCGCCAGACCGACGAGGAAGAGACTGCGTATATCCGACCCGGCCATCACACGCTTTCGTATTACCTTGGCGGCGGCTATCGTACCGAGCGCAACGAAGCGCCGGGACTGTACGGCAGTCCCGGCATGCTGTGCACGCTGCCGGATGAGCATGAATCGCGCTGGGTGGTGCGCGACCGCCTGCGTTTCCTGCACGTCTATTTCCTGCAGGAGCACTTCACCCGGCGCGCGGTGCTGGAACTCGACCGCGAACCGCGCGAACTGGCGCTGGCGGACCGCACCTATTTCGAACACGCGCAGACCGCCCGGCTGTGCGCTTCGCTCGAGCAGATGCCGTGGGACGCGCCGGACGCACTGCTGCGCGCCAATGAAACCGTGCATGAAGCGCTGAGCAGCCTGCTGCAGTCACAGGCTGCGGTGCGCTCCGGCGGCGCATTGCGGGGCGGGCTGGCGCCGGCCATCAGGAGGCGCCTCGCCGACTACATCGAGGCGAACCTGGAAAAGCCGGTCACACTCGGCATGCTCGCCGATATCGCCTGCCTGTCCGAATACCACCTCGCGCGCATGTTCCGCATCTCGTTCGGCATGCCGCCGCACGCCTGGATCGCGGCGCGCCGGCTCGACCGCGCGCGCGCGCTGCTGAAGGCGAGCGCAGTGCCCCTTCAGCAGGTGGCCGACGCTTGCGGCTACGCGAACCTGAGCCATTTCAGCCATCGCTTCCGCGCCGGTGTCGGCTTGTCCCCGAGCCGCTACCGCCAGTTCATCGCCGGCTGAGGCCGGTCAGATCACCGTGGCCGGCGCCGGGAAGATGTGGCGCTCCGCCTGGCCGCCGCGCTGGTCGGCGCTCAGGGCGGTCGCCGCCTGGTCGATCGCATCCAGCACCTCATGCTGCGCAAGGTGATGCACCATGTGACCCGCGCCGTGCGTCACGTGGTAACTGCTGTGCGGCAGTTCCTTGTGCAGTTGTTCCGATTGCTTCTCGCTGCTCACATGCAGGTCGGCGTCGCCCGCCATGATCACCACCGGCATCGTGAGTTCATGGTAGCGGTGGCGCAGCGCATAAGCGGCAGGAATCATGAGCGCCGCCTCGGCCGCGGTGGCGCGCATCTGCGACGGCCGCAGCGTCATCCACACCGGATAGCGCGCCTCGAAGTTCTGCGGCACCTCGGCCGGCCCGAAGATGCGCCGTTTCATCGCCGGCCAGATCATGCGTCCGATCAGCGGCGAGATGGTGTAGCGCATCAGGTCGCCGATAATCGGGATCGCCGGCGGCGACAGCAGGGGGACGTCCAGGCGTGCGGTCGGGTAGTAGTAGCCTGAGAGCAGCACCAGGCTCTTCACGTCCTCCGGATAGTCGAGCCCGAGCGCGACGGCGACCAGCGTGCCCCACGAATGTCCGACGACGATCGGCTGCTGCACGCCGATCTGCTGCAAGGCCCGGTGCAGCAGCGCGGCCTGCGCCTGCGGTGTCCAGATCGTGGTGCGCGGCCGTTCGCTGTAACCGTAGCCCGGCCGGTCGAAAACGATCACCCGGTACTTTTGCGCAGCCATGTCGATCAGTCCGCTGATGTCGAAATCCTGGATCATCGTGCCATCACCATGCAGCAGCACCACCGGCTGCCCGCTCCCGCGCTCCACGTAGTGCAACCGGATGCCGTCGACCTCGATGAAGTTGCCCAGCGGGGGGTTCTCATGTTCCACTTGCCGCGTGCGCCGGTGCACCACCAGGGCGGCAGCGGCCAATGCCGCGCCGACCGCGAGCAAGGTCTTGTCGCGGCGCGGATTGGCGCGCAGTCGCGCCGCCGGCCGGCGCTTGTAATCGTCGAAGTCGTTCCGTGTGGCGTAGTGCATTGTTTTCCTCCTGCTGATGAATGAAGCAGTTGGAAGGCGGGGTGCCCGGCGAGTTCAATGTGTTTTTTTCCACCTTGCATGAAGGAAGCCGCCGGGTTTGACAATTGGATGTACACTTTTCCGGGAAGATGACAGCCCGAGCGCGAACGAGCAGACCATCGCCGGAGGCAGGAATATTTCCTGTACGTGGCCAGGCGAACCGGATCAGCTTGATCACGAACATTGATAAAGGAAAAGAACATGTCACAGGACAAGGACGCCGCTTATTTCAGCAACATGGGCGAGGGCTATCTGCCCGCATTGCTCGGCATACGGATCACCGCGCTCGACAAGACCGCGCTGCACGCCGAATTGACGGTGCAGAAATCCTTGCTCGCGCCGAATGGCTACCTGCACGCCGGCACCGTCGTGACGCTGGCCGATACCGCCTGCGGCTATGCCTGCATGGCCAATTTGCCGGAAGGCGCGACGAACTTCACCACGATCGAGTTGAAAAGCAACTTCCTCGGCACCGCACGCGAAGGCGTGATCGAGTGCGAGGCGAAGGCGGTGCATGCCGGGCGCACCACGCAGGTATGGGATGCGCTGGTGAAGCATCGCGACACCGGCAAGCTGATCGCGACCTTCCGCTGCACGCAGATGATCCTGTGGCCGAAGTAGCGCGGCTGCCATTCGCCGACGCTTCCACTATCATGAACAGCATGAACGACCAACCGATCCGCCCGGGCATCTACGAGCACTACAAGGGCAGGAAATATTTCGTCCTTGGCCTGTCGCGCAACACCGAGACAAATGAAGTCTGTGTGATCTACCGCCCGCTGTACGAAACCGACTGGCCCTATCTGGTCCACCGCAACGCCGACATGTTCCGGGAGACGGTCATGGTCGACGGGCGGCAGCTGCCGCGCTTCCGGCTGGTCGAGGGATGACCGGGACGGGGCCGCCATGCACGCACAAGACTTGTTCGACGACGGCGGCGCAGCGCGGATCGCGCTGCCGGACGCCGACCTGCGCTGTCTTCGCGGCTTCTACCGCCAACCCGATACCGCGCTGTTCCTGCAGGCACTCCTGCGGGAGACCGCATGGCGCCAGGAAACGATCACGCTATGGGGAAAGGCGCACCTGCAGCCGCGGCTGTCAGCCTGGCATGGCGACGCGGGACGGGGTTATTCCTATTCGGGCGTGGTGCTGACCCCGCAGCCGTGGACGCCGCCCCTGCTGCGCATCAAGGCGGATATCGAGCAGGCGACGGGATGGCATTTCAACAGCGTGCTGCTGAACCTGTACCGTGACGAACGCGACAGCGTCGGCTGGCACAGCGATGCCGAACCGGAACTAGGCAGCTGCCCGGCGATCGCGTCGCTCAGTCTCGGTGAAACACGCAGCTTCCGGCTGCGCCACAAGACACGCAGGGATTTGAAGCCGGTGGTGGCGATCGATCTCGACGACGGCTGCCTGTTGCTGATGGCGGGGCCGACGCAACGCTGCTGGCAGCACAGCGTGCCGAAGGAAAGCGGCACGCGGGGGCCAAGGATCAACCTGACGTTCAGGACGATCCTTGCATGACTTTAGTCGGCGCGGCCGGCGAAGCGGGCCAGTTCCTGCGCCAGGTTCGGCATCATGAATTGCGGCTCGTCGTCGCGGCTGAACCAGGAGCCGCCGTGCACCGGCGCACGGCGGGAAGCCGGTTCCGCTGCCTTTACTGCAAGTAGTGCCGCCAGCAGTGCGCGTGCCGCGCGGCTGACGTTCTGCGTATAGCTCAGGCCGGCGTCGCCAGGGGCCGGGGATGTGATGGTCATGGTGGCCATGGTGTATTCCTCTCGATCAAAATTTCCGTTGGTCATAGTGTAGGGACGCCGGCCGCATACTTCCAATTGCGAGTAGCGATATCTGGTATTCGTCGGATGAATGCTGAAACAATCGCATCGCTGAATTGCAACATCGTGTAACCGGATCGAACGCGCTTCTGCGCTGCTCATCACCTGCAGTTACAATCTAGAACAACATTTTTCACACGCGAACGGGAGTTCTGGCGAAGATAGCGCCGTGGCTCGAATTCAGCCCGTCAACACGGAGGAATACAATGAAAAGGCACTACGCAGCGCTACTGGCGACCGCCGCGATCGGCGTCTGTACCGGCCTGCCGGCGCAGGCCGACCCGCCGCCCTGGGCGCCGGCGCACGGCCATCGCGCCAAGCAGGAGGCGGCGCGCAGCTACCGTTACGTGTATTACCCGGCGCAGCAGGTGTATTACGCGCCGGAGCAGCGCCTCTGGTTCTGGATGAGCGGCAGCAACTGGCGGTTCGGCGCAAGCCTGCCGGTGCACTACCAGGGCGGCACCTCCTCCGGCGTATCCGTCACGCTGGCGTCCGCGCGGCCGTATACCGAGCATATCTATGTGGAAGAGCGTTATGGCCAGCCCTGGCGGGAAAAGCACGGCCACGGGAAAGACAAGCACAAGGAAAAGCACAAGCACAAGGAAAAGCACGGCAAGCACCACGGCCACGACGACTGAGAACCCTGCTCGCGGCATAAACACGGACGAGTACGTCGGTATTCGTCCGTTTTTTATTTCCTGCAGCTATCGGCCGCCCCGACATTGATAGAATGGGGACCGCCGGGTGGTGCCATGTCACGCGCGCCGGCCGATCCTGCCGAATGAATGAAGCCCATGAGCTACCTTGCCCTCAAACACCTGCACATGACCTTCGCCGCGCTGAGCGGCGCGCTGTTTTTCCTGCGCGGCATCATGATGCTGCGCGAGTCGCCACTGCTGCACAAGCCGTGGCTGAACCACGGTTCCTACGCGATCGACACCGTGCTGCTCGGCAGCGCGTTGACGCTGGTTTTCTGGAGTACGCAATATCCCTTCGTGCTGCCCTGGCTGACGGTGAAGGTGATCGCCATTCTTGCCTACATCGTCGCCGGCGCAATCGCGCTGCGCCGGGGCAAGACCAAGGGCATGCGGACCGCTGCCTACGCGGTCGCCCTGCTGCTCTTCGGCTACATCGTCAAGCTCGCCGTCACAAAGCAGGTCTTCTGATGGATCAACTGCATACCTTTGCCGCATCGGGTTACGACATCGCCGCCATCCATCTCTTCGAAGGCGCCGCGCGGCAGCAGGTCGCGGCGCTGATCGCGGACTGCCCGGTAAAGCGGGTATGCGCGCGGGAGGTGGTGCACGACGGGCCGCACAAGGGCGGCTGCCTGTACGTGGTGCTGCAAGGCGCGCTCGACGTGCTGCACACCGACGCGCGCGACATCCGGATGGACAACGTCATCACCAAGGTATTGCCGGGCGAATGCGTGGGTGAACTGTCGGTGCTCGACGGCGAAGCGACGCCGGACCGCATCGTGGCGCGCGTCGATTCCGATCTGCTGGTGATCGAGGCCGACGTCCTGTGGAAGCTGATCGACGAATCCAACGGCATCGCGCGCAACCTGCTGCGCCTGCTGTCTTTCCGCATCCGCGCGGCGAATGCGCAATTGCGGCGGCGCCAGAAGGTCGGCGAGTTCTACCGCCAGCTGTCGATGGTCGACGGCCTGACCGGCCTGCAGAACCGGGCATGGCTGAACGACAACCTGCCGACCATGATCGAGAACGCGCACACGGTCAACAGCCCGCTGTCGGTCATCATGGTGGACCTCGACCATTTCAAGCAATTCAACGATGTGCACGGCCATGTGTCGGGGGACCACGCGCTGCAGGTAGCGGCCAGGGTGATCAGCGCCGGCTTGCGCCCCAGTGACTTTGCCGCGCGCTTCGGCGGCGAGGAGCTGATCGTCATCCTGCCCGCGACCCACCAGAAAAGCGCACTGCTGGTCGCGCAGCGCCTCTGCGAGCGCCTGCGCCAGGCGGTGGTGTTCAGCACCGCGAGCCGCCCGCTGCCCCACATCACCGCGTCCTTCGGCGTGGCCACGCTGGAACCGGAACAGAATGCGGAAGCGCTGATTTCGGCCGCCGACGCCGCCCTGTACCGCGCAAAGCAGGATGGGCGCGACCGGGTCGCGCTCTGACTTTTCTTGCTGCTGGCGACGCGGCGCGCTAACTGGTGTCGTTCTGCCATCAGGCGCGCGCGCATTCCTCGTGAATGCGCGCCCTTCCCTTTCCCGGGGCCGCGAAACGGCAGGAGAACTGCGGTGGTGCCCGCGGGCATTCAGTATAATGGCGCGTTCAGTTTCATCCTCCCGGACTTGCCATGCTGCGCTCCCCCGAACTCCTGCTTCCCGCCGGCTCGCTCGCCAAGATGCACGCCGCCTTCGATTACGGCGCCGACGCCGTGTACGCCGGCCAGCCGCGCTACAGCCTGCGCGCACGCAACAATGAATTCTCGACGCTGGAAGCGCTGGAAACCGGGATCCGCGACGCGCACGCGCGCGGCAAGCTGTTTTTCGTCGCCAGCAACATCTTTGCGCACAATGCCAAGCTGAAGACTTACCTGCGTGACATGGAACCGGTGATCGCAATGAAGCCGGACGCGCTGATCATGGCCGACCCCGGCCTGATCATGATGGTGCGCGACAAATGGCCGGATGTGCCGGTGCACCTGTCGGTGCAAGCCAATGCGGTGAACTGGGCGGATGTGAAGTTCTGGCAACGCATGGGCCTGACCCGGGTGATCCTGTCGCGCGAACTGTCGCTCGACGAGATCGAGGAAATCCGCCAGCAATGCCCGGACATGGAACTCGAAGTCTTCGTGCACGGCGCGCTGTGCATCGCCTATTCCGGGCGCTGCCTGCTGTCGGGCTATTTCAACCACCGCGACCCCAACCAGGGCACCTGCACCAATTCCTGCCGCTGGGATTACAAGGTGATGAATGCGGCGGAAGACGCGAGCGGCGACATCGCGCGCGTGCCGGTGGAGACCATCCGCTTCAATTACCAGCAGGCGCTGGAAGAGGCGAACCAGTCCTTCGCGGCGCTCGGCGATGCGCCGCGCCACCCGCTTGCCGACCGTCCCTACCTGATCGAGGAAGCCGGCCGCCCCGGCCAGCTGATGCCGATCCTGGAAGACGAGCACGGCACCTACATCATGAATTCCAAGGACCTGCGCGCGGTCGAGCATGTGGAGCGCCTGGTGAAGATCGGCGTCGATTCGCTCAAGGTCGAGGGCCGCACCAAGTCGCTGTACTACGTCGCGCGCACCGCGCAAGTCTACCGCCGCGCGATCGACGACGCGGTCGCGGGCCGTCCGTTCAATACCCAGCTGCTCGGCGAGCTGCAGGGCCTGGCCAACCGCGGCTACACCGACGGTTTCTACCAGCGCCATCACACCCAGGAATACCAGAACTACATGAGCGGCGTGTCAGAAGTGCACCGCAGCCACTATGTCGGAGACGTGCACGCGGTGGCCGACGGCTGGGCGGAAGTGGAAGTGAAGAACCGTTTCTCGGTCGGCGACCGGCTGGAAATCATCCATCCGCAAGGCAACGAAGTGGTGACACTGGAACAGATGCGCGCGGAAGACGGCGCGCCGCTCACGGTCGCTGCCGGCAGCGGCCACCGGGTCCGCATTCCGCTCGACGCCCGGTTCGAGAACGCATTGCTGGCGCGCCTGCTGTAAAAATTTCCCGCCCACTGCTTCGCGGCAGGCGGTTCGCCGCTTGATGCGCCGACATCCAGGCCGCGTACGCTTATTGCTTCATTTGCTGCCAATGATTCCGGAGGCGCAACATGAAATGGGAAGGCAACCGCGAAAGCGATAACGTGGAAGACCGCCGCGGGATGGGCGGGGGCGGGGGCGGGCGCGGGTTCGGCGGACGATCGGTCGGCCTCGGCACCATTGCCATCGCACTGGTCTTGTCGTATTTCCTCGGCGTCAGTCCGACGACGGTGCTGAGCCTGCTGACCGGCGGGCCGGCCCCTGTGCAGATGCAGGACGCGCCGGCGCGCCAGCCGCCGGATACCGACCGCATGGCGAAGTTCGTGTCGACCGTTCTCGCCGACACGGAAGACACCTGGACCGGCTTGTTCCGCACGCAAGGCGCCACCTACGTGAAGCCGAAGCTGGTGCTGTTTTCCGGCGCCACGCCGACCGCCTGCGGCACCGGCCAGTCGGCAAGCGGCCCCTTCTACTGCCCGGGCGACCAGAAGATCTACATCGACCTGAGCTTCTACCGCCTGATGCAGCAACGCTTCCAGGTCTCCGGCGAATTCGCGCAGGCATACGTGATCGCGCACGAGGTAGGCCACCATGTGCAGCACCTGCTTGGCATCAGCGACAAGGTGGACGGCGTGCGGCGCCGCGTGTCTCAAGCAGAGGGCAATGCGCTGTCGGTGCGGCTGGAACTGCAGGCGGACTGTTTCGCCGGCGTCTGGGCCTACCATGCGGACCGCGCGCGCAGCATCCTCGAGTCGGGCGATGTCGAGGCTGCGCTGAACGCGGCCAGCGCGATCGGCGACGATGCGCTGCAGCGGCAGGCGCGCGGCGAAGTGGTGCCGGATTCGTTTACCCATGGCACCTCAGCGCAGCGGGTGCGCTGGTTCCAGCGCGGCATCCAGAGCGGCCAGATCACTGCCTGCAATACCTTCGAGGCAAGACAGCTGTAAGCGGGTACAATGGCGCCTTCCCATTCACCGCCCTTTCCCATGCAGCACCTGCCCGCCATCGAACTCCTGCGCGCGTCGCTGGAGGAGCTGAAGCACCGACGTACAGACACCGCTTCCTTCTGCCGCACCTGGCGCGCGCAGTCGGCCCTGCTCGACGCGTTGCCCGGGCGCTACAGGCAAGTGATGGAAGACCTGCTCGGCCGCATGGAAGCCGGCAGCCTGTTCACCGAGGAAAGCTGCTCGTTCAGCCAGGAAGACTTGCGCGCGAGCCTGTCGGTGTGGCTGGACAAGGCACAACAAGCGCTGGAGGCATGATGCAGCAGATCGATTTCCGCCTCGAAGGCGAGTACGTGGAACTGAACCAGCTGCTCAAGCTGGTCGGCATCTGCGACAGCGGCGGCGCCGGCAAGGCGATCGTCGCCGGCGGCGACGTCTCGGTCGACGGGCAGCAGGAACTGCGCAAGACGGCCAAGATCCGCGCCGGGCAGACCGTCGCGCTCGGCGACGTCCGGATCCGGGTCATCCCCGGCTGAACTTCGCCCGCCGCAAGCAGTCCACCCTGACATACGGGGCGCGGCGGCATGATTCATCAATTTGGAAAACTGGTTTTCATCGACCTTGAGAGCACCGGCCCCGATCCCCTGCGCGACCGCATCACCGAGATCGGCCTGGTCGCGGTCAGCGCCGAAGGCGTGCGACGCTGGTCGGCGCTGGTCAATCCGCAGGTACCCATTCCCCCTTTCATCACCGGCCTGACCGGGATCAGCGACGAGATGGTGCGCGCTGCACCCACCTTCGAACTGCTGCAGGATGAACTGCTGCGGCACCTGGACGGCGGCCTCTTCATTGCGCACAACGCGCGCTTCGACTACGGCTTCCTGCGCAATGAATTCCGGCGCCTCGGCAAGACCTTCCGCAGCGAGGTACTGTGTACCGTGAAGCTGTCGCGGCGCCTGTTCCCGCTGGAGCTGCGCCACAGCCTGGATGCGCTGATCGAGCGGCACGGCCTGGTCGCGGATGCGCGCCACCGGGCGCTGGCAGACGCCGAACTGCTGTGGCAGTACTGGCGCGTGCTGGAAGAGTCGGTAGCGCGCGACACGCTGGCCGGTGCCGTGCAGCACCTGCTGCAGCGGCCCAATCTGCCGGTCCATCTCGATGCCGACCTGCTCGACGACATTCCGGACACACCCGGCGTCTACGTCTTCCGGGCGCAGGACGACATGCCGCTGTTCGTCGGCAGGGCCGCGCATCTGCGGCAACGGGTGCTGTCGCATTTCCATGGGGAGCGGCCGTCGCAGCGCGACGTGCGGCTCGCGCATGACACGCATCGGGTGGATTGGCACGAGACGGCGGGGGAAGTCGGCGCCCAGCTGCTGGAAGCGCGCCTGATCCGGCAACTGCGTCCGCCCGGAACCGAAGGCAGGCCGGACGAGCGGCAGGCGTGTTCATGGCGGCTTGCGGCCGGCGACGGCGCGCCGCTGCTTGCGCATGCGGACGAGGAAGGCTTCGGACGCGGCGCGCCGCTGCACGGATTGTTCACCTCGCGCGCGAAAGCGGAAGCGGCATTGCGCGCGCTGGCGCAAAAGGAAGGCCTTTGCCTGGCCTTGCTCGGACTGGAAACGCGGGAGCCGGCGACGCCCTGCAGCGCCCGGGCGGCCGGACAATGCCGTGGCGCATGCATCGGCCGCGAACCCGCGGCCGCGCATGCCGGCCGTCTTGCGCACGCGCTCGCATCCCTGCCCCGGATCAACTGGACCTGGGACGGACCGGTCGGCCTGCTCGAGACTCGCGCCGACGGCCGCACCGATGTGCATCTCGTCGATAACTGGTGCTGGCTCGGCACGAGCGATGCGGAAGGCGTGCGGCGCTTGCTGGCGCGCGCGCCGGCGCGACCGGCGTTCGAGGTCGATACCTACCGCATCGCATCGCGCGCGCTGGAATCGGGCAAGGTGGAAATGCGCCCTCTCGCGCGGCATTGAACGGCGCCGGCTGTCCCTGCCCTCCACTGCCCTGCTATTCCGCCGCCTTCGCCAGCCTCTTCTGCCACTGTTCCGACCACCGCTGCAACGGCATCAGGGCCTCCAGCAGCTGCCGCCCCTGCCTGCTCAGCGCGTAGCCGGACGGCTCTTCGAGCACCACGATATCGGCCTCGCGCAGCTCGCGCAAGCGCTGGTTGAGCACCGTGGGCGACATCGCGTCGCACTGTTCCCGCAAGGCGCGGAAGGAAAGCGGCGCGTCCCGCAATTCCCACAGGATCCGCAGCACCCAGCGCCTGCCCAGCAGGTCGAGCAAGACCATGATCGGACGACCGCTGCGCGATCCGCGCACGGCTGTCCCCGGTTTCGGCAGAGCCATCACACCTCCACTACAAAAATAGTAGCGATATGCTACTGTAAACGTAGCGTCATGTCGATACCGGCGCTGCCGGTCAATCCGCAAAAGGAGAATACGATGAACCTGCCCCGCATCATGCCCGCCGAACCGCCCTACGATCCCGCGCTTGCCGCCGCGTTCGAACGCGCCATGCCGCCCGGCCACGCGCCGCTGAAACTCTTCCGCACCATGGCGCGCAACCCGCGCTTGCTGCAGAGGATGTTTGCCGGCAGCCTGCTCGACAAGGGGGCGATCAGCCTGCGCGAGCGCGAACTGATGATCTTGCGCACTTGCGCGCGCTGTGGCTCGGAATATGAGTGGGGCGTGCACGTCGCCTTCTTTGCCGGGCGTGCGCAGCTGAGCGAGCAGGAGGTTGCCGCAACGCTCGGGCCGGCGGGCGCGGATTGCTGGAGCGAACGGGACGCGCTCTTGATCCGGATGGCGGATGAACTGCATGAAAGCGCCGACCTGTCCGATGCACTATGGGCCGGGCTGGAACGGGCCTTCTCCGTCGAACAGTTGCTCGAGCTGATCGCGCTGGCCGGCTACTACCGCACAATTTCCTGCCTGACCAATGCCTGCCGGATCGAACTCGAGCCACAGGCCGCGCGTTTTGACCGCGCATAAAAAACGGGCCGCTTTCGCGGCCCGTCTTCATGACAGGAATGCGCTGTCGATCAGCTGTTCGTGGTTGCGCCGGCCGATTGCGCAAACTGCGCGACGGTGCCGTTCACGCTGGCCTCGACGACCTCGGCAGCCTGCTTGGCGCTCTTGGTGAACTGGTCGTAGGCGGAGCTGGCATTGCCCATCGCGGCCTTGATCGCTGCGACCATGCCGTCGGAGCCGACCGGCGCCTTTTGCGCGGCATCCTCGACCAGTTCGGTGATCTTGCGGCTGAATTGCGCGAACTGCGATTCGGCGGCCTTGCTGAACTCGGCCTGCACGCTGCCGGCGATGTTCGTGACATGGTTGCCATACGCGACTGCCTTTTCGAAATTCGGCTTGGTCTGCGACGCTACCAGGGAGAAGAATTCCTGCGGGTCCTTTGCGGCCAGGATCTGGCGCGTCGCAGCCTGCGATTCCTCCATCGATGCGCGCGCGGCGGCGATGTTCAGGTTGATCAGCTTTTCCATGCTTTCCAGCGTCTTGCTGGTCAGGGAAGCGACCAGCGCGAGGTTGGCTTCGAAGTTGGCTTTGGTTGCTACGGAAATCTGGTCTTGCATCGGGAACATGGCGTCTCCAAAAAACGGGATTCGAACGGCATAGATAAAAAGTCTTGCCTTTTTTGTTGCAAAGCAACATACCGTTATTTTAGAGATGGCCTCTCTCAAGTTCAAGCTTCTTTTTGTGCGTCGCGGTAAATAATTCGGCGTAGCGTTGGCATGCATGCAAAAGGCATGGCAGGATCATCATGAAAGGCCCCGTGTTACCTTCCGCCCAAACATCACGGATCGGCTAATATGAACCAGGACCGGCGCCTTTCGGATGCGGCGCGGCGTCGGCGCTGTCAATCGATATCGGATAGAAACAGATGGATAACGAGAATCCACGCGCGCGCCTGTACTACCTGTTCGGCGCCGGCCAGCAACCCCGGGGAGCCTCATGGCTGGCACACCTGCCTGCCGGGATCTTCGCGATGTCTGTCGGCCTGTTCGGCCTGATTGGCGCCTGGCGCCGTGCCGATGCTTTCGGCTGGAGCGAAGCCGCAGCGGTCGCCGACTTCCTGCTCTGGCCGGCCGCCCTGGCGTGGGCGGTGTCGCTGGCGCTCTACGCGGTGAAGTGCAAGCGCCATTGGCAAAGCGTCGTGCGGGAACACCACCATCCGGTGCAAGGCTCGCTGCAGGCACTCATTCCGCTGTCGCTGCTGCTGGCGGTAATGCAGTTTCAGCGCCCCGGGCAAGGCGTGTGGCTGGTGCTGACGCTGCTGGCGCTCGGCCTGCACCTGTTGATTGCGATCCGCGTCGTGGCCACGCTCGCCACCGGGCGGATGCCAGCCAATGCGGTGACGCCCGCGCTCTACCTGCCGGTCGTCGGCGGCGCGCTGATCGGCGCCATGGCGATGGCGACGCTGCGCTATCCCGGATGGGGCGCCCTGCTGTTCGGCACCGGATTGTCGGGCTGGGCGCTGCTCGAAGCGCGCATCCTGAGCCGCCTGTTCGAGGGGCCGATGCCGGAGGTGCTGCGCCCGACGATCGGCATCGAACTCGCGCCGCCCGCGATCGCCACGCTGGCGGCATCGGTGATCTGGCCGCAGCTTCCGGCCGATGTGCTGATGGTCGGGCTCGGCGTCGCCGTCGCGCCGTTCGTTGGCGTGCTTGCGCGTTTCCGCTGGTGGAGCAGCGTGCCGTTTTCCATCGGGTTCTGGTCGTTTTCGTTTCCGCTTGCCGCACTTGCCAGCGCCATCCTCGAGGCGGTGCACAGGGGACAGTGGCCGCTATGGATCGGCATCACGGCGCTGCTGGCCGCATCCGCAGTGATTGCCTACCTTGCGTTGCGAACGGTGATCTTGCTGCTCCAGGGCCGCTTCCTTGCGCCGCCATAAGCGTCCTGCAAGCGCGCGCGGTCAGAGGCTGTCGCTGCGCCTTGAGGTCCTGCGATCCATCGAGTGCGACGACACGCGGAACTCGATGTTGGTGATGCCGACGGCGCCGGGCGGGCCGGCGACGAAGCCGAAGCCGGTCTTCACCGGGAACAGACAATTGTCGCGCAGCACCAGGTCGGTGTGGCAGTTGGGCGTGGGCTGATAGAGATGCGGCTTGATTTCATCCCACACCGGTTCCGTGACCCAGCCGTAGAGATAAAGCTGATTCGGGTAGAGTGAATTGTCGGCGTCGATGTAGCCCTTCTGCTTCGACTGCAGCGGCGGCTGCTCCGGAACGGTGTTCGAAACCGACAGGTCGACCGAACCTTCGCCGATCGAAAACGACTCCTCGTTCTGGTAGGTGGCATAGGCCAGTCGCAGGTGCCAGCGGCAGTTGAGCGCGATCTTCTTTTCCATGCCCACGCGCTCGGTCGCCATCGACAGCCCGTCGGTGACCGTCAGCTGGGTGCACATCACCTGGCCGATCAGCGTGGGTTCCAGCTTCCTGAACTCATCCAGGTTTTCGTGCAGGTTCCAGAAAAACCATTTCGCGCGCTCGCCTTCGGTCATCTCCGACAGGTCGGTGACCAGCCGCTTGCCATGCCCTTCTATCGTGCGCATCACGTCGCGGCGCTGCTTCTCAAATGCCTCGTCGCCTTCCGTCCCGAACCGCTGGATGTAATCGATCCGCATAAAGCTCTCCGATAAAAACCGCGCTAATCCCAGTGTAGAACCCGCTGCCCAAAAAAACAGGGATGATGCCCGCCTGCCATCGCGGATAAGAGCGGCCAAGCGGGTGATAAGTTCAGGCAATGACACGGCATCCGCCGAAAAGGACGGGAATTCGGCGCATGCTCCGGTTTCGGGGCGGCCGCGGGCTGGGATAGCATGGAATATGCGCAATCCTGCCTACACAACCCCGTACAAGAGAGAAAAACTATGCCCAGCCTGATTTACATAGCTGATCCGATGTGTTCCTGGTGCTACGGCTTCGGTCCCGAACTGGCCGCGCTGATGGAAGGCGTACCCGAGCTGCCGGTGGAAGTCGTGGTCGGCGGACTGCGCGCGTACAAAACCGAAGTCGTCGACGCGGCCCTGAAACAAGAGCAGATCGACGAATGGAAAAAGGTGGCACAACAGACGAACCTGCCGTTCGACTACAACGCTCTGGCCCGCGAAAATTTTGCATACAACACGGAACCGGCGTGCCGTGCGGTGGTCGCCGCCCGCCTGCTCGCGCCGCAGACCTGCCTGTATGTGCTGCATGAAATCCAGCGCCGTTTCTTCTCGGAAGGCAAGGACGTAACGCAAGGCGAGGTGCTGGCCGAGATTGCGACGGTGGCGATGGCGGAGCAGGGTGTGAACATCGACAAGGACACTTTCCTTGCCACCTGGAGCTCCGACGTGGCAATCAAGGCAGCGAACGATGACTTCCTGCTGGTGCACAAATGGAAGGTCACTGGCTTCCCGACACTGATACTGGAGCGCAACGGCGTGCTCGACCTGGTGATTTCCGGCTATGTTCCAATGCCGAAGCTGATCGATCTGCTGCAGTCCATTATCGACAAGGAACAGGCGGCCTGAGCCTGCACCCGATTCCTCCCGCGTTCCTGCCCGCGCCGGTCAATCCGCCGCGGGCATTGTTTTTTGCGATGCCGGTGACGCCGCCGGCGCGGGCATCTCTGCAAACAAAAATGGCGCAAGGGCCGAAGGCCGCTTGCGCCATGCTACCGAGACCGGGCAGGTCGATCAGTACATATGCTGGCCGCCGTTGATCGCGATGTTGGCGCCGGTGAGGAAGGCTGCCTCATCCGATGCAAGATACGCGACCAGACCGGCCACTTCTTCCGGCTTTCCGAGACGGCCCATCGGGATTTGCGGGATGATCTTGCTTTCCAGCACTTCGCTCGGGATCGCCATCACCATCTTGGTGCCGATGTAGCCGGGCGAAATGGTGTTGACGGTGACGCCCTTCTTCGCCACTTCCAGCGCCAGCGCCTTGGTGAAGCCGTGCATGCCGGCCTTGGCGGCGGAATAGTTGGTCTGGCCGAAAGCACCCTTCTGGCCGTTTACCGACGAAATATTGATGACGCGGCCCCAGCCGCGCTCCATCATGCCGTCGCAGACCGGCTTGGTCATGTTGAACACGGAATCCAGGTTGGTCTTCATCACCGCGTCCCAGTTGACCTTATCCATCTTCTTGAAGGTCATGTCCCGGGTGATGCCGGCGTTGTTGACCAGCACATCGACCGGGCCGATTTCTTCGGTGATCTTCTTGATGCAGGCGTTGGCGGATTCGAAGTCCGCCACATCACAGGGATAGGCGCGGAACTTGTAGCCCTGCTTTTCCATGCCGGCCAGCCAGTCCGCCGCCTTGGTATTACCCGGCGAATACGTCGTCACAACCTGGTAACCGAGTGCGGCCATCTTGATGCAGATTGCCTCCCCCAGACCGCCCATACCGCCCGTAACCAATGCAACTCGTGCCATGTCTTATTCTCTCTCTTGATGTGTTGTTGAACTAAAAAAGAACCCAACAGTAATTCCTGCGATCAGCGCTCGATCGCCAGTGCCACTCCCATGCCGCCGCCGATGCAGAGGCTGGCAAGGCCGCGCTTGGCATCGCGGCGGATCATTTCATGCAGCAGCGTCACCAGGATGCGGCAGCCGGATGCGCCGATCGGGTGACCGATCGCAATCGCGCCGCCGTTGACGTTGATCTTGCTGGTATCCCAGCCCATTTCCTTGTTCACGCCGATCGCCTGCGCGGCGAAGGCTTCGTTGATTTCCATCAGGTCGACATCCTGGTGGCTCCAGCCTGCCTTCTTCAGGCAGAGCTGGGTGGCCGGCACCGGGCCCATGCCCATGATGGTCGGATCGACGCCGGCGGAAGAGTAGGCCTTGATGCGCGCCATCGGCTTCAGGCCGAGCTGGTCGGCCTTCTTGGCGGACATCATGATCACCGCAGCGGCGCCGTCGTTGATGCCCGAGGCATTGCCGGCAGTGACCGTGCCGTCCTTCGAGAACGCGGGCTTCAGCGCGGACATCGATTCCAGCGTCACGCCGGGCTTGATGAATTCATCGCTGTCGAACACGATCGCACCCTTCTTGGAAGAGATCTCGAGCGGGATGATTTCGTCCTTGAACTTGCCGGCCTTCTGCGCGGCTTCGGCCTTGTTCTGGGAGGCGACCGCGAACTCGTCCTGCTCCTGGCGCGATACGTCGTATTTCTTCGCGACGTTTTCGGCGGTGATGCCCATGTGGTACTGGTTGTAGACGTCCCACAGGCCGTCCACGATCATGGTGTCGACCAGCTTCGCGTCGCCCATGCGGAAGCCGTCGCGGGAATTGTTCAGCACATGCGGCGACGCACTCATGTTTTCCTGGCCGCCGGCGATCACGATCTCGGCGTCGCCGCACATGATTGCTTGCGCCGCGAGATGGGTTGCCTTCAGGCCGCTGCCGCAGACCTTGTTGATGGTCATCGCGGGCACCATGTCGGGGAGACCTGCGCGGATCACTGCCTGGCGCGCCGGGTTCTGTCCCACGCCGGCCGTCAGGACCTGGCCCATGATCACTTCGCTGATGGACTCCGGCGCGATGCCGGTTTTCGCCAGCAGGTTCCTGATCACGTGCGCGCCGAGGTCCGACGCAGCGACCTTGGCCAGCGTACCACCGAACTTGCCTACCGCGGTACGACCCGCTGCGACGATGACGACTTCATTCATTTCAAATCTCCCTCGAGAACGACAAACAATACTGTGAAGAGCTAACCCGGATGTGCTGCGTGGCGCGGCGCGCTCGGAAGAGCTGCAGGAAAAGAGCCATACATGATAGCGCTGCAACACACCCTTGCATTTGATCTTACTCAACACGTTCCTGACACTTTAACAAGTGAACGTGTGTTCTTTTACAGCGGCATCAACGGCGTGTGCAGGCGGCCCCTGTGATCACTATAGCAAGTTTGAAGAATGATGGAATACCGCGGGTGCAGGATTTCGCCGCATAATTCGGACAGGATGCGCGCGGCATGAAGGAAGGTGCCGGCCGCCAACGTCAAGTGAAGTGTCCTTCGCGGCGGCAAGGCGCCCGCGAGGGATCGGGCAAAAACATGGCGCTATCCCGGGGCTGGTGTCGGTGCGGAAAACCGGATTTGACACCGTAATCCGGCCCCGTCCCTCAGGTACGGCGCAGCCGGTCCACCAGCTCGCGCAGGCGCGGCTTCACTTCCCCGAGCAGGAAGTCGGGCGTGAGGTTGAATGCCGGCCCGCCGCAGTTGATGCTGAGGATGGCGCCGCCGTTGGCCGGGCGGAAGGCGACCGCGATCGCGTTGACGTCGGGCTGCCAGTCGCCGAACGAGGTGCAGCAGCCGAGCGTATCGTATTCGTCGAGCGCGCGCTTGACGCCGTCGCGGATCGACGGCCATTTCAGTTCGTCGAGTTCGCGCACCCGCTCCAGTATGTCGTTGCGCTCGGTGTCCGAGGTCTCCGCCAGGTAGGCGCGGCCCATTGCGGTCTGCGCGATCGGAATGCGCGCGCCGACGTCCAGGCGCAGCGTGAGCGCGGCCTGGCTGCGGCAGTTCTCCACGTAAATCATGGACAGGCGGTCGCGCATGCCGAGCGACACCGTTGCATGGGAATAGTCCGCCAGTTCCTGCATCCAGGGCCGCGCGTACTGGCGGATGTCGAGCTTGGACAGCATCGCGCTGCCCAGCGCCAGGCTGGCGGTGCCTAGCCGGTACTTGCCGAGATGGTCGTCGTAGTCGAGGTAGCCGAGCTTGGTGAGGGTGTAAGTCAGGCGCGAAACGGTGGATTTCGGCAACCGGGTGCGTTCCGCCAGTTCCTGGTTGCCCAGCGTCTTCTCGCCGGAGCGGAAGCAGGACAGGACATCCAGCCCGCGCGCGAGCGCGGTGACGAAGTGCCGGTCTTCCTTCGCGTTCGACTGTTTCTGCTGGGGAGCCTGCTCGCCCGGTTGTTCTTGCGCCATGTGCCTCGATTCCTGTTGAATGCCGAATTCTAGCGCAACGCCTGCCCCGTACTGCCGATACCCGGGTCGTGCAGCGTCGCGATATCCACCTCCAGCGCCGGCTCGTCCAGCACCACCTTGCCGCTTCGCATCATAACCACCGGGCCGGCGGCGCCCAGCGCACGGGTGTTCTGCTCAGGTTGGCCTCGACGCTCATGTCGCGGAACGCCATGCGAGCCGCACCAGCGTCACGCCCTGCTGCGCCATGACCCAGGCGTTCGCCGTCGGTAATCGAACGGCTGCCGCCGCGCGGCGCGAGCTTGTCGGCATGCGACGCTGTCCAAGAATGGAAGGCTTTCTGTATGCGGCGCGGACGGCGAAACCGCGTGTTCCATGGAGTCTCCTGCCCGGGAGGCCTTCTTCAGGGCCTCAAACCGGTGGTTGCCGATACTCTCACATGAAAGTTACAGAAGCAACGGTTGTTTGGAACGAAATTCTGCAGTGCAGTTTCATATGAAAAGATGACAAACACCTCGGCATGCCGGGGAATCACTCATCTTTTCTTGGCTTAAACGGCAGCTCAGCCCGCGTTGACATCCTGTAGTGAAACGAAGAGAATTCCATTTTAGTAGTTATAGTTCTGCAATGCGGAATTATAACTTTTCTTTGCGAGGAGACGCATCATGCAAAACGGAACTCGCCCCGAGCCCGGATCCGAAACACTGGTAGCCGGCGTGGTCGGGTGCGGCGTGATGGGCCGCGGGATCGCGCAGATCGCGGCATTGGCCGGCGCGCAGGTGTGGCTGATCGACAGCCGCGAGGGCGCTGCGGAAACGGCGCGCAGGGAATTGATTGCGACCTTCGGCAGGCTGGCTGAAAAAGGCAAGCTGGACGCCGCGGCGGCGGCCGATGCCGGCAACCGGCTGCTGGTCGGCAAAGGGCTGGAAGATTTGCGAGGCTGCCATCTGGTGGTCGAAGCGATCGTCGAGGACCTGGCGGCGAAGAAAAACCTGTTTGCCGCGCTGGAAGACATCGTCGGCGCCGACGCCATCCTTGCGTCCAACACCTCTTCCCTGCAGGTGACCGCGATCGCCGCCGGCTTGCGGCATCCGGAACGCGTGGCCGGATTCCATTTCTTCAATCCGGTGCCGCTGATGAAGATCGTCGAAGTGATCGGCGGCTTCCACACCCGCCCGGAGGTAACCGACACCCTGCTCGCGCTCGGCCGCCACTGGGGCCATACCGCGGTGCTCGCGAAAGACACGCCCGGTTTCATCGTCAACCATGCCGGACGCGGCTACGGCACCGAAGGCATGCGGCTGCTTGCCGAAGGGGTCTGCACGCCGCCGGTGCTCGACGCGATCCTGCGCGACACCGCCGGCTTCAAGCTCGGGCCGTGCGAACTGCTCGATCTCACCGGGCTGGACGTCTCGCATCCGGTGATGGAATCGATCTATCACCAGTACTACGAAGAGCCGCGCTTCCGGCCGCAGGGGCTGACGCGCCAGATGCTGTCCGCCGGCGCCCTCGGGCGCAAGACGGGACACGGTTTCTACCGCTACGGCGCGGACGGCAGGAAGGAAGCCGTGGCGGAACCCGCGCCGCCGGCGCAGATGCCGCCGAGCGTGTGGATCAGCCGCGACCGCCCGGAACTGGCCGAGCGCATCGCCACGCTGGTCGCCGCCGCCGGCGTGACGCTCGAGCCGGGCGACCAGCCGGGCGACAGCGCGCTGTGCATCGTGACGCCGTTCGGCGAAGACGCCACCACCTGCTGCGTGCGCGAACACCTCGATACGCAGCGCACGGTGGGCGTCGAAAGCCTGCTCGACATCAGCCGCCGGCGCGTCGTGATGACCACGCCCGGCACCAGCGAGGCTTACCTGGCGATGGCATGCGGCGTGCTCGGCGCCACCGGCGTGCCGGTCAGCGTGATCCGCGACAGCGCCGGGCTGGTGACGCAGCGCGTGATCGCGCACATCGTCAACATCGCCTGCGAGATCGCGCAGCAGCAGATCGCCGATCCGCAGGACATCGACCGCGCGGTCGAGCTCGGCCTCGGCTATCCGGTCGGCCCGCTTGCCTGGGGCGACCGCATCGGCCCGCTCAACATCCTCACCATCCTGAAGAACCTGGAACAGCAGACCGGCGATACGCGCTATCGCCCCAGCCCCTGGCTGCAGCGGCGCGCGCTGCTCGGTCTGTCGCTCTACCACAAGGAGATCTGAGCCATGCTCGACGCCTACATCTACGACGGCCTGCGCTCCCCGTTCGGCCGCCACGCCGGCGCGCTCGCGCCGGTGCGTCCCGACGACCTGGCGGCGGAAGTGATGCGCGCCCTGGTCGCGCGCAACCCCTGGAAGCCGGAACAGATCGAGGACGTGATTCTCGGCGATACCAACCAGGCCGGTGAGGATTCGCGCAATGTCGCGCGCAACGCGCTGCTCGCGGCCGGCCTGCCGGTGACGGTTCCCGGCCAGACGGTGAACCGCCTGTGCGCAAGCGGGCTGGCCGCGGTGATGGATGCGGCGCGCGCGGTCACCTGCGGCGAAGGCGAATTGTTCATCGCCGGTGGCGTGGAAAGCATGAGCCGCGCGCCGTTCGTCGTGGCCAAGTCGGAAGCCGCGTTCGGCCGCGACTTCAAGGTCTTCGACAGCACCATCGGCGCGCGCTTCCCGAACCCGAAGGTCACCGCGCAGTACGGCGCCGATACCATGCCCGAGACCGGCGACAACGTCGCGAAGGAATTCGGGATCACGCGCGAGCAGGCCGACGCGTTCGCACTGGCGTCGCAGATGAAGTATCACGCGGCACTGCAGGACGGCTTCTTCGCCGGGGAGATCCACCCTGTCAGCGTGCCCACTGGCCGCAAGACGCCGCCTGCCGTGGTCGACAAGGATGAGCATCCGCGTCCCGACACCACGGCCGCCAGTCTGGAAAAACTCAAGCCGCTGTTCGAAGGCGGCGTGGTCACCGCCGGCAATGCATCCGGCATCAATGACGGCGCCGCCGCGCTGCTGGTGGGCAGCCGCGCCGCCGGCGAGAGGGCCGGCAAGGCGCCGCTGGTGCGCATCCTGTCGGCCGCGGTCGCCGGCGTGGAGCCGCGCGTGATGGGCATCGGCCCGGTGTATGCAATACGAAAGGCACTCGCGCGCGCCAACCTGTCGCTCGCCGACATGGACATCATCGAAATCAACGAAGCGTTCGCCAGCCAGGTGTTGTCCTGCCTGAAGCTGCTGGAGCTCGACCTGAACGAGGCGCGCGTCAATCCGAACGGCGGCGCGATCGCGCTCGGCCATCCGCTCGGCGCCTCCGGCGCCCGCCTCGCGCTCACCGCCAGTCGCGAGCTGGTGCGCCGCAACGGCCGCTATGCGGTGGTCAGCCTGTGCATCGGCGTCGGGCAGGGGCTGGCGCTGGTGCTGGAACGGGTTTAGAAAACAGAGGAGACGTCATGAAACACAAGGCGCAGTTCCATTGGGACGACCCGCTGCTGCTCAACGACCAGCTGAGCGATGACGAGCGCATGGTGCGCGACGCGGCCAATGCGTATTGCCAGGACCGGCTGCAGCCGCGCGTGCTCGAGGCGTTCCGCCATGAAAAGACCGACCCCGCGATCTTCCGCGAAATGGGCGCGCTCGGCCTGCTCGGCCC